>JAYWFU010000027.1:0-31021 GCA_043778625.1 Bacteroidia bacterium | reverse complement strand
AGTACAATTAGCAAATTAATAAAAGAGTAAAAAAACAATTAAATGTTGAGTTAATGAATAAAAACGCAGTATGTTTGAAATATAACTACTGCGTTTTTTTAAATAACCAAATACCCCTTGAGCAACAGTAACTCTGAAATATACACTACCATTAACGAATGTATTAACGACAATCGTTTGGCGCAACAAAAGTTATATAACTTTTGTTTCCCTGTGTTAATGCGTGTATGTAGCCGTTACAAAAACAATAGAGACGATGCTGTAAATTTGTGCAACGATGCGTTTTTAAAAATAATTACTAATCTACAACACATTAACAAAAACGAAAACCTAGAAGCTTGGATAAAACGCATTGCCACCAATACTGCTATTGACGATTATCGCAAACATAAAAACTATTCCATTACCGTAAACCTTACTGGCGAGGCAATACCTGATTATTATGATGCGGGTACTAATTATAATTTACCTGACGAAAAACTACACGCCAACGATTTACTAAAATTAATAGCCCAACTTAAAGACCCTACCAAAACCGTGTTTAACTTATTTGCAATAGACGGATATAGCCATAAAGAAATAGGCGAAGCGCTCGATTTAACAGAGGAAGCAAGCCGTTGGCATCTTAATAAAGCACGTAATATGCTCAAACAAAAACTCAATACGCTAACTCAACCTTTTAGCACCAATGGAAAACAATAACAACAATCTCGACAATTTATTTAAGCAAGCCACTAACCAGCAGGATTTTATTGCTACTGATGCCGATTGGCAAAAGGCCGCGGCTCTTATTAATAATAAAAAACGCAGCAAAAAACTACTACTATGGTGGTGGAGTTTGGGTTGTGTTGCTTTGTTGGCATTGGGCACAACTTTTATAATCTATTTTTCAACTAAAAATAATAATACTTACAACACTCAACAACACACCAATTCAACATATAATACGGCTATTACTACATCAACCAACAATAAGCAATTAACGAATAAGCAACTCATAACAGAGACTGTATCCATAACCAACAACGCCAACAATAGTACCAACACCACAACAGCGCAAAAAGTTGAAAAAACTACTAGCCCAGCCTTAATTAAGGCCGCTAACAACAACCCATTGAACACAGCTAGCACCAACACACTACATAATCAGATAAGTACACCTATTGCCAATAAGCGCACACCTAAAGCAAGTAACAAAATAAATAAATATTGGCACAACAGCAATAGCAATCCATTATTGGCACACAACACAAACAATAACGAGCCAACCAATACAAATACAAGCATTGCCCCCGAGGAACTAACGCCAATGCCATTAGAGGCTAACAACAAATTATCGTTAGCCTACATAACCAATTGGTATGCTAATTTTATGGCACATATTAACAACAAACAATATGCTTATTTAGAACCCACAGTTCTAAAAATACCTAGCTTGCTTTTAGCCCCTAAACAACGCAATAAGTTGCTATTAGTTGCGGGTATTCCTATAATTAATAACATAGTAACCACTCCCGTAACCAAAGCTAGTTTGTTTAATAGTGTGGGTTATCTAGGTGTTGGCGCAACTATTAACCTAACTCCAAAACTATACCTATACACTGCGTTACAAGCTAATTTACTGGGCGATGCCGATTTACAACAAAAGTTTACTGATAAAAATTATGACTTTGGTAGCACTGCGCAATACAAAATACTGCACAACAAAAAAATACTTTTTGCGCAATTGCCCGTACTATTAAATTATAGGCTAAATAATAAACACAGCCTAGGCTTGGGCGCACAAGGCGCATACTTAATTACGGCGTTAGGCACTATTACCACTGAGGGCGAAGCCACACAAAAAGCCATTGGCTACACCAGTGCTTACAACACATTAGCTGCTAGTGCGGTAACAAGTTATAATTACCAAATAGCTAAGCAACTATTAATTAATGCCACCGTTACTTGCGCAGTTACTAGTATCGTAAAACCACAACAAGGAATCTACTACAACCGCAATCCGTACAGTGTTTCGGTAGGGGTGGGGTATCAATTATTTAACCTAAATAAATAATCAATTATGAAACCTATAATTATATTCATAACCTTACTAATACTAGGCGTAGGCTGCAAAAAAAAAGAAGTAACAACCACCGAAACCGAAGTTGTTTTTTATTTTAATGGTACAGTAAACAATACCCCCGAACTATTAGAGGCGGGCAAAAACAACTATTATATGTTTACTGATTACCACACCCAACACAATAACATAATAGCGTTGCGAGGGCAATTAAAACAACAAAACTGCACACGTTGTGGCAACGAATTGTTAATAGAATTATTGGATAATACAACTCGTGCCAACGGAACAATAGGCCAAAATATTAGTAATGTATTAGCGGTGGGTAGGAGAGATTTTTTAGTAGATAAAAACACCATTAACCCACACCGCACCATTAATTTTAAAGCTACTAACACTACGCCTAACTGTATTTTTAATTGGGATTTTGGCGACACTACCGTTAACTCTGCTTTAGCGCAACCCTCGCACACCTACACTACGGCAGGCTTTCGTAACGTGTGCCTAACCACTACTCTAAATAGTAACACACATACGTTGTGCAATTATATTGACGTTACCAAAGGTAGTACCTGCAACCCACAGTTTACAATATCCACCACAAACGACTCCATCCTACAATTAGTAGCCAATACTAACTTTGCAAGCTACTCATGGGCGCAAGACTCTATGTTTATAGATACTACACAATCAGTTACATTATCCCTTTCTAACTATACCATTTATAATTTAAGTTTAACGGTAAACAATGTAGGCTGCTCATCCTCTTACAACCGTGAGTATTATTATGACCCTAACAACACGCTCCCTAACAACAATGCTGATTTTACTTACTCCGTAGTGGATGTTAACGCTGACACTACTAATTATTTTAGCAAAGTACACATTCAGTATTCCACTCCTACCGCACAATACAGCAGTAATAATAGGCGTTGGCAACAACCTAATACCAGTTATTTTACTATTGACGAATCAACCTCTTACCACCTTAACGAAACACATCAAAAAACCTACAAATTAAAACTCGGCTACAAGGCTTGGCTATATAACACTGCCAACCCTAACGACTCTATACCCATACAAAGCACCAAAACACAGTGGAGCGTAGCCTATCCGTAATTAACTACCTGTTAATTATTCCAATAGTTAAATAGCATTAAGAACCCACCCCGCCATAAATGGTACCCCTCCAGAGGAGGGGAATTCGTGGTGTGAATATAATATTGGAATATATGTTTTTTGTATTATTTGTCGTTGCGCCATGTTTCGTGTCCCCACGAAACATTTAAAACATCTTATTATATCAGCTATAAAACAACATAATCCGCTCAAATATTCACACCATGCTATTCCCCTCCTTTTAAAGGAGGGGTGTCCAGCGGGCGGGGTGGTTACCCACCAATACATGCGTTGACAATTAATTACCCTCCAATTACAACCCCAAAACCGCCATTTATTAACTTCAAACCTGTTTTTAAGTTAATTATACTCAAATTAGCACAATCAATTAAATGAAACATTTTTTTGTATAAACCAATAGAGTTGCTATTTTCGCATTCTGTAAAAAGATTTAACATAAAATTAATATCCATTAACATATAACACTAACAAATAAAGTTCTCAAACCAATGATTAAAAATTTACTAAAATTTGTAGCGGCATTTACATTACTTGCTAATACAGCATTTGCGCAGCAAGGCGCAGGAGCAATTAAAGGTACATTGCTCGACGACGAAAAGCAACCAATTCCTTTTGCTAACGTAGTTGCTTTAACAGGAGGTAGTATAGTCGGCCAAGGGCAAACAGATTTTGATGGTAACTACACTATTAAGCCATTAAAAGCAGGTACTTATACATTGAAAGCGACTTGTGTTGGCTTTTCTCCCTTACAAATGGAAAAAGTTGGGGTTACCTCTGACCAAACTCGTTTTTTAAGTTTAACAATGAAAAAAGGTTTTGAATTAGGTCCTGTAATTATTAATGAGTTTAAAAATCCGCCAATTAATGTTGGTGGTGGAGGAACTAACACCATTGATAAAAAAGCATATCAAAACATGGCCGCTAAAGATTTAGCCTCTGTAGTGGCTACTGGTGGAGGTGTTGGTCGTTCAAACGACCGTTCAACAGATTTAAACATTCGTGGGCAACGTGGCGATGGTGCTAATATAATGATTGATGGTGAGCGCGCTATTGGTGGCAAAGGGGTGCCACAACGTGGTGTAGAGCAAATAGATGTAGTTACCTCAGGTATTCCGGCACGTTATGGTAACGTTACGGGTGGGGTAATTAACATTACTACAAGTGGTGCTTCGCGCAAGTTAGCGGGAGGTGTGGAGGCTATATCGTCTCAGTTAACTGATGCTTACAAATACAATTTTATAGGTGGTAATTTAACTGGGCCAATCATTAAAGGTAAAGATGCTGATGGTAACGAGTTTACCAAGCTAGGTTTTAGTATTGCAGGTGAGGGTACTACCCAAAAAGATCCTAACCCATCAAGTGCTGGAGCTACGGTAATTAACCAAGGCAAGTGGGATTCAATAAAAGCTAATCCAGTACGTCGTGTAGCAGGTTCTAATGGGGTATTTAACGAAGCTGATTTTTTACGTGCCAGAGATTTTGAATTCCAAAAAGCCCGTGCTAATGTGCGTCAGTCTAATGTGTCGTTAAACGGTAAGTTAGAGTTTGCTCCTACTAAAAATGCAACTTTTACCCTAGGCGGAAGTTACAACTACGTTAACGGAAAAAACTACATTTACGATTATTCGTTATTATCTAACGATAATAACTCTCAGAACATTGAAAAAACATGGCGTGTATTTGCTAAGACCAATTTAAAATTTGGGCAAGTAGCTAAAACGGCTGAAGACAAAGACAAAACTGCACAAACCGTAACCAATATTAACTTTGCGTTTCAGGTAGGGTATCAGCATTATTCTAATACTGACCAAGATGCTCGCCTAAAGCAAAATGCCTTTGATTACGCGTATGTGGGTAAGTTTACACCAAAAAAAGGCACTGCAATTTTCCCTGATTTTATTAAACCAACTGATACTATTGGAGGAGTTGCATACCAACGTTATTTGAGTTTAAAATATGATTCTATTACTGAATACACTGCGGGTGGTATTAATCCAACATTGGACAACTACACACAAGGGGTGTACAGTGCTTATAAAGACGACCCTAATGGGCACTTAAATAATATATTTACTATTGCACAAAGTAACGGAATAATCAATGGTGTGCGCCCAGGCAATGTAGCGGGATTGTGGTTTAATGTTGGGCGCTCGGTAAGCGGATACAGTATTGAGGAGCAAAATCGTTTTAGAGCCAACGGTTCAATTAGTGCCGATTTATTTAAAAACCACGCGGTAGAATTAGGGTTTGAATACGAGCAAAATAATAACAGAAATTATAGCCTTACGGCAGCTTCGTTATGGGGGCAAATGCGCCAGTTAGCTAATAAACAGCTAGGTAACGGTGCAGCATTTGATTTTAAAAATACAGGAGCATCGGTGGTTGATAATGTAAACAAAACAATTACTAACGAAGTATTATACGAATATACGCCCGAGGCACAAACTAATTTCGACAAGCAATTACGTACCAAATTAGGTATTACTGACGACAGAACACTAATTGATATTGATGCAGTTGACAAAGACAAACTCTCGCTAAATATGTTTAGTGCAGATGAACTATTAAACACTAACGGAGTGCAAATAGTTAACTATAATGGCTTTGATTACACAGGTAAGCGTACAAACGGTAAGTTTAATATCGACGACTTTTTTACTGATAAAGATGCGGCCGGGAATTTAAAACGTAACATTGGTTCATTTAAACCAATATATGCCGCTGGTTATATTCAAGATAAGTTCGAATACAAAGATTTACGTTTTAACATTGGTTTACGTGTTGATTACTACAATGCCAACCAATATGTATTAAAAGATAATTACTCTGTGTTTAATACCGTTACCGCAGGAGATGTTGTAGGCTTAGAGCGTCCAAGTAATATTGGGGCTGATTTTATTCCTTATGTATCCGACGTAAACAACCCTAACAAGGATAATGTAATTGGTTACCGCGACCCTAGTAAAGACGTACCAACTACTTGGTACAACGCCGACGGATCAGTGTTACAAGATCCGTTTGATTTAGCCAAAAAAACGAGTGATGGTAAAATAGCTCCATTCTTAGTCGACCCTACTAACTCTAAAAAAATTACAAGAGATTTAAGTGCTAATTCATTCACAAAATACAAGGCACAAATTAACCCAATGCCGCGTTTAAGTTTTGCGTTCCCAATATCCGATGTAGCAGGTTTTCATGCGCATTACGATGTATTGGTTCAGCGTCCATCTGGTTTCAATCGTTTTGATATTTTTGATGTATATAACTTAGAAAACGTATCAAACGGCTTTATCAATAACGGAAATTTAAAACCAGAACGCACTATTGATTACGAAATAGGATTCTCACAAGTATTAAACGAGTCAAAATCGGCGGGATTAGAGTTAAGAGCTTTTTATAAAGAAAACAGAGATCAAATAAACTCGGTTTCGTACACAGCCGCATATCCTCGTACCTACACCTCGTTTGCTAACGTAGATTTTGGTACAGTTAAGGGCTTAACTTCTACCTTTAACTTACGCCGTACAGGCAATATTGCTTTAACTGCAAGTTATACCTTACAGTTTGCAAGTGGTACAGGTTCGGGTAGTTCAAGTTCATTTGGTTTAGTAAACTTAGGAGTACCAACCCTGCGTAACCCTATGCCATTAAGTTTTGATCAACGCCATAATTTAGTAGCTAATGTGGATTACCGCTTTAGCAAAGAAAACTACGACGGACCGGAATTTGGTAATGGTTGGGGCAAAAAAATATTTGGAGATTTAGGTTTTAACATAACTTCTTATTTATCAAGCGGTACGCCTTATTCTCGCCAAAAAAACATTACTACTGGAGATTCTGAACACGATGTAAGTATTGGAGTTTCACAACGTTCATCATTAGACGGAAGCTTAAACGGTTCGCGTAAACCTTGGAACTATCGTTTTGATGTACGTGTAGATAAAAACATAGCGTTAAAAGTAGGTAAGCAAGATGCTGATGGTATATCAAAAGAAGTAAACATAAATGTGTACTTACAAATATTAAACGTGTTAAACAACGTTAATATTACTGACGTATATCGTGCTACAGGTTTAGCTTCTAACGATGGTTACTTAAATTCATCAGTAGCACAAGCTGCTATTGCGTCAACATTCGATCCTGTTTCATACCGCGATTTATATACCGTTAAGGTAAACAATCCTGATAACTATGGCTTGCCTCGCTTGTTTCGTATAGGCTTAGCGTTTGATTTTTAATTTTATAACTACATAAATATATTTCGATATGAATACTCTATATACATACTCATTAGGTTTAGCATTAGTAGTTACCTCAGTAACAGCTAAAGAAAACGTAAATCAAATAAAAACCCCAGGTGGGCCAACAGGCTTAACAGGTGGGCGCTTACAAGCTACCAATAGTGGCGATTGTACACAGGCTACCTCATCAGCTGATTTGGACATTAACAACGTACGTACCAAAATACTTACCGCTGGTGATATGTGGTGGGATCCGTTTCAAAGTAATGCCAAGTACGAAATTCCTAAGGGCAGTAAGCGTAACTCGTTATTTGCTGGTTCATTATGGATTGGTGGCTACGATGCCGTAAATGGTGGTAACTTAAAGGTAGCTGCTATGACGTATCGTCAAACAGGTGTTGACTTTTGGCCAGGTCCATTAACTGAAAAAACAGCAGAGGTTTCAAAAGATCGTTGCGACCATTTTGATAGGATATTTCAAATTACACGAGCGGAGTCCGACGATGCGGTTGCTAGCCCTAATGTATTGGGTTGGCCAGGAAACGGAAACGTAAATGATGCAGGTACTATAGGTTCATTTGGCGAAGAGAGTGTATTAGCACCCTACCGCGATGTAAATAATAATGGTATTTATGACCCTGCAGGTGGCGACCGCCCTAAATTTTTTAATCCAGCAGTAGATACAGCAGGCTGTAAATCATGCGGAACACAAAACTCTTATATTTATGGCGATAAAGCATTATGGTGGGTGTTTAACGATAAAGGAAATACGCATCAAGAGTCAAAATCATCATCAGCATTAGGGTTAGAAATTCATGCACAAGCATTTGCATTTACTACGGATGATGAAATTAACGACATGACGTTTTACCAATACGAAATTATTAACCGTTCGCCATCGCCACTATATCGCACGTATTTTGCACAATGGGTTGATCCAGATTTGGGTTATGCTAACGATGATTTAGTAGGTTGCGATGTAGCGCGTGGTTTAGGTTATGTATGGAATAATGATGATAATGATGAAGGTGCTGAGGGCTATGGTACACTGCCACCAGCCTTAGGTATTGACTTTTTTCAAGGCCCGTTAGCTGATGCCGCTGATGGAGTAGATAACGATAGAGATGGTACTATAGATGAGCCTTGTGAAGAAATTATAATGAGTCGTTTTGTATATTATAACAACGATGCAAATCCCAAAAATGGTAATCCATCACAAACCCGAGATTTTTACAACTATATGAACGGTGTTTGGAGAGATGGAACAAACATGCGCTATCCGACACCTAATAATGGTACAGTAGTAACAGGAAATGGAACTTCAGGAGCAAGTGATGCAAACTATATGTTTCCAGGCGATACTGACCCTGATCATGCAAATAATCCTTGGGAAGATGGTGGAACAGGGAGCGTAGCTGGCGATCGTCGTTTCTTACAATCAGCTGGTAAATTTACCATGCAGCCAGGCGCACATAACTACATAACCACAGGTGTAGTGTGGGCACGCGACCCCTCAGGTTCTCGTCGTAATTCAGTAAAATTAGTGCAGGCTGCTGATGATAAAGCCCAACGACTATTCGACAACTGTTTTAAAGTAGTGGATGGGCCTAAAGCACCTGATGTAGTGTTACAAGAGCTTAATAAAAAAATAATTATAACACTAACTAATACTAAGAGTATAGAAAATTATAACGAAAAAGATCCTGTAATTGTTCCTAATCCAACTTCTCCCCCTTTATATGTATGGGATCCTAATTACAGGTTTCAAGGATATAAAATATACCAATTACGTCGTGCTGATGTAACTTCTTCAGAGCTTGAAGATGCAAGTGTTGCTCGTTTAGCGTTTCAATGCGATTTAAAAGACGGAGTTACAGACATTACTAACTACGAATTTGATAAAAACCTAGGAGGTATTGCGCCAAAAACACGTGTTAAGGGCGAAAACTTAGGTGTTAAACATTCGTTTATAATAAATAAAGATTTATTTGCCGAAGGTTCAGGAGATTTAGTAAATCATAAAAGTTATTATTTCTTAGCGGTAGCTTATGCTTATAATAATTTTAAACAATACAAATTAAATACAACTCCAGTAGTAACATCGATAGTAATAAATGGTTCTACCAAAACGTTTGATACCGATGCTCCCGCATTCAACGGCCAGCCTAAACCATATTTACAAGGGCGTACAAACGTAAAATCATATACGGCTGTTCCTCATTTACCTAATTCGGAATTTGGCGGTACTAAGGTGCAAGCTGATTATGGCGAAGGAGTGGAAATGACTCGTTTATCAGGACGAGGTAATGGAGGTAACGCATTAGAATTTACTGACGAAACGTTAAACGAAATTGTTAATACAGGCTTTATGAAAGAGCCATTGTACAAACAAGGTAAAGGACCGTTATCAGTAAAAGTAATTGACCCGTTACGCGTAGTAAAAGCTGATTATACTGTTGAATTTATTGACCCGTCGCAAAACAAAAAATTAGATTGGCAAAATTATCCATCGGGTAACAGTTCTTTTAATGGAACAACAGTACAAGGTTTTGGAAATTATAATTTTACAAATACTGTATGTTCTGACTCAGCAGTATTTAAAGTAACTTGTACTTACGATACCGTTGATGCTGCTGGTAATTCAAACCATGTAACAGCAGTATACTATTCTGATAAAATGCTTAAATTTAATGATGAATATATTATTGAAGGTAAGGGTATTGCAATAACTGTTGGACAAGTACGTGAGCCGGGTCCTAACGGTCGTCATGCTTATGGTGCTAAAGACAAAAACTTTAGTTATGAGGCTAACGATGGTTTAATTTCCTCAAGTATTGAATTTACTGATAAAAACAAACCTTGGTTAACAGGCATTGCTAATAATCCTAATGGTACAAGTAGTAGATTTTGGGTACGTGGAGGTACTGTTAAAGGAGGATTTCAACAATCAATATTCGATGCTAACCCATCAGCTAGTTATAATGCGGTTGTTGGCGGTACTTGGGGTCCTATGCCATTATGCTATATCGACCCTAAAGCTCCTTGGTTAACTACTCCTGATAATTTATCATCAGCTCAACCCGGATTATTTGCTAGTGTTGCTCCTAATAAATTACAAGGTAGTAATATGTCAAATTTTTCACCTTATCGTTTGTCTACCATGTCAAAGCTAGCAAGTGTTACCGTAGTAATTACTACTGATAAAACTAAGTGGACACGTTGCCCAGTAATAAACACTATGGATTACGCCGAACCAACTGCAAGTGGTATCCCTAACCGTTATAGTATAGTGCGTAAAGCATCAGTGGATAAAGATGGAAATACAGGTACTTCAGAAGCCAATTTAGTTTCGTCATACGGTATGGGTTGGTTCCCTGGATATGCTGTAAATTTAGAAACAGGCGAACGCTTAAACATGGTGTTTGGCGAAGATACTACCAACCTTGTTGATAATGGTTATGATATGAAATGGAATCCTACGGGTTCAATATCAGCAGGTACCAAACAGGTATGGGGAGGGCGTCATTTTGTGTATGTATTAGGAGTAAACTCAGCCGATGGAGCACCTCGCTACGAAGGAGACTTTGGTAAATGGGCATTTGATTTGTTAAAAACACAAGTACCTACAAGTTTTGGTAGCGATGCTAATGCATTTAAAGATGTTAACTTCCGTTCGATAGCACAAGTATTACGCGACGCAATGTGGGTAAATGTACCATTGTTGGCTAAAGGATATAACTTGTTAGACTGTGATGCTAAAATAAACATACAAGTAGCTAAACCCTATGCTGTAGGTTATAATAGTGTTGTAAATAGTGCAAGCGCAAGCAATGGTTTGTTAGCAGGAGCTCCTAATAATAACTATCCGTCGTATAAGTTTAATACAAGCAAAATAGCTACAATATATAACGACAAAGCTACTGCCGAAGACGCATTAAGTTTTGTTAAAGTAGTGCCAAATCCTTACTATGCCTACTCAGCTTACGAATATAGCCAAATTGATACCCGTGTAAAAATTACTAACTTGCCAGATTTGTGCACAGTGAGTATATACACCACAAGCGGTATGTTAGTACGTAAGTTTGACCGCGACATAACCAAAGTAAAAGGATATAGCGATGCCAACTTAAATTCAGGTTATAACAAAGTAAATACTGATAACACTGATATTGACTGGGATATTAAAAACGCAAGTGGAGTGCCTATTGCAAGCGGTATGTATATTATACATATAGTAGACAAAAAAACAGGTAAAGAAAAAACAGTGAAGTGGTTAGGTGTATTAAGACCAGTGGATTTAGATAATTTCTAAAATTTATTTGTTGCACAATTATTTAACACACTAAATATTACATTATTATGAAAAACATTAAAAACATAGTTGCCATTACTTTACTTACCACCACAAGCGTAGCTACGTTTGCGGGTAACGAAACTCGTTCAGGCCAGGCTGGAGCCACCGAATTATTAATTAATCCTTGGGCACGTTCGTCAGGGTTTGGTAATGCTAATGCAAGTTTAATTAAAGGATTGGAGTCGCAGTTTTTGAATGTAGCAGGCTTAGCTCACACTAAAAAAACTGAAATAATAGTAGCTCGAACCAATTACTTACAAGGTTCGGGCATTGCGTTTAATTCATTTGGTTTTGCTCAGCATGTTGGCGAATCGGGAGTTTTGGCACTATCTATTAACTCAATGAATTTTGGTAAAATAGAAATAACTAATGTGGATAATCCTGAAGGAGGTATTGGTTATTTTGCACCTAGCCTTACTCGTATTAACTTATCGTATGCCAAAACATTTTCAAACAATATTTATGGCGGAGTAAATGTTAAAGTAATAAACGAAGGTATTGCTAACGTTAACGCAACAGGCGTTGCGGTTGATGCTGGTGTTCAGTACCAAACAGGCAATAACGAAACCAAGGATAATATTCATTTTGGAATAGCATTACAAAACGTTGGTCCAACATTAAAATTTTCGGGCGATGGTATTTCATTTAGAGGATATGCACCACAAAATGGTTATGTGCCACCTAAAGGAAATTCACAAACATCGTTAACTGTTGAGCAGCGTGTTAACGAATTTGAAATGCCTACGTTACTAAATATTTCGGCAGCTTATGATATTGAAATTGGAAAAATGCATCGCATTACGCCAAGTATTAATTTTATATCAAATTCGTTTACCAAAGATCAATTTTGTGTAGGAGCGGAATACTCTTATAAAAAGATGTTAATGGTACGCACAGGTTATATTGCTGAAAAAAAATCAGATAGTTATATTAACATTTTTAGAGGATTTAATGCTGGTGCATCAATTGAATATCCAGTGGGTAAAAAAGGTACTACAGTAGCACTTGATTACTCGTTTAGAGACACAAGAGCTTACAAAGGGGTACATTCAGTTGGTTTACGTCTTAACTTGTAACAAAAAAGCTGTAAGAGTTTAAAGTAAAAGCCTCAACCATTAATAGTTGAGGCTTTTTTTAATGTAATTGTTAGAATAGAAATTAAATAATTTTTTTTCGTTTTATATTTTGAGATTACAATAATTTATCTACATTTGTACTAACAAAATGGACTGGTAGTTCAGTTGGTTAGAATGCCGCCCTGTCACGGCGGAGGTCGCGGGTTCGAGTCCCGTCCGGTCCGCAAGTTTTGTAAAAGTGCTTAATGCAAATTAAGCACTTTTTTTTATGGCGTTTAGTGTCGTTATATTTGAGCTAGTTATATAGTAAAACATTTTTTCTCACTGCCGCTGTATCACAATTAGTATAAATTATACTACTACTTTGTTTCTAGTAACTCCGTTCTAAAACCCTTTTTGTAAGATAGTATTTCTTCTTCAAATCTTTTTTTGTCGTAAATAAGTTTACCAAATGGGTATCTTCTTAAATAAAACTGGCTGTAATTAATGTTTCCTTCAAAGGGTAGTGATACTAGTATTTGATCCCCGTTTTTACACGAACTCTAATTTTAGTGGCGTAATTACCCGTGTATTTTGTCATTAATAGGGTTGCAAATTCTTTTTTGTTTAGTGTTAAACTCCAACTGTAGCAGTATAAAAGCTTTCCTGACTCAATTGGATGCCAATTCCCACTAGAATCCTGCGCCTCCTATATAGCTATTATACTTTCATCAAATCCCTTAAGTATTTTGTGAGATGCTGTTGTATTTACTACATAAACTGGGTAGTAAAAAGTGGTTATGTAGCCGTGGTTACGTACTACTGATGTAGCATAATCAGGATGTAATGCCAACCCAATTGAACCATAATTTTTTTTATAGTAATAATCTAACTCAATATCAAATCCCTCGTATTTATACCTATCTACAATAATATTTAATCTATCACAAAAAGTACTTTTTCCAATAAATTCAGCTCCGCCATAGTTTAAGGAATCCTCACTGCTATAGCTAACGGTATCCTTGTTTACAAGCTGTATAATTTGTGGCAACTTAACTTCATTAGCCACATTGGTAACGAAGTTATTGTTAGTAATTGGCTCACGGCACGCAAACATAAATAAGTAAGCAATAATCACACTTGATTTTTTCATAGCTCGTATCGTTTTATATTTTATTGTAGGCAAGATACATTTTTTACCACTAGTATTGGCTACAAAATGGTTGTTTGGTGTATCAACAAATGCTAGTACATTTACACTACTTAATTTTAAATTATTGCAACTAATGCCCACAACTATACTCACTAAAGATATTTATACCAAAGCATTTACACTAATGTGTACCGCCAAGGCAATGGCCGAATTATACGAAGCAAACAAAGACATTTGCGCTAAGTACGTACACGCTACAAGCCGCGGACACGAAGCCATACAGCTTGCGTGCAGTATGCAATTGTTGCCACAAGATTACCTAAGTGCGTACTACCGTGATGATAGTATGCTGTTAGGTATTGGTATGCAACCCTACGATTTAATGTTACAATTATTAGCCAAAAAAGACGACCCATTTAGCGGCGGACGCACCTACTATTCGCACCCGTCACTTAATCGCCCCGATATGCCAAAAATACCTATGCAAAGTAGTGCTACAGGTATGCAGGCCATACCTACTACAGGCGTGGCTATGGGCATACAATACAAAGAAATTACGGGCATTTCTACTGATTATAACGGACAAAACCCCATAGCGGTATGCAGCATTGGCGATGCCGCAATGACCGAGGGCGAAATAGCCGAAGCCTTACACATGGCGGCACTTAAGCAATTACCCATATTATTTTTAGTGCAAGATAACGAGTGGGACATAAGCGCACATAGCAAAGAAATTAGATTTGGCACCGCTGCCGATTTTGCCAAAGGTTTTGCTGGTATTGAAACCCGAAGCATTGACGGTACTGACTTTGAAAAAAGCTACACCACCCTAAATGAAGTTATAGCTACTATTCGCACCGAGCGCCGTCCGTTTTTGGTACACGCTAAAGTACCCTTGCTTAACCACCACACCAGCGGTGTGCGTAAAGAATGGTACAGAGACGACCTTGACGAAGCCAACAGTAGAGACCCGTTTCCTAAACTCAAAAACAAATTGTTATTAGATGGTTTTTCGTTAGATGAATTAAATACTATAATTGCTACTGCTGAACAAAATGTGCAAACCCAGTACCAGCAAGCCTTAGCAATGCCCGACCCTACTGCCGAAGATTTATTTACCCACGATTTTGCTCCTACACCAATTACGCAGGAGCTAGGCGTGCGCGAACCTCAAGGCAAAGAAAAAATAGTAATGGTAGATGCTGCCTTATTTGCCATACAAGAACTAATGGCCAAGCACCCCGAATGCCTGCTATACGGGCAAGACGTAGGCCGCCGACTTGGTGGTGTGTTTAGAGAAGCCGCTACCTTGGCTCAAAAATTTGGCGATGAACGTGTGTTTAACACTCCAATACAAGAGGCATTTATTGTGGGTTCCACCGTGGGTATGAGTGCCGTGGGGCTTAAACCCATTGTGGAAGTACAGTTTGCTGATTATATATGGCCAGGCCTAAATCAGCTGTTTACTGAGGTAAGCCGTAGTTGTTACTTGAGCAATGGCAAGTGGCCAGTAAGTATGATACTGCGTGTGCCTATTGGGGCGTACGGCAGTGGTGGCCCTTATCACAGCAGCAGCATCGAAAGTATATTAACCAATATTAGAGGCATAAAAATATGTTACCCAAGCACAGGCGCCGATTTAAAAGGGCTAATGAAAGCCGCCTACTACGACCCTAACCCTGTGGTAATGCTGGAACATAAAGGATTGTATTGGAGCAAAATTAAAGGCACTGAAGACAGCAAAACAATTGAACCCGACGAAGATTACATAATACCCCTAGGTAAAGCACGCACAGTAGTAAGCGTAGCAACCTCCACTACGCAAACCTCTTGCGCAGTTATAACCTACGGAATGGGCGTGTACTGGGCAACACAAGCCGCCAAACAATTTAATAATCAGTTAGAAATTATTGACCTCCGTACCTTATTTCCGTTAGATACCGAAGCCATATATACCGCAGTACGCAAGCATGGTAGAGCAGTAGTAATAACTGAAGAGCCCCGCAACAACGGCTTTGCGCAAAGCATAGCAGCATTAATTAGCAAGTATTGTTTTGAACAATTAGATGCACCAGTGGAGGTAATAGGTGCCGAAAACATGCCTGCAATACCATTAAACAGTGCGCTTGAGACCGCTATGTTGCCTAATGCAAGCAAGGTGGCTGATAAAATTAAAGAGTTGTTAGCATACTAATGAAAATAAAGCGACTATGCTTGAAATTATTGTAGAGTGTTTTATTTACTTTTTTGTGGAAATTGTTTTTGGTAAAATAATTAAACGAATCCTCCTAATGACGAAGGCTTTGTATAGTTGGTTATTTTGTTAAAACAACACTCTTAATAACTTTATGTAAAACAATTATTACAAAATAATTGTTTTACGCTTGCTTAATTTAAAACAAATTGTAATTTAGTGGAAAATAAAAACATATATAATTAAAAATTCTCACCATCATGAAAAAGGCAATAGCATTATTCGCATTAATAGCAAGCATAGCAGTTACATTATCAGCATGTAAAAGTCACGAACGTTGCCCAGCTTATGGCAAAGCACCTAGTAACGCTACTACTCGTATTTAAACGTTATACTTTGTTTAACGTTTGGGTGTAAACTCAATCCAACAGGACACGTTAAGGCAGCTCTTTCTAAGAGCTGCTTTTCTTTTGCACTATATTCAACGGTGTTAGGGAATTGAATGTTTACTATAATTTCGGCTATACGACGGGGTGCATCGGCACTCATAATTTTGGTTACTTGCGCCGTAGTGTTAAGTATATTAATGTGGTGCGTGTTAGCGGCAATACCCATTATGGTTATCATACAATTAGCTAGTGCAGTACTCACAATATCTGTTGGGCTAAAGGCTTCACCCTTGCCATGGTTATCAATAGGTGCATCGGTAATTATAGTTGCTCCTGACGCAATGTGCGTGGCTTGAGTACGTAGGTTGCCTAAGTAAGTTACGGTTGATGTTGGCATGGTGTAGGTATTAAATTAATGAGTATTACAGTTCAATTTGCTCAGGCGCATCTAATCCGTCCAAATATTTTTCAGGTATTTTCTTTTTGGCTTTTGCGCCCAAATCTTTCAATTTATCAACTTGCCTAAATATATTGTTGTTACCCGTTTTTAATCGTTTAAACGTATTGTCGTACGCCGTTTGTGAGTCGGATAGCTTTTTGCCTACCTCCTCCAAATCATCTAAAAACGCTACAAACTGGTCGTATAACTTGCCCGACTCTTCGGCAATTTCTAAGGTGTATTTATTTTGTTTTTCTTGTTTCCAAATACTCGATATTGTTTTAAGCGTAGCCAATAATGTTGACGGGCTTACAATTACAATTTTTCTATCCCACGCATAATTAAACACCTCCACATCAGTTTGTATGGCTGCACTAAACATGGATTCAATAGGCATAAACAACAGTACAAACTCAGGTGTATTTAGCTTGTCGGCTGCTTGATAGTTTTTTTCGCTCAGTAATTTAATATGGTCTTTTACTGACTTAACATGCTCCTTAGCAAATATGTTGCGCTCTTCGTCAGTACCTGCATTTACGGCACGTTCATAAGCTATCAGCGATACCTTTGCATCAATAATTATGTGTTTGTTTTCGGGCAAATTTATTACCACATCGGGGCGTTTGTTTATGCCAGCATCATCAGTAAAACTATATTGTGTTACATACTCTTCGTCTTTGCGTAAGCCTGAGCTTTCTAATATTTTTTCGAGTATAACTTCACCCCAATTCCCTTGCGTTTTGTTTTCGCCCTTAAGCGCACGAGCTAAGTTGTTGGCGTCGTCGCTTACTTGCTTGTTAAGGTTTACAAGGTTTTTAATTTCAGTTTTTAATGATAGTCGCTCTGTAGTTTCTTCCTTATAGTTTTGTTCTATTTTTTCTTCAAATGTTTTAATGCGTTCTTTTAACGGATTAAGAATTATGTCTAAATTATTTTTGTTTTGCTCCGTAAACTTCGATGATTTTTCGTCTAAAATTTTATTGGCTAGTACTTCAAAATCAGCGGCTAGTTTTTTGGTTAAATTTTCTTTTTCTACCAAAATTTCTTTCATGCGAGCATCTTGTATTTTAAACACCTCCAACGATTTTTCGCGCGAGGCGCTCAACTCTATTACCTTAGCGTGTTCTTGTTGCAGTAAGGTTTCGTAATGGGCTCTAATACTCGCTTGCTCTGCTGTAGCTGTGCTTACAAGCTGTTTGTAGCTATCTTCTAACTTTAACACATCAGCGTTAAGCTTGTGTACTATTTCATTTTTGTTTTTTTCTAACGAATTTATTACCTCCGCTTGCGCTTGCTTGTATTGTTCGTACTGACTTTGCACTACCTTGTGTTCCGTTTGTAGGTTGGCGTGCGCTCCGTTTAATTGTGTAAACTGTTGGGCTATTTGTTGCGCATTATTTTCGAGCGCAGCTAACCCATCAATTTTATTTTTAAAATAAAAGTAAATGCTTATCGCACCAATTGCTATGCCTAGTAATAAATATGCTATTTCCAAAGTTTTTTTTATTTAGTTGAATTGTTGTGCGCTCTGTACTAGCGCATTTCTAATAGCTTGTTTAATATAAATTCAGCTGCATCACCTTTACCATATAAGTTAGGTAAGTCTGTTACTGGTTTGTTATTAAATTCATTAAAAGCACTAATTATTTTATCGCTATCAGCATCGCAAAGGGTTGCCATTCCACAGGCTACGAGCTCTATCCATTCGGTTTCGTTACGTAAAATAATACATGGTTTTTTAAAAAAGAAAGCTTCTTTTTGTATACCGCCACTATCCGTCATTATTAATTTTGCATTGTGTTGTAGCACTATCATTTGCAGGTAGGATAGCGGTTCAATAATTTTAAAATTTTTATTAGCATTAATTTCACGCATTACCTCCGCATTAATTTCATGCGCTAACACATTGCGAGTGCGCGGGTGTAGCGGCAATACTACACTAATATTGTGTTGTAGGCTTATGGTATTAATACTGCGTAGAATACTGTGCAATCGCTCAGGCACATCAGTATTATTATCTCTGTGAATGGTAGCTAATACATAGCTGTTAGGTGCTAGTGCTAAATCGTGCAAAATAGTGGTACTACTTGCTGCCACCTGCGAAAAATGCACTAAGTTATCAAACATTACATCGCCACAATGGTATACGTGCGGCGCATCAACAGTAGCTTTTTGAGCGATGTTGTTACTAAAACCTTCGCGCATTAAATTATTGTATCCGTTAATAGTAGGGCTAAACAACAGAGTAGAAGCGTGGTCGCACATTATACGATTTATTTCTTCGGGCATGGCCTTGTTGTAGGAACGCAACCCAGCCTCAATGTGGGCAATGGGTATGTGCATTTTAGCAGCGGCTATTGTACCTGCTAAAGTGGAATTAGTATCGCCGTAAAGCACTATATAATCTGGTTTTTCGGTAATTAGTATTTGCTCAATACCCTCAATCATTTTAGCCGTTTGCGCACCGTGCGCTCCTGAGCCAACATTCAAATTATAGTGTGGCTGCGGTATGGATAATTCGCCAAAAAAAACATCGCTCATGGCAGGGTCGTAGTGCTGACCAGTGTGCACAATAATTTCGGTAATTTGTGTAGCAAAGTGTTGTTTAATGGCTCTACTAATGGCCGAAGCCTTAATAATTTGGGGTCTTGCACCAATAACGGTTACTATTTTTAACATTAGCTAATAATTGTTTGAGCGGTGGTGTTACCAAATTCGGTGGAGTCGAGTACATCCCAAGTATGGTCGCCCATCATTTTTACGGTGGCTATTAATTCATTTTTATTGCCACTACGCCCCCATTCGTTAGGCCCTACCATTGATAGGAATCTTGTGTCGTCCTTAATGCGGGCATACAAATAATAGGTTTGATTTATGATAGGTTCATACGTCATTTCGCATTTGTATATTTCATACGAAATTTCTACCCTGCGTTTTAATTGTTGGGCTTGTGCAGCAAGTAATTCTACTTGTTTTTGTATTTGATTGTATTGCAATTCGGTTTGTTGTTCCATAGCGGTTAATGCTTTGGTTTTTACTAAACCCATGTCGGTTGGCCGTATTGCGGGTGCGCCTAACGAGCTTGCATAGGGCAACATGGCTGGATTGTGGGCTATTTTTGTGCCATCAATAGGGTTTATATAATCTGCCCTTTCTTGTTCGGTTAACGCCATTTCTTTTATTTTTTTATTGTAGAGTAAAAGTAAGATTAAAACAATTACGCACCATTGTTATTACATAATTTTATCTATATCTTTAAACTATTACAATAGTGTGTTGCTTAAAAAATAATGTGCTATTGTTACAGTAATAGTTAATCGAAAAAAAAATGATTTTTTTTATAAAAATTAACACCAACAGTATAACTTCCTAATAATTAAATTTAACATTTCAATTTTACAACCATAACACCTATGCGCAGTTTTTTAATTCTGTTTTTCATTTTTTGTAATGTATTTATACAACCCACGCACGCACAAACTAATGTACGCGATAGTGTAATTAATGCTCCAATGATTTCGGCTACTTACGCCTATCAATTAGCGGGCGGAGATATGCTCAAACGCTTTGGTAACAACAATGCTATTGGAGTTAATTTTTTGTTAAAAACGAAAAAGAATTTAATACTTGGTGCTGATTGGAATTTTATTTTTGGCCATAGCATTAAAGAAGATGCCTTGATGCAAAACCTGTATAACAGTGAGGGCTTTATTCAAAACAAAGAGGGTAGCGCTGATAAGCTGCGTATTAATGAGCGTGGCTGGTTTTCGCACCTTAGTGTAGGGTATTTAGTATCAGTATTAGCGCCTAATAAAAACTCTGGTTTTTTTGCAACGGTGGGTGGAGGGGTACTATCGCACAAAATAAAAATTGAAGATGTAGGCAAAAAAACAGCACAACTTAATAAGGAATTTTTACCAGGGTATGACCGCCTAACCTTTGGCCCAAGTACTAAGGAATTTGTGGGTTATTTGTTTTTGGATAATCGTCGGTTAATAAATGTGTTTGCGGGCGTGGAGTTTATACAAGCCTGGACAAAAAGCCTACGTGGCTATAATTACGATACCCAACAGTACGACACACAACTACGCCACGACTACCTTACGGGCTTTAGGGTAGGTATGATAATTCCGTTATACAAACGTGTACCTCGTGATTATTATTATAATTAAAAAAATAGCAAGTTTGATTTATCATATATAGTTGCTGTTAATTATTTTAAAAATAGTAGTGTTGAGTATAAGTATGGGTTTAGCAAAAAATATTAAAGTAGCAGTTTGAAACGATAATTGTAGATTTTATTTCTGAGATGCAATTGTTCATTTTTAATAAAATTGCACCATATAACGTTAGCAGTGTTATGCCTACCAAGCTTATAAATGATAGGATTAGGAGTGCGTATAATAAATAGTTGAATTTGTTACTAATACCGTAAAACATTAATAATGCGCAGTGCGTATTGTTGATATTTATGTACTTAAACCTATTGTGGTTGTTGGAGTTAAGCGCTTTTAGGTTTGTTAAATTAAAAACAGTAGTATTGCGTATATTATAGAGTTAGGCACAATTATGTTAGACCAATATTTAGACACACTTCAAACTTTGACAACCAAATAGAAAATATGACTTTTTTTAGACCTTTAATATTTTTATTTTCTGTATGTTTTTTAATATTTACTAGTACTGTATCAGCTCAGACAAATTATGTATTAGCCAATGAAGTTGTTTTATATTCATTCAAAACAGACAAGGGAAAAATTGTAACTATCAACAAAGACAACAAATATATTGTGTATAGGTTTGGGACAAAAAACAAAATAGAATTTCAATACCCAAACACATTAGACAACAACTGGAAAGACTTTACATACTCTTATTACCTGCGTGGCGGTGGACAAAGCAACGAAGGAATGGAATTAAATTATCTATATTTTACAAATGCAGACTTTCAATATGTTATATACGACACTTACTATTCCCACACTGGTAAGACAAATATTGGAATTAAAATAATTAATATAAAGACCTCGAAAGTGACTAATATAGTTGGTGTATATAAGACTCGAAAGGGTAACTTGACACAGTTTCGGGACAACAATTTAATTAGTAAAAGCGACGAATTGTTTGAATAATAACTGTGCCTAACATCACCCTTGCAATACGCTGGGGTTCGTGCAAGCTGCAAGCGCATTTTTTCAGCGGTGTAAACTTTTTGTTGGCGCTTGCCATAACCTGTGGAGCTTTTAATTTATATTTGTGGTAGCAGACAGTGAAGTGCTTTCTAATCCAGCACATCGCAAAGCCGCAAACCGTTATGCCTCATTGTAGGAAGACCTACATCAATCAACATTCGTGCTGACAACGAGCAACAAAATGCCAACCCTTTGCAAAATTAAAAGAGCCGCAAGCCGACACACGAGCCAACGCTTTTGCAGCACATTTAATTTTGCCCAACCGCTCCCAAAGCCCACCCACCACCCAACCAGTGAACAACGGGCAGTTTGAGAGCAACTTTTGACAATAACAAGGTTTAAAAAACTAACTTTACGACCGATAGAAATATAAAATATTGACACCATAAGATGGCGAAACAGAAGAAAGAAAGCGACAACGGAGCTTCGCAAACACCCTTGAAAAAAAAAACAAAGCGTGAGCAAATAAAAGAAAAAGCAATTGAAGTTACCCTTTGGGAAGCAGCTAATAAATTAAGAGGAAGCGTTGAGCCAGCAGAATACAAACACGTAGTATTAGGACTTGTTTTCTTAAAGTTCGCTAGTGACAAATTTGAAGAACACAGAGCCAAACTGAAAGCAGAAGGCAAAGAAAAATACATTGAACTTGCCGACTTCTACAATATGAGCAATGTGTTTTTCTTGGAAGAAATTTCACGCTGGAGTTACATTGTAAAAAAGGCAAGACAAAACGATATAGCATTAATCATTGACACCGCACTGCATACTATTGAGAAGGACAACAAAGCTTTAAAAGGTGCTTTGCCAGACAATTATTTTTCTCGTTTGGGTTTAGACATTACCAAACTGGCTGCCTTGATAAGCGAAATTGACGGCATAGATACACTCAAAGACAAAGGGCAAGACATTGTTGGCAAAGTGTATGAATACTTCCTGAAAAAGTTTGCAATTGCAGAAGGAAAAGGGAAAGGAGAATTCTATACGCCAAAGACAATTGTAAGTTTAATTTCTGAAATGATTGAACCTTACAAAGGAATAATATACGACCCTGCCTGCGGTAGTGGCGGTATGTTTGTTCAGTCAATCAAGTTTATTGAGAGCCATCAAGGAAATAAAAAAGAGGTTTCCATTTACGGACAGGAATACACTAAAACCACTTATAAACTGGCAAAGATGAACCTTGCCATTCGTGGTATTTCTGCAAACCTTGGTGAAAAAGATGCCGACACTTTTGCTGACGACCAACACAAAGATTTAAAAGCCGATTACATAATGGCAAACCCACCTTTTAACCAAAAAGATTGGCGAGGAGAAAACGAATTGATTGACGACCCACGCTGGAGAGGTTATGATGTGCCGCCAAAGAGCAACGCCAATTATGGTTGGATTTTGAATATGGTTTCTAAACTTTCTGAAAATGGTGTTGCAGGTTTCATTCTGGCGAATGGTGCATTGAGTGGCGGTGGTGAAGAGTATAAAATAAGAAAAAAGCTTATTGAAAATAATTTGGTGGAAGCCATTGTAATTATTCCGAGAGATACATTTTACACTACGGATATTAGCGTTACACTTTGGATATTGAACAAAAACAAAAAAGAAAGAACCGCTGAAATTAACAGCAAACAGAAGCAGTATCGTGACCGTGAAAAAGAAATTCTATTTGTGGATTTAAGGCGTTGGGGGCAAGAATTTGAAAAAATGTTTATTGAATTAACTGATGAAGAAATAGGAAAAGTATCATTAAACTATCATAACTGGCAACAAACCGACTATAAAAAAACTTACAAGAATGTGCCCGAGTATTGCTACTCTGCAAAGTTTGACGAAGTAAAAGCCAACGACTTTTCATTAGTGCCAAGCAAATACATTGAGTTTATTGACCGAGATAGCAAGATAGATTTTGATACTGAAATGAAACGCATACAAAAGGATTTTAAAACCCTTTTGAAAGATGAAATGCAATCGCAAGAGCAATTGACGAACGCCTTTAAAACTTTAGGTTATGAGTTATAAGCGTATTGGCGATTATATACAGTTGATTGACAACCGCAATAAAGAGTTAGCGGTTACAAATCTATTGGGAGTAAGTATTCAGAAAATATTTATTCCTTCAATTGCCAATATTACTGGAACTGATATGTCAGTTTATAGAATAGTCAAAAAAAATCAATTTGCTTTCAGTCCAGTAACTTCAAGAAATGGAGAGAAACTTACAATTGCTTTGTTAAAAGAAGTCAATGAAGCAATTCTTTCACCAGCCTATCAAGTCTTTGAAGTAAATAACGAAAAAGAATTAATACCAGAATATCTTTTTATGTTGTTTAACAGACCTGAATTTGATAGGTATTGTCGGTTTAATTCTTGGGGAAGTGCAAGGGAAACATTTGATTGGACAACGCTTTGCGATACAAAACTCCCAATCCCACACATTGACGAACAACGAAAATTTGTGGCACTTTACAATGGCTTAATGAGCAACCAAAAAGTGTATGCAAGCAGTTTAGAGGATTTGCAATTGATTTGCGACACCTATATTGAAAACTTAATTAAAACAGAAAAGCCAAAAGTGCTTGGGGGATATATTGAGCAATCAGATGAAAGGAATAATGATTTGGCAATTGATAATCTTATTGGAATAAGTGTAACCAAGGTTTTTATGGAAACCAAATCAAACAAAGACCAACTTGATTTATCAAACTACAAAATAGTTCGTCCAAGAGAGTTCGGTTACGTTTCAGTTACTTCAAGAAACGGTGAAAAAATTTCCATTGCTATACTAGACGGTGAAGCTGGGCTTGTTTCAAGCACTTACACAATCTTTAGAGTAAAAAATGTTTCTGAACTTCTACCTGAATATTTGTTTTTATTTTTCAAACGGTCGGAGTTTGACCGCTATGCAAGATTTCACTCATTTGGCAGTGCAAGAGAAACTTTTGATTGGGATGATATGTGCAACATAAAATTGCCAATACCTGATATTAAAATTCAAGAAGCCATTGTAACTATTTACCACACGTTAGAAACCCGTAAGCGAATTAATGAGCAATTGAAAAATACAATTAAACCGCTTTGTCCTGTGTTGATGAAAGGCGTTGTTGAGAGTATGGAAACACAAAATGTCAAGTTTTCTGCTCAAAAAACTTGACATTTTAAAATTATAACTATCTTTGCAGTATGACTTTGGCAGGACAAATACGAACTCGAATAAAAAAATTGCCCGAAGGAAAAACCTTTGGGTATGCCGATTTGGGTATTGCCAAAGAAGATTATCAAACTGCCGCCAAAGCATTAGAACGTTTGCAAAGCCAGGGTATAATTAAGAAAACATCGAAAGGTATGTTTTACAAGCCCGAGCAAACAGTTTTCGGAGAATTAAAACCTGATTACAGCGAACAACTTCGCCCCTACCTATTTGAAAACGGCAAACGCATTGCCTACGAAACAGGATTTTCATTGTATAACCGTATGGGTTTAACCACTCAAATGGCATTTCGCATAAAAATAGCCAGCCGCAGCAAACGAATTTCCATCAACAGAGGAGCATTAAAAGCTGATGCGGCTAAAAGTTATGCAGAAGTAACAGAAGCCAATTATGAACTCTTAGGTTTTTTAGATGCTATTAAAGACAGCAAAAGTATTCCTGATTGCTCGGTTAGCCAAGCAGTAAAAATATTGAGCAGTAAAATCAAAAACTTAAACGAAAAGCAAATTGCCGAACTGATTAAATATGCTTTGCTCTATCCGCCAAGAGTAAGGGCATTATTAGGTGCAATGTTAGAAAATCTGAATATAGAATCTAATACTGAAAAATTAAAACTAAGCTTGAATCCGCTTTCAAAAATAAAAATAGGATTAAAAGAAACAGATTTATCCACCATTAAAAACTGGAACATAGAATGAAACTGCATCTAAATATAAAATTGTTTCAAGATGCAGTGAGAGTAACCGCACAGCAAATGAATATCCCACCTGAGTTTGTAGAAAAAGACTATTGGGTTACCTACGCACTGTTTATGATTTTCAACAATAAAATTGGGAAAGACACAGTTTTCAAAGGAGGAACAGCACTATCAAAGTGTTACAATATGATTGAACGCTTTTCGGAAGATATTGATTTGGTAGTATTGAGGCGTGAAGGAGAAACTGACCGTAAACTAAAGACAAAATTGAAGGCTGTAAGTACAGTTGTAGAATCTACTTTACCAGAAGTTACCATTGAAGGTATTACGCATAAAATGGGAATGAACCGAAAAACGGCACACAGCTTCAACAAAACATTTGAGGGCAATTATGGGCAAGTAAGAGATGTAATTATTTTGGAATCAACTTGGTTGGGGTATTATGAACCATATACTACCAAAAGCATTGTTTCATTTGTAGGCAATATGATGCTTAATAATGGCCAAACTGAAATAGCAACAGAAAACGGATTACTTCCTTTTGATTTGCTTGCATTAGAACCCATAAGAACCATTTGCGAAAAAACAATGAGCTTGGTTCGCTTTTCTTACGGAGAAAACCCGTTAGACGATTTAAAGAAAAAAATTAGGCACACTTACGATTTACATCAATTATTAAAACAGGAAGAATTTATAATTTTTTTCCATTCAAAGAACTTCGATGATATGTTGCTTAAAGTTGCAAATGATGATGTAGCAAGCTTTAGAAACAATAATAAGTGGTTAAATTACCATCCTAATGAGGCACTCTTTTTCAAGGATTTGGAAACCGTTTGGAATGAATTGAAACCAATCTATAACAGTGATTTTAAAAATTTGGTGTACGGAGAATTTCCTGAAGAATCGGCAATATTGGAAACTTTAAAAATGATTCAAGAAAGATTGAAAACTATTTCTTGGACGATAAAAATTGAAACCAAGGAATGAAATTCACAGAAGCAAGCTTAGAAAAGGCGTTTACCGAATTGTTGGGACAAGAAGGATTTCCCCACCATTTGGGCATTACTATTGCCCGAAAGCCCGATGAGGTATTGATAGAAGAAGATTTACAAAATTTCTTGTTATCACAATATGCCAATAAAGGCATTACTGTAAACGAAATTAAATCTATCATTCTTCAACTCAAATCGCTGCCTGCATCTGATTTATACGAAAGCAACAAAACATTTTTGAAAATGCTTTCAGATGGTTTTATTCTCAAACGAGAAGACCGAAACCAAAAAGACATTTACATTCAGTTGATTGATTACAGTGGGTTAAACAAGCAAAAACAACCCGAAGCAGAACAACTGATGTCTATAGCTGCCGAACCAAAAGCCGAATATGGAAAAGACAACAACATTTACAAATTTGTAAATCAATTAGAAATTATTGGTTCAGAAAAACGCATTCCTGACGGCATTGTTTACATCAACGGTTTGCCCTTGGTGGTATTTGAATTCAAATCTGCCATTCGTGAAGAAGCTACTATTTATGATGCTTTCAAGCAGTTGACCATTCGTTACAAAAGAGATATTCCTGAACTTTTTAAATACAATGCTTTTTGCGTTATCAGCGATGGAGTAAACAACAAATCAGGTTCATTCTTTGCTCCTTACGAGTTTTTCTATGGTTGGAGGTCCGAGCCGGACAGGCGATTATTAGACGTTGATGGTTTTAATTCTATGTTTTCAATGATACACGGAATGTTTAACCAACGGATTTTGCGTGACATTATTCGCAACTTCATTTACATACCTGACAGTAGTAAGAAAAACGAAAAAATTGTTTGTCGCTATCCGCAATACTATGCGGCAAGAGCCTTGTATGACAACATCAAGAAAGCCCAAAAGCCTGAAGGAAATGGAAAAGGCGGAACTTACTTTGGTGCTACGGGTTGCGGAAAAAGTTTTACAATGCTTTACCTCACACGTTTATTGATGAAAAGCGAATACTTTGAAAGTCCAACCATTGTTTTAATTACAGACAGAACGGATTTAGATGACCAACTTTCGGGGCAATTTACTAACGCTAAAAATTTCATTGGCGATAATTTGGTAGTGAGTGTAGAAAGCAGAGCCAACCTAAGAGAACTTTTACAAGGCAGAGAAAGTGGTGGTGTTTTTTTGACAACCATTCACAAGTTTAATGAAGATATTGAACTACTGACTGACAGAGGCAATGTGATTTGTATTTCGGACGAGGCACACAGAAGCCAGGTAAACCTTGACCAAAAAGTAAAAGTTACCGAGAAAGGCGTTACCAAAACTTATGGCTTCGCCAAATACTTACACGATTCTTTACCCAATGCAACATTTGTAGGTTTTACAGGAACGCCAATTGATGCAACGCTTGATGTGTTTGGAAAAGTGGTTGATGCTTATACAATGACTGAATCGGTGAAAGATGAAATCACAGTAAGAATTGTTTATGAAGGCAGAGCAGCCAAAGTTGCTTTGAAAAATGGTGAATTAGACAGGATTGAACAATACTATGAAGAAGCTGCCGAAGCAGGAGCAAATGAACATCAGATTGAACAAAGTAAAAAGGAATCTGCTAATATGTTTGCCATATTGGGCGACCCCAAACGCTTGCTTGCCGTTGCAGAAGATTTTGTGAACCATTATGAGAACAGAGTTTCGGAAGGTGCTACTGTAAAAGGCAAAGCAATGTTTGTGTGTAGCACTCGTGAAATTGCTTACGAATTATATAAAAACATTATTGCGTTAAAACCCGAATGGAATGAAATACTTGCAGCCGAAGAAGGTGTTGAACTTACCGACAAAGACAAACGGGAACTGAAACCAATTGAACGCATAAAACTCATTGCAACCAGAGGGCAAGACGATACGAAAGACCTATACGATTTATTAGGAACAAAGGATTACCGCAAAGAACTTGACCGCCAATTCAAAAACGAAAAATCAAATTTCAAAATTGCCATTGTGGTAGATATGTGGCTTACTGGTTTTGATGTTCCGTTTTTGGATAGCATTTATATTGACAAGCCAATTCAACGACATAATTTAATTCAGACTATTTCACGAGTGAACCGCAAGTTTGAAGGCAAAAACAAAGGTTTGGTTGTAGATTATATCGGTATCAAAACACAAATGAATTTGGCGTTAAAGCAATACAGCGAGGGCGACAAAGACAATTTTGAAGACATTGCAGAATCCATCATCATAGTAAGAAATCATTTAGACTTGTTGGCAAAACTGTTTCACACTTTCGACAATTCAAAATACTTCAATGGCACAACCATTCAACAATTGAACACTTTGAATTTGGCTGCTGAATATGTGCAACAAACCAAAGAATTTGAAACCCGATTTATGGGCTTGGTAAAGCGACTAAAAGCCGCTTATGATATTTGTGCAGGAAGCGAACAATTAACACAATTAGAAAGGGATTACACACATTTCTACTTGGCAGTTCGTTCCATAGTTTTCAAACTCACCAAAGGCAATGCACCCGACACTGCACAAATGAACGCTAAAGTTCGGGAAATGATTAAAGAAGCTTTGCAAAGTGACGGAGTAGAAGAAATATTCAAGCTAGGAGAAGATGCAGAAACCGAACAAGACATTTTTGATGAAGATTATTTGGCGAAGATTGATAAAATAAAATTGCCGAATACCAAAATAAAATTGCTTCAACAGCTATTAGCAAAGGTAATTGCAGAAATTAAAAAAGTAAACCGAGTAAAAGGAATTGACTTTTCTAAAAAAATGAAAGCATTAGTTGAACGCTACAACAACCGTGATGCAAACGACATTTTAAGAAGTGAAGTTTATGAAGAAATGGCAAACGCCTTGACAGATTTGATTTGGGAAGTTCACAAAGAATTTTCGGCAGGTGACGAATTGGGAATTGACTTTCAAGAAAAAGCATTTTACGACATTCTGAAAGAGCTTTGTATAAAATACGACTTCAAATATCCTGACGACAGAATGATTGAACTGGCAAAAGCCGTGAAAGACCTTGTTGACGGACAAGCCAAATTCCCTGACTGGAACAAACGTGACGACATAAAATCAGCCTTAAAAGTTGGACTCATACTTTTACTTGACGAGTTTGGTTATCCACCAGTGGAGAGAGATGAAGTATATGTTGAGATTTTTGAACAAGCGGAGAACTTTAAGAAGAATAATAAGACAGAATAGCCAACGTATTTGGTAGCACATTTGCATTTTTTGCCGACACACAAATCAACACTAAAAAATGCAAAAGAGCTACCAAGCCAACGCACTAAGACAGCAGACAATGGACAGAAAAACCACGACAGAAAAAGAACAACGAAGGCATAACAGCGGTTTTGCAAAAAAGCGGGTTCAGTGGTTAATTGAACATTCTACCTCGCATCAACTTTTGTACTATGTTGGCAGTTTAGTGCTCCGAAATCCGCTTCTTCGCAAAGCCGCGAACCGTTAATGCCAAATGCACCAAGACTCAAACTTCTCACAAGCGTAAATCGCACTTCGTTTAACTGTGTATTTTACGAAATGTCAAACGCTTCGCAAAGCGCGTTTGACGCTATTTATAACTTTTATGCAATACAGAAAGAAATCAGTAATCTTTTGTTTGAATACCATAAATTGGTATATTTGTATAAAATTGAAAATTATGGCACGAAATACATCTATTCTAATCGGAGAATATTATGAAAATTTCATAAACGCACAAATAGAAACAGGAAAATATACTTCTGTAAGTGAAGTCGTTAGAACTGCTTTAAGACATTTTGAAGAAGAAGAAATTCAAAAAAAATCTTTGATAATAGAATTAGAAATTGGAGAAAAAAGTAGAAAGATTCACAATTTTGACAGAAAAGAAAACTTAGCTATTCTGAATAAAAACTTCC
>JAYWFU010000026.1:0-31305 GCA_043778625.1 Bacteroidia bacterium | reverse complement strand
CAAATTCTTCGTCAATTTTAGCTAATACTGGTTTTTCTTCAGTTTTAGCTTTACGGTCTTTAATTATTTTAGAAAATAATTTCTTATCTAAAATAATACCACGTACCCCTGGACCCGCTTTTAACGATGCGTCTTTTACATCGCCTGCTTTGTCGCCAAATATAGCACGTAATAATTTTTCTTCAGGTGATGGGTCAGTTTCTCCTTTAGGAGTAATTTTCCCAATCATAATGTCGCCTTCTTTTACCTCTGCGCCAATACGAATAATACCATGCTCATCTAAGTCTTTAGTAGCTTCTTCTGAAACGTTTGGTATATCCGAAGTAAATTCTTCCATACCACGTTTAGTATCACGCACTTCTAATTGATATTCGTCAATGTGGATAGATGTAAAAATATCTTCACGTATAATACGTTCCGAAATTACAATCGCATCCTCAAAGTTATATCCTTTCCAAGGCATGAAGGCTACTTTTAAGTTACGTCCTAAGGCTAATTCGCCTTTTTCAGTAGCATAACCTTCACATAATACTTGTCCACGTTGTACCTTATCTCCTACTCTAACAATAGGTTTAAGATTCATACAAGTACTCTGATTGGTTTTTTTGAACTTAGTTAAGTTATAAGTTTTTGTTTCACCATCAAAGCTCACCAATAGTTCGTTTTCAGTTTTTTCGTAACGTATTGTAATTTGATTTGCATCAACATACTCTACCACACCTGTACCTTCAGCATTAATTAACACACGAGAATCGCGGGCAACTTGAGCTTCAATACCTGTACCCACTATTGGCGCTTGAGGGCGTAATAAAGGCACGGCTTGACGCTGCATGTTTGAGCCCATCAATGCACGGTTGGCATCATCATGCTCCAAGAATGGAATTAATGACGCTGCAATTGAGGCAATTTGATTAGCTCCAACATCAATTAATTGTAAGTTTTCTGGCGCAACAATAGGAAAATCTCCTTCCGAACGAGCTTTAACACGTGGTGTTATAAAACGACCTTTATCATCAAAATGTGCCGTAGCTTGCGCAATTACTTTACCATCTTCCTCTTCGGCTGATAAGTAAGTAATTTTGTCAATTTCTACTTTACCATCAATTACATTACGGTAAGGCGTTTCAATAAAGCCTAATTTGTTAATTTTAGCATATACACACAACGAAGAAATCAAACCAATGTTTGGTCCCTCTGGAGTTTCAATAGTACATAAACGACCATAGTGCGTGTAATGCACATCACGTACCTCAAAACCTGCACGCTCACGACTTAAACCTCCTGGGCCTAACGCTGAAAGACGACGTTTGTGGGTAATTTCGGCTAATGGATTAGTTTGATCCATAAACTGTGATAATTGATTGGTGCCAAAAAATGAATTAATAACGCTTGATAATGTTTTTGCGTTAATTAAATCAATTGGCGAAAACACTTCGTTATCACGTACGTTCATACGGTCGCGAATTGTACGTGCCATACGAGATAAACCTACACCAAATTGTGAGTGTAGCTGCTCTCCTACTGTACGTACACGACGGTTAGATAAGTGATCAATATCATCAACATCAGTTTTTGAATTTATCAATTCAATTAATACCTTGATGATTTTAATAATATCTTGGCGTGTTAATACGCGAGTAGTCATAGGTATATCCATACCTAATTTTTTGTTGATACGATAACGACCAACTTCTCCTAAATCATAACGTTTGTCAGAGAAAAACAACTTGTCAACCGTTGAACGTGCAGTTTCCTCATCAGGCGGTTCTGCATTACGCAACTGACGATAAATATGCTCGACAGCTTCTTTTTCGGAATTTGAAGTATCTTTCTGTAACGTATTAAATATAATTGCGTAATCGTTTAAGTTGGCATCTTCTTTATTTAAAATGATAGTTTTCACTTCATTTTCAATAATTAATTCACACAATGAATCATCAAGAATTGCTTCACGATCAATTAATACTTCGTTACGTTCAATTGAAACAACCTCTCCAGTTTCTTCGTCCACAAAATCTTCTACCCATGTTTTTAATACACGCGCAGCCAATTTGCGCCCAATATAGTTTTTCATTCCCGATTTAGTAACTTTAACTTCGTCAGCTAAACCAAAAATATTTAGAATATCCTTATCAGATTCGTAGCCAATTGCACGCAATAAAGTTGTTACTGGTAACTTCTTTTTACGATCAATGTAAGCATACATTATTTTATTGATATCGGTAGAAAACTCAATCCAAGAACCCTTGAACGGAATTATACGAGCCGAATATAATTTAGTACCGTTAGCATGACGGCTTTGCCCAAAGAACACTCCTGGCGAACGATGCAATTGCGAAACAATTACACGCTCAGCGCCATTTATTAAAAATGTACCTTTTGGAGTCATGTAAGGTATAGTACCCAAATACACATCTTGAGTCTTAGCCTCAAAATCAACGTGTTCAGGATCAGTACAATACAAGTGTAATTTAGCTTTTAAAGGTACACTATACGTTAATCCTCTTTCAATGCACTCTTCAATAGAGTAACGAGGAGGATCAATATAATAATCTTTAAATTCTAACACGAAATTGTTACGTGCGTCTGAAATTGGGAAGTTTTCAGCAAATACCTTGTATAAACCTTCATTAAGACGGTTTTCAGGTGTTGTTTCTAACTGGAAGAAATCTTGAAAAGATTTCAATTGTACATCTAAAAAATCGGGGTAGTCGATTGGTTTAGATACCGTAGAAAATGTTTTTCTTTTAGAAATAGTTGTAGTAGTAGCCAAAGCGGTAAGGTAATTAACTTATATTAAACTAAAAACGAATTAAGCACAAACAAGCATAGTTCCTCATTAAATTGAGGAACTATGCTTGGTAATATTGAGTTAGAAATTACTTAATTTCAACTTCAGCACCAGCTTCTACTAATTGTGCTTTTATAGTTTCGGCTTCTTCTTTAGAAACACCTTCTTTTAATGGTTTTGGGGCGCCGTCAACTAAATCTTTAGCTTCTTTCAATCCTAATCCTGTTAAGTCTTTTACTAATTTCACTACAGCTAATTTACTAGCTCCTGCAGCTAATAATATTACATCAAAAGATGTTTTTTCAACAGCAGCTTCACCTCCACCAGCTGAAACTATTACAGCAGCAGCAGCAGGTTCAATACCATACTCATCTTTTAATATTTTAGCTAATTCATTAACATCTTTAATTGTTAAGCTAACTAGTGTTTCAGCGATTGCTTTTAAATCTGACATTTTAAACGATTTTATTGGTTATAGATTATTTTATTTTTAAATTCCTTAATTTTACTAGATTAAGCTTCTTTTTCTTCAGCGTGTTTGGTAATACCTGACAATACATTTTGAATTGGTGATTGTAACAATGCAATTACATCAGCTATTAACTCATTTTTAGTTTTAATTGCTGCTAATGTACTTAATTGATCATCTCCGATATAAACTGTTTCGTCAATAAACGCACCTTTTAATAAAGGTTTTTTATTTTTCTTACGGAACTCTTGTATAAGTTTACCAGGCGCATTCATAGATTCGCTAAGTAATATTGTAGAGTTACCTTTTAATGAAACATAAAGTTCGCTGTATTTGTTATCAGCTGAACGCTCCATAGCTTTTTGAAGTAATGTGTTCTTTACAACTAACATCTTAATGTTTTTTGTATAACATTCTTTTCTCAAAGAACTTGTTACCTCAGAATTCATAGCTGATGTATCAGTAATATAAAAATTACTATTTTCAGCTAATAATTGAGCTAGAGCGTCAATTTGTTGATTTTTTTCTGCTTTTGTCATTTAATTATCAGCTTTAATTAATTTAATGCTTTAGTATCTATTGGAAGACCTACCCCCATAGTACTTGTTAAGTAAACGCTCTTCATGTAAGTTCCCTTAGCTGAAGAAGGTTTTAACTTGATAATAGTTTGAATAAGCTCGTTAGCGTTATCATTTATTTTATCTGCATCAAATGATAATTTACCAATTGAAGCATGTATAATACCTGTTTTATCCACTTTAAAATCAATTTTACCTGCTTTTACTTCTGTTACTGCTTTACCAACATCCATAGTTACAGTACCTGTTTTAGGATTTGGCATTAAACCACGAGGGCCCAATACTTTACCTAAAGCACCTACTTTACCCATTACGTTAGGAGTAGTAATAATTACATCAATATCTGTCCAACCTGAACGTATTTTCTCGATGTATTCATCTAATCCCACAAAATCAGCTCCTGCAGCTTTTGCTTCATCAGCTTTTTCGGGGCCTACTAATGCTAGTACACGTACGGTTTTACCAGTACCATGAGGTAAAGATACAACACCACGTACCATTTGATTTGCCTTACGAGGATCAACTCCTAAACGTACACAAATATCAACAGCTTGGTCGAATTTTGTAGTACTTGTTGATTTTAATGCAGTTGCAGCCTCAGTAAGAGTATATTGTTTAGTTAAATCTAATTTAGCTAAAACATCTTTTCTTTTCTTTGTTAATTTAGACATCTGTATTAAAATTAAAACGGTTTTTGTCCCTCTACTGTCATACCTAAACTACGAGCTGTTCCAGCTACCATAGACATTGCTGATTCCATTGTAAAACAATTTAAGTCAGGCATTTTTAACTCTGCGATAGCTCTAACTTGTTCCCAAGTTACTTTCCCTACTTTCTTACGATTTGGCTCTGCAGATCCTTTTGCAACTTTAGCAACTTCCTTTAACTGTATTGCCACAGGAGGAACTTTGATAATGAATTCGAATGATTTGTCAGAAAAAACCGTAATAATAACAGGAAGTATTTTTCCAGCTTTATCTTGTGTACGCGCATTGAACTGCTTACAGAATTCCATAATATTAACACCTTTAGAACCTAAAGCTGGTCCTATTGGTGGCGATGGATTGGCTGCGCCGCCTTTTACTTGTAATTTAATAAAACCTGTTACTTCTTTTGCCATTTTATTATTAATTTAATTCTTTATATTATAGAAGCTTTTGTAACTACTGTTTATCTCACTTAACAGTTTTGCAAATTTATTTATTTATTTTGACTATGCAAATTTTAAATTTATTCTTTTTCAACTTGTGTGTAATTGAGCTCTAGTGGAGTTTTTCTTCCGAAAATTTTCACCATAACTTTTAATTTTTTCTTCTCTTCGTTAATTTCTTCAATTACACCCGAAAAACTATTAAATGGCCCGTCAGTAACCTTAACTGCATCACCTACTAAATATGGATTAATTGTTTCAATTTCATTTTCAGATAATTCATCCACTTTTCCTAAAATCCTATTCACTTCTGCCAAGCGCATTGGTACTGGATTCCCTCCTTTATCACCTAAGAAACCAATTACATTTGGTACATTTTTAATCGTATGACCAATCTCACCTACTATCGCTGCCTCAATAAGTATATAACCTGGGTAAAAATTACGTTCAACAGTTACTTTTTTTCCGTTACGTATTTGAACAACTTTTTCAGTAGGAATAAGCAATTGAGATACATAATCTTGCATTCCTATACGATTTATCTCAACTTCAATAAACTGTTTTATTTTTTTTTCTTGCCCCGCAACAGCACGTATTACATACCATTTTTTAACGTTATCGGCTTTTTGTACTTCTGACATAATCTAGTTTTCGATAAATTTGTAAACATTTTCGAGTGTAAATTGAAAAGTTTGATCCATAATCATAACCACAACTGCAAAGATGATAGAGGCAACAATTACTAGAGTAGCACTGCTTTGCAACTCGCTCCATGTAGGCCAGGTTACATTATTCATCAACTCGTCGTATGAAGATTTTAAATATGATGTTAAGTTTTTCATTATAGCTATATAAATTATGAAAATTAGTTGAAGCACAGGCGGAGAGATTCGAACTCCCATCAACGGTTTTGGAGACCGCTATTCTACCCTTGAACTACGCCTGTGTATATAAAAAAGTATCCCAATAGAATTAGGATACTTTTTTATTATAAAATCTGTATTAAAATTACTTGATGATTTCGATAACTTGTCCTGCACCAACTGTACGACCACCTTCACGTATTGCGAAACGTAATCCTTTATCCATTGCAACTGGAACTATTAAGTTAACAGTAATTGTAACGTTATCTCCTGGCATAACCATTTCACGACCTTCTGGTAACGTAATTTCGCCTGTTACATCCGTAGTACGGAAATAAAACTGAGGACGGTATTTGTTTTGGAATGGTGTGTGACGTCCTCCCTCTTCTTTTTTCAATACATATATTTCAGCTTTGAAATCATAATGAGGTGTAATAGATCCTGGCTTAGCGATAACCATACCACGACGAATTAATGTTTTGTCGATACCACGTAATAATAAACCTACGTTGTCTCCAGCTTCGCCTGAATCCAATAATTTACGGAACATTTCAACTCCTGTAACTACTGATTTCATTTTTTCGTCTTGCATACCTAATATCTCAACCTCTTCGCCAACGTTAACTTTACCAGTTTCAATTTTACCAGTAGCTACTGTACCACGACCTGTGATAGAAAATACGTCTTCAACTGGCATAAGAAATGGCTTATCAACCTCACGTAAAGGAAGTGGGATGAATGTATCTACAGCATCCATTAATTCCATAATTGAAGCTGACCATTTAGGATCTTTATTTAAACCTCCTAATGCAGAACCACGAATAACTGGAGTGTTATCACCATCAAATTTGTAGAATGATAATAATTCGCGTATTTCCATTTCCACTAAATCTAATAATTCAGGGTCATCAACTGCATCTACTTTATTCATAAATACAACGATTTTTGGAACACCTACCTGACGAGCTAACAAAATGTGCTCACGAGTTTGAGGCATTGGACCATCTGTAGCGGCAACAACAAGTATAGCACCATCCATTTGAGCAGCACCTGTAACCATGTTCTTAACGTAATCCGCGTGACCTGGACAGTCAACGTGTGCGTAGTGACGGTTAGCTGTAGAATATTCAACGTGTGAAGTATTAATTGTAATACCACGCTCTTTTTCTTCAGGAGCATTGTCAATAGAAGAAAAATCTCTTACTTCTGACAAACCTGCTTCAGCTAATACAACAGTAATAGCAGCGGTTAATGTAGTTTTACCATGATCTACGTGACCTATTGTACCGATATTCACATGGGGTTTTGAGCGGTCAAATTTTTCTTTAGCCATTTTGTTTTTTGTTTTTTATTATTTAGATTATTTATTTTAATTCTCTTAAAGCACTATTTGTAATATAAAAGCTTTTTGAGCTGTTTACGGGAATTGAACCCGTGACCTCTTCCTTACCAAGGAAGTACTCTACCCCTGAGCTAAAACAGCAAAATTAAATTATTGCTCACTAGCTTTTGAGTGTAAAATTAATTAAGATCAACTTTAGTTTAAAAAACAAGAGCGGAAGACCGGGCTCGAACCGGCCACCCTCAGCTTGGAAGGCTGACGCTCTACCAAATGAGCTACTTCCGCTTGTTAATTTAAATTCTCTAAACTTAGAACAGCAACTGTACTGTGGGGAAAGGAGGATTCGAACCTCCGTAGATTTCTCAGCAGATTTACAGTCTGCCCCATTTGGCCGCTCTGGTATTTCCCCTAAAATTGATGAATTTTGCTTTTACTTACAAAGAACGTTTTAAAAGAGCCGATGATTGGATTCGAACCCACGACCTGCTGATTACAAATCAGCTGCTCTACCAACTGAGCTACATCGGCTTATTAATTTTGCTATAATCAACTTTAGTTTTGAACCCTTTGTTGTTTTTAACGAGTGCAAATGTACACCTATTTTTAATTCTACAAAATTATTTTTACTTTTTTTTACTTTATTTCTATAAAGCCTACTTTATTTCTCAATATTGAGTAATAAAGTGGTTAATATATTGAGTATTAGATTATTTTACTTCCACTAATTCAGTGTCAAAATATAGAATTGCTTTGGGACCTATCACTGGTGGACGTCCTGCTTCGCCGTAAGCTAATTCATAAGGAATTATTAGTCGTACCTTATCTCCTACTTTCATTAAGGCAATGCCTTCGTCCCAACCTTTAATAACTTGCCCTGTACCTAGTGTAAATGTAATAGGTTCGCCACGTTCAATTGAAGAATCAAATAATTTAGGCTCTCCCTTTTCGTCTAAAGTATAGCCTGTGTAATGTACGCTTACATTTTTATTATTTTCAGCTTTAACGCCTTTACCTTCCACTACTTTAATGTATTGTAAACCGCTGGCTGTTTTTTCGGTTTTAGCATCTTTAGGTATATCAAAATATATTTTTGGAGCGTCAATAACATCAAGTAACTGTACTTCAAATTTTAGCGTTGAATTAGCTGGTATTGGCCCTTGTGCACGTTCGCCGTAACCTAATGCTGGTGGTATTGTTAAAATAGCCTTATCCCCTACTTTTAGTAAAGCAATGCCTTCGTCCCAACCTTTTATCACTTGGCCTGCCCCTAGTTTAAATGTAAACGGATCGCCACGCTTTACTGAACTATCAAACACGGTATCGTTAAGAAACTTACCCGTGTAGTGTACTTTTACTTTTTTGCCTGCCTCGGCTTGTTTTCCTTTACCGTGTTCAATAATTTGAATTTGTAATCCGCTTGCGGTAATAATTGGTTTTTCCATTTTGTGTTTTTGTGCTTGAGTGTAAGTACTTGTAATAGTAAGGCTTGTAGCCAGTATTAATGTTGTTGTTTTCATTGGTTATTTAGGTTTAGAATTTTAAATTAATAATTTTTAATCACGTAAGTCTACTATCTCCGCAGTAGGATATTTGGCCTTGTTGTATACAAAAATATCGTCAGCAATTACTGTTTTTGCATCCATTTTTTTAACACTATATGTGCTAACCGTACCGTCTCTACCATTAACTACAAGGCTCGACACTTCGTTTTTGAGTTTGTTTACCGCTAATTCAGCAGTGTGAAACGCTTTCTTTTTAGGCTCTAGCGGAAATAATTTTATTATTTCAATAGCTACTTTGTTACGCAACTCCTCTTTTATGAATTCGTATTTAAAGCCTTTTTCGTAAATTGTAAAAATATTACGAGGGGTTATTTTACCTTCCTCTTCGTTTTTATCTACATTGTTTATTTGCACTTCATTAGCTTCTTTTATATATGTCCATACTGTTTTTCCGTCAGAAATTATAGTTTGCCCAGTAAGCTCTAATTTGTACTTATCGCCTTTTACCCATAGTGTACCCTCGTGTTTTTCGCTTGTTTTTTTGGCTTTGTTTACCATTACAAAGCTAAACGACGATTGTAAGTTGGTGAATTTTTTAGTTTTAGCACTTAATTTATCCAATATTATTTTGGCTTGCGTAGCTTTATCTTGTGCTTGTGTGGTGGTGGCTAGTAACGTAGTTGCAAGTAGTGCAACTACTAAACATATTTTTTTCATGTGTTAATTTGTATTTTTATTAAACGTTAAAAATAGACTTTACAATGATTATACCAAGTATAAAAACATTATTTAATTAAATTAGGATTTTGGGCTATTAAATCTTTAAGATTAGGGCGCAAGCGGCTTTTGTACACAGCCAAACATTCGGGTCCATTTTTAACACGCCCTTTGCGTAGTTTGCGTTGGTCGTCAATGGGCAAGGCGGCTATATGCTCGCAATTAGTGCTACAACAGTTGTTGTGCTTGGTTTTACAGGTATCACACTGTATAAACAACAAATGGCAATCGTCGTTGGCGCAGTTGGTGTGATTATCGCACGGGGTGCCACACTGATGGCATTGTGCCAGTACATCGTTGGTAATACGTTCGCCGAGGCGTTCGTCAAACACAAAATTTTTGCCCAAAAACTTTGATGTTAATCCTTGTTCTTTTATTTCCTGTGCATACTGAATAATACCTCCATGAAGGTGATTAATATCAGCAAAGCCTTGATGCTTGAGATAAGCCGAAGCTTTTTCGCAACGAATACCTCCAGTGCAATACATTAAAATTTTGTGATCTTTCTTATCTTTTAGCGCATCGAGTACTAACGGTAATTCCTCACGAAACGTATCAGCGTTAGGTAACATTGCCCCTTTAAAATGCCCTACTTCGCTTTCGTAATGGTTACGCATATCAATTACTATGGTATTACTATCGGCTAAGGCTTCGTTAAACTCAACTGCATTAAGATATTTACCTGTATTAGCCGCATCAAAAGTGGGGTCGTTAATACCATCGGCTACAATTTTTTCGCGGACTTTTACCGCTAATTTATAAAACGATTTACCATTATCCTCCACTGCAAATTTAAATGGCACTCCTGCAAATTCGAGCAAATTATTTAATTGAGTTTCAAATATTTTAAACGATTGTGTGGGTACACTCATTTGGGCGTTAATGCCTTCGTGCGCTACGTAAATGCGTCCCTTACAATCAATTTCGTTAAACTGTTGAAACAACGCATCTCGCATTTGTTGCGGATTACTAATGGTTACATACCTGTAAAATGAAAGTGTGGTACGAGGTACATCATCAGTCTTAATCCACTCTTTTAATTCTTTTTTGTTTACTCTGTTGTGTAATAACATATGCAAGATGTTTTACGTATTAGATAATTTAATAGTTCGCTAAAATAATATTTTTTTGAGTAAGATGTTAAAATCATTTGCAGCACCATAAAATTTTGTATCCTATTTTAAAGCTGTATAATTGCAATTCACATTTTCAAACAAACAAAAAACGTGAACAAAAACAACATTATTTATTGGACAACAACAAGCATCATTGCATTAATGATGGGCTTCAGCGGAGTAGCTTATTTAACTAATCCTGATATTAAGGTAGAGTTTGCTAAAACAGGCTTCCCCGATTTTTTTAGAGTAGAGTTAGCCGTAGCCAAAATATTAGGCGTGCTAGTATTAGTATTACCTATGATACCTACCAAAATTAAAGATGCCGCTTACGCAGGCTTTGGTATTGTATTAATATCTGCTGCGGTAGCACACGCAGGCATAGGCGACGATGCTACTAAAGTTAGTACCCCGCTAGTAGTAATGGGAATATTAGCTGTTTCGTACATTTATTTACACAAAAAAGTTGCGGTATAATATACTGGAGTATGGACTTTAAAATAGTTAGTTAGGAAATTATAATTAAGTATTGCTAAAAATCGACATTAAACTTGAGAGAAGAACTTCAAACATATTTAAACAAATCATATAAAAACGCAAAAATTGAAACTCCTCATTCACTTTTTGGAGATGTACACATTCGATTTGAACTTGGAGGAGATGAATTTTTCGAAATTATTAGAAATGGAGTTGAAATAGAATGGTGGAAAGATAAAAGAAGAATGACAAAAGTTGACAAAATTAATTACAAAAATCATAATACAAATAGAATTACTCAAGCAACAAATAGAGCTACAACTTTATTTTATGAAACATTTAATAATTTAGAAGATGAGATTTGGATAATTATTTATGAATATAAAGGGGGGCTTTTTAATAACCCGAATGACTTTTTATTAAATCAATTTTCTGAAACGGCAAGAAAAAAATTTTATGACAAAAAAGAGTTAGTTCATACACAAATGCTAACTGAACAGGAAGATGGGAATTTTACTTACGACCAAACTGAAGCTAGAATTATTATTGGGAAGTTGAAAATTAGAGATATAAATAGCACTAAAATTTTTAATGGAATTGCAAATAACGAAACGGGGGATGAACCGTCGATTTGTCAAAACATATATTTCTTAGATCCAACTTCAAACAAGGGTTTTTATATGTATGACGATAGAGGTTGCTATGTTTGTGCTGATAAGCCCGAAAAAATAAAACCTCTTTATGATTCAAAAAATGATTGGATAGTTGAATATCATAGAAAAGAAATAGATAAGTACTTTGAGCATTTAAACGACTAACCAAAAAACTACCCAATAAATTACTTCACTACCGCTGTAAAACTTACCACCTATGCAACGTAAGCATTTTATAAAATCGTTACTATCACTAACCGCCATGACTACCTTAGGCTCGTTTAAAAACTTTACTGACACATTAAGCACACAAGGCGAAATTATGCCTGTGCTATTTGTGGGGCATGGCTCGCCAATGAATGCCATTGAGGATAACGAATTTACACGTGGTTGGAAAGCCATAGTACAAGACTTGCCTACGCCCAAAGCAATATTGTGCATATCTGCCCACTGGGAAACCAAAGGCACATTTGTAACGGCTATGCAGCACCCTAAAATCATACATGATTTTGGAGGGTTTCCGCAGGCGTTGTTTGATATTGAGTATAACGCACTGGGTAGCCCATGGTTAGCTAACGAAACCCAACAACACATAACAACAACCGCTATAGGCTTAGACGAAGCGTGGGGCTTGGACCACGGTAGCTGGAGTGTGTTAAAACAACTATACCCTGCGGCCAATATACCAGTAGTGCAACTAAGTTTGGATTACACCAAAGATGCTCAATACCATTATAACTTGGCTCAAGAACTAGCAGGCTTGCGCAAAAAAGGTGTGCTAATAATAGGTAGTGGTAATATGGTACATAACTTTAGTTACGCACAACTGCGGGGCGATTTTAATGCACACTTTGGGCACGATTGGGCATTGGAAGCCAACGAAACATTTAAAAAATTAATTACCCAAAACGATGTTAAATCGTTAGTTAATTACCAACAGTACAGCAAGGCCTTGCAATTATCAGCTCCCTCGCCTGACCACTACCTACCTATGTTATACGCTATGGCACTGCGTAATAAAAACGAAAACGTTTCGTATTTTAACGATGCTGTGGTTGGAGGTTCGTTTTCAATGACTTCGTTTAAAATATCCTCTTAAAAAAACATTTTAACGTTTATTTGTAACCAAGCCGTGTAAGTTTAATTAATTTGTTTACTTTTGTGGCACTTACAAAGTTTAACATCACTAAAAAAAATTTAAACACATGTTATCATCAGAAAAAAAGAAAGAATTATTTAAAACTTACGGTGGATCAGAAAAAAACACTGGAGCGGTTGAATCGCAAGTAGCATTATTTACTACACGCATCACCGAAATGACAAAGCATTTACAACGCAACAAAAAAGATGTAAATACTGAAAAATCGTTAGTACGTTTGGTAGGAAAGCGTCGTAGTATGCTAGATTACTTAAAAGATAATAACTTAGAGCGTTACAGAGCTATTATTAAACAGCTTGAATTACGTAAATAATAGGTACACACAAAAAAGGCAATTCACTTTAGTAGGATTGCCTTTTTTGTTTTTAACCAATTAATCAATAAAAAAACACTAACCCAATTGTAAGCCTAAAGATGAATCTTACAATTATTTATAACTAAAAAGAAAAAACAAAAAGATGTCAAAAACAGCAATCACTACATCGTTTACGATGAGCAACGGGCAAACAGTAACCCTAGAAACAGGCAAACTAGCCAAACAAGCTGATGGATCAGTAGTAGTAAAAGTAGGCAACATGATGCTGCTAGCTACCGTGTGTAGCAACAAAGAAGCCAAAGACGGAGTAGATTTTATGCCGCTTACGGTTGATTTTCAAGAAAAATTTGCAGCCGATGGTCGTTTCCCTGGTGGTTTTTTACGCCGCGAAGGACGTTTGTCGGATTACGAAATATTAATATCACGCCTTGTTGACCGTGCTTTACGCCCATTATTCCCAAGCGATTACCACGCAGATACCCAAGTATTAGTGTCGTTAATATCGTCGGACGCAACAATATTACCCGATGCTTACGCAGCCTTAGCAGCATCAGCCGCTATTGCAATGTCGGACGTGCCATTTTTGGGTGCAATATCTGAAGCCCGTGTAGCCAAAATTGATGGCGTATTACAAATAAACCCATTGCGTGCTGATTTGGAGCGTGCTACACTAGAGTTAATAGTTTCGGCATCAGCCAAAGATATTAACATGGTAGAAGGTGAAGCCAAAGAATGTTCAGAAGAAGAAATGATTGAAGCCGTTAAATTTGCTCACGAAGCTATTCGCCAGCAAATTGCAGCGCAAGAAGAACTAGCCAAACTATTTGGTGCTAAACCAAAACGTACTTACAGCCACGAAAAAAGCGATGCTGAATTAGCTGCCGCTATTGAAAAATTTGCTTACCAACGTGCCTATGATATTGCTGCATTAGGTAACCCCAACAAAAGCGAGCGTACTGCATTATTCAATGCTATAAAAGCTGATTTTAAAGCTACATTAACGGAGGAAGATGCTAAAGAAAAATCGTACTTAATAGGACAATACATACACGATGTAGAGAAAAAAGCCGTACGTGATTGCGTATTAGCTACACGCATACGCCTTGATGGACGCGCCTTAGACCAAATACGCCCAATATGGTGCGAGGTAGGTTACTTGCCCACTCCACACGGTTCGGCAATATTTACACGTGGCGAAACACAATCGTTAACCACTGTAACATTAGGTAGCAACAAAAGCGAGCAAATGATTGATGGCGTTACCTTTGAAGGCTCTAACAACTTTTTGCTACACTACAACTTCCCTCCGTTTTCAACAGGCGAAGCACGCCCAATGCGTGGTACAGGCCGTAGAGAAGTAGGGCACGGAAACCTTGCTATGCGTGGCTTACGTGTAATGTTACCAGCTCAAAAAGATTGCCCTTACACCATACGTATTGTATCGGATATTTTGGAATCGAATGGTTCATCGTCAATGGCTACCGTATGTGCAGGCACATTAGCCTTGTTAGATGCTGGTGTTAAATTAAAGAAACCAGTAGCAGGTATTGCTATGGGCTTAATAACCGAAGGTGGTAATAATGCTGTGTTGTCAGACATACTAGGAGATGAGGACCACTTGGGCGATATGGATTTTAAAGTTACAGGTACCGTTGATGGTATTACGGCTTGCCAAATGGACATTAAAGTGGACGGATTAAGCTACGAAGTATTGGCGCAAGCCTTGCACCAAGCACGCAACGGACGCATACATATACTGGGCGAGATGGCCAAAGAAATGTCGGCCCCGCGCGAAGACTATAAACAACACGTACCACGTATTGAGCAATTAATTATTGGCAAAGAATTTATTGGCGCAATAATAGGCCCTGGAGGAAAAGTAATACAAGAAATGCAACGCGAAACCAATACTACCATTAGTATTGAGGAAGTAGGCGAAACGGGTGTTGTACAAATATTTAGTGCTAACAAAGATGGCTTAAATGCTGCGGTAGCCAAAATTAAAAACATAACCGCTGTACCCGAAATTGGTGCAGAGTACGATGGTAAAATTAAAACAATAGTAGAATTTGGTGCTTTTGTAGAGATTATGCCAGGTAAAGATGCCCTATTACACATTAGCGAAGTTAGCCACGAACGTTTAGAAAAAATGGACGGCATATTTAAAGAAGGCGAAATTGTGCGTGTGAAATTAATAGGTGTTGACCCTAAAACCAAAAAACTAAAAATATCTCGCAAGGCGCTTTTAGCTAAGCCCGAAGCAGCAGTATAGTTTTTAATACTGATTGATAATGAAAAAGTACCGCAATATAACATTGCGGTACTTTTTTATTTTAGTACCATCATAATCCAAATGCTTTGGTGTGGTCTTAAGGTTATATTTTATAGTTATATATTTTTAAGTAACACAACTATAAGATATAAATGCTATTAATAAAGTAGTATAGTTTAAGATACGATAGACATTTGTAGTGCAGTTTATTTTGTTAGCGCCATCTGTCCTTAACCCATTGTGTTTCTTGTGGTGAGGTTAAAAAAGTCCAAGCCAGTAAGCGGCTTATTTTATTGCCTTGCCCCATGTCAATTGTTTTTACTTCAAGCGCTTGTACTTGTTTAAGCGTGTTGTAGGCGTGTTGCAAATTACTTTGTTTAGATATTAAGGTAGTAAACCATAGGCACGAATGTTTAAACTGGCTACTTTCTAATATCATATTGCGCACAAATTGTTGCTCGCCACCGTTACACCATAGTTCGTTGTTTTGTCCGCCAAAATTTAAGGTAGGTTTATTATTTTTAGTTCCTATTAAGTTTTTGATTTTACGTTCGGTACCCGCCTGTGCTTCGGCTAACGAAGCATGAAACGGCGGATTACAAATAGTTACATCAAACAGTTCATTGGGTTGTACTATGCCTCTAAACACATTGTTGAGATTGGTTTGTTCTCTAATTTCAACACGGTTTTGTAGGCATTTATTTTGGTTAATTAGCGTTGTTGCGTTTTCCGCAGCCACCGCATCAACTTCAGCACCTACAAACTCCCAACCATATTCGTTTACTCCTATAATTGGATACACACAATTAGCCCCCACACCAATATCCAAACACCTAATGTACTTACCATTGGGTACAACGCCATTGTTACTCAACTTAAACAAATCAGCAATATAGTGTATATAATCAGCTCTGCCTGGTATAGGTGGGCAAAGATAATTGGGCGGAATACTCCAATGTGTAATGCCATAGTAATGTTGCAATAATGCTTTGTTAAGAGCAAGCACAGCATCAGGGTTGAAAAAATCTATCGACTCGTCGTTGTAGTTATTAAGTGCTACATACTGCGCCAGTTCGGGACTTGTAATTATGAGCGCTTGCAAGTTATAGCGTTCGCGGTGCTTGTTACGTGGGTGCAATTGTAATTTTATTGGGGCGTGTTTTTTTTTAGGAGGTAGCATGGTAAATAATATTTAATAATAGTACAAACCTATCGTTTTAAAAACAACTATCCCACGTTAGTTTACGTACAATAAACATAACGTGGGATAGATTGTATTATTTGCAATAAGTTTTGCATTTCCCAGCTAATTTAATTTTGGTTTGATATACTACAAATCAAAGTGTAAAAGTAACCACTCAGTATTAAAAATTAACACGCAAGGTTGCTCTAAAATTACGCCCAGGAGCAGTCATGCCCGATGCAAACACACGGTAGTTAGCATCCAAAATGTTTTCGCAGGCTAATTGCAAGTGTAGGTATTTAAAAAACGAATAACCTATGCGTGCATTTAACGTATTCCAAGCTAATGTGCCATTAGTGGTGGCATATTTTTCGTTGTCTTCGCTGTTGAGCAAGTAATCTTTTAATTCTTTTTTGCCATTAAATATAAAAGAAACATCAGCTTGCAATTTTTTATGTGCGTACACTAATTGCGCTCGACCAAATAAGGGTGCAATATGGTCAAGCGGAATATCAGTGGTATCGGTTTTAATACGCCCGTAGGTGTAATTAACCGTTCCGTTAAACGATAATTGTTTATTAGCAGCAATAGTTAACCCACCAAAAGCACCTTGTATATAGGCTTTTTGCTTATTTTGTGCACTATATACTTTACTCATAACTCCACCGTAGTTAACACTATCCTGACCGTTGTAAGTACTTGAGCCTATCGTTATAGCGTTGCTTAATTGGGTGTAGTAAGCACCCGCATCAATGGTTACTAATTTGGCTATTGTTTGCGATACTGATAACTCTAAGTTTTTGGTGTATTCGGGTTTTAAAGTAGTATTAGGTATAATAATTTTATCTGCTGCGCTTTCAAATACCTTACTCATATCATCAACATTAGGCGTACGATAACCTGTTGAACTTAATAATGCAATTTTAGTATATTGAGTGGGCAAGTACACCAAACTTACATTACCACTTGCCGCACCATTGTTTTGTTGTGTGTTGGTAAACGGAAAGGCATAAAAAGTAGTGTCGCCAAATTTTGATTGTAATTGACTTAAATTATAACGCGCTCCTAGGTTAAAAAATAGTTTTTCGTTTACTAACGTTATTTTATCCTGTACATACAGGGCTTGATTATTCATAGTGCTTCCACCATTAGGGTACCTGCTATCAGCAATGGTTTTAACAGCGGAGTTCATGTTAATAAACATGGCTGATGATTTTACGTTATTAAAATAGGCTTCGGCGCCATAGTTAATTTCGTGTTGTTTTGTTTTTTTTAACGCATCAATATCAATTGAATACACACTTACGTTTTCAAACTGCGATTTACGACTCACACTATTTAATCTACGACTATTACGGCTTTCTTTTGAATTTTGATACGCACCAATTATTGTAAATTTATCAGCCAATATTTTGTTTAATTCCTTGTCTAATCGGTAGCTAGCCATGGTGCGTTCCTCTGGACCATAATACCACTCAGCAAACTTAGGTTTGCCTTTAGATAGCTCAGTTAGGCGGTCGTAGCGGTTTACATCGCCTGTGGCAGAGTATTGTAAATTAAGCGTGTGTGCAGTTGTGGCGTTTTGCTGAAACAGTATTTTTTGCACAATGTCGTGCTGTTCGTAGCCCGACCCCACTTGCTTGTTTACATTATCATTAGCTATAATTACATCTGTACCGTTAGTACGCTCTACGTAATTAGCTTGTTTGCCGAAATCATTATAACCATTTTTGCGTATTTTTCCTTGTATAACATCGCCATAGTCAGCAAAGGTAATGCTAGTAAATGATGTAAAACGCTTGCCCCCAATATTAAAATGTAAGTTACGTGTTTGCTCTCTAGTAGCAGTACTAAAGCGGTATACAGCACTACCTTCAAACGTATTTAATTTAGGTTTTTTGGTAATAAAATGCATTACGCCACCCAAGGCATCGCTACCGTATAGTGTTGATGATGGCCCATACAATAGTTCAACTTTATCTAATGCGTTATTATCAATACGTAACACGTTTTGCAAATGCCCACCCCTAAATATAGCATTGTTCAATCGTACTCCATCAATTTCAATAACTACCTTATTTGCTTCAAAACCTCTAATAATAGGGCTTCCACCTCCGCCTTGGCTTTTTTGTACAAGTATGTTGCCCGAGTTGCTAATAACATCAGCAGTATTAGCGGCATTATTTAATTGTAATTCCTTAGTAGTTATTACTTGTATTTTTTGGGCTACTTGTTTGGGGTTAGTTTCAAATTTTGTAGCCGATATTACTACTTCGTTTAAGGCTTTAGTAGTATCTAATGTTTGTGCGCATAGCGTTGTGGTTGCCATTGCTATGGTAGCAATGGTTAATAAATATAATTTCATGTAATTAATAAGTTTAAGATTTAATATATAGTTCAATTACTTTACCGCTAGCATTTTGTTGCTAGCGGTAAACTAATCAGTAACCTTTAAAATTTAGTATCTGTTACTTTACTGTAACAGTAACTGCTACTTGGTTAGTAAGCCCATCACGGTTAGTTACTGTAAACGTATATTTGTTGGTTTGTCCTCTGGTGGTATCAAGCGTTGTGGTATAGTCGTATGCGTAAGCATCGGCGTCAGCACCGCTTAAATCTTTGTCTAAAACAGTAACGTTAGCGGCACCATTTACTGATTTTGAAATGTTAAATTTCTTTAACACATCTTTCTTTTCAGCTTTTGAAGCATCAATACCTATGGTAACTGCACTTTTACCAACTAATGTAACATCTGCATTAGTATAACTTCCGCCTGTTTTAAAGGCAATGTTAGGTAGTTTTCCTTCGTCTTTTTTGCACGATATAATTAATACTGTAGCTAAGAATAATACTATTGATTTTAAAATATTTTTCATAATGAGTTTGATTTTTATAATTAGTTAAATAATATGTATTACTGTTTCGTTAGGAAACAGTTAAATTTTACACCAAGATACTGACTTAAATTATTAAGTCAGTAGGGCATTTATATAAAAAAAGTTTTGTGATGATTTTAATTGGCTTAAAGCACCAATAAAATTAAGCTTTGGGCGGCGGCGGATTAATTTCGGCGGCGTAACTCCAATACAATTGTGGAGTAGTTATACCATGAGTTATAGTTAAACTAGTTACACAATAAGTAACATGCACAGCGTGGTTAATAGTACTAACATCAATCATTTTTATTTTTTTGATTGTTTGCTTTTTATGCTGTTCTATTTTGTTTTTGAGTTTAACGTATGCTTCAGTAAGTAGGTTTTCTTTAGTATCTCGCACACATTTTATTATAGTAACAGTGGCAGTTTTTTCAATACTTACTACGTCGTATAGTGTATTGTTGTAGCTTATTTCATTACCATTATCTTCCCAATTAATTGTGGACGTATTAGCTATACGTAGTGTAGTTATTATGCTTGGAGCAATGTTTTTTTTTGCAACCGAAAATTCTTTTCTGCATTCATGTTGCGCTACTTCAAACAATAAATAAGAGAATAGGCTTTGAAAAAGCCACACAATAAGTAACGATATAGCAAGAATTCTCATTCCCATTTAACGCAATTATTTATTAAATTTAATTTTAATATTTATACCAATAGTACGACCAATATTTAACAATCCAAAATTTTTGAACCGTGACAAATGATCATAGTATGCATTGTTTAGCAAATTATTACCCGTAATACTAACGCTGTACGTTTTACTCTTTCGCGCATAGCTACTTGATATACCCGCATTCCAAAGAAAATAAGCTGGAGTAGAACGCTCGAACGGAGTCGTATTTATTTGTAAGTCGTAATAATCAAGGTTGGTGAATAGTTGGAGCCCATTGTTTTTTATAACGTTATTAATAGTATAATTAACAGCCGTTGTAATTTTTTGCGCAGGAATATATGGCGTAAAATTTCCATCAGCACCTTGGCTTATCATTCCTGAATAGGCTATGCTTGTAGTAATATTTTTATGTGGTTTAACACCTACAAAAGCTTCTGTACCAAACTGTGTTACATTTTGTTGTTGGTATCTATATATTGGAAACCCAAACCAATCTTCGTTTGTGGGCGTTAGATATACATAGTTGTAAAAGAAATTATAAAACGGACTTACAGATAATTGTAACCATTTGTACGCATAATTACCTACTACATTTAATGCAATATTTTGTTCGTTTTTTAAATTAGGATTACCTATTTCGTAAGTAAAAATACCTTCGTGCAGTCCGTTTGACGATAATTCTGCCAAGTTAGGCACTCGCACTCCTGTGGCAACATTTGCTTTAATGTTAAATTTTTTTGATGTAAAATAAGTAACCCCGGTAAACACATTGTAGTACGGTGATAGCTTTACAAATGGTTTAATTTGTTTTTCAGTACTATTTACTGTTGGCGTTAAAAAAGTATGAATATATTTTTCGCCACCACCAATGCCGTTTTCAAGTATTAAATGTGGGGTAATCTCAGTTTCTAAATACGCCGATACATTACTCTCCTGCATATTTGCATTGGGTATAATTTTGCGTGCGCCAAAGTTGGTATTGTTTTCAAACGATGATAAATTACTAAGTATTAATCTGTTTTTTTCAGAGAGTTGTTTTTCCCATTTAATTAAATACTGCGCAGTAAACAGGTGCATATTAAGGCTTATAGCTCCTCCCCCTTCGTTTTCCAAACGCTCGTTTGATTGCACTCCAACGTTTATATTTAATTTAGAATTATTTTTAAATAATATTTTATTTTCCGACGACAAAATATTAAACAATACTAAGTGCGTAGGATTTTCGTTGAGCTTTCTGCTCCAGCGTTTGTCGGGTGTTACAAATGTATATATATCATTAAAAATAAAACCATAGCGGTTAAATGAGCCTAAGTAATTGTTGGTACTCGTCCAGTTTTTTTTGATAAACCCATATGTTGCCTTTAGGTTGTAGCCATCAAATCTACTATTTAATATGCGTGTATTATTACCATCAATATAGTCGGCATTGTTTTCCACGGCAGCTCTAATTCTATACCATTTGTTACCCTTATTTACCTTATAACCCGCTTGCAACAAGCCTCCTAGCGTATTGTTATTAAACCTAATACCTATATCACTTTCCTTGGAATTAATGGTAGGCTTATCTTCCTCAATTACGTTTATAATACCTCCAATTGCCTCGGTGCCATATAGCACGCTCATAGGGCCTTTTACAATTTCAACTTTACTTATACCAATGTCTGATAGTCCAAGCCCATGTTCCTCTTGCCATTGTTGGTTATCAAACTTTAAACCCGACACCAACATTAACACTCTATTGCCGTACAAGCCTCTAATAACGGGCTTTGCAATACTTAGCCCTGTGCTTAATGCAGTTATACCTGGGGTGCGTGCAATTAAATCAGTTAAATTAAAATTACCAAACCTAGCAAGGCTATCTACTTTTAACACTGTAATATTTAACGCAGTTTTATGTAAAGGTTCGTCTTTATAACTTGTAATTACTACGTCTTTAAGCTCAATAGTGGTAAGTGTGTCCGTGTTTTGCGCTACACAAATATGTTGTAAATTGATAAGCACGCAAACACAAAATATTATTTTACTACAGCTACCCATTATTCAATGTGCTAAAGTTTCATATAAATTATTTTTTTACTTTCGAAGAAATCACCTCTAAAGTAATTGCTAATAAAAGTAACTTTTATGGCATTTAAAAAACCTTTTAACTCTTCGCTCAAATCGCCTCCTTTAAGGTAAATAATTCCGTTAGGTAGTTCGTTTTTCCAGTTTTCACGACCTTTGGTGCGTATCCATTTATGAAACTCAGGAAAAGCAGTAACGGCACGACTTACAATAAAATCAAATTTTTGGTTAATGTTTTCTACCCTGTCGTGTACGCCTTTCACGTTTTTTAATTGTAAGGCCTTAGCAACCTCATTTACCACCATTATTTTTTTGCCAATGCTATCCACCAATAAAAACTCACATTCAGGAAACATAATTGCCAACGGTATACCTGGGAAACCTCCACCAGTGCCCACATCAAGTATTGATGTACCAGGTACAAATTGTATGTACTTGGCTATGGATAAGGAGTGTAATACGTGGCGTTCGTAAAATTGGTCAAAATCTTTGCGTGATATTAAATTTATTTTGGTGTTCCAATCTAAGTATACGTCATACAACTGTGTAAATTGCGCTAGTTGTGTTGGTGTAAGATTAGGAAAATAATCAACTATTAACTGAACCGTTGGCGCAGTGGTAGTGGTAGAATTAATCATCGTGTAAGTTGTATTTTTTTTGTAAGGATAGTTTGGCTCTGTGCAATTGTACTTTTACATTGTTAATGGGTATGTGGAGCTGAGTGGCTATTTCATCATAGCTTAACTCCTCGTAAAAACGTAGCATTAGCACATCTCTATAAGCAGGTTTTAAGTTTTCAATTACTTCTTTTAGTTTATTGCTCGTATCTTTTTGAATACTAATTTCTTCAGGCGAAAGTGTAACTGCCGTTTTACTAGCAATTTCAATAGCTATGGGGTGCAATGGAGCATCGGTATCGTCAGTAGTAATAAAAGTCGAAAACACATCTTCATGTTTTTGTTTACGCAAAAAATCAATTGCGGAGTTTCCTGCTATACGATACAACCACGTACTAAATGCGTATTCGGGTTTGTATTTGGTAATGTTACTAAATGCTTTAGCAAAAGTTTCCATGGTTAAATCCTCTGCATCATTATCATTAGCTACCATTTTATGTATATGGCTGTACACTGGTCGCCAGTAGTACTTTAGCAATTGGTCAAGCGCATTACCATTGGCGTTACTTAGTGCATCTTGTACTAATAGTTGGTCACGTTCGGTACGCGATTTTGGATTTATTTCCATCGAGGCTCTTTGCTAAATAAATTAGCCGTGTGTACACAGGCATAAAACAATAGCACTATTATTTCGTATATAGGCACTAAGCTCATTAAGTCTTTTTCATCGAGCTTTGCCATAGCTTTGTTATACACCACTACGTGAGCAATTGTTTTTACAACAGCAACACCAAGGGCGTAATACCATAACTGGGGTTGTGCTATTAGTGTGGCTATAAAACTCACATAAAATAAAAATTGCAAACTATAATAGGCTGTTAAGTATAATTTATCTCGCATCTTGTAATAGCCTGCGGTAGAGGTGTGCCTGCGTTTTTGTGTAAGCCACGTACTCCAAGTTGTTTTGGGTATTGATAAGGTGTGGCTATCATGATTTACTCTAATACCAACGTTATTAGCGGTAGCCACACGGTTAATAAACAAGTCGTCATCGCCCGATTGTATGTGGTTATGTGTAGCAAATCCCTTGTGCTTAAAAAACAAACTACGCTTGTACGATAGGTTACGCCCCGTGCCCATGTAGGTATGCCCTTTGAGCGTGCTTGCAAAATAAAGTAAGGCAATACTTGCTGCATCAAACCTAATTAGTTTGTTAAGTAGTCCCTTAGTTTTTTGGTAGGCACCATACCCTATTACTAAATCAATATCTTGCGTAGCATAACCTTTCACAATTTCAGTTAGCCAAGCACTAGATTTAGGATAGCAGTCCGCATCAATAAATACAATTAACTCGTTTATAGCAGCTTTAATTCCTAATGTTAGTGGAAATTTTTTATCATGTTGATACAAATTTTCTTCCACCAAATTATGTCCTTTAAGTCGTGGATATTGTTTTTCTAATTCTTCCAGCACATCTTTGGTACTATCCCATGAGCAATCGTTCATTACTATTACCTCGTAATTATTACCATAATCTAGTGTAAGTAATTGAGGTAAAAACTCCCTAAGTTCGTCAACGTTATTACGTGCACACACCACTATGGAAACTGGAGGACAGCTGCTTGTAGTGCTAGCATCAGTATAACTATTAAAATTATTAAAATAATATAAATAGTACAACAACAAACCAATAGTAGCGGTAACTAATAACGAAAATGTAATGATAAATAATATGCTCATTGATTAAAATGTAGGATTGGAAAAAAGCCGTTTTAAAAAACTAATTGATCAATTTATAAAGTTTAACACAATGATTTAATAATATCGTGTTTGGTAATAATATGCTCGTTACCTAGTGCGTCTTTAGTCATTACTGCGCCCACCTCTTTAGTTATCATACTTGATATTGCTTCGGCAGTAACCTCTAATGCAACGTACGGAAATGGCTTATCCATCACCTCCTCAGCGGTGGCTAATTTAAGCACGGGGTTAGACACAATTTTCATTAACAGCGAACTTTCATTTATTGCACCTACTATTACTCCGTCTTTGGTTACGGGCATTTGCGAATAATCGTTAGTAGTTATCATTTTTAAAATATCATCTACCTTAGTGCTTGCGCTTACAGCGTGTAATTGGTAGTTTTTGCGTGTTTCAATAATATTACGAGCGGTAGGTTTAGTATCAATAAAGCCACGGTCGCGCATCCATTCTTCGTTAAACATTTTACCTAAATAACGTGTGCCATGGTCATGAAATATTACTACTACAACTTCCCCCTCTTTAAAATTATCTTTTAGCTGCATAAGCCCCGCCATTGCGCTACCCGCACTGTTACCAGCAAATATGCCCTCTTCGCGCGGTATGCGTCGTGTCATAATTGCGGCATCTCTATCCGTTACTTTTTCAAAATGATCAATCAAACTAAAATCAACATTTTGAGGTAAAAAATCTTCGCCAATACCCTCGGTAATGTAAGGGTACACCTCATTTTGGTCGAGTATGCCAGTTTCTTTATATTTTTTAAACAACGACCCATAAGTATCAATACCCCACACTTTTAAGTTAGGATTTTTTTCCTTTAAAAATTTTGCAGTACCGCTAATAGTTCCGCCAGTTCCTACACCTACAATTAGGTGATCTACTTTACCATCAGTTTGGTCCCAAATTTCGGGGCCTGTGCTTTCGTAATGCGCAGCGGCATTGCTTGGGTTGTCGTATTGGTTGGGTTTCCAAGAGTTTTTAACCTCGTTTACCAAACGTGATGATACGCTATAATACGAACGAGGGTCTTCGGGTTCTACGTTGGTAGGGCACACAATAACATCGGCACCAAAAGCACGCAAGGCATCAAATTTTTCCTTGCTTTGTTTGTCGGTACTGGTAAATATACATTTGTATCCTTTGATAACAGCTGCAATGGCCAAGCCCATACCAGTGTTACCACTTGTACCTTCAATAATAGTTCCGCCTGGTTGTAATCGGCCATCTTTTTCGGCGTCTTCAATCATTTTTACAGCCATACGATCCTTAATACTATTACCAGGATTTACGGTTTCTATCTTGGCTAGTACTGTAGCTTTTACGTCTTTAGTAATGTTATTAATACGCACAAGAGGCGTGTCGCCAATGGTTTCGAGTATATTGTTGTAAATTTTTTTGCGTGCCATAAAATGTAAAATTAATTTGCGTAAGCATGAGTTTTTACAAAAATGGTATTAAAAAAGTGGTTGTACAAATTATTTAGCACACACTTATTCACAATAACTAATGAGTTATTAATTAAATATCGTTTTACGCTGTGTGCCAGTAGTAATTATTAACAGATGTAATTGTGGTTGGATAATAAAACGTGAAAAGTGCTTTAACAAACTCCGTAAAATAATTGTGTGTTAAATTAATTGGAACAATATAGATTTTTGTGCCACAAATACTTGGTAATGTAAAATACTTACATTACTTTAGTTAAATTAAAATTAAATTAACCTTTAAAAATTATAATAGAATGAAACAACAATTAAAAGTAGTAGCCGTGTTAGGTATAGCAATAGCTACAGTATGGGGGTGTGGTAAAGATCCCGTAGCCGATTTGCACCTTCAGTCAGCTCAAGATAATAAAGTAGCCGAAGACGGTTTTAACGACATGGTACCCTCAATTAACGAACGAGGTATTAAAGATGAAGGAGTTAAAGGATGTGGTAAATGCGGTGTAACTTCAGGCAGGTTAAATAGCACCACACAACTAAACTTAGACACTATTTACAAAGTACCTGCTGATCTTACAGGCCAGTTTATTACTATACACCGTGTTATTACCCTAAAAAGCACACAACCCGAAGTTATGGGCAATATGGTATATACCATGACGTTTGATAACGTGGTGGACAAAGGCGTACTTAAAACAGGCGTAATAAAAGCTACGCTAACACCTGACCAAGGCTATACGGCTACTATTGATGGGCTAAACCCAGGTACAGGGTTTGAGGCTAAAGGTATTAAATATAAAGCTGACATAAAAGTAACTAACGATGCCACTAACCAAAACAAAGTACATGTAGTTATTACTAACGGAATATGTACGTGGGCCAATGGCGATAAAGTTACCTACGAAAGCGACCGCACTACTATAATTGATAAAGCCACAGAGCAGGTAACACTGTGGGGTACTGTAAATGGAGTAAACCGCAAGGGCAAAAAATACACAGTAGTAACAGACGAAGCTACTGCACTAGTAAAAACAAAAGCATGCGCCTATGTTGAAAAAGGAATACAAACACTAACTGAAGACGGTGTAGAAAACACTTTTGATTTTAATTATAAAACAGGAGCCTGCGACGAGCTTGTAAAGTTTACTGCTGGAAAAATTGCTTACGAGTATAATTTAGCAACAGGGGAGAAAAAGAAAATATAATTTTTAAGTGTAATAAACAAATAGGCGTTTTGAAACTTAGTTTCAAAACGCCTATTTTTATACTAACAATTTGCCAAAATATAATATCTTTATACTGTATTTTTAGTACTTACGCCACGAATTCCCTTCTTGGAAAGGGTGCCCGCAGGGCGGGGTGGGTTATAAAATGCGAATAAAAATGTTATTAATTCACTCCTAATTAGGGAGTGTACGCAAAGCATAGTGAGTATTAAGTTTAGTAATAAATAAAGAGTAATATAAAATAGTTAACTATAAAATAAATGCGTAATTGGTTGCTTATTCTCGTTATTAGTGTTTTGTGCCAAACTACTTTTGCACAAAACACTAGCTTTAAAGTACGCGAATATTCGGGTAAGCATGGCTTGGCGCAAAACAGTGTAAACTGTATTATGGAAGATAAGCAAGGCTTTGTGTGGATAGGCACGCAAGACGGCATAAATAAATTTGATGGCTATACGTTTACCCACATTACCAATAACCCTAACGACAGCACTACCCTAGCCGAGGGGCGAAACATACGTGCCTTAGCGCAAGATAATACAGGCACTATTTGGATAGCCACAACAGGTAATGGTATTAATTGGTACAACCCCTACACTAATAGCATTACACGCAACGAGGGCATAACAGGGCTACAAGAGTTGCAAACGGCTAGTGTGCGCTCCTTTGCCTATAATCAAACAACTAATGTTATGTGGTTGTGTACCCAACAGTATGTGTACTCGTACGATATAACTACGCATAAATTAGTAAATTACGGTATAGAATTAAAAAGTGTAAAACAACAAAATATAAGCCTTGTAAATGTAAGTGTAACCAAGTATTACATAATTGTAGTGGATGATGATGGTGTTTTTTTTATGACAAAAAACGACAAAAAATGGAAGTATAGAGAAAACAAAATCAAATCAATAAGAAAAGCACCTTCAAATTATTGTAGTTTTTCTAACGATACTTTATTATTAATAGGATTAACTAGCGAGGAAGTCTTACGGTATACTTTACAAAAAGACACTATTATAGGTATATCCCCATTAAATTTTAAAACTCAAAACAGAAAAATAACTGCCTCAACATCTATTCAATTACTACCCAATAAACTATTTATATTTACAACAAAAGAAGATGGTATTTACTATCATAATTCAACCGAAAGTAATGATATAAGAAAGGTAAATTTGCTAGACGATAATGGTAATGCTATTGTGGCTAACCAAATGATTACTAGTACATTATCTAACAAAGGTACGTTGTGGATGGGCACACTTAATAATGGGATATTAAAGTATCAGCCCGAAAACCGTAAGTTTAATGCATTATCTGCACTAAAGGGTGTTACTGTATTTGGTATTACGCAAGACTTGCAACATAACCTATGGTTAGCTACGGAGAGTAAAGGATTGTACAAATACAACTTAGCTAACAATACAAGTAGCCAATACCAATACCCTGTACACAATAATATAATACCGCATAATAATCAAAACTCGTTTTACTCAGTATATTGCGATGCTGAAAACGTATTACATATTGGTAATAACGTATTTGGATTAAACAAATTTGATATCACTCACCAAGTAGCAAAGCCTGTAACACCTGCTAATAAGCTATTAATTGCTAATAGACCAGGCATACAAACCTCAGTACTGGCTACTATTAAAGATAGCAAAAACCAAACATGGGTAAGTACTTACAGTAAAGGCATATTTAAAATAAACGCTACCGAAACTGCTATCACACAGTATCATACTATGGACAATAATAGTATGACTGATGCTGTGTACCAAGTGCTAGAGTTGCAAAATGGGAGCATACTTGCTGCCACCGAAAAAGTAGGCGTGATGAAATTTAACCCCCAACTTAATGCCTTTAAAGAATACCGAGCGCTTAACAAATATTTAAACTCGCAATGTGTAAATAATATATTACAGTACGATGCCACTACACTGGTAATAGCTACCGAAGGGGGCATTGTGTTATATGATATTGTTACCAACACAGGCAGAGCGCTTACCACTAAAGATGGGCTACCTAACCAAACGGTGTATGGTGTGCTTAAAGACGATAATGGCTACGTGTGGCTAAGTAGCTTAAAGGGGTTAGCCAAATTTGACCCCCGCGAAAAAAATATAGAGTTTAGTACCTATACCATGGAAGACGGCTTGCAGGACAGTGAGTTTAACATACAATCACAGTTTAAGTGCCACGATGGTCGCTTGGTATTTGGGGGTATAAATGGGGTTAATGCTTTTTACCCCAATGATATTGGGCGTGATAAGTTTGCACCACAGGTATACATTACTAGTGTTAAACGCAATAGTCAAGAGGCTTTTGCTACCGACACCTCGTTTGAATACAAGCGAGTAATGAAATTTACACACACACAGGCCGCAGGTGTTATCCGTTTTGAATTTGTGGCACTTAGCTATAAATTCCCCGAAAAAAACAAGTATCAATACATGCTGGTAGGTTTTGATAACGATTGGAGTGAGCCTAGTACTGAGCGTGTAAAAGAATATACCAACTTAGAGGGCGGTACTTACACATTTAAAGTACGTGCCTGCAATAGCGATGGAGTGTGGAATAACGAGGGTACAACAATGCAATTAATAGTTACGCCAATATTTTACAAAACGCCTTGGTTTATTATAACTACGCTATTGAGCATAGTGTTGTTAGTGTATGGTTATATTAAGTGGAGTACCTACCAAGTGCAACAAAAAAACAAAGAATTGGAAATAGCGGTAGAAGACCGCACCAAAGAACTAGCTGATAAAAATCGAGATGTAACTGCAAGTATTGAATATGCCAAACGCATACAAGACGCTATACTGCCTGATAAAACGGCTTTGTTCAAAGCCCTGCCACATTCGTTTATACTGTACAAACCTAAAGATATTGTAAGTGGCGATTTTTATTGGTACGCCATAACGCCACAATGCACCATAATAGCTGCCGTGGATTGTACAGGGCATGGTGTACCGGGTGCATTTATGAGTATGATAGGTAATAATTTATTAAATCAAATTATTAACGAAAACCACCAGTACGAACCCGCCACCATACTTGACCAATTAAACGAAGGATTGCGTTACGCATTAAAAAACGGCAGGTACGATGCCGAAACTACCGACGGTATGGATGTGTGTATATGCGCCATACGTGGCACACAGGTTACTTATGCAGGAGCTTATCGACCTTTGTTTTACATTGAAAACCAAGCACTCAAAAAAATTGATGGTGATAAATTTCCGATAGGGGGTTCAAAATACATTGAGGATAAAAAATACACCCAGCACGAGTTACAGCTAAGTGTAGGCGATTGTATTTATTTATTTAGCGATGGCTACGGCGACCAATTTGGTGGCGATAAGGGAAAGAAATTTTCGCTAAAACGTATGCAAGATCTTTTTGTTGAGATAGCCACACACCCTGCCAAATTACAAAAAATGATGGTGGAAAACGCCTTTATTGACTGGAAACACACTAACGAACAGGTAGATGATGTATTGATTATTGGTGTAAAATTAACCTAGTTATTTAGTAACTTATATTATTGTTGCATATTAATAGGAATGATGGGAATTCGTGGAACTCAAAATCACTGAATATATTTAATTACTTATACAAACATTAATTATATAAATGTCAACACGTAATGGCCATTTGTGGTGCTATTTTAATGTTATTTGTTCCAAGTGGACATTTGTGGTGGTGTTTATTTTAGGTTGCTTTTGCCTCGTATCTTTTCAATAGCTATCTTTATTTTGTCAATCAAAACGGATTGGGCTCTACTGGAGAGCAAGTCATTAGGGATAGCTTGACGCCGTTCAAATAAAATAAAAATGAGGGCTATTTATGATCGCCCTCATTTTTATTTAATGGCTTTATGCCTTATACCAATTTGAAGTAATATATAGTCCAAATTTTGTTTTGTAATATTTTTTAGTATATTTGGACTATATAACAATTCATTTATGGCACGACCTAAAA
>JAYWFU010000025.1:0-3174 GCA_043778625.1 Bacteroidia bacterium | reverse complement strand
ACCACACCCATTTCCTTTATTATATCAATAAAGCCCACCATACTCAATGTATAGTGGGCTTTACTTGTAGTTGCTTAACTCTTAATCCTAGTCTATTACTTTTTGTCAAACGAATTAGTACTGTTGTTTTTTACATCCACCTTATCTGTACCTGCTCCCATTGATAGTATCTTAAATTCAGTTCTGCGATTCTTTTGGTGCTCTTCCTCCGAACAGGTACTTTTTACTGCTCCCTCACATGCACAATCATTCAACAAACGGCTCTCGCCATACCCCTTACCGTTAATACGTGCAGGATTGGTTATTTTACCCTTAATGTAAGCTGCACTTGCCTTAGCGCGCTTGTCTGATAATGCTTCGTTGTACTTAATCGGTGCTCTACAATCCGTATGTGCCCCTAACTCTACTTCCATGCCTGCATACTTGTTCATTACTTCCACCACCTTATCTAACTCAGCTGCTGCATCTGGACGGATGTTAAACTTATTCAAATCAAAACGAATATCGTTAATAACCACTAAATCTCGCAAGTCAGTTACTTCTTTATCCATTGATAATCCGCCCTTTAATAATTCGTGCACATTAACAATTCCTGGCTTTACTATAGTATGATTAAATACTACTTCCTTAGGAAAACAACCTGCTTTAGATAGTTCAATTTTATAGGCTAAAAAGTCGCCAACTTTACTACCTGCTAAAGCTTTTAATGCATCGCCTGTGGTTGGTGTTACGTCTTCTAAAAACACAGCGCCTGTTTTATTATCCGTTATTTTAAATTTAACACCTTCCATGGGAGCACCTGTTTTACCATCGGTTACTAATAAGCGTAATGCCATGCCGGGGTCTTTCTCCAATATAACATCGGCTATTACTACGTCTTTGTCTTTAGTATCGGCAGTGTTTTTTCCGTCAAAATACTTATCTTTTACTCCATCTAATTTATACACATCATCGTTCTCCACGTCAAATAAATAAGCGCCATCTTCGGTAGTAGTAACTGTTTCTAGCACTTTGCCCTTACTATCGTACAAGTTTACTTTTGTTGTGGCCAGTATACTGCCTGTTTTATCTTTGGCTACCCCTTTAATTTGTTTGCCAAATTTAAACGGTTTAAATAATCCAAACGAATAAATGTCGTCATCGCCCTTACCTCCTATTCTATTCGATGCAAAATAACCCGATTTTTGATCATCAGATAGTATGAACGAAAAGTCATCGCGCGTATCATTTACTGGCGCTCCTACGTTTTGAATCTTACCTACTTTACCCTCTTTTAGCTGTGCTACAAATATATCTAGTCCGCCTAAACCTACGTGTCCATTACTCGAGAAAAACAACAATCCGTCTTTATGAAAACTAGGAAACATTTCGTTACCCTCTGTATTTATTTTTGCACCTAAGTTTTCTGGGGTGCTCCACACGCCGTCAGTACCTCGTGTACTTTTGTAAATATCCGTGCCGCCTTTGCCGCCTGGCATATCACTTGCAAAATACATTATTTTGCCATCGGCCGTTAAGCTTGGATGACCGCACGAATACTCTTTGTTGTTAAACGTAAATGCTGCTGGCTTGCTCCAACTGCCGTCTTTGTATTCTGATGAATACAATTGTAACTTCTTAATTCCGTCGGTACTTTTGTTTTCATAATTATCGCGCGTAAATACCATAAACGTATTGTCAGCACTAAATGATGCTGGTCCTTCGTGATATTTTTTATTTATGTTTTTATTAAATTGTTTCTCTTTCGTTAACTCGTTAGCCGTTGCCACATCTGCTGCATAAAGATTCAAAAAATTTAAGCCGTTACCATTCCATTTGCGGTCGGTAGCTTTTAATCCTCCTCGCGACGAAGCAAATACTACTTGATTATCTTTATAATAAGTTACTCCAAAATCTTGCTGAGCAGTATTAATATCTAAGTTTTTAATCTTAAAACGGCCATCATCAGCTTTTAATTTAGTAAAACTACCTAAATTTTGGCTGTATTCAGCACCTCGGCTATCGCTTGCGCTGGTGCTATGAAACTTACTAATCCAAGTTTCTGATTCAGTATATTTGCCTTGCTCACGCAATGCATAAAAATAATTGTAGGCATCGTTGCTGGTGGCTTCCGCCGAATTTGCTACCACTGCGTAATACTCCTCCGCTTTTTCTACATTACCTAAGCGCATATAGCTATCGGCCAATTTACGATTTACATCCACCGTTTTTTCTTTAAGCGGACTTAACTTTTTTATCGCTTTGGCATACGAATAATTATTGTAATACTTTGTCCCTCTTTTTATAGTACCTGTTTGTGCTAAACTGGTACTTACTATTAATGCGCTAACGGTTACTAAACTAACTAGGCGGTGTAAATTCATAATGGTATTATTATAGGCGGTAGATGAATAAATGGAAATGGAAAAATGTCAATAAGATAAATTAAAAATAACGGGGCGATTTAATTTTGTCTTTACTCTTGTAAATTAAATCGTAACGCAACATTATTTCGTGGCTACCTTGGTTGTATTTAAATGTGCGATTACCATACGACCAATCAAACGAATAACCTGCCGTAAACTGGTCCGTAAAGTTGTACCCAACTAATACACCTAGGGCATCGCCTGTACGAAACATAGCGCCTAAGTTAAACCTATCGTGAAACACAAACGTACCTGTTACGTCGGCCTCAATAGGCGCAGCTTGCGTTACTTTAATAAACGTAGTGGGCTTAAATTGGATATTATCGGTTAAGCGCAACATGGTGCCTGCTATTAAAAAATAGTGGCGCTTTTCTTTAGCTATGCTATTGGTAGAAAAACTATTTTGCAATAATTTAGGAGTAGATAAACCTATATAAAAACGCTCTTGGCTATAGTAAGCACCTACACCAAAATTGGGCAATAATTTACTTTGAACATCGCTCTGGAACAATGCATCATTGCCTTGTGTAGTTTTTAGTTGCGATAACTTATTGTCCATAATATTTAAGCCTGCCTTTAAACCAAACGCTAATTTACCACGGGTACTTACTTGTATTTTGTACGCAAAATCGCCATAAATACTCATGGTACTAGTTGGACCTATTTTGTCTTTAATTAACGATAATCCTAAGCCCATTTTGTTATCGGCAATGGGGCGGTGCAAAGTAAGGGTTTGTGTAGTAGGTGCGCCATCAAAATTAACCCACTG
>JAYWFU010000024.1:0-31542 GCA_043778625.1 Bacteroidia bacterium | reverse complement strand
CAGCATGCGCCTACGTTGTACGTGCCCAATGCATTTGTACCGGGTAGTGGCATTGAGGCCAACAAGGCGTTTGTGCCACGTGGTGTGTTTGTAAGCCCTGATGGCTACGAGTTTATAGTATTTGACCGATGGGGAGTAAAACAATTTTATAGCCAAACACCACACCAATCGTGGGACGGCATGAACAAGGGCGCCGAAGCCAAACAAGATGTGTACGTGTGGATAGTGCGTTACAAGGATTTGTACGGCAATGTTATTGAAAAAAATGGTACTGTAACGCTGTTGAGATAAGTATGGCGGGGAGTAAGTACATATCTATTGCTATAATTACATTACTATTAGTAGTAGCGTATAGTGCAAGTAGTTATGCCACACATATTGTTGGCGGTAATATGAATTATAGGTATTTGGGTAATGATAAATACGAACTTACACTTACCATGTTCAGAGATTGTTATAACGGTGTACCTCCGTTTGATGCGCCTGCAAGTATTGGTATATTTGATGTAAACAATAATTTATTACAAGATATTCGTACTGCGCCACGTAGTATTGTAAACATACCGCCCTCGCTAGAGGATTCGTGCTATAAACCCCCAGTTAATGTATGTTACGAGCGTGCCATATATGTTGATACCGTTACTTTGCCTTTGCGTGTAGGGGGGTACCAAATTGTGTATCAACGCTGTTGTCGCAACATAACTATATTAAATATTATTAGCCCCAATGCAGCAGGAGCAAGCTATATAGCTAAAATTCCAACGGATAGCTTAATCGTAAATAGTAATAATAGTAACCCTGTATTTAAGGCGTGGCCACAATTATTTTTGTGTGCTGACAAGCCCTTAGTATTTGACCACTCTGCCATTGATTACGATGGCGATTCCTTAGTGTACGATTTGTATTTGCCTTTAGATGGTGCAGATCAAAACATACCTATGCCACAGCCGCCTAATAATCCGCCGTATGTTAATGTAGCGTGGCAAGCCCCTTATAACACTAACAATATGATGGGCGGAATACCTATGAAAATAGATGCTCACACGGGTTTGCTTACTGCCACGCCAAACACTCAGGGGCAGTTTGTAGTAGGGATTAAATGTAAGGAATATCGTAATGGAGTATTGATAAGTGAAACCCTGCGCGACTTTCAGTTTAACGTAGTAGTATGCCAAAAATTTACCACTGCTGCTACTATCGTACCTATTTTGCTGTGTACTAATCAAACGCCTGTAACCGTTAATTTTGCTAATAATAGCACGGGAGCTAATGGGTATAGCTGGAACTTTGGAAACACTACCTCACTAAGTGATACTTCTCGTTTAACTACTCCTAATTATTCTTACCCTGATACTGGATATTTTGATGTAAGCCTAATAGCTTATGGTATTAAAAAAGGTTGTAACGATACTGTTGTTAAAAAACTACACGTAGCTATTAAGCCTCAAGCGCAAGCTAATTTTACACGTATTGCTTGCCAAGATACCGTTAAGTTTACTGCCACAGCAGTAAATGCAGTATATCCAGTACAATACCAATGGACATTGGGTGATGGTACTACGAGTAACGATAGTGTATTGCAACATGCTTACTCTGCTAATAACTACACGGCACAAGTAATAACTACTACTGCTAATGGCTGTAAAGATACTATTACGCAGCAAATAATGGTACCTGCGCAAACACCCTTAAACACTAATGATATAGAAGTTTGTAAGAATTATACAACTATGTTAAATATTGCTAATTGTACTAACCCACAATGGAGCCCCAATGTAAATATTGATAACACCACGATTAATAACCCAACAATAACGGGTGATACAACAATGTATTATTACATTAATGCTAACACCACATCAAGTAATGGCGAAGTGTGCCCACAACGTGATAGTATAAAAGTTACGGTAAACCAATTGCCTACGGCTATTATTAACTTTGATAAAGGAAATTGCACAAGTACCGTAACTGTTATAAATGAAAGTACTACGCCTAATCAAAGTATAACATCATCATTAATAACTTGGGGAGATGGAGGATCGCAAAACGGTACAGGGCAAAACGAATCGTACACACACACTTATAGCCAGCTAGGAGTGTTTTTTGTGGTGCTTACCGTTACTGATAACAAAGGGTGTAAGGCTATAAAGACGGAAAAGATTAACAACTTTAATTTACCACTAGGCAAAAAACAAACTATTATTGTGTGCGAAGCTACACCCATGCACATTACGGCGCAATACGCTCAGCAGTATAACTGGACACCCACCCAATTATTAGATAGCACGCAGGTGCAAAGCCCAACAACAGTAACTGATTCGAGCATTACATACTATTGCACATTAACCAATATTGTAACCAGTGCTGACACCTGTGTAACGCAAGATACGGTAGTAATAAAAGTATCGCAGACTAAAACTAACACACAACTTAACCTAACTGCAGTTAATGATACTATTGTGGTAGGAGAAAACTCGTTACTTAATTTTGCTAGTATTAGTAATAGTTTACAAAGTATATTAATAAATGATAATAGCCCTCACGCTGTTCCTTCTTCGTATTTAGTAACGCCCACACAATCTACCACTTATTACGCAAGTGTTAAAGATAGCTTGGGTTGTGTATTTAATTTGGGAGATAGTGTGCGCATAGTTGTATTACATAATGAATGTAAAGAACCCTATGTGCTAATACCTACGGGGTTTACGCCTAATAACGACGGTGTAAATGATGAGTTTATATTAAAAGGTTTGGCACTAAACCCCAATGACGAATGCACCATAGTGGTGTACAACCGTTGGGGGCAAAAAGTATTTGAAACCAACACTATTAAAAAAGGCTGGGACGGCACATACAATGGCTTGTTACAAGATGCAGGTGCTTATGCTTACATTGTAAAACTGACGTGTAGAGGAGGGCAAAAATTAGAGCAACAAGGTAACGTTACATTAATACGATAGATGAAAATAAAATATTTACATGCATTGTTAATTTTTATGTTATTTGTTACTACTACGCAAGGGCAAGATGTGCATTTTTCGCAAGCCTATAATAATGTGGTAAATGTTAATCCAGCGGCAACAGCGGTATTACCTTATGGTATAGCAAGGGTTAGTGCAGCGTATCGTACGCAATGGAGCGCAGTGCCTGTACCATATTCTACCCTAAATTTTAATGGCGAATTAGCCCATAATTGGTTGCCGTTGCGTAACATAAATCAAGGTGTAGGATTAACCGTGTACACCGATAAGGCAGGCGATGGAAACTTAAAACAAACGCACGTGAGTTTAAATAATTCGTTTCGTAAAAACGTTGGAGACTCTACCTGCTACGTTTCCGTAGGGAGTTCAGTAGGGTACCATCAGTGGAGCTTTGACGAAAGTAAATTAAAATTTACATCACAATTTGTAGGCGATCAATACAGTAGTGGTAATAGTAACAACGAAAATTTTGCAAAATCATCATTACGCTATTTAGATATTAACATTGGAGCGTTAGGGTACAAAAAAATTAACCGTTCGCAATTGCTTGCAGGCATTGCGTTACAGCATGTTAATAAGCCTATCCAAAGTTTTAACGGGGTGAAAAATGTATTGGCATACAAATCAATATTTACACTGCAAGCCACGCAAACGGTAAGTAATAGTGTACAATTAATAGTAAATCAGTATAGTGCGTTTCAAGGAAAATACAACGAGCAAATTACAAGTGTTCGTATTTTAAAAAACATTAAAATAATAGACGGCGCACCATTTAACGCAATGGGTGGAGTAATGTATCGTTGGAAAGATGCACCAATACTAGCTGTTGGAGTTGATTATAGGCACGTACACGCCGAGTTGAGTTATGATATAAATACATCGGGACTTAAACAAGCCACAGGCGGTAGAGGTGCTACTGAGTTTTTTATTAGTTATATTATTCAATTACAAAAAATTAAAATACCCACACGTACCACATGCCCCGTATATATTTAATACTACTATTGTGGTGCAGTACGGTAACGTTAAAGGCGCAGTCGCACCGCAAATTAACACGCTTAGCACAAACTAATTTTGAACAAAAAAATTATAACGATGCACTTGCACTAGCGTCGCAGTTATTAATGGTGGATTCATTGAATCCTACGTATTTGTACATTGCAGGCGTTAGTGCATTTGAACTGCGTGAATATGCACAAGCCACTCAACTATTAAATACCTATACCAATAGGGTAGAAAAAAAGAAAACACAGTTAGCTTTTTACACGCTAGCACAATGCTACGAAGCTAAGCAAGAGTACAAGCGTGCTTTAAAATTGTATAAAAAACAATTGAGTATTAATACTAAAAAATTAAGTACAACGCCTGAATATAACTACTGTACACAGCGCCTAAAAAGCTGCGAGTACGCCATAGCACAGTTAAAATCAAAACTTAAAAATATAGCTGTGTTTGTAGATAGTGCCTATACCAAGTATTCGGAGTTGTACCCCAATTTTGTGGATAGCACTACATTATTAGTAGCCCGATTTGACAGTGGCACTGCTGTAACTAATTATGTGCAACAGCGTGGAAAAACTATAGTAGTGTTTCCTAACTTAATTAATATAAACTATAATGCTGCGCTTGTAGGTAGTGTAAACACAGTAGGTTATAACGTTGTTAAAAATAAATTAGAAGTAGCTACATTAAACACTAGTAATATAGTAGCTACTGAATGGTACGAAATTTCAGTTCCAACTACCAAGCCTGTGCAGCCCTGTATTGCATATATTAACGACACATTGCGTATTATATATAGTGCAACCGATGGAGCGCAACGCAATTTGTACATGAGTACGCAACTCACTACTACTAATTACACAACCCCTATACACCTTGCTAAATGCAATACTCAGGGCAATAGCACTACGCCATTTTATTCGCAATATGACTCAGCACTTTATTTTTCTACCAATTATAGCAATGGTTTTGGAGGGTATGATATTGTAGTGAGTAATTATAATAATGTTACCCATAGCTTTGGCACACCTGTAAATTTAGGAGCCACAGTTAATACGAGCTATAACGAAGTGTATTATGCACAAAACAATAGTGCTAACAAAGCAGCTTGGGTAAGTAACAAACCATGCAAGCAAAATAACTTTACCACGTGTTGTAATGATGTGTGGACGCACAACTTAGATGCTGTGGCACGAGTTGTAATTAACCCTAAAAATGAAACGGATAGCGCTATTATTTATACCAATAAAATTAATGCCTTGTTACCACTCACACTCTACTTTCATAACGACGAACCTAATCCCCGAACTACTGATACCGTAACTATGTTAAGCTACACCCAAACTTATGCTACATATAATGCAATGCTTACAAAATATACTAACGAATATACCAAAGGGCTTAGTGCATTACAAACAACTCAAGCGAGCAATGATATGCACGATTTTTTTGAAGACCACGTAACCGCAGGCTATACTGATTTACAGTTATTTACACACTACTTACAAAAACTACAACAGTTTAAAGATTCGTCAGTAACTATACTTATGAAAGGTTTTTGCTCACCATTGGCCACTACTGATTATAATAAAAAATTAGCTAAGCGTCGTATAGCGTCGTTACGCAATGATTTGCTACAAAAACCATTCGTTAAAAATTTACATATTCAAAATAAATTAATATTTACACAGGCTAATATTGGCGAAGACGCTGCCGATAGCACCATTAGCGATAACGTAAACGATACGCAAAAATCAGTATATTCGATAAAAGCCGCCAGCGAACGGCGTATACAAATAGTGCGAGTACAGTAAAATAATTTAGCTTAATTTTAAAAATACACAACTAATGAACACAATTAAAATTTCGGTACTACTATTAATAATTAGTATGCCATCAATTGCACAAAACGTAGGTATTGGGACTACTACACCTAATAACACATTGGAAATTAAATCAGCCTTGCCTGCCGTATCGGGTTTGCGTTTTACTAATTTAACATCGGCTACAGTACCCACATTGGCTAATGGTACATCATTATCAGTTGATGCCAATGGCGATGTAATATTAGTACCCTCAAGTGCTGATGCCTGGCTACTTACAGGTAACAGCAATGCTACTGCTACTAGCTTTTTGGGTACAACTAATGCGTTTGACTTAGTGTTTAAAGTAGCTAATACGGAGTATATGCGCATGCTAAACACCAATGGTAATGTAGGTATTGGCACAACTAACCCTCAACGAAAATTACATTTGCATTCAACGGCTAATAATTTTCATGCAATACAATTAACTGCCGAAAATCAAACTGATTATTGGGATATTGTGCGCAGAGGACAAACTTATGCTACGCCTAATCATTTTGTAATAAGCCATAACGGTAATTTAGATTTTAATATAACCGACAACGGTAATGTGGGTATAGCGCAAGTACCTAATGCTTCAGCAATGCTAGAGGTGGTAAGTACTACAGCAGGCTTTGCAATGCCTCGTATGACAACCGTTCAGCGCATTGCTATTGTTGCTCCCATAGCTGGCTTGCAAGTGTATGATACCGACTTAAAAGGGGTGTATGCGTTTGATGGTACTTGGGATTGCCTAAATACTCCTGCTGGCACGGTAAGCTATTTTGCTAATGCAACTGCGCCTCGTGGTTATGTAGTGTGCGACGGAGCTTCGTATGCTACTACGCAATACCCCGAATTATTTACTGCTATTGGGTATGTGTATGGTGGTGCTGGGGCTAACTTTAGTGTACCCGATTTGCGGGGCGAGTTTGTACGTGGCATTGATAACGGACGCGGAGTTGATAATACTGTATTACGGACTGTGGGGAGTAAACAAGCAGGGACATTAGTTGTTGGTGACTTCGATCCTACCTATAGTCCTATTATTATGCAATCTAATTCAGGAAGTTATCAAAGTTTATATGGTGCTGACAAGTATGACGCGGTATCGTATCCACCTGCAACTACTTTAACCTCTTGGTCATTAGCAATTAATTCTGCTACTGTTTTAAGCGAACCAGCATTAGCCAATTACATAGGGGTAACTCGCCCACGCAATGTGGCACTATTACCCTGCATTAAATTTTAACTGCAAAATTACTGCTTGCGTTTAAACGAATTAGCAAAGTACAAGTCAAACCTAATACCCGCTATTGGATTAATAAAGTCAAGGTTTACAAAGGCCGTTGGCCCCACACCAATATCGTACAGTGGTTTGTAATAATAGCTAAACTCAGCATACACACCATACGAGCCTATGCGCGAGTAAGTATCGGGCACTATAGTACCATTAATTTTGGTAGGACGCCATAAAAACGAATAGGACAGGCCAAAATAATAACTAATTACTGATTTTAATTTTTGTTGTGTATTACCTAATCCAATGTTGAAATACTGATTACGATATAGTTTATTAGCATCAAACCTAATATTACTGTAATTAGTACGTAAGTAATTATTTTTGAGCCTAAAGGTAAGTCCCACGCCTATTATAGGGTTTTTGTAATTGATAGGCTTTAGGTTAAATGCAGGGCCTGCACCCAAGGTTAAATAGCCTGATTTACGTTTGTATACATTACCTCCGTAAACAAACTCGTTGGTATCCACCTTTATTTTTTCTTTTTTTAAATACTGTTGCGCATTTTTAATTTCGTTATTATCACGCAAGGCTTTAAGGCTATCGTTTTCGCGCTGCAGACGTATGGCTTGGCGCATAAAAAATTGCATTTTTTCGTTTTCTAAACTATCATCAACACGTCGTAACGAATCTGTGTTTTCAATTACATCTTGTCCACTTGCACTATTAGCAAGTATTACGCAGATGAATACAAGAAGTATATATAGTTTAGTGGTCAATGGATTTGTGTTATTTAGTGTGCTAATTTACAGGTTCTACTCACATACAAACTACTTAATTGATAAATGGCGAAAACAACTCTGGGAATTTAGTACATACATAGGTTAATAAATATTCTTGTTCAGGTTGGTGTGGGGTAGCAATAAGCTGTACGGGCTGTTGCAGGGCATAAAAATCCATAATGGAGGTATAACCACTACGTGTAATAATAGTGCTGTGTGTGTTTATTAAGCCCTGTAATTGCTCAGTAGTAGCGGTAGTGAGCATTGTTATATTAGCTAATGTACTACACTTAGGGGCATTAACAATAGTTACGGTATGTGTGGTGTGAGCATACTTGCTTATAATTAATTGCAGTAAACTTTGTTTGGCAGCATTAGGGCCTGTAAGTAGCACTAATACAGTATTAGGTTGTTTGTTAATTTTTAGTGCCATTCGCGATAGCACACCAATATATTGGGTAGGTATTGTTACAGTATTGTTTTGTGATAATATGCCGCTCAAACGCTCGTTTTCATTGGCATTATCGGGTATCCAACAATAGTTAAACTTGTTTATAGCACGAGCTATTAAGTGGTTAATTATACGCTTACCATACGGAGTAATTACTTGTAATTGATGCGTAATAAGTAGGTTAGTAACTGTGGAATTATGCAACCCATAACGGTTATCGCTTAGTATAACTTGGCAGGCATTGTGGCGTAAATAGTGGGTTAGCCAACGGTGTTCGTAATTAATTTTTAGTAGTAATTTGGGTAGCTGTAGTACTATTGCTAAGGTAAATAATTTGTTCCAATAAAATATGTTATACCCTTGTAAAGCTTGGTAATTAAGGCGTTGACGGTTGCCTAGCTCTTTGGTATAATATGTTTTCTGTGCTGTATTGCATGCAATAGTTACTGTACACTGTTGTGTAAGTAAAGTATTAATAATGGGTACGCAGCGCGTGGTATGCCCCATACCCCAATCAAGCGGAGCAATAAGTACGTGCTTGTGAGCAATGCTATTAAGTTGCATTACTGTTATTTATTCAATAACCAAACGCTGTGTACTAATGCCATCAACGGTTTCAATGCTTGTAATGTAAGTACCTGCGTTTAGTGTAGCAATATTTAATAGCGTGGTATTAGTACCTGCCGATGCGTTTACAAGTTGTTGTTTTATAAGTTTACCTACGCAATCAGTTATTTTAATTGTGGCTGTTCCGCTTTTTTTTACAGTATAATTAAGTGTTACGCTAGTGGGGTTAGTGGGGTTGGGGTAAATAGAGTAGTTTAACGTGTTTTGTATTGTATTAATACTTGATACCGTTCCCGAAAAAGCAATAGCATCAACATACAAATAACTACCCAACACAAATGGTCGCTGACCTGAACTAAACCCTATCATTGCCGAGTCAGGCGTTAGTGTGTTGCGATAATTTAAGTCGATACTAAAAGCCGACCAAGTAGTAATTGAACTATTAATTGAATACAAAGTACTAGCCACAGTATCACGGCTATTGGTAGCGGTATTCCATTTAGTAAGAGCTATAAACACTCCACCTTTGTCAGCTCCTGCGGGTACGTATTGCCAGTAGCCAGTTAAACTTTGTGAGCGAATAGTGTACGCAAAGCCTTTTGTGGGTACACCTGAGGAGTGGTCTATTTGCCCACTAACCGCTATGCCAGGCACTATGCCAGCACCCAATACGTTTTTAGAGGTTAGTTTTAAATAACTATTACCTGTGTAACCAGGTGTGCCTTTTTCGGTGGTAAATGTGCCTGTAATAGCCGTGGTCGAATTAAGGTTATCCCAGCCATTTGGGTTGTTGTAGCCACCTGTGCTTGTCCAGTTTTCAAAACCAGCATTGGGTAGTTGCGCTACTGCTGTGTTAGCCATTAATACTAATAAGGGTAGTAATATTTTCATTTAGATAGTGGGGTTAATTAAGTAATAAATTGGTAATTAAAATAGTGTTGGACGGAACTTGTTTGAGTATCAAAAACTTAAAATAAAATTATTATAACAAAGTTAATTTTTTGAGGCAATAAAAAAAGTTTTTTTGAATAACTTAGTACAATGGCAATACCTATATTTACACACTTTTAATTACATAAAATTTCAACAATAAATGAAAAACATATCAATAATAGGTTGCGGACAAATGGGTAATGGCATTGCGCACGTATTTGCGCAAAATGGTTTTGCAGTTACTATGGTAGATTTATCAGCAGAAAATTTGCAAAAAGCAATAACTACCATTACCAAAAATCTCGACCGTATGGTAGCAAAAACTACCATTACCGAAGCACAAAAAAACGAAACATTAGCTAATATAACCACCCAAACCGATTTAAAAACAGGCGTAGCCAACGCTGATTTAGTAGTGGAAGCCGCTACTGAAAACCTAAAAATAAAACTCGATTTATTTGCACAGCTTGATGCCCTAACTCCTGCACACACACTCCTTGCTAGCAATACATCATCAATATCTATTACGCAAATAGCAGCAGCCACTAAGCGCCCAAGCCAAGTAATAGGTATGCACTTTATGAATCCTGTACCGGTAATGAAATTGGTAGAAATTATTAAAGGCTACAGCACATCCAACGAAACTTTACAAACTATTGTAACCTTAGCTGGTCAATTAGGTAAAACACCTACCGAAGTTAAAGATTACCCTGGCTTTGTAAGCAACCGCATACTTATGCCAATGATTAACGAAGCCATAATTACCCTATGGGAAGGCGTGGCTAACGTAACCGAAATTGATACCGTAATGAAACTAGGCATGGCGCACCCTATGGGGCCTTTGCAACTGGCTGATTTTATTGGCCTTGACACCTGCCTTAATATAATGAATGTGCTGTACGATGGATTTAAAAACCCTAAATACGCCCCCTGCCCGCTATTAGTAAACATGGTTATGGCCAAAAAATATGGGGTGAAATCGGGCGAAGGATTTTATGTACACACCACAGGTAGTAAGGAGTTAGTAGTGTCGCCACAGTTTAGTTAACATTTTTTTGTTGTTAGAATAAATGCTACACAAACCCGTAACCGATGTACGTATAGATACTTACCTGTGGGCCATACGTATGTACAAAACACGTACACAAGCCGCCGAAGCCATTAAGGGAGGCAAGGTTAAGCATGGTGCAGATAATGTAAAGCCTGCACGCACTGTGGCTGTTGGCGATAGCTACACATTAACCATCGGCGATGATAAAAAAATAATTAAAGTTACTGCCTTAATTGATAAGCGCCAATCGTACGAAATAGCGCTCCAACACTATACTGACGTTACCCCTAAGTTAGATGCCGAACAACAGCTGTCAAAATCGTTTTTTACTTCTAACATTACCCGCGACAAAGGTGCTGGACGCCCCACCAAGCGCGACCGCCGTAGTATTGATGATATTGAAATTGATTAACACACACCTATACTAATTAAATACTACACATTGTTGGTAAAACACTGGTAAATAGTAGTACAGCCCAACGTATTACTATTACATTTGTATCAAAATTATACGTATAACACAAACACAAAATTTTAATGAAAGTAGATGTATTATTAGGCCTACAATGGGGCGACGAAGGCAAGGGTAAAATAGTAGATGTTATTACCCCTAATTACTCCACGGTGGCACGCTTTCAGGGTGGGCCAAATGCAGGCCACACGTTAGAATTTAATGGTATTAAACACGTACTACACACTATTCCGTCAGGTATATTTAGGCCTAATACCCTTAATATTATTGGTAACGGCGTAGTAATAGACCCAGTGGTATTAAAAATTGAAATTGATAAACTGACTCAGTTTAATATTGATATAAATAAAGCGTTGTGCATATCGCGCAAAGCCCACTTAATACTACCTACCCACCGCATTATTGATGCAGCAAGCGAAGCACAAAAAGGCAAAGCCAAAATAGGTTCAACCCTAAAGGGTATTGGACCTACCTACATGGATAAAGCTGGGCGTAATGGCTTACGTGTAGGCGATGTATTTAGTGCTGATTGGGACAGTAAATATGCCACTATTGTAGCTAAGCATAAGGAGTTAATAGGGTTTTACAAATTTGAATACGACATAACTGAAGCTGAGCGAGCGTTTAACGAAAGTATAGCGTTTTTAAAAACACTAACCGTAGTTGATTCAGAATACGTAATAAACAAAAAGCTACAAGCCAACGAACGCATATTGGCTGAGGGCGCACAGGGTTCAATGTTAGATGTTGATTTTGGTACGTATCCATTTGTAACGTCAAGCAACACCACTACTGCTGGGGCTTGCACAGGTTTGGGTATAGCACCTAATAAAATTGGCGAGGTACTAGGTATATTCAAAGCGTATTGTACACGTGTGGGGTCTGGGCCTTTTCCTACTGAGTTAGATAACGACCAAGGCGAACTAATGCGCAAAGTAGGCAACGAGTACGGCTCTACCACTGGACGCTCGCGCCGTTGTGGCTGGTTAGATTTACCCGCCCTAAAGTACGCCACCATGATTAATGGTGCTACACAACTTATTATGATGAAAACCGATATTCTTAGCCACTTTGCTACCATACAGGTATGTGTAGGCTACGAATATAATGGCACTACATCAACCGAATTACCTTACGATATTGTAACTACCACCATAACCCCTGTATACAAAGCATTTAAGGGCTGGAATACTGATTTAACAGGGGTGCGCAATAACGCTGATTTCCCTGCCGAATTAATTAACTACGTACAGTTTATTGAGGAGTATATTGGTGTGCCTATTAAAATAGTATCAGTAGGGCCTGATAGAGAGCAAACTATACTGCGTTAATACGTTACTGGCAATGCCCACTTCCATAACACTTGATAAATTACCACTACACACTACTGCTACACTTGTACAGTTTGGCAATAGCGATGTGGCTTTAAAATTACAAGAGTTAGGTTTGTTAGCAGGCACTGAACTAAGTATAACACACGTAGCGCCCCTAGGTTGCCCTATTGTTATAGCATTTGAAGGCACACAGGTAACTATGCGCAAAAAAGATGCTGCGTTATTAATAGTTACCCAATAAATAATGTTGTAGTATGAAAGTTGCATTAGTCGGAAACCCTAACGTTGGTAAATCTACCTTGTTTAATGTGCTTACAGGCATGAACCAAAAGGTAGGTAATTTCCCTGGTGTTACGGTAGATGTAAAAATAGGGCAATTACTTAATTGCAAAACTACTATTGAACTTATTGATTTACCAGGTGCGTACAGTATTTATGCCAAAAGTAACGATGAGCAAGTAACTGTTGATGTTATTACCAACGCACAACACGCACATCACCCTAATATGGTGCTATACGTGGCAGATGCTAGTAACCTAAAACGTAGTTTGTTTTTTTGCACACAGTTAATGGATTACGGCTTACCTGTAGTGTTGTTGTTAAACATGGAAGATGTACTTACCAAAAATAATGTAGCGCTCAATTTAAAATTATTACGTGAGCAATTAGGTATACCAGTATTTTTAGTATCGGCCAAAAATAATACTGGTATTAATGAACTGAAAGGTTTTTTAACCTTACACCAACAATTTAACGCAGTAAAATTTTTAACTACCGCACAATTACAAAGCATATTACCCGCCCCAATAGTAGCGCAGGCACTTAGTTATAATCAATTATACAATACTCGCGACACCATGGAAAGTAGGCCTAATTGGCGCAACTTTCAGTTAAATGAAACTATACTACGCTACACTATACTAAAAGAAATTAGTGCTAAAGTACTTACTAACAACAACGTAACTACGGTTAGCAAAGATTATACATTAAGCAACAAAATTGATAGTGTACTCTTACACAAACTTTGGGGTCCCTTACTATTATTGGTAGTTATGTTGTTGGTGTTTGAATCGGTGTTTACATTGGCTGAATATCCTAAACAAATTATCGAATCGTTTTTTGCTTACGGTACAAGTTTAGGGCATACGCATTTACCACATAATTTTATTACTGATTTGCTCATTAACGGTGTATGGGCAGGTATTGCAGGCATAGTAATATTTGTACCGCAAATAGCGTTATTATTTTTATTCATAGCCCTACTCGAAGACTCAGGCTACATGGCACGCATTAGCACCGTAACCGATCGTTTTATGCGTAACATAGGGCTTAACGGACGCTCCACTATTCCGTTAATTAGTGCCTTTGCCTGCGCAGTGCCTGCTATTATGGGAGCTCGCACTATCAGCAACACCAAGGAACGTTTAATAACTATGTTGGTATTGCCACTTATGAGTTGTGCTGCCCGCTTGCCAGTGTTTGCAATACTTATAGCGGTAGCTATACCGCCAATAAAACTATTAGGTGTAATATCATTACAATCGTTAGTGCTACTAAGCCTGTATTTACTAGGTTTTGTAGCGGCGGTGGTAGTAGCAATAGTTGCAAAGTATATTTTAAAAACTAACGAAAAAAGTTACTTTATTATTGAGATGCCCAATTATCGATTGCCTCATTTTAAAACGGTAACTCTTACTATTTATGATAAATGCAAAGTTTTTGTGCTTGACGCAGGCAAGGTAATTATAGTAATATCAGTGGTATTGTGGCTATTGAGTAATTTTGGTCCTGGTAATGTTATGGAACAATTAACCACACAATACACTACCGATGTAGCAGTACACCCTACGCAAACCGATAGTATTACGGCTAGTTATAACGCACAAAGAATAGCGCATTCCTATGCTGGAATTATTGGTAAAGCTATTGAACCAGCTATTAAACCCCTAGGTTTTGATTGGAAAATAGGCATAGCACTAATAACCTCGTTTGCTGCTCGCGAAGTATTTGTAGGCACTATGAGTACTATTTACAGTATAACTAACGTAGATGATACCGCAACACTTACCCAGCAAATGCAACGGGCTACTTGGGATACCACCCACGCTCCAATATATACGGTAGCTACGGCAGTTTCGTTATTATTATTTTATTTGTTTTCGATGCAATGTATGAGTACTCTTGCCGCCATGAAACGCGAAACAGGTACTTGGAAATGGCCCCTAATACAATTTGTATACATGTTTGCCATGGCTTATTTGGCGTCGTTTGTAGCCTATCAGTGGTTGAGTTAAATAACCTACAATGACTCCCGAGCAACGCCTACAATACACCCAAGTGATAAGCAAATACGTACCTCCAACTACCGTAACTACGGTGGTAAGTTGGGTGGAGCATTATCGTTTTAAACTAAAAATAACTCGTAGCCGTAGCACCAAGTTAGGCGATTTTATGAATGGGGTAGGAGGGACACTACATCAAATAACAGTAAACCATGACCTTAACGCATATAGTTTTTTTATAACACTGGTACACGAAGTAGCGCACCTAGCCACTTACGACAAATACAAACATACCGTAAAACCACATGGCGACGAATGGAAATTTTCGTTTAAAATATTGATGCAACAATTTTTAACCACTGATGTTTTTCCGCAAGATGTACTTACTGAGCTACGTCGCATGATGGCAAACCCTGCGGCCAGTAGTTGTACTGATGTAGGGTTACATAGAGTACTGCGCAGCTACGATGCTAAGGCACAAAATACTGAACTTACACTGCTCGAAAATTTATTGCAAGGGCAACAATTTCAATTTAATAATCAACAATTTTTAATACAAGAAATTAAGCGCAAACGCTACCTGTGTTTATCGCTAACTACCAACAAACAATATTCGTTTAGTCCATTGGCCGAAGTTAAAATGGGCTAATAACGCAAGATGAAATAACTCCGCCTTGGTTCGTGTCCCCACGAAATAAAATTGTATTAATTGTTTCGTGGAGACACGAACCAAGGCGACGAAAACTATTTATATGACACGAGTACACATTTTTAACTTTTATAAAAACCCTAGCTTATTTTACAATTATATCTTTTTAACGCTTAATTTATTTTAATTTTAACCCAAATTAATATAGCGCAATACCCCAAATGAGCGAAGCCATAAAACACGAATGCGGAATAGCATTTATACGATTACTTAAACCTTTAGATTTTTATGTGCAAAAATACGGCACAGCATTATATGGTATCAAAAAACTCCAGCTAATGATGGAGAAACAGCATAATCGTGGGCAAGACGGCGCAGGGGTAGCCACCATAAAGTTAGATACTGAGCCAGGAATGCGCTACATTAGTCGTTATCGTAGCAATGCTGAGCTTCCGCTCAAAGAAATATTTGGGCATATTAATAGTCATTTTGTTGATGCCCATGCTCAAAACCCTAATTGCTTAACCGATGCAGCGTGGCTCAAAACCAATGTGCCTTACACAGGCGAGCTATTGTTGGGGCATTTGCGCTATGGTACGTTTGGCAAAAATTTAATTGAAAATTGTCATCCGTTTTTACGTCAAAGCAATTGGCGTTCACGTAATTTAGTAGTAGCAGGTAATTTTAATTTAACCAACGTTGACGAGCTTTTTAGCCAATTAGTAGCCTTAGGGCAACACCCCAAAGAAATGGCAGATACCGTAACTATTATGGAACGTATTGGGCATTTTTTAGACGGAGAAGCTACTCGACAATTTTTAAAAGTTAAAGATACACTTACTTCGCACGACGAAATTACACAACACATTGAAGCCAATTTAGATATTAAACGAATACTTAGCGAAGCATCGCACAAGTGGGACGGAGGCTACACCATGGCAGGAATGATAGGCAATGGCGATGCTTTTGTAACCCGAGACCCTTGGGGAATTAGACCCGCATTTTATTTTGAAAACGACGAGGTAGTAGTAGTAGCAAGCGAACGCCCAGTGATAATGACTGCGTTTAACGTGCCATTGGAAAGCATAAAAGAAATTAGCCCAGGCCATGCCTTAATAGTAAAGAAAAATGGAACAATAACACACGAGCATGTGCGTAGCCCCAAGGAAATAAGTAGTTGCTCGTTTGAGCGTATTTATTTTAGTCGTGGTAGCGATGCCGATATTTACGAAGAGCGTAAAGAGCTTGGGCGATTAATGGTGGCCGATATTTTAAAAACTATTGACAACGATATTGATAACAGCGTATTTTCGTTTATACCCAACACAGCCGAAGTTGCGTTTTACGGTATGGTTAAAGGCGTAGAGGACTACCAACGCCAATTACAACGCCAACAATTATTACAAGAGCGTGAAACACTTACCAACGAACGTATCAACGAAATATTATCGCCACGTTTCCGAATTGAAAAAATAGCCATTAAAGACGCCAAGATGCGCACCTTTATTACCTCCGATGCTGAGCGTGATGATATGGTGGCACACGTGTACGACATTACTTATGGTACGGTGCGCAAAGGGCTTGATAATTTGGTAGTAATAGATGATAGCATTGTAAGAGGCACTACACTCAAGCAAAGTATTTTAAAAATACTAGATAGACTCGAACCTAAAAAAATAATTATAGCCTCAAGCGCACCACAAATTCGTTACCCTGATTGTTATGGTATTGATATGGCCAAGATAGGCGATTTTATTGCCTTTGAAGCTGCCGTGGCATTACTACATCAACACAATAAAGTACAAGTAATAACTGATGTATATACCAAAGCTAAAGCAGAATTATTAAAACCTAAAGAAGAACAAATTAATGTAGTAAAAGAAATATACAGCTCATTTACCGACCAAGAAATAAGTGCTAAAATAGCTGAGTTGCTTACTCCTAAAGGCTTACGTGCAGCCGTTGAAATTATTTACCAACGTGTAGATAACTTACATAAGGCTTGCCCTAACCACACGGGCGATTGGTATTTTACAGGCAACTACCCCACAGCAGGAGGGATTAAAGTAGTAAACACAGCCTACGTAAATTGGGTAGAGGGTAAAAACGTAAGAGCTTATTAATTAGGGTAATGAAACATTATTTAATTATATTATTTGCAATGCTATCTTCTAATTTACTTGCTCAAGACACATTAAAATTTAATTTAGATGAAAAGAAACCTCTTGAATTTGGGCAAGACTTTTACAAAAAATGTAAACCTTGTTATGTAGAAATTTATTGTAATGGAAAGAAGTACAAAGAGTATGATGCATATACCGATTGCTTTACAGGGAATTATATAGAGTATTTTACAAATACTACAAGTCTAATAAAAGTAAAAGGGTGTTATTCAAATTTAAAAACTAAACATCCATGTAACCCAGTAGGTACATGGATGTTTTATGATAGGAAAGGAAAATTAATAAAAGAAATTAATTATACAGACGATTAATTGAAGTACGTTTTTAAACTGAATTTAATTACGTTGTAGTACCTTAAATGTTTTAACTCCATAATTACTACGTACAGTTATATAATATTCGCCCGATGCACAATTAGCAAGAGGTATAGCTATAGTACCCTGCGTTATAGTCTGCTCATTACTGTACACTAATGTTGAATTAGCAGCCAACACTTTTATGGCAATTGGAGTAGCCAAAGGGTAGTTAATTAGTAATTGGTAATTATTATCAATTGTAGCTAGTTTAACATAGTTGCTAATGATAGTTTTGTTTAATAGTGTTAGCGGCCCAGTTTTAGAGGTGTCAACAGCGGCAACAGGTAGTATTGAGTCTATTACTACAATAACTGTTGTTTTACTATCAGTACAATTATTTTGGTTAGCAATTAATGTAGCAGTGTAAGTACCAAATGTTTGATATTGATGCACTGGTGTAGCAGTGGAGAATAGTTCATTTACTCACGCTAATTGATAATGTTTAGCTTTCATAGCTTTAGTACAAAACTACTTTGTTTACAATAGTTTTTTGTATAACGCATTCATATCATTGCACAAGCGGACGTAACTGTAATTTTGCAGCATTAGTTGCGTGGCTACTCCCGTCATGCTTTGGCGTAGAGCATCGTTGGTTATTACTTTTGTTAACTGAGTAGCAAATGCCTCACAATCGTTACTTGGCACTAATAATGCGCTTTGTGGCGTTACTATATTTTTAATGCCGCCTACATTGGTTGCTATTACTGGCTTACCAGCTGTTTGCGCTTCAATAATACTTACGGGTGTACCCTCGTTATACGACGTTAGCGTTACAATATCTACTCCGGCCAACACTTCATCAATAGCAGTAATCCATGAGGTAAGCGTAAATAATGCTTTGCGCGGAGCGGTAGTAAATTCAGTATAATCAGCGTTAAGTGTGGTTAGGATTGTAATAAGTTGAGGCTTACTTTCACCATCACCTACAATAAAAAAACGTACTTTTTTGTTGCTTCTTTGAGCAGCTTTATAAGCACCTTGTATAAATAGTTCGTGGTTTTTAATAGGTACTAACCGTCCAATTATAGCTACTGCTAGTTCATCATCGGCTAGTAAATATTTTGTTCTAAATAGGGCACGTTTTTCAGCTTGATTAGTTACAAATCGGTCTAAATCAAAACCCAGTGGAACAATAGTTATTTTGCTAGCATCGCATACTTTGTAAGTGTGGGCAAGTTCCTGTTGTTGTAGTTCGCTTATAGCAATAATAGCACTTGATTTACGAGCCAAATATTTTTCGACTGTTATATAAAATTGTGTTTTTAATTTAGAAAAATACGAGTGAAATACATGCCCATGAAACGTATGTACAATAACTTTAACGCCACAATGGTGTGCTGCCAAACGCCCCAATGCACCTGCCTTAGCTGCATGGGTATGCACTATATCAGGTTTAAATTCGTTAATAATTTTAACTAGTTGCTTATAGGCTAAATAATCATTTTTTGGGCTAAGTTCCCGTTTCATTTCGGGGATATACACAGGCGTTATACCAAAGGGTTGTAGTATAAATTCTGACGATGCCTCGTCATCGTCAATAACTCCTGATACTAACAAGGTGGTGTGTTCAGGAGCTAAATAATGGGTAAGGTATGCTACGTTAAACGTTGGCCCACCAAGGTTTAACCGATTTATTATACGAAGTATACGTGCCATTATTATTGCGTAGGTTCAAGTATTAGCAACGCTTGTTGCGAAGCTATTTGTTCGGCTCGTTTTTTTGAGCGCGAAGTACCTTGCCCTACCATTACTGCATTAACAAATAGTTGCACGGTAAAAGTGTCGCTACCTTTAGCTATTTCGTCCTGCAGCAACCTAAATTCGCAACTTACTTTTTGGGCTTGTGTATAGCGTATTAATCTCGATTTAAAATCGGTATCAAGTGCCTCTACCTCTTCAAAATCAACATACAGTTTTAATACTCGTTCCAGCATAAATTTTTGTGCCGTGGCGTACCCTTTATCCATGTATATGGCGCCAATTAAGGCTTCAAACAAATCTTCGCGAATACTTTTTTGGCTACGGCTGTGCATTATACTCATATTGAGTAGCGACTCTAAGCCCATTTTTTGGCTTATTTTACTCAATGATTCTTTACCTACAATACGTGAGCGCATTTGACTCATAAAACCCTCGTCTTTGAGTGGATAACGGCGGTATAAAAAATCAGAAATAATAGCCCCTAAAATAGCGTCGCCCAAAAACTCCAGTCGCTCGTAGCTTTTACCCACTCCATTTACCACTACCCGTTGCGAGGGTAGTGTAAATGCAAGTTCGTAAAGATTAATATTATTGGGATAAAAACCACAGGTGTTTTTTATAGCAGTACTTAGGTTTTTATTTTTGCTAAATAAATGTTTAACGGTACTCAATTACTAAGCGGTATATTTTTTAAAAATAACAGAAGCATTATGCCCGCCAAAACCAAATGTATTACTCAACGCTGCATTAACCGTACGTTTTTGAGCGGTATGAAACGTAAAGTTTAAACGGGTATCAAACTCAGGGTCGTCAGTAAAATGATTAATTGTGGGTGGCACAATATCGTTTTTAACCGCTAGTATGGCAGCTATGGCTTCAATAGCACCAGCACCACCTAACAAGTGCCCCGTCATTGATTTTGTTGAGCTAATATTTAATTTATAGGCATGCTCCCCAAATATTTCTTGTATTCCTTTTACCTCGCTAGGGTCGCCTACTGGGGTGCTTGTACCGTGTACGTTAATATAATCAATGTCTTGAGGTTGCATTTCTGCATCTTCTAATACGTTTTTCATTACTAATTTGGCACCAAGTCCTTCAGGGTGTGTGGCTGTAATGTGGTGTGCATCGGCACTCATACCTCCACCTACCATTTCGGCATATATTTTTGCGCCACGTGCTATGGCGTGTTCGTATTCTTCCAATATAATGCAACCCCCACCTTCGCCTAACACAAACCCATCACGCTCTTTATCAAACGGGCGAGAGGCGGTTTGTGGCGAATCGTTACGTGTACTTAATGCGTGCATTGCGTTAAATCCACCAATACCTGCCTCACAGCAAGCAGCCTCCGAACCTCCACTAATAATAACGTTGCATTTGCCTAATCTAATTAAATTAAACGCATCAATTAACGCATTGGTTGAGGTAGCACAGGCAGACACCGTAGAATAATTAGGCCCATGAAAACCATATTTAATAGAAATTAATCCGCCTGCGATATCCGAAATCATTTTAGGAATAAAAAAAGGATTGAAACGTGGAGTACCATCACCTTTGGCGTATTCAAAGCATTCATCCTGAAAAGTCATTAGCCCTCCAATACCCGAACCCCATATAACGCCTACACGATTACGGTCTAATTTTTCCATATCAAATCCTGCATCTTTAATGGCTTCGTCGCTGGCTACGTGTCCAAATTGTGCGTATAGGTCAATTTTACGCCCTTCCTTACGCTCAAAATAGTCTTCAGTTTTATAGTTTTTTACTTCGCAAGCAAATTGTGTTTTAAATTTTGATGCATCAAAGCGAGTAATAGGTGCAGCACCACTTACCCCATTTATCAAGGCATTCCAGTAATCGGTAACATTATTTCCGATAGGCGTAATGGCACCTAAGCCAGTTACAACAACGCGTTTTAAGTTCATGTGTTTATGTATTAATTACGGTTCTAATATACACGTTAGTTATTAATTACAAAACGCGTTTCGGAAAATTTTCCGAAACGCGTTTTGTATAATGTAATGGTGTAAAAGTATTACTTTGCGTTTGCCTCTATGTAAGCAATGGCTTGTCCTACTGTACCAATGTTTTCGGCTTGATCATCAGGTATAGCAATGTTAAATTGCTTTTCGAATTCCATAATTAATTCTACTGTATCTAATGAATCAGCTCCTAAATCGTTAGTAAAACTAGCTTCAGGAGTTACTTCTTTTACGTCAACACCTAACTTGTCAACGATAATTGCTTTTACTTTACTTGCTATTTCAGACATTTTTATTTTTGTTAATTATTATTGTAGTGCAAACGTAATTATTTATATGAAATATCCAAACATCTAATTTCACACTTTTGCTAACAAGTGTTATAAAGTTTTTTGCCGTTAGGCGATAAAAAATAATATACTGGTTATTAACTGCGGATTGCATGCTTACGAACCTAATTAAAAAATGATTGTTTTTTTGTGAAAATTTTATGACAAATAGCCACACAGAGTTTTTAGCTTTGCACTATGATACAAAACGACTTATTACTACGTGCCGCTAGGGGTGAGGCTACTGAAAGAACTCCTGTGTGGATGATGCGCCAAGCAGGGCGCATATTGCCAGAATACCGTGCTGTGCGTGCCAAAGCCAAAAACTTTATTGATTTTGTAAAGAACCCCGAACTGGCTGCTCAAGTAACCTTACAACCAGTAGATATATTAGGAGTTGATGCCGCCATAATATTTAGCGATATATTAGTAATACCCGAAGCTATGGGGCTGCCTTACGAAATGATAGAGGCCAAAGGCCCACTATTTCCACGTACAATAAGCACTCTAGCCGATGTTAATGCCTTAAACATTGCTACCGAAAACGAATTAAGTTACGTAACCGATGCCATACGTTTAGCTAAAAAAGACTTAAATAATCGCGTACCCTTGATAGGTTTTGCTGGTGCGCCATGGACTATTATGGCCTATATGGTAGAGGGTAGCGGTAGTAAAACATTTAGTAAGGCAAAACAATTTTTGTACACACAACCCGAAGTAGCGCACGCTCTATTACAAAAAATTACTGATTCTACTATTAGTTACCTCCAAGCACAAATAGTGGCTGGTGCTAATATTGTACAATTATTTGATTCGTGGGCAGGTGTACTTAGTGGCCCTATGTATTTTGAGTTTGCATTACCCTACATTGATCAAATATGCAAAGCAATAACCACAGTGCCTGTAACCGTTTTTGCCAAAGATGCCCACTATTTACCCGCACAATTACAACATATATCGTGTGATGTTGTAGGGTTAGATTGGACTATGCACCCGCAAAAAGTACGAGATTTACTACCGCACAAAACATTACAAGGCAACCTTGACCCCTGCGTATTGTACGGTAACGAACAAACAATAACACACCATACCCACCAAATGCTACAAGCCTTTGGTGGTAAGCGTTACATAGCCAACTTAGGGCATGGCTTGTACCCTGATATTGATAAAGCAAAGGCTAAATTATTTGTAGATATTGTAAAAGATTACAAACACAATGGTTAGCCAAAAACTTACGCTTGACCTAGCCGCATACTACCATAAAACTAACGGTGTGTGCGGTTTTTCGTATACTGACAAGTTGTTGTGTATTGGCTCATGCTTTGCTCAAAATATGGGCGAGCTATTGGTACAGCATAAATTTAATGCTACAGTTAATCCGTATGGTATTGTGTTTAACCCTTTGTTATTAGCGCAACAGCTTAATGCGGCTATAGATAACTTGCCTATTAATGCAGCTGATATTATTTATACCGATGGGCTGTACTTTAGCTATCAAGCGCATAGTAGCGTGTATGCTACTAGCAAAGAAGCATTAGTTGAAAAATTACAGACTATACAAACTAACTTATTAACGCAACTCCAAAGTGCACATTACTTAGTACTTACGTGGGGTTCGGCATTTTATTATACTCGTGCTACTGATGACGTTATGGTGAGTAATTGCCACAAACAACCGCAACACTTATTTACCAAACAAATGTGTACGGCAGCGCAAGTAGAAGTAGTGTATCAAAATTTAATTGCACAATTGCAACTAGTTAATCCGTTACTAAACATACTACTTACTGTAAGCCCAGTGCGCTATGTACGCGATGGTATTATTGAAAACAACCTAAGTAAAGCACAGCTAATAAGTGCAACACACGGGTTGGTGCAGGCTTATGAAAACACATTTTATTTTCCGAGTTACGAATTAGTAATTGACGACCTGCGTGATTATCGCTATTACACTGCCGATGGCGTACATCCAAGCAACGAAGCCATAAACTATGTGTGGCAAGCATTTATTACTACGTTGCTTAATAAACGAGAATTACTCTTGTTTGAAAACATACAACAGATTTTGCAAGCTGCAAATCATCGAGCACTGCACCCCGAAAGTAATTCTAACAGCACGTTCAAATCACGTTATCGCAAATTGTGTGCGCAATTAATGAACCAATATCCACACATTAATTTGAATACTGAATTAAGTGCATTTGCATAAAAAAATCAGTAGCCTTGGTAACTCTATAATTATTGTTTTATCAAGGCTTTTAAGCGCTTTAATGCTAGTGTATTATCGGGTTCGTTAACGCTGTTATATATTTGTATTTTTTCTTTAGTGGTTAAATGCCAGCTCAACGAAATGTTTTGTTTTTCGTTATTTTTTAGGTTAAATTCTATTACATCGAATGGTGTACCTAGGAATGCTCGCACATAGTTAAGCTGTTCGTCGTAGCTATAATCTTGTATATGAAACATATTGCCATAGTAGTTGCCAAATGGGCTAATGAATGATTCTACCACACCTGCTGGCGGAGCGGTACTTATGTCAAACTGTTTAACACGGTCGCGTACTTGCACTAGCACTACTCCGCTGGTATTTTGTGCTATCCAGTTTTTAAACGTGTGCAAAAATTGAATACTACTTAATACTCCAAAATTATCGCGCACGCCTGCGTCCATTACCTCAATATAAGGTGTGGTAGGCAAGGCAACTGTTGGGCTAATTAACGGAAACGATGCACTCAAACGCAAGGCACTAGCTAGAGGTAACTGCATAGGGTTGTTGTGTTTAAATAGTGCGGTATATTCAATAGCTTCGGTTAAAAAATTAAACGATTTGTACACAGCTCCTCTACGCTTAGTTAAGTACGATAGGTGTTGTGGCGATATTAACAACCGTCTACCATCGTTCATTATTGTAGGGGATAGTATCATCATTGGCATTACTCCCTTAGTTTCGAGCGTGCCGTAGTAGCTCAACGGTTTATCCAAACTATTTAATGTGTTTTTATTAATAACGTCTTGCAATGCAAAGCCACGGTCTTTAGTGTATACTTGGTTGTTGTAAGTGGTATGTTTTAAGCGCAAAAATAAGTCGTTAGTGGCCACTGATAGCATTATGCTATTAAGCACATCGCCCGTAACGTTGCAAAACAATTCTTTATTAGTTTTGGTAGCTACATTACTTGTTGGGGTATATAGTTTTTCGTAGGTGGCTTGTCGCCAAAATGCTGCGCCAATAGCCCCCCCCGAAGCCCCTGTTACCAGCACCGTGTTGTGGTACAATTGGTTGTTTAATAAACTATCAGTATGCAATAATAAGCGAGTACTCCAGCCCGTGCTACGTAAGCCCCCGCCTGTGGTATTAACAATAATTAATTTAGGTTTGGGGTTACCGTTAGCACTTACTTTTTTGTGCCAAGTATTCAAGTAATTTATACCTGCTAAATAATCATCATTATTAGTGCCAGCAATACTATCAAGGGTATTAAGCGTAGCGTTAGTGTAAGGCACATAGCTATTAGTATAATTAACTCCTACTATTTTGTTAATGATATGAAATGTGTTAGTGGTTGATAAAAAGTTAAGTACAATTAACGTTACGATACCTGCAATTGTTGTCCAGCCACGGAGGAACGAGTAGGCCGCATTACTTATCATTAAACACATAGTTATAGCCAAAAATGCACTCGCTCCTGCGGGTATGCTAAATAATGAATAATCGCGCAGTACGCCTAAGCCTAATAAACTTGCAAATACCACTAATTGAAACAATGCCGAGTTTGCGTGATTTTGTTTGTACACGGCACGTATCATTTGCTTGTCGTAGTGTTCGTAACCTCGTGCTCGTTTAATGCGTGTAAACGAGCTAAAATAAGTTTCAACGTGCCAATCACGTTCTTCTTTTTTGTGTTTTAATACGTTCCATTGTTGATTTTGAAGCGTTATGGGTGTTGTTTTTGAACGCTTGTTGGTGGTGTGGGTTTTATCATCGCCACCAATGCCAAATAGTTGCACAATATCTTTATTAGTTTTAAAAAAATAACCTAGTCCAATGATTTGAAACAGAAAAATACCTGACAAAAAACCAACTACGCAACCTGTAGTTTCGAGTACAGTTTTAAATTCAGAGCCTCGCTGAAAATCAATAATACAAACAATATAGGTAATCAAAAACAGCACAGGAAGTATGGAGTTATTAATATAATATTTAATAAACGGATTACTTAATGTAGCTAAAAACGGAAACCGAAACGAATTACGAATATAACTAGCAATGTTATAGGCTAATATAAACCCACCACACGCAAAGCCAATAATACCAAAGGATATATAGTTTACGTTACCTAAATATTCAGGAGCTAAAAACAAATAAGGTGTGCCGTATTTAGCCGAAATGTTTTGCGTAATTAACCCAAATAATATTACCCAAAACAACACGAAGGATTGGTTTTTTTTGAGATGCACAAACAACAACTGTATAGGAAAAAAATAAGCTATACTGTTGTAATACTTGTTTTGTATAATGCGGATATATAAACGTTTGAGCATATAATATAATTGATAATTGACAATGTATAATTGTCAATGAGTGAATGATTTATTAAAAAAATAATAGACAATTGCACATCATCAATTGTCTATTGAGTTAAGCCATTTTTTACGCACTTGTCTTTGCTTATCCGTTTGCTCAGTTAGCTTGTCAATAGTGTAAGTAAGCGATGGGCTACCTTTTAATTTAATTGTTAAATTACGTACAATATCATCGCGCGAAACGGTAAGTGTAACCTCGTCGTTTAATTTTTTAGCGGCAATGTACTTTGTAAATTTATCTTGGTTAACACGGTAATTATCTACCGCAATAATTTCATCATCGGCGTTAAGCCCACTCTCGTAAGCACTTGCGCCACGCATTACGGTTTTTACTATTAATTTACCTCCTACCTCTACAAGAGTTGCGCCTAAGTAAGGTGCGCTAGGTGCAGTTGGTTTTGTTTTAAAATCTAACCCTGCGTAGCTTAAATAAGTTTTAAAATCAATACGCTCAGTACCTGCAATATATTTGTCCCAAAACTCGTCAACGTTAGTATTAGCAATAGTTGCCACGGCTTGCTTAAATTCAAGGTCGGTAAAACCACGATTTTGTTTCTTGTAATATTCGTTGTACAACAAGCGCATTACATCGTCTAAACTCTTGTTAGCATTGGTGTTGTTTATAATTAATAAATCCAATGCGGCGGCTATAATTTCGCCTTTACCGTAGTAGGATATGGTGGTGTTGTTGCTATTTTCATGCGGACGATATTGCTTTATCCAAGCATCAAAACTGGCATCGTTGGCACTTTGCACACGTGATCCTGGCTGGTTTTCAACACTGGCAATAGTACCTGCCAAATATTCTAAATACTCCGTGTTGGTTTCGTATCCTGCACGGTGCACAATACGCTCTTCGTAATAGCTAGTGAAACCTTCGCTCACCCATAGTAAATTAGTATAGTTTTCATTTTCGTAATCAAATGGACCTAACGCTATTGGGCGTATGCGTTTCACATTCCATAAATGAAAATACTCGTGCGCCACCAATGCTAAAAACTGCTTGTAGCTGGCTGCTGGCGCATAAGTAAATCGGTTTACCTCTAAGGTAGTAGCGTTCATGTGTTCTAAGCCGCCACTAGGCACGGTTAGGTTATGAATAATAAAATCATACGTTTTGTTAGGGTTTTCGCCTACTACATTAGTGGTCTCAGTAGTAATTTTGGCCATGTCTTTTTTAAGCGAATCTATGTTATAATTACCTGTGCCATACAACGCTACACGGTGTTGTGTACCAGCGGCTGTAAATTCAAAAGTGGTGTGGTTGCCTATTTCTATTGGGCAATCTACCAGTTGGTCATAATTTTTAGCTTCGTAGGTAGTGCCTGTTTTTAAAGGTAGTGCAGTGCTTATAGTTTTCCATTCGGCAGGTTTATTAATGGTTACTTGGTACGGAATATTTTGTTGTTTATCAATATACATAAATACTGATGTACCGTTAATGTAGGCATGGTCGGCATTAACACAGCTGGTGCGCACACTTAGCTCGTTAGCATACACTTTGTAATTAAATGTAAGTTGCCTAGCTCCATTGGTGGTAATATTCCATGTGTTTTTTGCAGTTTTGGTTGCTATGTTTGTTTTGCTATTTACGGTAGTAGTAACTCCCTCTACGTGGCGTGCAAACTCACGTACAAGGTACGAACCTGGCGCCCACACTGGCATTTTCATAACTAATGTAGGAGTAGTAATATCAGTTATTATAGCTTCTATCTCAAAGTAATGTGTATGCGGTTGTGGCATACTTACAGTGTACTTAATTTGTGTTGCAAAACTTGTTGCACTTAGTGCGGATAAGGCTATTGTTAATAGTGATTTCATAAGATAAATGATATTAAATAATTTAGAAAATTAGTTATTTTAAATCAAAATATTGATTAATTTTTTGTGATATTTCGTTAGCGTCAGGTAATAAATTTTGGTAGTGTTTGGGTAATAATTCCGACGTGGTATAAGTGGCTATACCTATGGGCATAGAGCTTGTTTTCAATGAGTATTCTACAATTGTACGGTCTTTACTTTTGCATATAATAATGCCTATGGCTTCGTTTTCGTGCGATAATTTTACGGTATCGTTTAGTATTGAAAGGTAAAACTCCATTTTACCTTTGTATTCGGGTAAAAACTCTCCTATTTTTAGCTCAATAGCAATTAAGCATTGTAGCTGACGATGATAAAGCAATAAGTCAATAAAATACTCTCTATCGTTTACCATTACCTTGTACTGATTGCCAACAAAGGTGTAATTATGCCCTAGTTCAATTAAAAAACTGCGAATATTTTGTAACAAGGCTTGCTCTAATTCACTCTCCGAATGTTGGTCTGCTAAATTTAAAAAATCAAATGTATATTCGTCTTTTACGGCCAAATAGGCCTGATTTTTAATAGTATCAGGCAATGTATTTTCAAAATTAGTTTGATTGAGTAGGTATTTTTCAAATGTTTTATTTTCAATTTGATGAATTAATACATTTTTTGTCCAACCAAATTTTTTAGTTGATAATATATAAAACTGACGCTCGTTATTATCCTTACATTTTTTTAAAATACTAATGTGTTTACTCCAGCTAATTTCTCGTACCAGTGGTACGAGAAATTCAACCGTTTGATATTCAGAGTAAAATTGTGCCATTAACCATAAGTTGCCAACCGAAAAACCTCCAATACCAGGAAATTCATTTTGTAACTCTTTGGATAAAGTAGGCACTATAGCTTTGCCCCAGTTTTCAGTTTGCTTTTCGGCAATAGATTTACCTATTTCCCAATACAAATTAATAAGTTGTGTATTTACAACTTTTAAGGTCTCGTATTGAGCACTGCGCACCTTTTGTTTTATGTCAGCAATAAAATGGTGTTGTGTTAATTCCATAACTATTTTAATGAAAAAAAGTGTGTTAAATTTAATACATCGAGTACGAATTTATACTATTTATTACACCTATTATCAACTAATAATTAGTAATTTTAAATTGTTAAACTAATTAAAATTCAACTCTATGAACTGGAAGCCACTTACGAGCATCGAACAACTCGAAACTATTATAAACACTGAGTCGCAGCACGAAGCTATATTATTATTTAAACACAGTACCACTTGCTCTATAAGCAACACTGCGTTAAACCGAGTAGAGCGTAACTGGAAAGATAGCGACAACGCTATGCTTACACCTTATTACTTAGATTTATTAAACCACCGTGATGTATCTAACGCTATTGCAGCGCTTACAGGTGTGGAGCATCAATCGCCACAGGCACTAATTATTAAAAACGGAGTCTGTACCTACTCCGCTACTCACAGTGCTATACGCTACGACGAGTTAATGGATAACAAATAACATAGCGTACAATGCCTATTGTATTTCATACACAAACCATACTACTACCTAAATTTAAAATTGGTGCCACTCGTACTTGGCTTGCTAATACAGCTATTGCCGAAGGGTATAAAATTAAAAACATAAACTACGTGTTTATGACCGATGATGAATTGTTGCAAATGAACAACGATTTTTTGCAGCACGATTATTATACTGACATAATAACGTTTGATACCTCAAGTGAACCTGAGCAAGCAAAAAAATGGGTAGTAGCCGACCTATACATAAGTGTGGATAGAGTGCAAGATAATGCCACTAAACACGGCGTACTTTTTAACCACGAATTAATGCGGGTGATGGTACACGGACTATTACACTTGTGTGGTTATACCGATAAAACTAAAACCCACAAAACCCAAATGACTGCTAAGGAAAACGAATACTTGAGTAAGTTATTTATCTAACTTCCAAGTTTGTTCAGTGTCCCAGTTGGCACGCAGGGTTATTTGTTTGCCTGTGTATTGTATTATAGTTTCGGGTTGTTGTTTGGCTAGGTAATTACCTGTAGTCCACTTGTTATTATGGTCGGTATCGTATATTAATTGCAGGGTGTAATCAGTAGCCAGCATAGTATTGTATTGCACTACATATTCATTCTTAATTAAATTAGCTGGAGTTAATGTTTTGCGAGCTATTAGCTTACCATCCTTAGTAAGTAAGGATAACACGTAATGACCTTGCACATTTTTGGGTACTAAGCTGAGTTTAAAATTGCCATGATTTTCGGCACTATTAATTTTAAATGCAAACCGTAGAGTATCGTTAGCGTTGCCTATGCAATCGGTTATGGCTTGTGGCAAGCAGCGTAAGTACAGCGTTTTATTGCTTGGTAAAGTATTAGTAATCGTTAGGTTAAAATTATCTATTTTCTCTATCTTTAATTTTACCTGTACGGTATCTTTTTTAATAGTATCGTTAATGTAATACATACTTATTTTGTTAGCATCAAAGTTGGTAATAGGGTTGTTAGTAGTTAGAGTTATTACTTTGCCATAATCTAACACACCAGTACTAAAGTTAGTTTGTAGTTGCAAGCCGCTTATTCCCTTGCCGCTACGGTCTTTAATTTTAGTAGGCTTATTTGTTTTGTAAATGATGGGTATTGAATCGGAGATAATTATTTTAGGTCGTATTTTCCCTAAAGTATAATCCCCTTTATTAACTACAAACGTGTCTATCTTTTGCTCATAACCAATATACAACATCGTAGTATCATTGGTCAAATTATTATGCCATAGCTCCAAAGTGTCGTTATCAGTGCTTTTGCGCATGTATGTATAAATCTCTTTTTCGTCTTTGCGTTCTACATCAACATACTTATTGGGCTTATTAAATATCAGTTTAATATAACCGTTTTCGCTAGTATTACGTTTTACGTATTGCTTTTCGTTGCCCTCGTTAAATAGTTGCACATTGTAGGAACTATCGTTATTAATTGT
>JAYWFU010000023.1:0-31806 GCA_043778625.1 Bacteroidia bacterium | reverse complement strand
TGTGTAAGGCAAGTGTTGAAAGCAACATAAACACAACATCGCAGCATGTGGGCAAAGGCCTAAACGATGGTATACTGTATTTAATGACAGTGCCTTATATTTTATTGGCACTATTATTATGGTATTTCTTTGGTGGAAAAGTCAAAGCATTTATCAATCAATTTAAGAACATATACCCAAATGTTTAATAAAACACTATACACTCTACTTTTAATACTTGGCATAACGTTAGTAGTTACTGCGCAACAGCCATTGGTAAGTAACCTAACGGTTATTAGTTTTGAAAAACAAATTAAAACTCCCAATACTCAATTGCTCGATGTGCGTACCAAACAAGAATTTGAGAGCGGGCATTTAAACAATGCACTTAACGCTAATTTTAATAGCACTACTGAATTTAACGAACGTACCAGTTATTTGGATAAAGATAAGCCCGTGTACGTGTATTGCCTTAGTGGTGGGCGCAGTGCAGGTGCTTGCGAATTATTAGTGCAAAAAGGATTTAGTAAAGTGTATAATATGGAGGGCGGAATTTCGGCATGGAAGGACGCTCAAAAACCAATAACGGGTTCATCGCCTACTAAAAACGGAATACAACAAACCGAGTTTAATCACTTGGTAAATAAGCAACAAAATACACTCGTAATTATTAGTACAAAGTGGTGTCCGCCTTGTCGCAAGCTAAAAGTAGAAGTAGATTCGTTAAAGCAAGAGATTAAAAACGTTAAGTTTATTGAACTAGATGCCGACGAAAACAAAACAATATGTACTGCCTTAAAAATAAAAACATACCCTGCAGTTATACATTACAAAATAGGCAAACAAGTATGGCGCAACGATGGTTTTGTAACCAAAAAAGTAATGAAAACACAGTTGCTTAAAAAGTAACTAGCACTAAAATTTATTTACAATTAATTCATAGTTGCCCTTGTTTACAGGCACTGACCATAATAGTACCGTTAGCTATACTATTTTCTAACAACATTATGTTAGCAAGTGTACTTAACAATTAACTTAACTTAACAATATAAGTAGGTTATTTAGTAAACTAAAAAATAAGCTACCATTTTATGTCTATTATAACACTTACTACCGATATGGGTACTCGCGATTATTACGTGAGTAGCATTAAGGGGAGTATACTGTCGCAACTGGGCGAAAAAGCTACAATAGTTGATATAACACATCAAATAGATTCATGGAATACGCTACAAGCAGCCTTTGTATTGCGTAATGCCTATGTTGATTTTCCTAAGGGAAGTATTCATATAATTGGGGTGGATACTGAAGCTAGCAAGGGGCGCAAACATTTGGTAATAGAAGCTAACGGACATTATTTTATAGGTTGCGACAATGGTATATTTAGTTTAATATTTAATTCTATTGATTCTATTGATAAAATTATTGAGCTAAATATTAACAGCGATACCGAATACAAAACATTTCCTACACGAGATGTTTTTGTAAAAGCGGCGTGCCATTTGGCCAAGGGAGGTGTACCCGAAGTGCTAGGTCGAACACTTATTGAAAAACAATTAAACCGCCTTATTATTGGCGACCCTGCATTTGATACTAACACTCAAACCATAATTGGCAAAATAATTTATATTGATAATTATGGTAATGCAATAACCAATATTACTGCCGAAATTTTTAAAAGTGCCTGTATGGGACGGCCTTTTAACTTGGCTTTGCGCCCACGAAGTAACAGAAGCTTGGAAGGAATATATAATTTTAAGCGCCTAAGCGAGAGTTATAATGAAGTTGATTTAAGCGATTTAATTATACTTGTAAACAATGTGGGCTTATTGGAAATAGCTATGAATCAAGGAAATGCACAGCAAATGCTCGACTTAGGCCCCAATTTACAAGTTAAATTTCAATTTGAAAACCTTAGATAATAAAACCCACTAGTATAAATAAGGTGTTGAAAATTTAATTTACAAATAATGAAAATAGAGTGTTGATGCTTTCAATATTTTTTTACATTGCATCAATTTCAAAATAAAAATACACACTATCGTGAGCGCAAAAAAAATAACTCCAGCTAAAGCAAAAGTAGTAGCCCCAAAAACTCCTGCTAAGCCCGTAGTAAAAGCAAAAGTAGCCGTTAAACCAGCAGCTAAAAAAGTAACTAAACCAGTAGCAAAAGTAAAGCCTACTGCTAATAAAATAAAAAAAGAAACTGATAAAAAAGGTAAAAAAATAGCAGACGATGACGAGGAAGAAGACGTAGTGGTTAAAGATGACTACTACGAAACTGAAGACGAAGGAGGAGACGATGAGCCAGTAATACCAAAAAAAGCAGGAAAGAAAAAGGGCAAAAAAGGTGAGGAAGCTGATGATACTGCCGTAGAGCCTGAGGCATTTGAAGTAGTAGATGATATTTTGGCTGTTGAAATTGATGACGAAGAAATAGAGGTTAAAATTAAGCGTGGCAAAAAAGCACCTAAGAAAGTAGCGCGTAAAATTCAAGATGTGCATTTTGAATTTGATGTTATACCACCAGTATCGCCTGATAGTAAGTACATTATGTTTGAAATGGAATTTCCTATACACTCTAGCTTAGGAGTATTATACGAATTTTTAATTGAACCAACTGCCCTACAAGAGTGGTTTGCCGAGCGTGTACAAGAGCGTAATACCGTATACACCTTCTTTTGGCAAGGCTCGCAACAGCAAGCTCAATTACTTAAAGAAAAAGTGGAAACCTTAGTACGTTACCGTTGGTTAGATGGGCCAAGAGACGTGTTTTTTGAATTTAGAATAATTGAGGACGAACTAACACGCGACACTTCGTTAATAGTTATTGATTACGCTGAAGACGCTGACGAAATAGCGGCGGCCAGATTATTATGGAAAAGCCAAATAGACGACCTGCACCGTGTGCTAGGCGCACGCTAAAATAAGTGTTGTAATAATTAAGCATCAAATTTATTATGCTAAAAAAACTCGATAAATTTATTTTACAATCTTTTATAGCACCATTCACAGCCACCTTTTTGGTGGCTTTGTTTATTTTAATTATGCAATTTGTATGGAAATACATTGACGATTTTGCAGGTAAAGGAATTGAAACCAAAATACTAGCCGAGTTTTTTGTTTACCTCACGGCAGGTATGGTACCATTGGCGTTGCCGCTGGGTGTTATGCTAGCTTCTATTATGTTATTTGGCAACTTAGCTGAGCGTTATGAGCTTGCCGCTATGAAAGCCTCCGGAATATCCATACAGCGTGTTATGGCACCATTAATTGTGCTTACAAGTATAATCTCGTTTGGGGCTTTTTTGTATGGCAATTACGTATTGCCTGTAGCTAACCTTAAAAGCTACGCATTATTGTACAGTATTACTGAGCAAAAACCAGCTATTAATTTAAAGGAAGGTATTTTTTATAACGGTATCGAAAACTTTAGCATAAGAGTAGGCAAAAGAGATAAAAACGGAAGCGACCTCTATGATATTATGATATATAATCATTTGGAACACCGAGGTACTGATAAAGTTATTTATGCAAAAAAAGGAATGATGACCTTAACCGATAGCGCCCGCTACCTTCGTCTTACGCTACACGATGGCTACAGCTACGAAGAAATGCACGAAGAGGGTAAAGCCAACTTAAATGTGCCTTTTATTCGTAATAAATTCAAGTTGCAGGAATTAAAAATGGATATGTCGTCGTTTAAACTAAAAAGAGTAGATGAAAAAGACTATAAAGACCATGCTTCTATGCTTAACATAAGCCAGTTAGATGATCAAATAGATACCGTAAAACTTAACCATATTAAAACAGAGCACGCGCTTATTACACAAATAAATAATACGCTTGGCTATTGGCCTGATAGTAGCGTAAAACGGAGTACATTAATTGACAATGCTCCCGAACAGTGGTTTGCACGTCGTACTAAAGACGAGCGCTTACGTATTATTGATGGTGCATTAAACTTAGCTCGTAACAATAATTCGGTAGTTCATTTTTTGGCGCAAAGTAAAGAGGGAGAAGAGGACCAAATATTACGTTTTGGTATGGAGTGGCATCGCAAAATAACATTGGCAATAGCCTGTATTATACTATTTTTTATAGGCGCACCATTAGGCAGTATCATTAAAAAAGGTGGGCTGGGTATGCCCATGGTGGTGTCGGTACTATTTTTTGTGGTGTTTCACGTATTAGGAGTAATGGGCGAAAAAATGGCAAAAGAACATACATTAAGCGTGTTTGGGGGTATGTGGTTGGCTACGGCAATACTACTGCCTATTGGCATATTTTTAACCTACAAAGCCACCACTGATTCTACGTTGTTTAATATGGATAGTTACATTGCTTTTTTCAAAAAAATAATACCTAATAAGTATAAGCCTAAATCAACTTAACGGTATTAGTTACACCAAGTAAATTAATTAAATGAAAAACGAAAAACTATTTGCTTGGCTTGCCTTTGGTACGGTGGCGTTATTTTGGGGTACTACTTTTTTTGCCATTCGTATTGGTGTACAAAGCTTTCCGCCTATGCTCATGGCAGGGTTTAGGCACATGTGTGGTGGGCTACTTATTTGCACTTATTTTATAATTAAAGGGCATAAAATACCACCACTAGCTCAACTTAAAACTATTGCCATAAATGGTATTTTAATGTTAGTACTAGGCAATGGCTTAGTTACATGGGCAGAAATATGGGTATCGAGCGGTTTGGCAGCATTAATATGTGCATTAACCCCTGTGTGGATTATAGTATTAAACTCATTTACTGGGCAAAAAGAAAAAATAACTTCCACTACTTTATTAGGATTAGTTATTTGCCTAATTGGTCAGTTACTATTGTTTAAAAACAATGTAGCTGATTTAGCTAACCCCAATTACGCATTAGGTATTGTTGCTATTGTTGTTGCTAATTTGGCTTGGGCTGCGGGCACGCTGTATTCTAAGCATAATGCCATTACTATAAATTCGTTTTTTGGCGCAGGAATACAAATGTTAGTAGGCGGAACTATTCTTACCACACTAGGTACTATTAAAGGCGAGTGGTCGCATTTGCACCCCACTACCGAGGCTATTACGGCCTTGGTGTATTTAATTATATTTGGTTCTATAGTGGCTTATGGTGCTTACATGTACGTGGTTAAAGCCTTGCCCACCAATATTGTTAGCACTTACGCCTACATCAACACATTGGTGGCAGTGTTATTAGGTTGGTTATTTTTAAATGAAAAACTAACCTTAATGCTAGGGTTAGCCATACTACTTACTATTGGTGGAGTGTGGTTAGTGAGTAGCAGTGCTAAGAAAAACAAAGTATTATAACCCTACAAGCACCCCAAATAATCTTGCAATAATATAGTGGCACTTAATTGGTCAATAGTACCTTTGTTAGCACGGTCTTTTTTGCTAGTATTACTTGCAAGCATAGCGTTCATAGCTATTTTGGAAGTAAAGCGTTCGTCAAGCGGAACAATTTTTTTAGTGCTGAATTTTTTTTGCAATGCTTCAATTGCTTTTAACACAAAAGGAGTGGAGTGGGTGGCGGTATTATTTAAATTTTTGGGAAGCCCTATTACTATGGTGCTTACGTCATTTGACAAAAAATACTGCGTTAAAAACGGAAATAATTCGTTAGCCGCTACTGTAGTTAGTGGCGTGGCTATTATACATAATGGGTCGGTTACGGCTATTCCGCAACGTTTTAATCCATAATCTATAGCAATTATTCGAGGCATAACAAATAGTAGTTAATTTAAGTTATTTTTGATGTTATAAAACTATATAAACTAAACGTAATTATGTACACAACTTATCAAACTAAAATTAATGCTGCGTGGGACAACCGCGAATTACTCAAAGAAACTGATACTCAAAATGCTATTCGGTTTTTGATGGAGGAATTAGATAAAGGACGCTTACGTGTGGCTGACAACGCTACGGGTACATGGCTTGTAAACGATTGGGTAAAAAAAGCGGTAATACTTTATTTCCCCATTCAAGGTATGAAAACCATGGAGGCAGGGCCAATGGAATTTTATGATAAAATGGAATTAAAACGTGGCTACGAAGCTCTAGGCGTGCGCGTTGTGCCACACGCTGTGGCTCGTTACGGTGCTTACTTGGCCAAAGGTGTAATATTAATGCCAAGTTATGTAAACATTGGTGCTTATGTAGATGAAGGTACAATGGTAGACACTTGGGCAACGGTAGGTTCGTGTGCACAAATAGGTAAAAACGTGCATTTGAGCGGTGGCGTAGGCATTGGCGGAGTGTTAGAGCCCGTGCAAGCTGCGCCAGTAATTATTGAGGATAATTGTTTTATAGGCTCACGCTGCATTGTGGTAGAGGGCGTACACGTAGAAACCGAAGCCGTACTTGGTGCTAATGTAGTACTTACGGCAAGTACCAAAATTATTGATGTTACAGGAGCTACACCCATTGAATACATTGGTCGTGTGCCTGCACGCTCAGTAGTTATACCAGGTAGTTATACCAAAACGTTTCCTGCGGGTAGTTACCAAGTGCCGTGCGCATTAATTATTGGGCTACGTAAAGAAAGTACCGACAAAAAAACATCGCTCAACAGTGCCCTGCGCGAATACAATGTAGCTGTGTAATTATTTACTCATATTCAAAAATTAATTACACAATGAAAATAGGTTTTGATGCCAAGCGGGCATTTATGAACACCAGCGGACTAGGCAACTATGCTCGCTCGTTGCTTAAATCGTTGCAGGTATATCATGGCGAGGGTAATAAGTTTCATTTATATGCGCCCAAAGTACGCAAAAGTAGGTTTTATCAAACGATACGTGCTAGTGGTAAGTTTCAGCTACATACTGCCGATGGTGCAGTGTACAAGCACTTACACGGAGCGTGGCGGAGCTTTGGTTTAACTAAATCGGTTAAGGACGAACGCCTTACTATTTATCATGGCTTGAGTAACGAATTACCTTTTAACATAAAAAAAGGTGGCGCCAAAAATGTAGTAACTATTCATGATTTGATATTTGTACGCTACCCACATTTATACCCTTGGATTGACCGTAAAATATATGATTATAAGTTTAGAAAAGCCTGCGATACTGCTGATAAAATTATTGCAGTAAGCCATACTACCAAGCAAGATTTAATTGATTTATATAAGGTAGAACCCCAACGTATTGAAGTTATTTATCAGTGCGCCAACGACCAATTTTTGCAACCTTCTAACGAAGAAAAAAAGAACGCAGTACGACAAAAATATTCGTTACCGCCACGCTTTATACTGTACGTAGGCACTATAGAAGAACGCAAAAATTTATTAGTAGTACTAAAAGCTATGCGCCAGCTTACTGATAAAGAAGTACCGTTGGTAATTGTTGGGCGTAAAACGGAGTATTTTAAAACCGTACAAAAATATATTTCGGCACATGATATGAATACTCGCATACAATTTTTGGGTACTATTGATAACAACGAACTACCTTATTTTTATCAGTTAGCATCGGTGTTTGTATACCCAAGTATCTTTGAGGGCTTTGGCATACCTGTGTTAGAGGCACTACTAAGTGGTACGCCTGTTATTACAAGTAATGTATCGAGCTTGCCCGAAGCTGGCGGGCCTAACTCTGTGTTAGTTAATCCGTTAAACGACGAAGAAATTGCCGCAGGCATTACACGTATACTTAATGATAACGATTACGCACAACGTATGGCAACACTAGGGTTGGAGTATGCACAGCAGTTTCATCCGCAGCATACTAGCACACAATTAATAAATGTATATAACCAACTATTAACCTAATTAAAAATAATATAGATAATGAATGTAGCTATGGAAATTGAAACTTGTATTGAAGTTTTAAAAAAAGGCGGTGTAATACTATACCCTACTGATACCGTGTGGGGCTTAGGGTGCGATGCCACTAACGCAACAGCAGTACAAAAAATATTGGACATAAAAAAAAGCCCTCAGGGCAAGAGCATGATAGTACTCGTAAACCATATTAATATGCTAAGCAAATACGTGGATATAATACCTCCTGCCGCAGTAGATATATTGGAGTACGCTACAAAGCCTACCACTATTGTGTTTGATAAGATGATGGGGGTGGCCGAAAATGTGTTAGCCGAAGATGGAAGTTGTGGTGTACGTATTATAAACGAGGAGTTTTGTAAGCAACTTATTCGCAAATTTAATAAGCCAATTGTGTCCACATCAGCTAATTTTTCGGGCGAAAAGACACCCAATAATTTCAAAAAAATTGATGCTGCTATACCTCCTCTGTGCGATTATGTGGTGCAGTTTAAACGTGGCGATACTGAGCAAGGAGTACCATCGAGCATTATTAAATTAAGTAATAATGGGCGTGTTACTATTATTCGCAAATAATTATTAAGTATGCTTTACTCACACAGCACGCAACTACGTGTGCGCTACGGCGAAACCGACCAAATGGGCTATGTATATTACGGTAACTACGCACTGTACTACGAAACAGGCAGGGTAGAGATGCTACGCTCCCTTGGCATGTCGTACCGTAGCATGGAGGAACAAGGCATAATGTTACCTGTACTATCATTAAACTGTAAGTACATTAGGCCAGCCAAGTACGACGATTTACTAACCGTTACCACCCAGTTAATTGAGTTGCCTAACACACGCATTTGTTTTAATTACGAAATACACAACGAGGAGCAAACCCTTGTAAACAAAGGCGATACAACACTTGTGTTTGTAAACAAAGCAACAGGCAAACCTATGTTAGCTCCTACTTGGTTTTTAGATAAATTAACTACGTTTTAAACGCCATTAATATTTCATATATTTTAATTAAGTTTATGTTAAACTATTTTAGCTTACTTAATTTACATTATCAACACCACTATACACCATTATCATGGGATCAACAGTAAATTTAAAAGGGAAATTTAACGACCCTAACGTAATAAAAGCTAAGAAAAAAGCAGCCTTAAAAAATATGGTAACATGGTTTGAAATACCTGCCTACAATCATTATAGAGCCGTTGCGTTTTACAACTATATATTTGATTTTGAAATAACATCAGTAGAGATTAACGGATTGGCTATGGGCTTTTTTCCTAGCAATAACGGTATTGGTGGCGCAATAGTTACTGGGCAAGGCTGTGTGCCTAGCGAAACTGGACCTCTTATTTACTTAAATGCAGGCGATGATTTAAACGAAGCATTGTACAAAATAAACGAAGCGGGAGGAAGAGTTACTATGGACAAAACTTTTATTAGCGAAGAGGCAGGTTATTTTGCACTGTTTATTGATTCGGAAGGAAATAGACTGGCACTTCATTCAAAATTTTAATACTACAATTACTATGCAAGTAAATAGCAAACACTATAATATAAATCAATTGCGTATTGATTTATGGAACGAACTAAAAGAGAAAACTAACGCTATTACTAGGCTTGCCACACAACATAACGAGTTTAACAGTACGGCTATTGATATTAACGAGCTACTTACTAATCTACAAAGTATTGAGTACTACTTTTCGTTTCCGGGTACGGCTACTGTGCAACGTATTGTTAATGCTATTAAAAAAGGAGAGCTAAAGGCCGTGAGCAATTATGTGGCTGAGGTAGTGTATTTGCTAGTAAGTGATGGGTATCGCACACAACACGAATTAACTAATAGCATTATTAACAAAACGTTAAATACCGAACACAAAAGCACAGAACAAACTGGAGGAAGTAAAAAAATATTTTTTGAGGTATTGTATGTCGAGGATTTATCGAGTAATGAAGAGCAAGTACTCAAAAATAAAATTAAAGAAATAATTAACCCTAATGGTAACTTAACTTACGACTTGGTGGTGCAACGCTCGTTTCAAGACGCATTAATATGTTTGTTTTTTAATTACAACATACAAGCTGCTGTTATTAGATACGCCCCCTTACATTTCTCCACTAACATTAATGATTCTATTCGTCCGTTTATTCAAAATGTATTAAAGATTGATTTAACTAATGTTTCCAACGCCGATTTAGGTCCGTTATTGGGTAAATATATTCATCAGTTTAGGCCTGAGCTAGATATTTATTACATTACCGATACCTCACTCACTCACTTGCAAGATGCTACGGTAAAAACGTTTAAACGTATTTTTTATCGTATGGAAGATTTTCAAGAACTCCATCTAACCATAATTAGCGGTATTAACGAAAAGTACGAAACTCCGTTTTTTACAGCATTAACTGACTATAGCAAGAAACCCATTAGTGTGTTTCATGCCATGCCAATATCACGTGGTAACTCGGTGTTTAAGTCAAGATGGATTTCGGACTTTGGCGATTTTTATGGTCGCAATGTTTTTTTGGCCGAAACGTCGGCCACTAATGGAGGTTTAGATTCATTGCTACAACCCACAGGCCCATTAAAAAAAGCACAACAAAAAGCAGCAAAAGCTTATGGCGCCGAGCATACTTTTTTTGTAACTAACGGTACATCAACCGCTAATAAAATTGTGCAACAAGCTCTTATTAAACCTGGCGATGTAGTGCTGGTAGATAGAGATTGCCACAAGTCGCACCACTACGGCTTAGTGCTTACGGGTGCTTTCCCTGTGTACCTTGATTCGTACCCTATTGAGGAGTATTCGATGTATGGTGCAGTACCATTAACGGTAATAAAAGAAAAACTGCTTACCCTAAAAGCCGCAGGCCGATTAGATAGAGTAAAGATGCTATTGCTTACCAACTGCACGTTTGACGGTGTGGTGTACAACGTGGAGCGGGTAATGCAGGAGGTGCTTGCTATAAAGCCCGATATGATTTTTTTGTGGGACGAAGCTTGGTTTGCCTACGCTAGTTTTACCTACACATTTAAGCAACGTACAGGAATGTATGTAGCACAAAAATTATTTGAAAAATACCGTAGCCCCGAATATAAACTACAGTACGATGCACACATAGCTGGGTTAGCCCCTAACGAAATTCCTTTATTGCCTAATCCAGCATTGGTTAAAACCCGTGTGTACGTTACGCAAAGCACCCATAAAACCTTATCGTGTTTTCGTCAAGGCTCAATGATACATGTGTGGGACGAGGAGTATAACCTAAAAGTAGCTGATAATTTCTTAGAGGCTTACATGACCCACACCACTACATCGCCCAATTATCAAATATTGGCATCAATGGACGCAGGCCGCCGACAGGTAGAATTAGAGGGCTATGAGCTGGTAGAAAAAAGTATCGAAATGGCTATGATATTACGCTCCAAAGTACAAAATCATCCTAACCTAAGTAAGTATTTTCATATACTACCCGTGCAAGATTTAATACCTGCTGAACACCGCAACTATGGAGTTAATGAATACTATACCCCCGAAACTGGCTGGGGGCGTATGGAAGAAGCTTGGGTAAACGATGAATTTGTGCTTGACCCTACCAAGGTTACATTATTTGTAGGAAAGGCAGGCATTACAGGCGATGTATTCAAAAATAAATATTTGATGGATAGGTTTAATATTCAGGTAAATAAAACATCGCGTAACACAGTATTACTCATGACTAACATTGGTACTACACGTGGCAGTGTTACGTTTTTAATAAACGCATTATTGCAAATAGCTAGTGAGTTAGATGAACGCAACCGTTCGTTAAACAAGCGCGAAGCCGAAATAGCAGCGCAACACATTAATAACATATTACACAATGTACCGCCATTGCCCGATTTTAGTTATTTCCACCGTTCGTTTGAAGCCACGCCAGGTGTGCCAGGTGGCAATATTAGAGAAGCTTATTTTTTGGCCTACAACGAAGAGATGTGTACTTACATTCCGCTAAACGAATGTTTGGAAGCATTAAAAAACAATGTCGAAATAGTTTCTACTTCGTTTGTAATACCTTACCCACCGGGGTTTCCGATACTTGTGCCAGGGCAAATGGCCAGCGAAGAAATTATTAAATTTATGATAGCCCTAGATATTAAAGAAGTACACGGGTATAGAGCCGAACTAGGCATAAAAATATTTACTAAAGAAGCGCTTAACCGCAAAAACACCATGTCGGCAATGGGCGCAATACCAATAGGAAAGGGCAAAAAGTAATTCTTTTTTTAGTAGCTAAAGAGGGCAAAAACTAACCAATTTAAAAATTACATACTATTTAATACATACACATTTTACTAATGAAAACACTAGAAACCATATCCGATATTCGTCAGTTTTTTTTATCAAACGAAACACCTATTTACTTTATAAGTGCCACTAATTTTAATTTATTAGGAGCTGATGAATGGGTAAAGAATTTAAAGTTTATTTCGCATATTGATTGTTTCGAGGGGCAACACCCCAACTTATTTTCGCCTAAAGCAGAACTACCTCACGATGAATTTACCAGCGTAGAAGACATTAACAACTACCTACTACAACACCCCGAAGTGCAACAATACATAGCCTCACGAGCGGTTAATGGTAAGGCAGGTAAAGCATTGTTTTTAATGTTTGACGAAAAAACCGAAGCCTTAGCCAAAGCTATTGGCTTAGAGGTTTGCTTTCCATCAGCACAATTGCGTGAAACTTTAGACAATAAAGTAAATACAAATAGAGTAGCCGAAAAAGCAGTTGTGCCTTGCGTACCTTACGTGTTAAGTACAGTAAAAGATTATGAGCACTTATGTACCGTAGCCGATCATTTAGGAACCGATTTAGTAGTGCAAACGCCCTATGGCGACTCAGGGCACACCACATTTTTTATTACCAACGAACATCAGTTTAATAAACACAAAGAGGAAATTATTAAAGAGGCAGAAGTAAAAATAATGAAACGTATTAATTGCAAGGGTTCAGCAATTGAGGGTTGCGTAACCAAGCATGGTACTATTGTAGCTCCGCTAATGACAGAGCTAGTTGGCTTTAAAGACCTTACACCTTACCAAGGCGGGTGGTGTGGTAACGAAATTTTTGCCAATGCTTTTACTGACGATATTCGTACTAAAGCCAAAAATTATACCCGTATGTTTGGCGACCAATTATTGAAGGAGGGATATAAAGGTTATTTTGAATTAGATTTTTTAATTGACACTGACACTAACGAAGTGTATTTGGGCGAACTTAATCCACGGGTTACAGGGGCTAGTTCTATGACTAATCATGCACAGTTTGCCTATGCCGATGTGCCTTTGTTTATTTTTCATTTATTGGAATGGATGGATATTGATTACACCATTGACACGCAGGCACTTACGGAGCGTTGGGCTACACAAACTAATATTGATAGTTGGAGTCAATTAATTATAAAACATACCCGCAAAACATTAGAGTTTGTAACCGCTGCGCCCGAATCAGGAATATGGGAAATGCAAAAAAACGATAGAATAAAATTTAAAAAAATGGACACCTATCGTAAAGCCATTAACGATGATACTGAGGCATTTTATTTACAAATAACACAGGAACACGGCTACCTGTACGAGGGGGCGGATATGGGAATACTCATTATGCGTGGGCGACAAATGAACGATAATTTTGAATTAACACTACGTGCCAAAAATTGGATTGATGGGATACGCAACAACTACAAATCTAACGTGTTAGAAAATTACGCAACGGAAGAAGAGTTAGAAATTGGAGGTTTTAAATTATCATAAAGTATAGTTGACAAATGAATACACTGCACGATAAACTAAAAGCATTTGAGCGCATACTTACCATTATGGACGAGTTGCGTACACAGTGCCCATGGGATAAAAAACAAACCATGGAAAGCCTACGTAACCTTACCATTGAGGAAACCTACGAGCTTGCTGATGCAATACTTAAAAACGATACTAACGAAATAAAAAAAGAATTAGGTGATGTACTCCTTCACATTATATTTTATGCTCGTATAGGTAGCGAGACCAACGATTTTGACATTGCCGACGTAATAAACAGTTTGTGCGATAAATTAATTTATAGGCACCCACATATTTACGGTACTGCCGTAGCCGATACCGAAGAGCAAGTAAAAGAAAATTGGGAAAAATTAAAACTGAAAGAGAAGGGAGTAACCTCCGTATTGGGCGGTGTGCCAGCATCATTGCCCGCATTAATTAAAGCTACTCGCATACAAGAAAAAGCTCGTGCCGTAGGTTTTGATTGGGATAATAAAGCTGATGTGTGGGCAAAAGTACAAGAGGAGTTAGAAGAATTTGTAACAGAAACCGACCTCGAAAAACAACAAGAAGAATTTGGCGATGTATTATTTTCGTTAATTAATTACGCAAGGTTTATTGGCATAACTCCTGAAGATGCGTTAGAAAAAACAAATCGAAAATTCATACAGCGTTTTCAATACATGGAGGAGCAAGCACGCCAAGCCAACCGCAGTATTGATAGCCTTACCTTGCAAGAAATGGAAGTACATTGGCAAGCTGCCAAAAGCCTACCCAAAGCGTAATGTTTTTAAAACCTAATTAGCCTATATTACTTACGCATCATAGCGTACTGCACAATATTGGCGCCCATTTGCAATGCTTTTTTGTGTGTAGCCTCGCTATCCTTGTGTATTTCATAGTTTTCCCAGCCATCGCCTAAGTCGCACTCTTGGTCATAAAAACATACTAACTGCCCGTTGTATATTAATCCCCAACCCTTAGGTGGTTTATTATCGTGCTCGTGTATTTTGGGCAAACCATTAGCAAAATCGTAGTGCTGGTGGTAAATAGGGTGGGAGTAAGGCAGCTCTACTAGTTCCAGTTCAGGAAATACTTTTTTGAGTTGCGGGCGTATAAATTTATCCATACCATAGTTGTCGGATATGTGTAGGAAACCTCCGCCAATTAAGTAGTTACGCAAATTTTGTGCTTCTTGCGTGCTAAATAATACGTTGCCATGCCCTGTCATGTGTATTAGTGGGTAGCTATACAAATCAGGGCTACCTACATCAACAATGCCTTGTTCGGGCATAAAGTTGGTATGTAGTTCTTGGTTACAAAACGCAATAAGGTTGGGCAACGAAGTTTCTTTGTTGGCATACCAATCTCCTCCACCATTGTATTTTAATAATCCAATTTGGTAAGTTGGGGCAAAGGCTGTTAGCGTAACTATACTCACACCAATAACAACCAATAATTTAATAGTACTTAAAATGTTATACATGTATACTAATATGTTTTTTAATTTACAGTTTTATTTTTATGAAACGCATCTCTCAAGCGGTCAAACTCACGCCTGTAGGCCAACCCCACGCCTTGGGTATATAGCCCATTAGCGGTTAGTGTACTCACGTCGTTGGTTATGTTGTATGCCTTCAGGCGTATGCGTCCGTCGGAAGTTAGCTTGTATTCGAGTTTTAAATCGCTCACATAATAATTTGTACCCTTTGCTGTGGTTGAATTTGCACTTGAATTTACTCCGAAATTACCTTGCACGTCTAGGCGTTCGTTTAATAATTGCGTACTAAAATTTACACCCGCTTGCTGCCCGCTATTTTGAGTAGGAGGTAGGTATTTTACATTTAGATCTAGCCCTTTTACTGAGCCCGATAACCAGTTATTTAATTGGCTTGTAAGTAGTTCAACCGAGCTGGTAGCTGCGCCCGAACCTGCATTACCGCCTGTGCCTGTTAATGCACTTACTCTACCTGAAGGAGTAAGAAACGATGATTGTAATAACAGTGAAAACACTTGGCGATTAATTTCCTGGATATCATCAGGGCGTACGGTACTGTTAAATTCATCTTTTACTGATTGGTCAATACGACTATTACTTAAATCAATAGCAAAGTTTACATTGGGGTTCATTAGCTTGTTGGTAAGCAACAGTTTGCACGACACAGGTATAGGTTTGTTATATGCAGTTGTGGTAGTGTTATTATCAGTACTAAGTATGGGTGCTAACGACGCATTTACTTTATAGGTGGCTGTCATGTTCATATCGGCATCATAAGGGTCGCCTGTCCAGGTTACTGTGCCTCCAGGTTCTATTATAAAATGTTTGTTGAGTATGTTTTTAAGTGTAAATAAATAATCGCCATCATTTATTTTGTACTCGCCATACATATCAAACTGCCCAAATGAGTTTATTTCCATACGAATATTACCATTGCCATGCCCCTTAATAACATCGCCTACTTTATCGTCAAATACTATTTCGGCAAGGGCATCGCGTGTTATTTCTAAATCAAAATTCATTGATAGTCCGTTGAATTTTTTTTGTGCTACAATAGGTTGTGCTTTGTTTTTTGTTACAAAATGTATAAACTCGCTTTCGCCTACATCGTCGGGGGTACTCATGGGTATATATAAGTGCGAGCCTGTAAGAGTGCGGGCACTAATATCAAATTTAATGTTTTCGACTGGGCCTGTAAGGCGCATATAGCCTTTGGCGTAGGCTTGCCCATAAAACATATCGTTTTGCGATGCCGTTAAATTTAAGCAATGAAAACGCTCAGTTTCCATTAACACATCAAATTTAAAATTAGTAAAATAATTATGTGTTAGTCCAAATTGTGTTTTGGCAGTGTTACCAAATTCGTCGCTGAGTAGTGCATCAGTAGCACGTATGCTATTTTCGTTTATTATTATTTTGTGGCTAAAAGTATAGTAAGTATTTAAGTAATCAACCTTAAAACCTGCATCGGTAGCGTTAAGTACGCCTTTTAAATAAGGTTTTTTGGCACTACCTAATAGTTTTACATTACCAGCTACGTTGCCCTTTATATTACTCAATATACCGCTAGTAAACATATTAATTATGCTAAGTGGTGTTTGAGTTAAACCAAAATTAATATCAAAGGCATCAGCTTTATTAGTGTAGTAATAACCATTTATGGTTATTGAATTTAAGTCGTTGCGTATGCCTGTACCATCAATAACTACGGCTTGTTTGGCGTAGTCGTACGTTGAATTTAGTTTGAATTTGCCTAATAATTCGTTATTAATATGCAACGAATCCAAATTAACATTAGCCAGTATTTTGGTTTTGTTGTACAGGTTACTTAGCGTAATTGTGCTGTTTAAAACACCCTTCATAGCTACATCATTACTTTTTAAATACTCGTTAAAATTAGCGGTGTTAAAATCTTTAATCTGCACAAATAATTCTTTGCGTGGGTTTTTAGATATACTACCTTCCGCCATAATTTGCTGGGTTGAATTATTAAGTTGCACCATAAATTTATCAATACTAATACCGCTACTATCTATGCTTATTAAGCTGTTGGGAGCTATGTTCCAAACGCTATCGGCCAATATAATTTGTGATGCATTGAGTTTACAGTTAATTACATTATTAGTTGCAAATACTGCATTGCCACTAATGCTGCCACTGTTTTTTATTTTGTAATTATTGTTGTAGGCAAAATTATAGTTAATTAAGTTATTGGTAGCATTGGCACTTAGCACTACGTTTTTTAAGCTAATGCTATCCGTAAGTTGTATAGCATCAAGCGTGGTATAGCTCTCAATACTTTGGTTATTACGTGTTACTGATGTTTTTAAATTATTAAACACATAGCCTGCGTAAGTAATACTATTACTGCTGGCCTGCACATTAATATCTTTTTGTTGTGCGTTGTAGTTACCGTGTAGCTTACTGTTAGGGGCTATTTTTAATTCGGGTAGTAGCCAGTCGCATATAGGCTGTACGTTTTTAAATACAAGGTTATAGTCAAACGCATCGTTGGTGGGTTTGGCTTTAAGTGTTTTAACTTGTTCAAAATTACTGAGGTAATAATTAGCTAAATTTTTAAACGATTCGGGCAATGTAGATAGTGTAAATGCGCCATTAATATCGGCATCAAAAAATGATGATTGCACGTTTATGCTCCGCTCTCGCTTACCATAATTTTGCGCCTGCACGGTTAAATTATTTAATGCGTATTGTTTGTTGTTAAAATTAAGTACAATATCATTTATTTGTGCGTTGCCTTGCGCATCGTCAATACTATTACCCGAAAAATGCACCTTGCTATTACCCGAAAAAATTGTGGGTGCAATGTCAGTAGTTAAGTGCGTGGTATATAAATCTAAACGAGCTATATTAGCCGTGAAATCAAGCGTTGGGAAACGTTTGGTATAATCAATACTGCCCTCAAAATTAAGTTTGGCGTTGGGGTCGTTGCTTACTACATTGCCCTTAAATACATTGCGAGCAAACGAACCTTTAGTAGCAATATTTGTATACGAATAGTTGTTATAATCCACCCTATTTATTGTGCCGTCAAATGTAAACTTTGCCGTAGCAGCATTAAATTCGTATCCATCAATAACGCCGTTCATACTTATTAATCCCACTTCTTTTTGATGCAAAAGAGTTCCTAAATCAAAATTATTAGTACTTATATTACCCTTGTAGGTGGTAGTTTCTTTGTCTAAATCGTAATTTATTTTGATGTCGGTAGTGGCAGTACCAAGGGCAGTAGTAAGTTTACCATAAGTTACAAAATTATAGTAAAACCCAGTATAATCGCCCTCGTAAGTAATGTTACCAAGCGCTGCAGCGTTAGGGGGCAGGTCAATATACTTATGTTCGGTAAATGGGGGTAGTGGTATGCCTTCAATATCTTCCTTGTTGGTAACCAGTTTTTTAATACGTGCGTCAAACAAGGTATTGTTGGCATCGGGTAGCCCCGTCATGTGTATTTTACCTATTAATTGCGACGATTTACCAAATTTTAAATCAATATTTTTAGCCGTAAAATCGGCTATATTGCCTGTTGTTTCTACATTTTTAATAGTTACTATTTTGTTCATACCAGTAAGTTCCTCCGCAAAATACACTAAGTCGCACATATTTAATTGCGAATTTTGCAAGTGAGTAACGAGCTGTACTTTTTCAAAAAAATCGTCAAAATCGTCAAAGCTGTTCATGTAAAAATTAACATCGCCATTAATACTAGAGTTTGGCGTTATTAGTTTCATGTGCTTATATTTCATTTTATTACCTGCAAATGTGGCGCAGGCATCTAACGATTTTACTTCAAACCCTGATTTTTCTTTGCACGCAAAATGGTTTAAATCAGCCTGCGCACTATCGTTAAATACATCAATATTGCTGAGGTTTCCATTAATTTTGGTAAATTTTAAATAATCCCAATTTAAGTAACCTACTTTGCCTCGTTTCTTACGATAGTCGTTGTACTCAAAGTTGCAATTTACTAAATCAAAATTATGGCATAATAATTTAAAGGGCGTGTTTTTAGTGGTGTCTTTGGGCTTACCATCATCAAACGCATCAATAATAAACTGAAAATTTAATCCTTTTTCGTTAGGATATTTAGCCACTTTAATTACTGCATTATCTAAGGTAGTTTTAATTATTTTAAAATTTCCTTTTTCGGTATCGAGCTTTCCTAATGTTATTTTTAATGCGTTGGCATGTACTATGGTATCGTTGTGCAAATCCATAATTAGTACATCTTGTAGCACCACCTTATTCATTAGCTCTACATCTACGCCACCTACACTTACGGTGGTGTGTAACTTATTACTTAGGTAAGTAGTGGCAATGTTTACTAATAGTGTTTGTACACGTGCGCTTTTTAATATTGCGTACCCCGTTCCTACTAACAATAATAGTAGCAGGAGTAGAGTACCTAATATTTTGTAAATGCGTTTCAAGCAATTTTTGTAATTTATTTTTGCATAATGTAAAACAAATCTAACGCCTCATTGGTTATTGGCGCTATGGAGTAGTCGTTTACTGTTATTTGGCTTGCAAGGCTATAATTATTATCCAATAATTTTTTGCGGTTCATACGGTTAAGTATGTCGTAAGGTATTTGTAATAATTGGCGAGGTAAGCGGTATTGTAGGTTAAAAATATCAAAGCGTGTAATTTTACGTATCGACACCTTATTTTTTTCGTTATAATCGTTAATGGTTGCATTACCAAATACGCCTAGTTTTTCTACGCTACTAAATGCTTTAAGTGCAAGAGTTTCTAGTTCGGTAAACGTGTATTCGCGCACATGCCAAGGGTTACGTGTAAGCGATTGCGTGATGTTAGGCGTGGTACAAATAAATTTTCCACCAGGTTTTAGTACACGCTGTATTTCTTTGAGGTAGGCTAAATCGTCCTCAATATGTTCAATTACTTGAAACGAAATTACATAATCAAACGTATCGTTGGCAAAGCCTGTGAGCGGCGGAATATTCATTTTCACAAACTCCACGTTGGTAAACTCTTTACTATTTATTTGCTGGTCAAATTTATCAATGGTAATAAATTTATCAGCCTTTTCCGAAATTATTTTTAGTCCGTAACCTTCGCCAGTACCTATTTCAAGCACTTGTCCGCTTACTAATTTAGCGGCTTCGTAGTAGGCAAATATCGAACGTTGAAAAATTATATTGTCGGATTTATCCATATTGGATACACGTTCCGCAGTGTGAAATATACTCATAATGTAAGTGTTAAATTTTATAGTGTGGTGAGTTAAACCGTATCTTGATTTTGGTCAGTAGAGTTATGTAAGTTGCTACGCTTGTAACTGTAAGCAAAGTAAACAATTACACCAATGGTTCCCCAAACTAAAAATGCTATCCAAGTTTCGGGACGTACAAATTTCATTAAAAATAAATTAAAAGCCACCCCTAACGTACCTATTACGTACACCGCTGGCGTGCGGTAAGGGCGCTCTAACTCAGGCTTAGTATAACGTAATAACATAACTGCGGCTGATACCATTGCAAATGCTAGTAACGTACCCATACTACACATTTCCGATATTTTGTTAATAGGAGTTACTGCAGCCACAATCGAAACTATTAAACCTACCAAAATGGTTGATTTATAAGGAGTTTTAAACGTAGGATGCAAATCGCCAAATAAACCACGTGGTAGTAAACCATCTTTGGCCATACCCAAAAATATACGTGTTTGAGCCAACATCATAACCAACATTACCGAAAATAAACCTGCAGTGGCTGCTATAACAATAAGAAAAACCGCCCACGTTAAACCCACACCTTCAAACGCTGAAGCTACTGGCGCAGTAATATCTAACTTATTATAAGGTACCATACCAGTAAGTACTAACGAAACTAAAATATATAATACTGTACATATTATTAACGAAGCAATAATAGCAAAAGGCACATCTTTCTTAGGATTAATAGCTTCGCCCGCTTGTGTACTTACGGCATCAAAACCTATATAGGCAAAAAACACAATAGTGGCTGCGGTTATTACACCATTCCAACCAAAACTTTCTTTAAGCGTTACAGGGTCGGTTACGGTGGCGGGTATAAATGGATGCCAGTTAGCGGTATCAACATAAAACGCACCTACTATAATTACAAACAACACTACGGCAAGTTTTACAATTACAATAATATTGTTAGTGCTTGCAGCCTCTTTAATACCCTTAACCAATATGGCAGTAACTACCCAAGTAATTAAAAATGCAGGTAAGTTAAATGCAAACGATGGTGCTGCTACGCCCAGTTCTATTGCTTTTGCTGCGGCAGTGGTGGTGTCGTACATCATCCATAAAGGCAAATTAATATGAAATAGGTGTAGTAATTTACCAAAATAACCACTCCATGCTACGGCTACTGTAGTAGCCCCCATCATGTATTCGAGTATTAAGTTCCAACCAATAAACCACGCAAAAAACTCACCTACTGTACCGTAAGCGTAAGCATAAGCTGAACCCTCCACGGGCAGTACCGATGCAAATTCAGCATAGCATAATGCGGCAAACACGCAGCCTACACCAGCTATTACAAATGATAATGCTAAGGCAGGACCCGCAAAATCATGCGCAGCAATACCTGTAAGTGTAAAAATTCCGCCACCTATTACAGCACCAATACCCAAGCTGGTTAGTCCCCACTTGGTAAGTACTCGTTTTAATTCGCTTTTTTTCATATCAGCTTCAAAAGCACTGATGGGCTTACGTCTCCAAATTGAATTTGACATAATTGTAATTGTTTTAAATTTTAGTAGTTAACTTGATTTTGTTCCGAAGATACTATTATTTGCGAGTTAAATTAAGGCTATTTTAAAATTAAATTACAACCAATTATTCAGTTTTTATAGTTACTTTAGTAAGCAACAAATTGAGATAATAACCTCAATTATTTACAAGCATTAAATTTAAAAAAAAACATATCCTAATGTCATCAGCTACATTAACACCCCAAACCACTGATTTAAAAAGCCACTTGCAAAAATATTTTGGTTTTAATAAATTTAAAGGCACACAAGAGCAAGTAATTAATAATTTATTAAGTGGTAACGATACATTTGTAATAATGCCTACAGGCGGTGGTAAATCAATGTGTTACCAATTGCCAGCATTAATACAAAACGGAACGTGTATAGTAGTTTCGCCACTTATTGCATTAATGAAAAACCAAGTGGATGCACTGCGCAACGTGAGCGAAAACGATGGTATTGCCCATTTTTTAAATTCCTCATTAAATAAAACTGAAATAGCTAATGTAAAAAAAGATATTAAGTCGGGCGTTACTAAGTTATTATACGTTGCGCCCGAATCGCTTACTAAGGAAGAAAATATTGCATTTTTTAAAGAAATAGAAATATCATTCTTTGCCATTGACGAAGCACATTGTATATCCGAATGGGGGCATGATTTCAGACCTGAATATCGCCGTTTGCGTAGCATTATCGAAGCTATTGGTAGTGTGCCAATTATTGCGCTTACCGCCACGGCCACACCTAAAGTGCAGCAAGATATTATGAAAAACTTAGGCATGGAAAACGCGGCTATATTTAAGTCGTCGTTTAACCGTGATAATTTATACTACGAAGTGCGTCCTAAAACATCTAATGTGATGAAGGATATGATTAAATACATTAAATCAACCAACGGAAAGTCGGGCATTATTTATTGTTTAAGTCGCAAAAAAGTAGAGGAAATAGCAGGTGTATTAAAAGTAAACGGAATTAACGCATCGCCCTATCACGCTGGGTTAGAAGCCAAGGAGCGTGCAGGTATTCAAGATGCTTTCTTGATGGAAGATACCAACGTAATAGTAGCTACTATTGCCTTTGGTATGGGTATTGACAAACCCGATGTACGTTTTGTAATACACTATGACATGCCTAAAAGTTTGGAGGGATACTACCAAGAAACTGGGCGTGCAGGACGAGATGGAGGTGAGGGAAATTGTATTGCTTTTTATGCGCAAAAAGATGTAGATAAATTAGCCAAATTTTTGAATGGAAAACCAGTAGCTGAACAAGAAGTAGGTAAGGAATTAATAAGTGAGGTTATTGCATTTGCCGAATGTTCATCGTGCCGACGTAAGCAATTATTGAACTATTTTGGAGAAGTTTTTGCTGAGGAAGGTTGCAATAAAATGTGCGACAACTGCCTGTATCCTAAAGAAAAATTTGAGGCCGAAGACGACATTTGCCTATTATTAGATACTATATTATTAACTAAAGAGCAGTATAAAGACGAGCATTTAATACACATAATAACAGGTACCAACAACAGTGTTATTAAACAGTTTAAACACGATAAATTAAAGTTTTTTGGCAAAGGCGATAGTAACCCAAAACACTGGGCAGCGGTGGTGCGCCAAACTATTGTAAACGGCTTTTTGACCAAAGATGTAGAGGCTTACGGGTTACTTAAAATTACCGAGAAAGGAAAAGAATATTTGGAAAAACCATTTTCGATTAAATTTACTAAAGATCATGATTTTGAGATAGACGTACAAGAGGATGAAGACGCCGAAGCAGGTGCAGGAAAGGGTGGGGGAGTAGCTGATGAAACATTGTTTGCTATGCTTAAAGATTTACGTAAGAAAATTGCTAAGCAAAAACAAGTACCTCCGTTTGTAGTGTTTCAAGACCCCTCGTTAGAAGATATGGCTACGCAGTATCCAATTACTATGGACGACATGAAAAACATTACTGGTGTAGGAGCGGGTAAGGCAGTACGTTTTGGTAAAGAATTTATTGATTTAATAGCCAAATATGTAGCAGAAAATGAAATTGACCGCCCGCAAGATATGGTGGTTAAATCGGTAGTAAACAAGTCGGGATTAAAAGTACATATAATTCAAAATATTGATAAAAAAGTAGGTTTTGAGGAAATAGCACGTGCCAAAGGGATTAAGCTTAATGAGTTAATAACCGAGGTAGAAAGCATTGTGTCGAGCGGTACAAAAGTTAACATCAATTACTATATCAATGATGTAATGGATGAAGACAAACAAGATGAAATTTTTGATTATTTTAAAGAATCAGAAATTGATAGCGTACCCGAAGCATTAATAGAGCTAGGTTCAGATTTTGAAGAAACTGAAATACGATTAATGCGTATTAAATTTATTTCGGAATTAGGAAATTAAAAGAGTGAGTGTTTTAGTTTACTATTATTTTTTTAACTCCAATAACATTACTATTGCTTGTTACACGCACGTAATAGGCTCCCGAAACTAGAGTTAGTTTTAAACCTAGTTTGCTATCGTTGGTTTTTTGGCTGTGTGCTACGCGCCCCATTACATCAATTACTTCTATTGTTTTTAAGTTATTGTCGTTGGCAAACACTAGCGCAAACTCACCGTTGTTTACACTAGGATATAGCATATAGTTGTAAATATTACTTTTGCCTTTTTGTAGGTTAGTTATAGTACTAAGGCTACTTTCCCAAATTCCTCTACCAAAAGTAGATACATATATTTTATTAAGCGCTACATTAAATTCAATATCACTTACAATAACGTTTGGCAAACCAAAACTTGTGTTTATCCAAGTGGTTGTGCCTGCGTTAAGTATATACACACCAATATCAGTAGCCACCATTAAATTACTTGTGTTAGGTATTTGTTTAATACAGTTTACAGGTAAGTTGGGCAAATTATAAGATATGTTTTGCCAAGAATTTCCACCATTAGTAGTTTTAAATACTTTGTTATTACTAGCAAAGCCAGCCATAGACGCATACACCGTATTTTCATCAGTTTCGTTAATTTCAATACCAGTATAGTACAAGGTATCAGGCAAATTATTGGTAACGTTGGTAACTGTTGCACCTCCATCAGTTGTTTTAAAAATAATACCGTTTAAATTATTTTCGTACCTAACTCTACGTGCAGCATACACTACTTGGCTATTACTGTTAGCCACTGCTAGTGCCGAAATTTCCGTATTTTGCCCTGTATTGGTATCAGTAAAAATAGTGGCTAGTTGAGTCCAGTTATTTCCGCCATCTGTTGATTTCACAATATTTTCATGTCCTATATATAGTGCCTGTGTGGTATAATCGGCTACTATTGGGGTAACCCATTCGCTTTGCTCGTTATTAACATTGCTAAATACATTTGTACTAAATTGTCCATTACTGTTTGTATATTTGAAATTACCATACTGGCTCGAACCAATAAAATCAGAAGTACTCCATGGAAAAATACAGTTATCCATGCCATCTCCTCCAAAAATAGTTGTCCAAGCACCTGCATTATAATACATAGTTTGATTGTCTTGTGCGCCAGCAGCAACTTGCTCAGTAGTAGTTTTTGAGCTTGAAAGACGATAAAACGATGATATTTGAATATTGTCGTTGAGCTTAGTCCACTGGGTTGACCAATAGCCCAAGTTTGCAGTATCTATTACTAATTGATTTGTACGATACACGCCCCCATCGCTACAAGTAAAATAATTTTTTGATATTGGATTTTGTTGTAAATCATGAATGTCGCCGTGTATTGTAGGGCCATTAAAGGTTTGCCAATCGGCTATTTCATAAAATTTAGTACCACCATCTAATGATCCCCAAAGGTTTGTTCCTCCTACATATAATTTGTTTTCGTCCGTATTATCAACAGCTATACCCAAATCGTAATTGCCTTGTCCACCTGCTCCGCCACCTGCCCAAGCACTTAGTATGTTTAATGTTGGTGGGATAAATGTCCAACTTACTCCTGCGTTTATACTTTTGTAAATACCGTATAAACCACCCTCTGCATCTACACACAGCGCATAAATACAGCTAGAATTTGATGGGGCTATTGCCAGTTTAACACGTTGAATACTATCAGTTAGTGGCATGTTAGTAGTAAGCATTGTCCACGTTGTGCCAAAATCAGTTGATTTGTACACTCCTGCGTTACCAATGTTAGCGTTAAGAACCCAACCTGTGGCGGCATAAAGTGTGTTTGGGTTATTGGGTAATTGATGTAAATCCCAAAACAAAGAATCTAGTTTTTTTGCCCATGTAGCACCTGCATCTATCGATTTATACATACCACTAACTCCGCAAGCTACCAACTCATTGGTATTTAACGGATTAATTATAACTTTACGAATTAATGAGACATCGCCATTAGTGAGTGTATAACTCAAGCCTGTTGGTGCCCAAGTTGTACCGCCATTTATTGTTTTGTAAACTCCCAAACCGTAGTGTGTGTTACGTTTGCGCCCATTTAGATGCAAGCCAAACCCTATGTATTCAAAATCGCATACCGAAATGTACATCTCTTGTACATTACTTGGGTTTATGGCAATATCGCTAATGCGGGTAATGGGTAAATTATCCGTTAGTGGAATCCACGATACACCATTGTTTGTAGTTTTCCAAACTCCACCCTGTGCCACTCCTACAAAATAAGTGTTGGTATCAGTAGGGTGAAAGGCGATGCAATTGATACGACCAATACCATTTTCAGTATATCCAGTTAAGTTGCCAGGTAGGTAATTGGGGCCAAACGGAGCCCATGCTGAAGCACTAGTTTTACCAATAGCAGCTTTGCTTTTACTCGTTGCATTAGCCGTTGCTGCATTTATGTAATCATCAAATCCAGCGGGTTCACCTTTTCCGTTGGTATGTAGTTCCATTTCATGTTCCCAACGTTTATAGTATTTCCAGTGTTTTTTAGCACTTAAATTATTAGTAGCCTTGTAGGTGGCAAATTGTTTTTTTAACTCGTTAAAAGTTAATGCTTTATTAGTTTTATTTTGTATAAATGTCTGCCCAAATAAAGTTGACGCACTACATGTAATTAGTATGGTTATTATTATTTTCATTTTAACAATTATTTTAGTTGGGGGTTTAAAATTTACTCAATTTTTCTACTTCGGCTACAGTGCTTAACACTTTCTCGTTAAGTAATTGTTTAAACATACTAATTTTTGATGAAACCTCAGGGTTGTACGTACCTATTATTTGGGCTGCTATTAAGCCTGCATTTTGTGCTGCGTTAAGTGCTACCGTGGCTACTGGCACGCCATTGGGCATTTGTAGTATAGATAAAATACTGTCCCAGCCGTCAATAGAATTACTGGATTTAATAGGTACACCTATTACAGGCAATGTAGTTAGTGCTGCCACCATACCAGGCAAATGTGCAGCACCACCTGCACCTGCTATAATAACTTTAAGGCCTCTGGCATGTGATGTTTTAGCGTATTCAAACATTCGCTCAGGTGTGCGATGTGCGGAAACTACTGATATTTCAAACGGAATTGCAAATTTTTCTAATATGTCGGCTGCTTCTTTCATTATTGGCAAATCGCTTTGGCTGCCCATTATTATTCCTATCATACGGTATGTTATTTTGAAGTATTGGCTTGTAATAAGCTAAGTTGAGTTATTATTTGGTCGTGTATCCACGTAAGTGTATCCGTATTTTGGGCATAGTAATTATACGCTATATTGTATTGTTTGCTAGTAGTGCTATACTTGCGAAACATTAGCTGTTGGTAAACTGCAATTGATGTTGTACGGCTTGAGTCAGCCAATAATAGCGTGTTGTTAGCCCCAGCTATTAGGTGTAATTGTGTAGCTATTGTAGCTACCTGCCTAGTAGTTAATGTAGGTTTGTTACCTAACATAATAGTACTTGCCTTTTCATTTTTTTTTTGCGCACAAGCTATAATAAGGACACTGCTAATTAGTAGGTATAATAAATTCTTCATGCAATTACAATTCTATTCCTAATACTAATATATCATCAATTTGCTCTAAGTTACCTCGCCATTTGTCAAAGGTTCTACTCACCATTTCTCCTTGTTCTTGTATGGTAAGTTCCTTTGAACTATTTAATAGTTCGCCAAACCTACTATGTTTGAATTTGCGTCCGTTAGGTCCTCCAAACTGATCAATATATCCGTCACTAAACAAATACACGCAATCGCCAGTTTCAATAGTTATACTTTGCTGGGTAAATGTTTTTTGCTCGCCATAATACACACCTACAGGCATTTTATCAGGCTTTAGTCGTATTAGTTCTGGGTCATCAAGATTTTGTAAATTTCGTTTTAAAATATAAATTTCGTTGTTAGCCCCTGCATATTTTAATTCATTGGTTAACGTATTGTAAGCGCATAAGGCTACGTCCATACCATCGCGGTTAGCATCTTTTTGGTCGTTTTGCTTTAAATCTTTAATTACACGCTCTCGCAGTTTGTTTAAAATATCAGCGGGTTCTTGCAGTTTAGCAATAGTTACTAATTCGTTTAAAATAGTGTTGCCCAGTACGCTCATAAAACTACCAGGTACGCCATGCCCAGTACAATCGGCTACGGCAAAATATTTTATGTGTGCCTGTTGTGTTACCCAAAAAAAATCGCCACTCACAATATCGCGCGGTTGCAACATTACAAAATAGTTAGAATCAAACAAGGTGTTAAGTTCGCTAACTGAAGGTAGTAGCGCACTTTGTATGCGTTGTGCATAATTAATACTATCAATTATTTCTTTGTTTTTGGCCTCTACTTGCTCACGCTGCTTATTAATAATATCATTTTTAAAATGAAGCTCTTTGTTTGATTTTACTTTATTAATGGCAAAGACTACTGACACTCCTAGTAAAAGCACTCCTAGTGATAATAGCACTACAAATAAATTTTTTTGTTGTGTAATACTTTCGTTTTCTTGGTTCATAATATCTAACTCCGACTCATAGTTAGATATTACTTCTTTGTTACCTACACTTGCTATTTTAGCAGTTTTAGTGGTGTTAAAAATACTGTCTTTTAACATATTATATTCCTCAATAGTTATTAGGGCATTGTGCTCGTCAGCTTGTTTTTTGTAAATATTGTATAATGATAATTTACAATCCATTAACTCTTTGCTTAGGCTGTATTTAGTAGCTATTTCAGCACCTGTTTTAGCTAATGTAAACGCATCGTTAAGCTTATTTTTACTTAATGCCACACGCGACAAAAAACTATACGAGTAGGATAAATATACATAATCCTTATTTTGTTGGTATGCCATTAATGCTTTATTGGCATAACGCTCAGCGGCAATAGCATTGCCAGTTTTAGCATAGGCATCAGCCAAGCAAATGTAAATATAGCCATAATCCCCTTGCGGGTTAGTACCTAATACGTTAAGTGCTTTTAAAAAATACTGAATAGCCAGTTCGTTTTTGTTTTCAACGTTGGCATAATAAAAACCAAATCTACTTATTACAAAGCTACGAGTAACCAAAGAATTAATAGTTGTGGAGGCATAATAGGCTTTTGATAAATATAAAAAAGCCTCTTTTTTCATTTTTTCACGGGCATAAATACTACCCACACGTACATAGGCATTTATTTTGTCAATAGTGTCGTTGGCATCGGTAGCTACTTTTAATCCTTTAAAATAATAGCCAAGAGCTTTGTCGTAGCGGGCATTATAAAACTGTTCAATAACTCCTAACTGCATGTACGAATTGTACATACCCTTATAATAGTTTTCTTGTTGCGATAGCACATACGCTTTTTGCGCCATGCCAATAGCAGCAGTTCTGTTATTGAGTAGCTCAGCATCAACAGTGCGTAACATTTGATTAATGCGAGCAGTATCAGTAGTTGCACTAACATAATGTTGAAGTGCCAATACAAATAAGAGGGTGAGAATGAGTTTAGTATAAATTTGTTTCATTTGTGTAGTTAATAACTACGTATTTTTATTGCTGTTGTATTTTAAACTTCTTGAAATTATCGTGTTGTAATGCTTGTATAGCCTTGCCGTATATGGGCTCTAGAGTATTTATTATTTCGTAGAAGGTATCGTTGCCATATAGTTTTTGAGCTATATCGGCACGCAAGCGTGTATCAATAAGATTTTTTGCTTTTTTGTAACCCTCTTGGTTGCGTTTAACTCCCTCGCCCTCAGCGTATGCAAAAAACTGTTCCATTAACGTATCGTTACACACAAATTTAGTTGCAAAATCTTTACCCGTTGGATATTGCGTAAGTAAGGTTTTACGTTCGTTGGTGCTATATTTTAAAGCAAATAATCCCCACGCATTTTTACGAGCAAGACTTATTGCATACGTTGAACCTCCAGTGGTATCAAGCGGTACAAATATATCAGGCATAACACCTCCTCCACCATATACTACACGCCCATTAGGCGTTTTGAATTTTAGTGAGTCAGGAAATTTAATACTATCGGCACTAAATAACTCGCCGTGTTTGTAACGATTGTTTAAATCCGAAAAATATTTTTCGCCTGCACCTTCGTAATCTTTTTGCACACAACGCCCCACAGGGGTGTAATAGCGAGCGGTGGTTAGGCGTACCATACTACCGTCGGGCAGGTTAAATGGTTTTTGTACCAAGCCTTTGCCAAAAGTACGGCGTCCTACAATTAATCCTCTGTCCCAGTCTTGCACTGCACCACTCACAATTTCACTGGCCGACGCACTCCCTTCGTCCACCATTATTACTAAGCGTCCTTTTTCAAAATCGCCTTTGCGAGTTGCTTTATTTATCACCTTTGGCGATTGTATGCCTTGTGTGTACACAATGGTTTTTCCATCACTCAAAAATTCATCAGCCAAGGCATCGGCTATGTGTAAATAGCCACCACCATTATCGTTGAGGTCAAGTATTAAGTCTTGCATACCTTCTTTGCGTAGCTTAGTCATTGCTTTTACAAACTCGTCGTGGGTGGTTTGTGCAAAACGACTTACTTTAATATATCCTACTTTAGTATCAATCATATAGCTTGCTTCCACACTATACACAGGTATTTTATCACGAGTTATGGTATAGTCTACTTCCTCGCGTTGTGCACCAGCTTTAAGGCAAGTTACCATAACTTTAGTACCTTTTACACCACGTAGTTTTTTAAATACATCTTCGTTTTTAATTTTTATACCCGCTACATTTTTACCCTCAATACGTATTATTTTATCGCCACTGGTTATTCCTAATTTCTCCGAAGGGCCACCAACAATGGGCGATATAACTGTAATCGTATCGTGCAAAATGTTAAACTGTACGCCAATACCTTCGAAAGAGCCCTCTAATGGCTCGTTCATTTCGCGTAAATCTTTAGCAGGGATATACACACTGTGGGGGTCAAGTTGCTCTAACATACCGCTAATTGCATCTTCTACTAGTTTGTCTTCTTTGGTAGAATCCACATAAGCAAATTTTATAATATTGAGTAGTGTACCCAATTTTTCGATGTTTTGTTTGCTTTGAGCAAAACTATTTAGGGTTATTAAACTTAAAAATACGAGTGTAATTAGGTGTTTCATTAGCTTAAATAATGATTATTAGGTTTGTTTTATAAAAGTAGTAAAATTCTTTGAACACATTTAAAATTAAATTAATAATAATGGTTCACAAGCCTCGTAAGGCAATGGATAATTGCGATGCACGCTATCATTAAAAGGCATGATTGAAATGGATGAGGGATATCTTACGATTGAAACTAATGAATTAGAGAAAAATAAAGGTAGTAGAGATTGTGGAGCGGTAGGCAAGCAAAACGTAGCAATACTAGCATAATCAACTCCTTTAGAGGATATTGAAACAGCAAAGATTTTTAATCAGTGTAGCTATTTTAATGCCGAAGTATTAAGAGCCTGTTTAAATTTCTGTTAAAACTAATAGTATGGGTCAATTAAATCGCTTTAGTAACGGATTTATTTGTGGTTCACCAAAACTACAATA
>JAYWFU010000022.1:0-8924 GCA_043778625.1 Bacteroidia bacterium | reverse complement strand
ATTAAATGTTAAAAAATAAGTGGTATTACCTACTGTGTAAAAGCTAGCGTTATTAGCCATTACGGAGTTATTATAACTGGTAAATGGTAGTTTGCTGGCTTTAAATGTGTTTAACGAATCGGTACTTACGTAGAGCGAATCGTTGGCCAGTACAAAAGCATTTTGTTGATTTTGCACACTCACTCCTGTGGCATTGTAGCCCAACGAATGTTGATTAGTAGTTGCCCAAGTAAAGCCTCCATCAAACGATTTGTTGTAGTTAAAATTAATTTCTCTCCCCATCATAATACCAGTGTATTGGTCGCAAAACGAAATCATGTTAGGTGAGCTTTTAATTTCGTCAATAGGTGTTGAGCTGTTTAATAGCCATGTAGCCCCACCATCAAGTGTCATGTACAGTTGGTTAGTGTGGTGCTTGGTATAGTTAGTACCTGCAGGGTGGGTATTAATTTCTTGCCCAATGGCAAAACCCGAAGTACTGTTCCAAAAATAGAGCTGCGACACCACAAATGGTACTTGATCAAAACCATTATTCGCTAAGGCCCAAGTAAGCCCTGCATCAATAGTTTTTAGTAAAACTGGGCGTTCGCTATTTACAAAACCTGAGTACATACAGCTCCATATACTCCATGTAAAACCCGTATGTCCGTTTACAAAATAACTTCCCATTTCGGTAAAATGAGTAGAGTCGTGGCGTATAAATATGGAGTCCCAACTACCGCCACCGTTAAACGAACGTAGTAATGAACCGTCAGTACGGTGTATAAATAGTGTATCTTTAGCAGGTGCGTGTATAATGCCACTTACATCGCTAAAGTGGGTAGGTAAAGTTTGCCAAACATCTTGTTGCGCATAGCTAATGGCTACGTTAAGCACAACAATTGTTGTTAATAGTAATTGTTTCATTATTTGTTTAATAATAGTTATTAATAGTAGTGTTAAAAACCGTTAGGGGTAGCAATAATTTTAATTGTTATGTCGTTTCCTGCACTAGCTGTAAGCGTTGTACCTGGGCCTAGGGTTACTTCTTCGCCTGCACGAATATGGCAGGCATTACCTGCAATTACTTTAAAGCCCCCTTTGTTATCAGCCACTACTGCTCCAGTAGTGTTATATTTATAATCACCCACATACACTTTACCTCTTAGGGTACTTGTACTGTAATCATAGGCTGTGTAACGATAAATTTTATTTGCTCCAAGTACCGAAAAATCAGTACCGTTAGCTCCATCAAGTATAACTTTGCCATTATCAGCGTACCATACTTCATAATCAGTAGTAGTTTGTGTGCTTAAATAACGAAATGGAATTTTACGTGAGTCCACAGTATTATGTGCATACAAATCGTCTATCCAATTTTCTTGTTTGTTGTATGATGGTATTTTGTAATTAGCAGTGGGAAAATTTGATTGAATTCCAGTAATCTCATCTTCGCTTATTTGCCATATTCTATCTACCATACAATGGTGTATAAAAAATATAGGGTCGCGTGGCGATGCTCCAGTACCCATAGTACCACCTACCCACACGTGTGCACCATTGTGATTATTGGCCTCTAATATACGTGAAAATGAAGTTGAGGTAGCTGACCAAAATGTAGGGTTGGTTACTGCGTTGGTAAACGTTTGCTGTGTGGGTAAGTTATTAAGTGTTGTTAAATCGGTTTGGCGTGTAATGCCCCAGCCTGTAAACTTGTTTAAATCCAACATTGAAAAATACCAAAAGTTAGGGCTATTAGTGGCCGTAATTGGTAGTGCTATGTTTTTGGGTGGGTCGTTGCGCCAATCCCAATAGGGTAAGCATAGGTAGTTGTATTGCGTAGCTGATGTTTGTAGCATTAGTTCGTAATGCAGTAACATAAAGCGGTGAAAGGCAGTAAAGTTAGAACCATCGCCCCGCATGGAGTGTATGTTAGTACCAAAATGGCTACCGTGTATATCGGCAAAGTAAGTACCCTTGCCCACTGCACTTGAACCATTAGCCCACACTAGGGTAAGCGCTGCCACGTAATCGGTTTTTTCTTGTGGCGAAAACTCTAAATAATTTTTGCGTATAGTTTGTGCATTGGTGCTATTAGTTATAATAACTAATAGTGTAAACGCCACTATTAAATATCGTGTAAACATAGGCTAGTAGTTATTTAGTGTTTAATATATTTTTTAACGCTTCCATATCTTGTTTAAGTTTAGCGTTTTCGGCTTGTAGGTTTATTACGTGTAAGTACAGTTCTTCTAGCGAGCGCAACATATTTTGTTGTGTTTCGCCTAGCGATTGTCCACCTTCAGTTTTAATACTTTTAGCACTTGTCATATAAGGTAAGTGGCGTTCTACCTTTAGGTAATTAGCTACTTGTTGCAAGCTCATTAGTTTATAGTTTTCTTCAAACACATAATCAGGCCATGGCTTGCTCAAGGTTACTTTTACCTCACGTGCGCCAATTGTACCTTCTACAGCTAGTTTCATTGTGCCTAATGTGCTTGTACCAGTACCTATACCTACTTGCCCGCTTGGTGTTATGGTTAGGGCATTAGTGCCGTACATATCAATATTAAATGCTTTTTGGTTAGCTACGTTTGTAGCCTCCAGCGCAATGCCTGTATTACCAGTAAGGTTTACATCAATTAACAATGATACGCTACTTGTGGCACTAGCGGCTGATATTAAGCTCAAGCGCGACTTTACACTGTTGGCGTTATACGCCTGTAGTACCGATTCCGTGTTTTGAAACGTACCCGTAAGCGCGCTATTACCTAACACCAATTTAGCGGCTTTACGGGTTGAGTTGTTTACAATAAAATCGACCGTGGTGGGTACAGTAGTAACCCCTATACCCACTGTGCCTGTTCTAAATATGCTACCCGTTTGAGTAGTTGCTCCGCCAAATTGTTGCGCACTACTTGCTGTAGAAATAGTTAAGGCCGCTGCTATTAAAATGTAATTTTTGTTCATGATGTTGTTAGTTGTTTTGTTGTTTATATTTTATAAAATAAATTATTATTATTTTTGAATAACTATATGCTTGTAAGTAATGTTATCATTGGCAGTGGTAACTTTAACTGTATAATAGCCATTGCTTAAATTAGCTGTATTTATAGTGTTTTTGGTTACTCCGTTAACAGGTTGTGTAATTAATAGTTGCCCAAGCGCATTGTATAGTGCTATGTTAGTTACATTATTAGTACACAATACCGTAATGTTATCAGTAGTGGGGTTAGGGTATACTACTACATCGTTTTTTTCGACCACTTGTGTTAACCCTACTAATGAGCTAATATCAGTTAAATGCACATCATCAACACGCAAGGCAATAACCTCCTGTGTATAATTTAATGCTAAAAAAGCTAAGTGGTATACTCCATTAGAAGTTACGCTAAAGTTGATAGAATCATGTATCCAAACTCCTGTAGCAGGCACAGTATCCACAGGGGTAAATGTTTTTATAATTGTTGATGCGTCTTGGTTGTACGCTAAATAAGCACCAAAACTACCATGATAACCTTGTGCCATGTTTTTCCAGTAGCTTAGGTTATAGGTTTTGTTTTTTTGTAAAAACACACACGATGAAAACAAATAATCTTCGCAAGTGGTAGGCGATGTTTCTAGCATACGCATACACAAGTTACCTGTGCGAGGGTCGATGGTGGTAGTGTCCCATGAAGAAGGTGAACCATAATCGTCTCCAAACCAATTTAATAAATCGTTGGCTGGAGTACGCTCAAAACCTGAACTATAAGGTGCATTATTTTGCGCAAATGAATAGGAATTAAGTTGTAATTGATTGTTTGAAAAATCGCCATCGGCAGCACTAAGCCCTGAGCCTATGATGGTGTAAGGGCCTAATGCACTAAAATCGGCAGTGGTGGTAAATACATATTTTAGCGTATCGTTAGGGGCGGTAGTTTGTGTAGTGCTTTCAGTAACCGCAGCGTTTCCATTTACTTGGTACGATAAGTCAGTTTGCCCTGAGTTAGCGGTAGTGCCATCGTTACGCAACCAAATACGTATGGTTTCGTTAGGTTGATTAAAACAACTAAATGGTGGTACAAAAAAATCAACTACTCTTAAATCAACAGGTAGTTTGGGTGCAATAGAAAAAGTACCATTAGCATCGCCCGAAAAATTAAATTGATAATAACCATCGCCCGAAATATGAAAATCGCCTATTTTTGTTCCAGTGATATTACCTACGGTAACATCTATTTTAAAATTAAGATTTTTGCCTGCAATACCTCCCCAAAAATCATTGGTATTAGCGCCCCAAGTAATAGTTTGACCATTTACAATTCCGTTATAACTCTCTACTCCGCCACCTGTAACACGTGTAGGAAAAATTAAGTTAGGTGTGCCAGTAGGCGTAATACCTGTGGGGAATGTTATGGCTATTGAATCAGCATACTCGCCATCGGTGTTGGTAAGGTTTAAAGTTAAATCCATGGTTTGGTTAGCGTTGGTTACGTAACCATAACTAACCAAGGTAGCGCTTACAGCACTAGGGCTAACATTATTAATAGGCACCGTACGCTTGTGGGTAGCTTGTGCATAACTTAGCATAGTTGTAGCACTTAATAGTGCTGTTGAGGTAAGTAGTAAAATTTTATTCATACGAATTCTAAATAATTTCTAAAGCCATAAAACTACAATTTAAAATGAAAGTACGCAACTATTTACTAAGTTAAACTACCAATAAATATTATTAGTGTGTTATAAATAGGGTTAAGTGTATTGTATGGGCATAAAAAATAGATGAAAATGTTTTTGGCTTTATTACAGACCTAAATGCTAAGGCTTAAAAAAACGTTTTAAAAATTCGTCTTTCTTGCGTATCGACACATCAATAATCATATCATTAGTAAGTTGTAATTGATTATTGTTTTTAATCATTTTTTTTACGTGTTTTAAATTTACAATCCACGATTTGTGGCACCTAAAAAAGTTTTCGTCGTTAAGTACCTCTTCATATTCGCCAATGTTTTTGGACGATATATGTTTTTCGTTTTCAATAGTATAAATAGTGGTGTATTTAGCATCAGCCTCAAGGCATATAATATCGTCGGTGTTTACAAAATAATATTCGTTGAGGGTAGGTATGGCTATTCGGTTAAAATTTTTTCCCGCATTAATATTACGGTGCAATACCTCTAGTTGTTGCGTTACGCTATGGGTGGTGGCTACTCGCAATTTTTCAATAACAGGTACTAGGTCGGTTAGTAAAATAGGTTTTAGTAAAAAATCGAAACACGATGCTTTAATGGCACGCAAAGCATATTTTTCGTGGGCAGTAGTAAACACTATACTAAACGTTGGGGTAGTAAAATGAGTAAATAAATCAAAACCCGTTTCGCCATTTAATTCCACGTCTAAAAACACCACCTTAGGCGCGTGGGTATGTATTGCTGTTATGGCCTCGGCTATTGTGGTGCAGGTGGCTAGTATAGTTACGTCGATAAAATTTTGAGTAATAATGCCCACTAGTTTTTTTATGGCATTGGGTTCGTTGTCAATAATAATGCAGTTCATTTAGTTGTGGTATGTTAGTTAATTTGCTTATAGGGCGGGTGAGCCACCCCACCCTAAAGGGCACCCCTCCATTAAATGGAGGGGAGTTAGCGTGGCGTGAATATATAGTTGATTACTTGTTTTAATTGTTGATTACACATTACTTATTAATTAAATTGGTGGTGAAAAATCTCCGCCTTTGTTACTCAAGTTTTATTTTAGTATTTTGTTTCATGAGGGCTACACCGTTCCAAGGAGGGGAGTTAGCGTGGCGTGAATATATAGTTGATTACTTGTTTTACTTGTTAATTACACATTGCTTATTAATGTTGGTGGTGCAAAATCCCCTCTAGGGCGGGGTGGGTTTAATATAAAATAAATAGTTTAATAATTTTGAATATAAGGTAGTTTTAGTTGTACGGTTAGCCCTTGTGGGGTAGTGTTGGTTAGTTGAAAATAATTATCGCAAACGGTATTATTGGTTAAAAAACATAAGCGTATGCGCTCTTGTGCAATACCAATGGCGCGCGATTGCCCCTTAATAATAGTATTCCCTGTTATTCCTTTGCCATTATCAATGCAGTGTACTGCAATAATGTGTGGCATAAGTACACTAATGTGTAGGGTAATGGTGGCATTACTAATTTCGTTAAAACCACCGTGTTTAATACAGTTTTCAACAAAGGGCTGTAATAGCATTGGGGGTAGTAAGGTGTTAGTGGCATCAATGGCGTCGTCTATCACTACTTCAAATTTAAAGTTAAACGAAGCATTGTTTTGCTCAAAGGTAGCGTACTGTGTAAGGTAGGTTATTTCGTTAGCAAGGGTTATGTACTCGTGTTCGGAGTTGTGTAATGTGGTGCGCATTAGCACACTAAAATAATCGAGCTGGGTGTTGGCAAGTTGTGTTTCGTTATTGGTAAGCAAGCCCTGAATACTGTTTATGGCATTAAACACAAAGTGTGGGTTCATTTGGCTTTGATACCTACTTATGGTACTAGCTTGCTGGGTTAGTGTGGTAGTTTTGTTTTTTATGTCTTGCGTTAATGCACGTTGAGCTTTTAGCGCCCTACGTAAGTAATAACCCAATGCAAGTAATAGCGTAATAATTGCAACTGCGCTAATGGCAAACCAAGTTAAACGTTGCTTGTCGGCGTTGGCTTGTTGCAGCTTTAGTTGTTTTATTTCGGCGGCTTTGGTAAGTTGTAATATTTGGTTTTGTTTAGCTACGGTTTCGTATTTGGTTTGGTATTCGAGTATATAATTAGCGTTGTGTACTGAGTATAAACTGTCTAACTGGTTGCACAACAAGCGGTAATAATAAATTGATTTTTTGTAGTTTCTAAGTCCGGCATAAGCATTGGCATACGCCTCGTGTAATAGTATGTATTTAGTAATAGGTAAATTATTACTGTTACGTAGTATTACGTTAGCCTGTTGTATGTAGCTAAGTGCTTGAGCATAACAATGGTTAAATTCATATAAATCGGCAAAATCTATTTTTAAGTTAAATAGTTCGGCAGGGCTTGTATTTACGGGAGTGTTTTTTTCACTCTCTTGCAAGTAATACTCTGCTTGTTTTAGTTGTTTGTTTACAAAATAAGACTCTCCAATTAACTTAGCTGCTTTACTAATTAATGTGCTATCGTGTAATGTTTTAAAATAAGCTAGGCTAGGCAGCATATACTGCAAGGCTGTATCAATATTAGCTAGATAGCTATAGCACTGCCCTATGGTAAAGTTAGCACGCATAATTAGCAACCTAACTGATTTATTATGGGGCTGTGTAGCCAGTGCTTTAGTTGCATTTTGCTGGCATAAGTTAAAATAATGTATAGCTTTTAGTTGCGCACCCATACTATGGTACACCACACCTTGGTTATATTGTATGTTGCTTACAAGTTCTAAATCGTTTAACGTATTGGCAATAGTTAGTGCTGCATTTATATCCTTTAAGCCTTCTAAATTATTACCATTTAACTTGTTAAAAAATCCTTTTTTATTAAGTGCAGTCGCTAATAATTTATTTATTACTTGCTTGTTAGTTCTGGGTTTAATTAGTAGTTGTTGGCTTAATACAATGGCACTATCTATATAATCAAATTTAAAGTTTAAATCATTGTTATTGTCAGCGGCGGCAATATATAGTTGTATGCGTTGCGTATGGTTATGGCACAGATGTAGGGCTTTGCTTGGGATCTTAGGTGTGGCTGGCTGCGCACGACCTCCTAATATAATAACAAACAATAAGGCTATAACTGTGTTTATTTTAAATTTCAATCGCTCTTTTTTTAATTGTTTAAAAATACATAATTTAATTCTACCTAAGTTTTAATAGCCAAAATTTAATTAATCGTAAAGCATAGTTTTGAGTATTTACTCATCTGTAAAAATAGCGTTAGTTCTTTGTTATAAAACGATTATCCTTAATTACTAACGTTAGTGTATTGGGTAGGGTAACTGGGTTATTATTAGCGGTAGGCGCATTACATTTACAGTAGTATAAAAGTGATAAATATGCTTTTAACAACCGTTCTTTCTCGTTTTATAATAACTCCTGCGGTAATAAATTAGTTATTGGCAAAGCATAACTATTTACTAACAATACATATACGCTATTACGCAATAACCAAAACTAGTAAGAGTGTAGTAAGCAATACCAAATAAGTAATAGTTACAAAGTTTAACAACATAAAAGAGTGCGAGTGGTGGGTCCTTTGAGTTATACGTTAAGGAGAGAGGACGTATAATTTGTTTCATGACCACTACTCGCCACTCTTTAAATTTTGCAACACAATAACTTAACATATAACCCAGCCGACACAATCGCCCACAGTATTCCCCTTCTCAATCATTAAACCAGTCGAAATAAGAAAGAGATTTGCAAGATGTGAGTAATAACAGTCCATTCAATATGCTTCAATATGCTCAGCAACCACTCAGGAAACTACGCAAGACCAAATAACACTCGCATTATCTAACTACTAATATCTACCAGTTTACACACAATATCTAAATACCTAACATCTCAACCCCCATGAACGCAACAGCTAACACACCACACAATTACAACAACACAATTACAACAACACAAGCACGTCAAACACTCACACCAACATACCCACGCCCAGCATTCCCCTCCACTGGAGGGATGCACTTTAGGGCGGGGTGGGTTATACGTCACGCCCACACTCTACTTACCTCAGCATTACTAATATTGGTAACATTAATCTCCCAAGCCCAAAACAATGTAGGTATAGGCACTTCCACTCCCAACCCCAAAGCCATATTGGAATTACAAGCCAATGATAAAGGTTTGCTAGTGCCAAGGCTAACCACCCTGCAAATAAACGCCATAACTAACCCGCCCAACGGCTTACTGGTGTACAACACTACTGACAATTGTTTTAACTATTATAACATAAACA
>JAYWFU010000021.1:0-3226 GCA_043778625.1 Bacteroidia bacterium | reverse complement strand
GGGGGCTCGACCTTAATTATATGGGAGATAAACTAATATTTGAAAATCAGTTAAATAGTTTTGGCAAATTTGAGGTGAGTAATAATTGTAAATGCAGTGATGATTTGGTGAAAGCTGCCACATCAATCAACAACAATTATGTGGACCCCTTGCTTAAATCGTTTGAGGTAAGTAGTAACCTACAATACATATTTAATGGTAATAATTGGAGTTATAAAGCCATGTTGAATACTGGGGCTAGGCAAACAAAATCAGCAGGTTCAATAATAGCTATGGTAAGTTATAACTACCACCAAATACGTAGTACTACTGATTATGTAATACACCAAACTAATAATAATAGTAATTTTGACAAATATAATTTAACTCAAAAAATACAATCCGCAAGCCCAGCGCTATCATTGGGTTATGGGTATACCTTGGCATATAAAAAGTTTTATGTAGGTGGTGCAGCTTATGCGGGTAGTGGTTGGGTATTTAACCGTGTTAAGTTATTAAGCACAAGCAATACGGGCGATGATTTTTCGTTTAACGGACGCTTAAAAGCTAATGCAGGCTTCAATGGTAAGCGTTTTTATTTTGGGGTAGGGAGTAATTTGACAACAATAAGTAATAACATTAAAACTGAACTTAAAAGCAACTGGCTAAACTATGAATATAACTTTTATATAGGCTTGCGTTTAGCCACTCGCAAATTGTTTTAAATTATTGGGGAGGAAAAGTGTGAAAACAATACTGCGTTATTTTATTATTTATTTATGGCTGGCGTCATTTCATTTATTGGGAGGTAAGTGCAGTGCACAATCAGTGCTTAATCATACGTACTCCGATAATGAAATATACCGAATTATTGATACAATCCTTAATCACCCAACGCCTAACCGTTTTTTATTAACAGAACTTACTCACTATATTAATTGGCGACAAACCGCCATACCTGGCGATGCCCATTATAACTATTGGGATATGAAAAACATACACCCCTACAAATCTACCCCCGAAATGCACAAAGACAGTGTGCTACACATTCACTTCAGAGAATTTTACGCTGATTTTGTACCGCCCATTATTGGTCCAATAACATCAAACTACGGTTGTAGAGACCGCAAACAGCACAAAGGAGTAGATATTGATTTGGCCACTGGCGATAAAGTATATTGTGCCTTTGCAGGTATGGTGCGTATTGCACAGTATCACAAAGGGTATGGCAATGTAGTAATAGTGCGGCACTATAATGGGTTGGAAACCACCTATGCTCACCTGTCGCGCATTAAAGTAAAGGCAGGCGATGTAGTGCGTGCAGGGCAAGTGCTTGGTTTGGGCGGTAATACTGGGCATTCGGAGGGAAGTCACCTACATTTTGAAACCCGATTTAAAGGCATACCTATTAACCCAAATTATTTTATTTCGTTTAAAAATAGTGAGTTGCAAGCCACTGATTTTACCATAAAGCCAACAAAAACAGGGTATGCAGTGTTTCCAACCAATAGTACATTACACACTGTGCACAGTGGCGATAATCTTGCGGCGTTAGCGCTACGCTATGGCACAACGGTTAAACGGATAAGGGAACTTAACGGATTTTATGCAAAAACTGTGTTGCGTGTAGGCCAACAAATACGTGTGGGATAACATAACTGTATACGTACTTAATCCTTATGCCTATTTTAGGCTATCATTTTAACTTTTTTGTTTCTTTTGTAGGGGGCAAAAAATTTTCGCCTGTCACTACACTTTTGCCAGTTTTGGCTTCTAACGCTTTACGGGCATTTTTGGCTATTGAACCACCTTTTTTGCTGGCTACTGCATTTTGCTGTATGCCTTTGGCTTGTTCTACTTCGGCTATTTGCCTTGTACTCAATTCAGCTAAAGCTGTAAAAAGCAATTCGGCTTCGTTCATGTGGTCGCGTAGGCTTTGAGATTTTAAGCCTTTTAATTCTTTATGCTTTTTTACCGTAAGGCCTGACCACTCTTGGTGTATAATATTGGTAAGTATTGCAAATTCATCGTTTTGGGTAACGCCACTTTCTTTCCAATAATCGGTTAGTTTATTACGAGTTTCTTGCCCTGTCATTCGTTGCTGTATCCACTTTTGGCTACGCCCCATTTTTTGCCAATTTTCTCTGGCTCTATCCATACTAAGGCTGGGGTCTTGTATTTCTTGTAAGCGTTCATAGCCCACTTTTGCCAACCATTGCTTAAAGGGCTCAGCCTTGGGGCTTGGTACAGATTGTATAAGGCGAAATATTTGTTCCACATCAGCTACGTCTGTTTCTCTCATTTTACCATCATCAGCTTGCATTTTCAACTGTCCCAATTTTTGGGACAGTTCACTGCCTTCATTACTTAGCTTGTTTTTTAAAGCACTCCAATACTTTCGTGGCCTTGGGCTTTCGGTAAGTATTTCAATAATATCAATAATACTAAAATACCATTTTTCCTCTTTTTCATTCCATTGACTACGAACCTTTTTATCTTCAAATAATTTTATACTACTCATCTTTTTTTAATTACTAATTGTGTGTAAGGCATTAACTTATTTTATCCTTTACAAATTTACTAACTGTAAACCTATTTACGTTTAAAATTCTGCCAATGGCACTATACGAAACTTTTTTATTTAATAATTCTTTTATTTTTTGCTCTTGCCCAGTAAGTTTTGTTTTGGACGATTTACTTCCTTTTGGTCTTCCCAAAATAATACCTTCGGCTTTTTTTCGAGCCAATGCTTCTTTGGTGCGTTGCGATATTAAATTACGTTCTATTTCGGCTGATAAACTAAATGCAAATGCCAGTACTTTGGAGTTAATATCGTTGCCCAATCGGTAATTATCTTTTATAGTCCATACTTGTATTTCTTTATTCATACATTGGTTTAAAATGCTCATAATCATTAATAAACTACGCCCTAATCTTGACAATTCTGAACAGATGAGTACATCGTCTTTTTTCATTTTTTTTAATAACGCACCTAGTTTTCTCTCCTCTACTTTTTTGGTACCTGATATAGTTTCTTCTATCCATTTTTCTATAACTAGTGTTTGTTTTTCGCAAAAACGATTTATTTCAAATCGTTGGTTTTCTACCGTTTGCTTGTCGCTACTTACTCTAATGTATCCGTATATCATGTTTGTTTTTTCTTGCAAAGAAACTCAACTAAAATTGAATATACTATACGCCCTATTTTACGTGGCAGGGATATAAAAAGGTACGGCTATGAATTTGC
>JAYWFU010000020.1:0-32751 GCA_043778625.1 Bacteroidia bacterium | reverse complement strand
CAATAAATTATCTGAGGAAATTGTAAAAAGTATTTGCTCATACTCATATGTTTTTGAAGCAATTAATTGGACTACTTAAAATTTCAAATTGGTATAATGCCTTATTTCCTATCCGATTTTATGAAACAGCATACTGGGATAGCGTTATTAATGGATGTAACTAATAAAAAAGGTGCTTGAGAGTCTTGAGAATAATGAGGTTTATTTCGCTCTTGTTTCTATTTTGCCCACTACACTTAATGTTGAGAGGCTGGATTTATTACAAAATAAATTATACTTGGTAGGTAACGCAAAGTCAAAATTTAAAAAGGGACTTAAACCTGCCGATACATTTGAAAATTTACTGTTAATATTTAGAGAAAAAGGATCAGGTACTCGTCAGGCGATGGAAAATTTTATAAATCGCAATAAAATATCAGCTTTAAAATCAATGGAGCTTTCCTCTAACGAAGCCTCCTGCTGGTGCGAGCGTTAGGTAACCGTGTAGTTTAGGCTAGCGCGAGCATGTTGCTCGTATTCAATAAAAAGTAGTGTGTTTAAAATAAAAGTGGATAAGAATAAAAGTAGTTACAATTATAGCGGACACGAGCAGAATGCTCGCGCCAGCAGGGGAAAAAATACCTTGACATACCGAATCATTTTTCTGTATTAACAACACATTCACCTGCTTTACTTCACAGTATTAAAGACGAAAATATTAGAATTTTGAGTAATGGAGCAGATGGATTAGAAGTAATCCCCGTTGAAAAAGTGAAAGCTATTGAAAAACTTTCCGAAGGCGCGTTTACACTGATGGATGCTACTTTAGCTTTTGCAACCACAAAAGATATATTACTGGTTGAAGGAACAAATGATTACAAATATTTTTCAAAAGCAATTGACGTGCTTAAGCGAACAAAAGCACCTAAGTACGACAACTTTGACGTTACAATTATTAACTGTGGCGGTGCAGGAAATGTTGCTGCTGTATTAAATCAGATAATCATTCCATACATTAGACCAACCCAGTTGTGTATAGCAACATTCGACAATGACAAAGCAGGCGAAGATGGAATTAAAAGTGTAAATAAGGTTCTAAAAGTAACACTGACACCAAACGTAATGACAATGAAGCATCCTAAAACTGCAGAGTGGTCTGCAACAACAGAATTCTTTACTGAGGACTATTTTCCTGTAACGGCATACAAACCTGCATTTGTAAAAATAGTCGACACTGCTTCGACTTTTAAAAGTTTAAGTAGCATACAAAACCCCAAAGGTATAATTGAGGACAATTATGAAACATTTTTAGACGCAGACTTTGACAACTTTGAATTATTACTTGATGAAATTATGAGATTACAAAGGAAATTTAGACAAATATAGCCAACGCATTTGGTAGCACATTTGCATTTTGCCAACACCCAGAGCCAACGCAAAAAATGAAAAACAGCTTCCAAACCAACGTACCAAAGACAGAACAAAACAGAGGCAACCACCGTAGTTATACAACCCTATTTGCTAAAGCAAAATAAAGGGCGCTGGTACGTATTGTGCGCTAAGCACAATAGCACTGATAATGGCTTACGTACCTACGCCCTCGACCGTGTAGAAAGTGTGCACCTTCGCAAAACAAAATTTAAACTACCTACTGCTATTGACTTACCAAACTACTTTACTCACTGTTTCGGCATTATACTACCCACCAACGAAACGCCTCAAGCCATTACATTTACCTTTGATAACGGGCAAGCTAACTACATAATTAATTACCCATTACATACCTCGCAAAGGGTAATTAAGGTTACTAAAAGCCACACTACATTTGAAATTACAGTGTTTGTAACCTATGACTTATTAGTAGAATTATTAAGCTACGGCGAAACTATTAAAATAAATTCGCCCAAAACTTTAGTAAAAGAAATGATAGCTATTTATACTCATACCTTACGCAATTATGCGTAGTGCGTTATAAATAATATAGCTTATAATAAAATAAATAACTGCATATATAAATAAAACACAGGTGTATAAGTAGCTTTAAGGTTTACAAAGGAGCATCACTAGCACTATTCGTATACAGCTTAACATCATGGTGTTTGTGAAGTTACTTTGTTTCCGTTATGCAACTTAGAAAAAGAATTGTACACTAAATTCAACACAAAGTATTGTCTCGAAAAAATGAAGATTAACACTTAAATAAACCGATTGAGTTTTGAAAAAATCGAACCGCTGAAATTAACAAGGTGGTAATTGTAATGCGCCTAATAAGTAAATTACACAGTCCACAATAAAAAAAAGCTTTAGACAATTTTGTCTAAAGCTTTTTTTGTAGCGGAAACGAGACTTGAACTCGTGACCTCAGGGTTATGAATCCTGTGCTCTAACCAGCTGAGCTATCCCGCCATGCTTTAATTATTAAGCGGTGCAAACTTAGCAAAGATTTTTATTTTATCACTAATTTATTTTAATTATTCTTTTACAATTTTTAACTCTTGAGTAGTGCCATCAACTAAGGTTATTTTTAGCACATACATTCCGTTACTCAAGTGGCTTGTACTTATTGTACTAAGCGTTGTAAGTCCTGCTGTTTCAGCTACTGTTTGCCCTAGCAAATTGGTTAGCGTTAGGCTAGTACTATTTTGGGTGGGTGTAATTGTTACATTATCATGTACGGGATTAGGGTACATGATAATGCCGTGGTTTAATAATTTTTCGCTAATAGCTACGGTAGCCGTACTATTAATATTTATGTTATCTAAAAACAGCCATTGCCCCCAGCCTGAGCGGTTTTCAACGGCAAACATAACGTTGGCATTACCCGCATAGGCTGTTAAACTAATACTTTCGTTACGCCACTCGCTTGTGGCGGGTGCCCAACAAGCTGACGAACCCGACCCTGCAACTACGTTAGGGGCTGTTGCTAAATCAGTTCCGCCTTTGTAGTACACACTATTCCAGGTAGCACCGCAATCGTTTGATGCGTACACTACAAGTGTATCAGTATAGGTTATACCTCCTGATGATATGGTGGTGTAGCCAACATCAAAAGTTAGTACAGGATTTGTAGCAGTTGAAAAATTATAGGGGTTAGTATAAAATCTATCTTTTTTTCCAGTCATATCAGCATTACCATTTCCGTTACAATTATTAAGGCCAATACTATTTACGCCTGTTTTAGCAGCTAAGGTTGATATTTGCCAAGCAGCATCAGCGTCAGAGTTAGCTAACGACCAAGCTGTGGGCAAGCTACTATTAGTTTCAAATCCTTCTACCAGTGGTATGCTTGCTGCAGTTGCTGTAGTCAAATTTATTACTTGTGTAATTGTATTAGTGCTTCCACCACCACAAGTACCTCCGCTTGCTGTTAGTGTAACGGTGTAAGTACCTGCTGTTGTATAACTATGGCTTGGACTTGTAGCAGTGCTGGTTGCACTTCCATCGCCAAAATTCCAAGTATAGGTAGTAGCGCCAACGCTTGTATTCATAAACTGAATATTAGCAGGCAAAGCGCATATTGTGGTATTGGCTGTGAATGCTGGTGCTGGTGCAGCTCCCACAAAAGCAGCCCCCACACCTATTGCATACCATGCATTGGTAGTAGCTTGTAATTCAGCCGAGCATACGCCATATAAATCTGTAGCGGCCTGTATAGTGTATGTACGAGCATCAGCGTAAGATGTGCTTGGCGTACCATATACTGTAAGGCCTCTAAAAGCAATTTTTTCGGCCTTCGCTATTGTTATTCCTGTAACAGTGTAGGTATTGTTAATGTCGTTAGTACCGCTTCCGCCTTGGCATAATAAATAATACCAGTGTCCAACAGGAGTTGCATTTTTGTGAGGTTCGCCCGCAGGATCCCAATTAGTACCTAGGTAAGTATCGGGGTCGTTTCTTAGTTTTGGATTTTTTAAGTTCCGTAATCCTGAACCACTCGCCATAATATCGGCTCCCATTAACCAATCATTTTGTGACGGGCGAGCAAAGGCCTCAATAGAAGTACCAAAAATATCAGCAAAGCCTTCATTAAGAGCGTCGGGTTCACCCATTCCTCCACCGCTAAGTGCTGCACTATAAGTTACCAAACCGTGAGTAATTTCGTGCCCACATACATCTAATGCAGTCATTATATCAAATCCTTGCGACGGGTTACCATCACCATACACCATTTCAACTCCATCCCAAAATGCATTTACAAGATTAACATCATAATGAACATAGCTCGTGAGCGCAAAACCTGCATTATCAATACTATTGCGATTGTGTTTGTTTTTATAATAATCATACGCCATTTCGGCACCCCAATGTGCATCGGTAGCAGCTTGGTCAGTACCAGTGGTAGTCCATGTGCTTGATGCACTAGTAAAAGCAATATCTGCGCCACTTGTTGTATTTTGTTGGTTACGTGTAGTTATTCCGTTTCCTCTACCAGTTTCGTGTAACTCGTATTGTCCTGCCCCTACGTTATCGCTCGTCATAGTTACTGTACCACTGTATTTTGTAATAGATGTACCTACTACATCACCCGTATGTATTAATTGTTCTTCGCTTAAAAACTCGCCTGTAGTTGCATCAATACACACATTAGCTTTATATAAGGGTTGCTGAGCATATATATTAAACTTGTAGGCCAAGCGCATATTTTTAGCAGTATAATCGGCACCTCGCTTATGCACCACTACCAACTCTCCTTTGGGGTAATAGGTACTACGTTGTTTGTTAAATACATTATCATTACTATTGCCTTGCCACATATACCTAGTTGCATTTACTTTTTTCAATGCGTATTGTAATGCTTTAGCCTCAGTAATATTAGTGGTGTAAGTTGATTGTAATTGCTGCACATAATCTCCATTGATAGCTGTTATTTTATCATTATTACTATGGCTAATAAGCATAGTACCCTCAATAGGTAAGTTATTAACATATTGCTTATAACGTGTATGTGAATAGCCAAGTAAATCATTAAATGTTTCATACGGTTTAAACGATGAGTTTTTTGGTAAATTTAACGTAACACTAGCCCATGCTGTAAAATTATTAGCGGTTATTTGTTTCCCCTCTTTTAGTTTTATGAAGTTAGGCAAGTTAGTTTCCTTACTATAGCTAACTATTTCAAGGCTGTTTGGGAATGCTACTTTTTGAGCATTAGCAAATGAACTAACCGTTATTACTAAAGTAGTAGTTATTGTTTTTAGTAAATTGTTTTTCATGCTTATTATCTTATTACGAGAGTTAATAATTAATTGATTAATTGATTAATTAAATGTAATAATTTTAAATCAGTTGAAATAATAAATGTGATAATATACCAGATTTGTTATTTTTATCTCAACTATTTGAGGAAAAACAAAATGACAAAGGCTTATTTTTTATAATGTATATACAAATTTAATAAAAATAAATGCGTAGAAATTAATTAATAAACTAATGAAATTTAATAATTGAAAATAAATTTTCATGTTATAAATATTTTTATAAATTTGCATTATCAAATATGGAGGTTGTAGCTCAGCTGGTTAGAGCGCTACTTTGTGGCAGTAGAGGTCGCGGGTTCGAACCCCGTCTTCCTCCCTTATATAAGCATAAAATGATTGTGATCACAGGCAATTAAAAAAAATCCCTTTACAAGTTATTGTAAGGGGATTTTTTATACACGGTTATTATTCCAACATTAGTATGGCGTGTTAAAAAATTAACTGGAGTACTGAATGTTAATATTATTATGTATCTATTTAATGTTAGCTATTCTATTGTAGAAACATTCTATTCGAGAATTAAACCTAAGCATCTAGCCTGTAATAATCAATTAGGTAGTGTATAGTATTTATAAACACAATAAATTAGATACTTTATTGTCCGTATTGAATAGTGTAGCCACGAATCAATAATGTAACTGTACTTTTTTTTACTTTTATGCAAAAACTAATAAATGCTACTAAATTTGTGTAACCAAAAACACTACTTGTAATGAAAATAATAACCTATAACCTTAACGGCATACGTAGTGCCATGAACAAAGATTGGCTAACTTGGCTAAAAGCTACTAACGCTGATGTGGTGTGCATACAAGAAACTAAAGCCCAACCCGAACAAATAGATACCGCAGCCATTGAAGCCCTTGGCTACCACTGCTACTATTATAGTGCGCAAAAAAAAGGATATAGTGGCGTGGCTATTTTGAGCAAACAAAAACCCTTGCACGTGGAGTATGGTTGTGGCATAGCCGCCTACGATTTTGAGGGACGTATGATAAGAGCCGATTTTGAAACCTGCTCAGTAATGAGTGTGTACCACCCCAGTGGCAGTAGTGGTGATGACCGTCAAGCATTTAAAATGCAGTGGTTAGCTGATTTTAATACGTATGCCCAAAATTTAAAAACAAAATTTCCGAACTTAATTATTAGTGGCGATTATAATATTTGCCACAAGGCAATTGATATACACAATCCAAAATCTAATGAAAACTCCTCTGGTTTTTTGCCCGAAGAGCGAGCTTGGTTTGATGATTTTGTAGCTAATGGTTTTGTTGATTCGTTTAGGCACCTCAACAAAGAACCTTACCAGTACTCATGGTGGACCTATCGAGCGGGAGCACGTAGCAAAAACTTAGGCTGGCGTATTGATTATAATATGATAACCGAAAATTTAGTGACCAAAATTACGCGCGTGGCCATATTGCCTGATGCCGTTCACTCCGACCATTGCCCCGTGCTGTTAGAACTAGCATTGTAAGCGTTTTTTTTTACTACCTTTAATGTATTAAATTTAAACATACGGTAATTATGAATTTTAATTTAAAAACATCAACCACGGTACTTGTGGCTGTAATTGTGTTTGCGCTTACATTTAACTGTAAAAAACGCAAGCTACGTATGCGTGTTGAGGATAGTAATTATCCTACTGAAATTGGAAACATAATTGTAGCTAAATGTGCCACTTCTGGCTGCCATACTACGGCTAGCAAAGATGCTGCTGCTGGCTTAGGGCTAGAAACTTGGACTGAATTATTTGAAGGCGGGCGTGGAGGTGCTACCATAACACCGTATCAGCCCGAGTTTAGTACATTGTTTTTGTACTGTAATACTTACAAAGAATTAGGGCAAACTAGCCTACCCACCATGCCAATAAACGCAACACCACTAAACCCTGCTGAGGTTATTACCCTAAAAAACTGGATTACTAATGGCGCACCTAATGCCAATGGGACGATAATGTGGGACGATAGAAGTAACAGACGCAAGTTTTATGTAACCAATCAAGCCTGCGATTTGGTAAGTGTGTTTGATGCTACTACACAATTATTAATAAAAAATGTATTTGTAGGCAATGATGCTAGCCGTAGCGAAGGGCCGCATCAAGTAAGGGTTTCGCACGATAATAAGTATTGGTATGTGCTGTTTGTAAATGGTGATTATTTTGAAAAATACGATGCGCAAACCGATAAGCTTATAGCCCGTGTAAATATTGGTAATAGCGGGCCTGCAATAGGCGCAGGCATTGCCAACGGGAGCTGGAATACTATGGTAATAACCAACAACGATAAGTATGCTTTGCTTACCGATTTTAGTGGTGGTAAGGTACTAGCGGTGGACTTGGCTACGATGAGCAAAAAAAAAACGTTTGAACAAAGTGGGGCTCCTCTTTTTAGTTTTCCGCATGGCATAACTATTACTCCTGACGGCGACACGTGCCTAGTGGCCACACAAGCGGGCAATAGTTATTATCAATTTTTGATGACCGATATTGAATCAAAATTTATTAACGTGCAGCCTATGGCCACACCTTTCACGGGTATATCCAACAGTGCTGGCCCGCACGACATATTGTATAGTAACGATGGTAGCAAATTATTTGTAACCTGCCAAAATACTAACGAAATAGCGGTATACGAAACCGCCACATTACGATTTATAAAATCAATTGCTACCAAGAAATTCCCACAGGAATTAGCCATAAGCAAAAACAAAAATTTATTACTTGTAACCTGTAGCGAAGACGAATCGTTTTTGCCACAAGCTAAAGGTTGCGTACAAATAATTAATATAATTACGCTTAACGTTGTGGCAACAATACCCTGCAGTATACAGCCCCACGGCATAGCTGTTGACGAAATTAATAACCTAGCTTATGTAACCAATCGTAATATTGATGCTAAGGGCATTGCCCCACATCATGTATCGTATTGCGGTGGCAAAAATGGTAGCTTGAGTGTAATAAATTTAAATACACTAACTAAACTTAGTAAAACCACCGAACTATCAGTTGACCCCTACTTTGTAGCTATAAAATACTAGATTTTAATTAACAATTACAATGTTTGGTTAAAATACAGTCTAACACTATTTGATTGTATTTATCTAAAATAAAATACGCATTAAAAATTAAATTTAATGCGCTAAGCCACAAACAATTATGTACTAGTAATCAAATTAAAGTTTAGTTTTATACATCTTTTAACCCATTAATTTAAGTTCAAAATTATAATGAAAACTAACATTATTACCACAACACTTATTGCATCAGTAATAGCAGTTACAGCCAATGCACAACAAGTAAAAAAAACTGCGCCTAATGTAAAAACCACACAAACCGCAGGCACACTGGGCAGTGTGAGTGGTATTAAATTTTTGGAAGAGATTAAAAAATCAAACGTATTAGGTACTATACCCTACAAAAAATACATGTTGGATAATGGCTTAACAGTTATTGTACACGAAGACCACAGCGACCCTATATGCCACGTAGATGTTACGTACCACGTAGGCTCTAACCGCGAACAAATTGGACGCTCAGGCTTTGCACATTTTTTTGAACACATGATGTTTCAGGGGAGTGAACACGTGGCCGACGAAGAGCATTTTAAAATAGTAAGCGAAGCAGGCGGAACGCTTAACGGAACTACCAATAAAGACCGCACTAATTATTTTGAAACAATGCCTAACAATCAATTAGAAACAGGCTTGTTTTTGGAGGCTGACCGTATGGGTTATTTACTAAATGCCGTTACGCAACAAAAATTTGAAGTACAGCGTGCCACTGTTAAAAACGAACGAGGGCAAAATTACGACAATCGTCCATATGGCTTAATTGGCGAAAAAACTAACAGAGCGCTATACCCTTACGGCCACCCCTATAGCTGGAGTACCATTGGCGATTTGGTGGACTTAGACAGAGTAAACGTGGACGATTTAAAACAATTTTTTATGCGCTGGTATGGCCCTAACAACGCTACACTTACCGTAGGCGGAGATGTTAGTACGGAGCAAGTAGTAGTGTTAGCCAAAAAATATTTTGGCAACATTCCTAAAGGGCCTGAGGTTAAAAACTTACCTATTCAAAACGCAGTGTTAGATGCTAACCGTTATATTTCGTATGAAGATAAAGTTCGCTTTCCGCAGTTAAATATGGTGTTTTCAACAGTTGAAAATTACAATACTGATATGTATGCCTTAGATGCTTTGGGGCAAATATTGGGGCAATCGGAAACATCGCCTATGTACCAAAAATTTGTAAAAACACAACAAGCCATGAGCGCTTATAGCTATGGCAGCAACGAGGAAGTAACTGGTACATTTGAAATTGTAGTGCGTGCAATGCCTGACAAGCCGCTTGCTGATTACGAAAAACAAGTCCGTGAACTACTAACAGAGTTTGATGCTAAAGGCGTAACCGACCAAGATGTAGCACGTTTTAAGGCATCAACCGAAGCTAATTACATACAGCAATTAGCAAGTGTATCGGGCAAGGCATCAATACTAGCGGCAGCACAAACATTTGCAGGCAACCCTAATATGCTGGTTAAAGATATGGCTGCTTACAATGCAATAACTAAAGAAGATGTTATGCGTGTGTTTCGCAAATATATTATGAATAAGCCTGCCGTAATAATGAGTTGTGTACCTGTAGGAAAAAGCAACTTAATAGCAGCACCTAACAATTACACGCCAAAGGCTACTAACCCCGCTGATGCTAACATGAGCGAATACAAAGACTTAAAGTACAACCGCCCAGTAGATAATTTTGACCGTAGCAAAAAACCTAAAACAGGCCCAGCACCATTTGTACAAGTGCCTAACTACACCCAAGAAAAAGCTACTAATGGGCTCAAAATTATTAGTAGTACCAACGACGAAATCCCTACCATAACCATGCAACTACACGTGGATTGTGGGCATCGTATGGAGAGCAAAAGTAAAGCGGGTATTGCTAACCTGCTAAGCGATATGATGAACGAGGCTACTGAAAAATTTACTGCTGAAGATAAAGCTGCACAACTAGAAGCCTTAGGTGCTGAGGTAAATGCTTATGTAAGTGGCGAGAGCGTTATTTTAAGCATTACATCGCCTACCAAAAACATTGGGGCTACGCTAAAAATAGCCGAGCAAGTAATAGCACATCCAAAATTTGATGCCGAAGATTTTGACCGTGTAAAAAACCAAACCCTCGAAGGCATTGCTAACCAAAGCACACAAGCACCCGTTATTGCTAATAATGTAATGAATAAATTGTTATACGGTGCTAACTCTATAATGGGCTTGCCTGTAGTAGGTACTAAGGAAACGGTAAGTAACTTAACCTTGAGCGATGTTAAGAATTACTACGAAACTAACTTTAAACCCAACATTGCAACATTGGTAGTTACGGGTAATTTTAATAAAGATGACATTACTAAAAATATAACGTTTCTTACCAACAGCTGGACTGGTGTGGCTAAAGACAAACCCGAAGTTACGGTAGCTAAACAAGGCGAAGGCAAAAAAATATATTTGGTAGATAAAGAAAAAGCACCACAAAGTGAAATTAGAATTGGTTACCTATCGCAATCGTTTGATGCTACGGGTGAGTACTTTAAATCACGTATTATGAACTACACTTTAGGCGGAGCTTTTAATAGCCGTATTAACTTAAACCTGCGCGAAAAACGTGGCTTTACCTACGGTGCACGTTCAGGCTTTAGCGGTAGTAAGTTTGTAGGGCCTTACACGGCAAGTGCTGGCGTTAAGGGCGAAAATACTGATAGTTCGATAGTAGAGTTTATGAGCGAAATAAAACAATTTGCAGATAAAGGGATTACTGACGAGGAACTTTCGTTTACTAAAAATGCTATGACACAAGCTGATGCGCTAAAGTATGAAACTGCAGGACAAAAAGCAGGATTTTTAAAGTTGATTTCAGATTATAATTTAACTAAAGATTATGTAAACCAACAAGCTAAAATACTCAACACCATAACCAAAGCTGAAATTAATGCCATAGCTAAAAAACAATTGCCATACAACAACATGATAATTGTAACCGTAGGCGACAAAAAAACTAACCTCGAAAAATTACAAAAACTAGGCTACGAAATTGTAGAATTGGACGCTAATGGCAACAACATAAACGCTCCCAAAGAAGGTACACGTACCGAAGGGTATAAATAATTGATGGTAGGTTAGACGTTAGATATTAAGATATTAAGATATTAGACGTTAATATCTATGTTTCTAATATCTTAATATATAACGTCTAATATCTTTTGTCTAAAATCTAATGTCTAGCGTCTAACATCTTTATGACATTTTCTATCACTCACATTTCGGAACTCTCTACCGTTGCTCAGCACATTGTGGCCTTAACACCCCAACACTCAATTATCTGTTTTTATGGAGAGATGGGCGCAGGTAAAACTACTCTTATTAAACTAATAGCCCAACAACTGGGCGTGCAACAACCTGTTACTAGCCCTACTTACTCGTTGGTAAACGAGTACAGTACGGCTAAAGGTAGTACGGTGTACCATTTTGATTTTTACCGCATTAACTCCATTACCGAGGCTTACGACATGGGCTTGGAGGAGTATGTGTATTCAGGTAACATTTGCTTAATTGAATGGCCGCAGAATGTAGCAGAGCTTTTACCTACACACTTACAGGTACACATTACCAAAACGGGCGAGGAATCTCGCGATATTAACGTAACGGTGGAGGGAGTTTAAAATTTAAAGGGTAAGTAGTTAAGAGCTGTTTTACATTATTTTGACATGCTTGCGCTAAAGCGTAGCGTTGTTTTTCTTGTTTTTGGTTAAATAAAGTTTCAGTTAAACGTACCCCTCCCATATAAAATTTTGTGCCCAATGTAGCTCCCCACAATATTGCATTAATGTACAAATGGCTACTAAATAATGTATACACTGCATAAACGCTAGCTCCGTTTAAACTCAAGGACGCTAGCCCTTTTAATGGTTTGCCTAATAATGCCATGCCTGAGCCCGGTAATAATGCTTGGGCGAATAAATAGCTGTTTTTTCCTTTTTTTTCGAAGTCAATAGTTTTTATATAACAATTAAGTGCAGTAAAGCGAGTGTCTATTTTTCCATTAGTTATAAGGGTATTTAATTTGTTGTTATCCATATTGGCAAGTAGTAATGCGTGTAACAATTGCGTACTTAAACTTGTATCAGCAGCATGTATACTTGCATATTCGTTATAGTAAATTAATGCGTAACGGTAATTTTCCATTAATGCGTAAGCCAACGAAGCATTGTATAACCACATTATTTGCGTAGCGGAATCTTGTATTAGTCTATAGTCAAGTCGGTTAATATCGTTAAGTAGGGCTTCATTAATACTATTAGTCCCAAAGCGTATAAAAGTTTTTTGCACTAACAATGCTGTTTTTAGCGTATCGTTAGTGGTTATAAATACCTTTTGTTCAAGGGCTAAAAGGCTTGAGTCAGTAGTAGCTGTCTGTTGCCCGTATGCAGTATTAATACAAAGAAGCAGGATAGTTAAGCTGTAAATATTTTTGTACATTAAGATGTAATTGTTTTTTTCGTTGTTGTTTTAATGCTTTTAAATCATGATAACTACCATAAATATTACTCAGATAAAAAAAACTGAAAAATGAAAGTGAAAATATCGAAAACCCATTTTTAACTCCTAGTTTATGCACAGTTTCATAAGTTTGTAAACCATACAAACATTGCCCTACAAATGTTATTAAAGCGGAATTAGGCCGTTGCCCGTATAACTTACCTAAGCCAGGTACTACGGTGGATAAGCATGCCGCTACTATTGGTTTTTTGTTATTTAATTTTACGTAACTTATATATTGTTGCGTGAGTTGTTGGTTTAACAACTGCGTTAATATAGGTGTATTATTTTGCAAATGAGTGTACATATTTAACACTTGCATACTCACACTATCAGTACTAGGAGTTAATGCAGAAGTTGCAAACCACTTTGTTTTAGTAAAATTATTAGCATGTTGTAAGTAATAGTAATTAGCATAACGTAAAGCATTAACGTCAGCGTTAAACAAATTTACTGAAAGCCCATAATGGTACATAAACAATGTATCGTTACGTTGCAACAAATTAAATTTGGCTTGTAAATAATGTAACGTATCTGCAGCAACATTTTGCTCACTAAGTGTATGTAAGTAGTAAGCGTGTTCTTGCGTTAAATTGTTAGTATAAAGGTGTTGGAGAAATTTGTAATTAATTTGAGCCTTAGTAGTAATTCCAAACAAAGCGAATAAAAAAACAAGTGTAATTATTCTCATTTCTAATCAATTTCGTTATTTATCTTGTCGTTAGGCAAAATTTTATAGGCAGGATAATCATTCTTAATACCTCCTGAGCAGTTACTTAACTGATTTAAGCCACTTAGTATACCGCACAACATACCTTTGCGTTTAATTTGGTTTTTCATATTTTCTGAACAACTCACATGATATGCACACGTAGCCTGTATTTGTTCCGAAACTATATTTTGGTAACCGTAAAGCAAACTACCCGAAACATACACTAGCGGATTATAACGTTTATTACCTTTAATTGTAATAAAGGGACGCTTAAATGCAGGAGGAGGTTCAAAACTGGTAAACATACTACTTAATAATTTATTATTAATACTGCTACTGTCGCGTTGCGCAAGCGCACTTACACTAGGCAAGCAACTAACCACTAATAAAAATAAAAAATTATTGAAGAACATAATTATTAATTACACTGCCAAAAGTAAGAAAGCTATAGTATAAATTACCAAAAAATAAATTGTTTTATGCGTAATAGCAAAGTGATTTATATTTTAATTAAAAATGAATTTTTATACATGAGGTGATTTAAACTTTTACAAGTAGTTCAAAAAGTGTATAATTTAGTTGTACTAACAAATTACACCTAATGAACCACAAATTATTAAATATAACAAAACCTGAAATAGCAACATTCATTATTATTTTAATAAAAGTTTAAATGAGTGCTATAAAAAAATCAGCTTAAAAAACTGCAAAGCGTTTTACAAACAATTCTTATTGTTTATTTACCAATAAACGTTTAGCATCGCTATACATTGTGCCAAAGAAAAAAGCCACGCCAAACGAATAAGTAGGCGAGGTAAAATTTTGTGATATTTCTGATTTGTTTTTTAGTACAATTCTATACCCTACATCAAGCCCCAAACCCACGTAGCGTGTGGCTTTGTAGGTTAGGCTCATAGTAGGTTCATAAAATAGGGCTACGCTTTGGTGTGTTTGTTTTTTGTTACTTAGTGTGTAAATTTTACCTACACCTATTTGCAACGGAATACTAATTTCCCAACGCTTGGTATCGTAAAAAGTATACTCGGCAAACGCTGCTACATAGCGTGCTTTTAGTTCGTTACGCATTTGCAGTTCGTTGTAAGTTACAATGCCATTGGTCATCCAATTATAGCTTAATCCAAACACAAATTGCGATTTAAAATTTAGCCCCAACTTAACCCCATTTACTGGCGACTTTTGATTTTGTACAAACGAATTACGCCCATTTAATGCCCCGTAAGCACGTGGCTTGTTGCGTAATGCGTGCATTATACTATCAGTAAATTGAGCGTGTGCAATTAATGTACAGCACGTAAAAACTGGCACTAAAAACAATATTATACGTAACTGTTTAATCATTAGTTTTAAATACCTGCACGAGTAAAATTTTACTTGTTATAATTAAAATTTTACTTTGCCTCTTAGTATGTCAAAAAACATTACAAAGTCGGAAGCCAAGCTATAAAATGGATATTTAAAGGTAGCAGGTTTATTTTTCTCAAAAAAGAAATGCCCTACCCACGCAAAGCCGTAGCCTGCCAAGGGCATAAACCATAGTAGGTTATAGTTATTAAGTATGCCAAATAAAAATATACTTATAACTAATCCTGTACCTATGAAATGCAAAATTTTACTTGTGCGATTTTGATGCTCCGTTAAGTAGTACGGATAAAACTCTTTAAATGTGGTGTATTCTTTCATTGTTGTTTTTGGGTTTTATGATGAGTAAATTTATAACTTAATCCTGCCTGTACTAATGGCCCACCTATGCCAATTTCTGTATTTATAGCTATATGTTTTGAAACAAACCACCTAAAACCTAATCCAAATCTTATGGCAATAGGAAAACTGTTTGTTTCAAAATTATTAGCAAAAGAAATTTTATCAAAGTAGCACTTATTATTTGAATTCAAATTTTGATTATAGTAAGTCATTCTTAGTCCTCCTCCAAAACATAGATAGGGATTAAAGTTTTTATTTTTATTAAGATAAGCCGTAAACTTTAATAATAAACGATGTCTCGATAGTTTAAAATTACTTATAAGTGTGTCAGAAACCTTTGGGTAATTATAAGATTCAGCATTCACTTCTCGTTGTGCAAAAGTATATTCTAACCCTAAGCTTATCGAGTTATCTATTAAATAATCGTATTTGCAACCAAAGTGATTAGTGTTTTTATATTTAATAGTATGACCAGCTTCCGCAATAGTCTTTGATTGTGGTTTAGGTTGAAATATATCATCTATAAAAGGATAGCCATAATATACATCTATTATATTAATTTTCTTTTTTGCTAGTTTAATTATAGTTAAAGTGTCTTGTGCATTACTCGTAAAGCAATAAGCAAGACCCAATACTATAACTATAATTTTTTTCACGCTGTTTGTTTTATTTAAACAATCCGTTCAATATCTCCGCCGTTTGCTTATCGTGTGTTTTGTAAAAACCTGTGGCAGGGCTTGCACTTTCGGCACGGCCAGCGTAGTGTAGTTTTACATCAAACTTATGGCTTACAAATAGGTAGGCGCCCATGTTTTGTGGTTCTTCTTGCGCCCAAGTGTAGGTGGTTGCTTTATTGTATTTTTTAATTATAGCATTAACTTGCTCAGCAGGAAACGGATATAATTGCTCCAAGCGTACTATGGCAGTGCTGGTATCAGCTTTAGCGGTGCGGGTTTCGTCAAGGTCGTAATATACTTTACCTGTACAAAAAATAATTCGAGTAATATTTTTAGCATCGGCCGTAGTATCATCTAATACCTCCACAAAGTTTTTGGTGGTAAAGTCTTCTATAGTACTTACACAAGTAGGGTAGCGTAATAATTTTTTTGGTGTAAAACATATTAATGGTTTACGAAACTCACGGTTTAACTGACGGCGCAATACATGAAACTGTTGTGCGGGTGTAGTAGTATTTACTATTTGCATATTGTTTTCGGCACACATTTGTAAAAAACGTTCCATACGTGCGCTCGAGTGCTCAGGACCTTGCCCCTCGTAGCCGTGTGGCAATAGCATTACTAGGCCATTCATACGACGCCATTTAGCTTCGCCGCTGGCTATAAATTGATCAATAATTATTTGTGCTCCGTTAAAAAAATCGCCAAACTGAGCCTCCCAAATAGTAAGCATATTGGGCGATGCGAAAGCGTAACCGTATTCAAACCCTAGTACAGCATACTCGCTCAAGTGAGAATTAAATATGCGCAAGTCGCCTTTGTTTTCTTTTACATTATTAAGCGGTGTATATTCTTCTTCGCTATCCTCTACCTTAACTACGGCGTGGCGATGGCTAAATGTGCCACGCTCTACGTCTTGCCCTGTAAAGCGTACGCTATGCCCCTCAGTGATTAACGATGCGTAAGCCATTAACTCGCCCATAGCCCAATCGTAGCTATTGTTGGCAATCATGTTTTTGCGGTCGTTAAATAGTTTTTCTATTTTGTTAAAAAACTTTTTGTCGGCAGGTAGTGTAGCTATTTGGTTAGCAATGGTTAGGAAATCTTTTTGGGTAATTGCCGTTTTTGGTGAGGTTGCAAAATCTTTGTCTTCCGCCATACGCAAGCCTTTCCACACACCATCTAAGAATGAAGTTATCTTAGCTTTTTCAGTTTGTTTGGCTTCGTCTAGTTTTTCTTGCAACATATTTTTAAAATCCGTTTCAATTTTTTTAGCCTCTGCTTCCGTTAATGAACCATTGGCCACTAACTGATTAACGTATAACTGACGCGGATTATCGTGCGCAGCAATGGCTTTGTACAATAATGGTTGTGTAAAGCGTGGTTCATCGCCCTCATTGTGGCCGTATTTGCGGTAGCAAAGTATATCTACAAACACATCGCGTTGATATTTTTGGCGGTATTCTACGGCTAACTTACAGGTGTAAGCAACAGCTTCGGCATCATCGCCATTCACATGAAACACTGGTGCTAACACCACTTTGGCAATATCGGTACAATACGTGCTTGAGCGGCCATCGGTATAATTGGTAGTAAACCCTACTTGATTATTAATTACCAAATGTACCGTCCCGCCTGTTTTGTAGCCGTCTAACATACTCATTTGTAATACCTCATATACAATACCTTGGCCTGCTACTGCGGCATCGCCGTGTATTACTATGGGGCATACTTTGCTATAATCGCCTGCGTGTTTGTTGTCGCCTTTGGCACGTATAATGCCTGCTACAACAGGGTTTACAGCCTCCAAGTGCGATGGGTTAGGAGTTAATGAAATGTGAATATCGTGTCCTTTATTCGTTTTTTGATCGCTCGAAAAACCCATGTGGTACTTTACATCACCATTAAATAGCGAGTCTTCGCTGGGGCGACCTTCAAACTCAGTAAAAATATCTTTATAGGTTTTGTTTAAAATATTGGCCAACACATTTAATCGCCCACGGTGTGCCATACCTATCACAAAGTCTTTCACGCCAAGGTTTGCAGCAGTTTCAATCACTACATCTAAGGCTGGTATTAGTGCTTCGCCACCTTCTAAAGAAAAACGTTTTTGGCCTACAAACTTAGTATGCAAAAAGTTTTCAAATACTACGGCCTGTGTAAGCTTGTGTAGTATTTCTTTTTTTTCGTCAATGGCAAAGCGAGGTGTGTTTTGCGCACTTTCCATTTGTTTTTGTAAAAACTCAATAATATCGGGGCGGCGTATGTATTGGTACTCCACGCCAATTGATGCGCAGTAGGTAGTTTTTAAATGCTCAATAATAACTGATAGTTTGCTTGCGCCAATACCTATTAAATTACCCGCCTGAAACACAGTTTCTAAATCCACTTTAGTTAACCCAAAGTTTTCAATATCTAAGGTTGGTGTGTAGGTACGGCGCTCACGCACGGGGTTAGTGTGTGTAAATAAATGCCCTGTTTTGCGGTAGCCGTTTATTAGGTTTATTACATTAAATTCTTTGCCTAATACTAACGCACCACTAGGCTCAGTGTAGTTAGCTCGTGCAAATTCAAAACCTTTAAAAAAATGGTTCCAACTACTATCTACCGAATTTGCATCAGCTGAATACTGCGTGTATAAATCGTCGATGGCATTAATTTCCGAATTGCCTACTACTGCGTGTTTGTCCATAGTTATCATAGTATTGATGTTGTATTTTGTAACGTTATATTTTGCGCTAAAGTAATAAATTTAGAGGAATGAATAACTACCGTTTGCAACTAAAACAAAGCACCAACATTTTTAGTGTTAGTGCTTTGTTTTTTGAAATAATAACTAGTTGTTAGTAATTCATTAGTTGTTTCGTGAGGACACGAATCAGGGTGAAGCGTTAAAAACCCACCCCACCCTAAAGGGTACCCCTCCATCGGAGGGGAATTCTGGGCGTGATTATAATAACTGGACTAAAAAATATTTGTAACTGGTGTAAGGCGAAGATTACATGGTGTGAATACTTAACTCAAACTATAAATAGTTAATCCGTTACGTAATTTAGGTTCAACCCACGTAGTTTTGGGGGGCATTACACCTCCCACATCAGCAATGCGCTTAACCTGTTGCATGGTGGCGGGGTATAGGCTAAACGCTATTTGATACCTGCCACTATCTACTTGGTTTACCAGTTCGTTAGTGCCTTTAGTACCGCTAATAAACGTTACTCGTTTATCGGTGCGGAGGTCAGTTATGTTTAACAATGGTGCAAGTATATAGTCGGATAGTATGCTGGCATCTAACGATGTTATGGGGTTAGTTGTATCAATTATTTTATCCTTGGCTACTAGGGTGTACCAGCGTTTATTTAAATACATACACAACTCATAAGCCTTGTTAGGTACAGTATTATGCAGTTCTTTTACTATAAAATTAGTTTTTAATAATTCAATAAAATCAGTGGGCGAAAGATTGTTTAAATCCTTAACCAAGCGGTTAAATTCGTAAATATGTACTTGACTTTCGGGGAACAGTATAGCCATGTAATAATTATAGCTTTCGTTGCCTGTGTGGCTTGGATTATTTTGTTTTTTTGCCTGCCCTAATAATGCTGACGATGCGCTACGATGGTGCCCATCGGCTATGTACAAAGCATTAACACTTGTAAATTCGTTTTCTATATGGTTTATAATAGCTGCGTCGCTTACCTGCCACATAGTGTGTTGCAGTGTATCAGTAGTGGTAAAATTATAGGTAGGAGTATGTTGTTTAATTTTTTCAACCAATTGGTTTATTGTGGTATTGTCAGGGTAAGTAACACATACTGGTTCGGCATTAAAATCGCAAATTTCCAAATAGTTTTTCAATTTTGATTCTCGTTCCGAAAGGGTGTTTTCGTGCTTTTTAATTACATCGTTAAAATAATCTTCAATGCTTGCTAAGGCAATAATACCAGTGTACGAATGGTTTTTGGCACGTTGTTCGTACACATAGTAGCTTGCTTGGGTGTCTTGCACAAAAATACCCTCGTTACAAAAATCAGTGAACTTATTTTTAATTTTATGCAACAACTCAGGCGAGCCTATTTTTGATTTAACTAACTGGTTAAATTCGGGTTTTATTACATGAAAAAACGTAAACGGATTTTCGTTCATTTTAGCATTAAGTGTAGCGGGCTTGTAGCGCTCTACCGATTGGGTAGCCACTAAGTGTACCTTGTCGGCCACGGGACGCCATGCTTTAAAGGGTTTTACAATTGCCATTATTGCGGGGTTAAATTTAATTGTTGAAAAAAGCAATAATACGTGCTGCTAACTCCTCGCCAATACGCTCTTGTGCCTCTAATGTGGCAGCACCAATATGTGGCGTAGTTGATATTTTGGCGTGTTGCAATAGTGCTATGTTAGGGGTGGGTTCGTTAGTAAATACGTCCAATGCGGCGTAGGCTATTGTGCCTGCATCTAATGCAGCTAGCAAATCAGTTTCGTTAATAACGCCTCCGCGCGAAGCATTTATAATTACTGCATTTTTTTTCATTTTTGCCAAGTGTGTTGCGTTTATTAATTCGCCACCTGGTATGTGTATCGTTACAATGTCGGCTTGTGTAATTAGGGTATCAATAGCTGATGTTGCCACCACTACCGTAGGATTATTTAATGCCGCAATGGGTAGTGTTAAAGTAGCTTCTTTAGTAAAAGCATCATTGGCAATAACTTTCATACCTAGGCCTAGCGCCATTTTAGCTACCTCTTGCCCAATGCGCCCAAAGCCAATAATACCAATGGTTTTGCCATGCAACTCAAATCCTGCGCTGTATTGTTTTTTTAGAGTATCAAATTTTTCGTGGCCAGCAAGTGGCATATTTATATGCGCATTGTTAAGGAAACGAGCCAATGAAAATAAATGTGCAAACACCAATTCGGCTACTGACAGCGACGATGCCGCAGGCGTATTAATAACTTCAATACCCTTGCTCCGTGCGTACTCCACATCAATATTATCCATACCTACACCGCCACGTGCTATTACTTTTAGGTTAGGGCAGGCATCAATAATATCGGCACGTACTTGGGTTGCGCTACGCACGGTAAGCACACTTATGTTATTGGTGTTAATGTACCCTATTAAGTCAGCTTGCGCTACTTTGGTGGTTTGTACCTCAAAGCCAGCAATTGTTAATAGTTGTTGTGCTTTGGCGTCAATACCATCGTTGGTTAATATTTTAATCATTTTTTAAATAAATAGAATAAGTGAATATAAATTTTACTGAACCAATAATGAGTCTAAAAAATAATTGGAACTATCCAATTTATTTTCCATAAACAAGGGTAATAATTTTTCGTAATTAGTGTAGCCCTCTTTAGGCACTTTTAAAATGTATTTTTTGCCGTTTACCAACAGTTGATTTTTGCGTAACCATGGGTTAAATAATTTTATTAGTTTGTAGCTAAATCCTTTGTCAATAGCCCATTCTGCAAGGTTAGTAATATCAGCGTCTACTTTGTGGCTTGTAGTAGGTATTTGTATGTACAAATCTTTTTTACGCACTTTGTAGCCATAGCGTTGTGGGTTGGTAAATATTGCTTTTATGGCTAAAACTCTAAATACATATCTGCCCGTTTCGGGGTTAAGATACAAGTCGTAATAGCTTTTTGTTTTTTGAGTTTCAATTTGTTTTCTGATGCCTGTAATCCCCATATTATAGCTGCCTGCCACTAACGACCAACTTCCTAGTGCGGCGTAAGCTTCCTTAAAATATTTGCAGGCTGCTAATGTGCTACGTTCCACATCATAGCGTTCGTCTACATTTTCGTTTACCTCTAAGTCGTATTGTTTGGCGGTGCCTTCCAAAAATTGCCAAAATCCAGTAGCTCCAGCAGGCGAAATAACGTTGGTTAAATTACTTTCGATGATAGCTAGGTACTTAAAATCAGCAGGTACATTTTGCTGTATTAATATACGTTCAATAATTGGCAACCATCTGTTGGCACGTTTCAGAGTAAGTATAGTTTGTGATTGAAAATAGACGTTTTGCACTAATTCTCTATCAAACGACTCGCGCACATCAAAATTATTAATAGGTACTGGTTCTCCAGCAAAGTTTAAATCTTTGGGCACGTTAAGCGAATATACTTTATAGCCATTATTAATTTCTTGCTGAAAAGCTTCGTCATCGCTTTTTTTGGTAGCGTAAATAAATAAATCGGCAAGTGCCAAAAACGAAATAAATACTACTAGTGCTCCTATGGTTTTTTTCATGATAGTTTAAAGATAGTAATTTATTTTTGAATGTTTTTTCGAGTAGGTAAATACAACGCAAAAAACACTAATAAACAATAAATTACTGCACCAATTAATACCAAAATAGATGGATTAAAAAACAAGTAGCCCACCACTGCGCACGACACCAAAGATATGCCTGTAAAAATTAAAAACACTTTGCGCTCGCTAAAGCCACTAAAAAACAAATGATGCGTGGTATGGTCGCGCCCACCCACAAATGGCGAAGAACCCTTTAATAGCCTATTTATAGTAACGGTAGTGGTATCAACTATTGGTAATAAAAAAACTAATACTACTAACAGTAACGAGGTGTAGTGGGGCATGTACGTATGTGGTATATTCCACACATATTTAATACTTAATGCACTTAAAAACACGCCTAAAAACTGACTACCCGTATCCCCCATATATAACTTAGATGGAAACACGTTGTAAAACAAAAAGCCCACTACGCTTGCTATGCAGGCCAGCATTACAAATAAGTCCGACGGTAACAAGGTGTGTGCATACATGCCTAGCATTATCATCATTATACAAATAAAAATACTTGTAATGCTTGTAATTCCGTCCATGTTATCCAACATGTTTATACTGTTCATTATAGCTACTACCCAAAAAACTGTAAGCGTAGCATCAGCCGTAAAATTGTTAAATAAATGAATATAATTATTGTTCCACACCAGTACTACACCACATAGTATTTGCGCACTAATTTTTAGTAGCGGCTTTGTGTTATAGGCATCATCACTTAAGCCAAGCATAAACCCAATAAATACTGCGGATATTAACCCTAGTGAATTTTGTTGTGTGAGTATATTATTATTACCCGATATACTTACAATGATGAGTAGCGATAACAAAAAAATAAAAAAAAATGACAATCCCCCTAAAGCAGGCTTGCTTTGTGTAGCCCAACGTACGGATGTTTCATCAATATTGCGCATGCCTAAATTTTTACTAAATTTTAAAAACAACCCGTTAATTAAAAAAGAAGTAAAAACCGTAGCAATAAAAAAAACAAATAATAGCATAAATAAAATTAGTGATGGTATGTGTAAATTATAATTTGGATTACGATGTTAAATATAGCACCCTAATTTTGCTTGCAATTTGTTATTAGTTAAACGGCGATATAAATAAGTTGAAGCTAATTCCGCCAATATCTTTAGCGCTAAGCGACGGATTGCTTTCCTGCCAATTAATAGCAAGATTGCTGTCGTTCCATAGTAGGCTAACCTCTTCTTTATTGTTATAAAAATTAGTGCACTTGTAGCTGAATATAGTATTGTCCTCTAATGTTACAAAACCATGTGCAAATCCCTCAGGTACGTATAGCATGGTTTTGTTAGTTTCGTTTAATTCTATAGCTATATGTTTGCCATAAGTAGCTGAACTTTTACGAATATCAACCGCTACATCTATTACCGCACCTTTAATTACACGTACTAATTTACCTTGTGCATAAGGCGGATTTTGAAAATGCAACCCGCGTAATACTCCTTTGTTAGATTTTGATTGATTATCCTGTACAAACTGCGTGGGTAAGCCATGCTGCTCGTATTGCTTGGCGTTGTAAGATTCGTAAAAATAGCCTCGCTCGTCTTCAAACACAGTGGGGTGTATTATTAATAAATCATCAATTATAGTTTTTTCAATAGTCATATTTTAATATACGATAATTTTATGTTTTTGGAAATATTTTTTTCCACCAATTGGAGTTTTCTTTTTTCTTACTTTGCCCATCTTCATAATACCCTCCTCCATAACCGTAACCATAACCGTAACCATAGTTTTGCCCATAGCCGTAACTATTGGTTTGCCTACTTACTCCATTAAGTACAATACTAAGGTTTTTCAAATCATGATCTTCGCGCACAACATTAAGGTTAGTAATAAATTGTTTTTTAGAATAATTACTTCTAAATACATATACAGGAAAATCAACTTTTTTAATAATATGTAACCCATCACTCACAATACCAATAGGCGGATTGTCAAATATTACTAAATCGTACTTAGATTTTAACAATTCAATAATCTCTTCCATTTTCTTAGAAAGTATTAATTCAGAAGGATTTGGAGGTATTGTACCCGCCGTAATATAATCGTAGCCCTTTATTGACGAGTGTTGCACGCATTCTTCCAATGTAGTAGCACCAATAAGTAGCTGGCTCATACCCACTTTGTTGTCAGTACCAAAAGCATGGTGTATTTTAGGTTTACGCATATCCAAATCGCATATAACTACCCTTCGCCCCGAAAACGCAATAATACCGCCTAAGTTAACGCTTACAAATGTTTTTCCTTCGCCCGAAATAGTTGATGTTACCGCCATTAATTTACTTTCGCCACCTTGCGCAATGTATTGCATATTAGTACGTATTGACCTAAAAGCTTCGCTAATAAGCGACTTTGGACTTTTATCAATAATTAGTTGCGAGTGTGCCATAGGTTCGTCGTAGTTAGGTACTATACCTAGTATACTCGTGTTGGTATTGCGCGAAATATCGTTTAATGTTATTATTTCGTTGTGCATTAAATAACTAAACACCACATTAATTAAGCTCAACAATACCGCTAAGGCTATAGCTGTAGCATAAGCTAAACCTCTGTTGGGCGATACTGGTGCGTGTGGCTCTATTGCCTCTTCAAGTATAGTATTATTAGATACGAATCCTGCGTTAGATATGGAATACTCTGCCTTTTTTTCGAGTAATAAGGTATAAAACTTTTCATTAATATTAAATAAGCGCTCTAGGCGTGCGTACTCAATTTCTTTGGTAGGTATTGCTAAAAATTTACCTTCAAATTCGGCAATTTTTTGGTTCATACTGTTTTCTTTGCTGGCTATTTTATTGCGAATATTTGCAATACTCTCTATGATTAATTTTTTTTGAATGTCAATTTGATAATCAATATTTTTAATATTGGAACTGTGAGTATTTATATCATAGAGAGCTTTTTCGCGGCGCATCAGCAGTTCTTGTAAGTTACTTATTAGTAACGACATTGAGCCCTCGTACTGTGTACCAGCCAACATTGGTAGTAGTTTGTACACATCTGCGTCTTTGTTTTGTGTTAAGGCGCTTTGAAACTCGGTGAGTACACTTTTTTCTAATTTTATTTTAGTAATATCTTCATCTAAATCATTTAAACGAGTAGCATAGTTACTCGACACTTCTTTAGGATTGGAGGATAGTTTATTATCACGTTGAAAGGTCTCTAAATCGCCTTCACTCTTACGTAAGTCCGCGTATACGTTAGCTAACTGGCCATCAATAAACGATAGTATTTTTTGCGAACTGGCGCTTTTTCGTTCAATATCAAACGAGTTAAATTCGTTTACTACAGCATTAGCTATATCGCTAGTTTTCAGGGCGGTAAAGTCTTTAAAACTAATTACAATAGTTTTAGCTGCAGGGTTTAGTATACTTACACTAAGCTTGCTCAAGTAATAATTAATGAGCGTATTTTCGTCGTTAATGGTAAAGTACATTTCCTCTTTTAAACCTAATGCTGTTGCAGGATTTACAAGTGTTATACGCACCTCGGCATCCTCTAATTTAAACCATACATTAGGTTGTTGTGTTAGTTTTAATGTTTTAGTTATATTATATAACGTAAATGTTTTAGTATCATTAAAACGAATAAATAGTTGCTTGTTGGTAATGTTTCTGGTTTTGTTTTTTACCTCAACAATATATGGAGCTGATTGGTAAGTTTCAAATACTTTAAAAACTCCTTTATTGTAATAACTAATGTCTAACGGAAGTTTTGCTATTACACGCTTTAAAAAGGTTTTAGATTTTATTAATTCCACGTTTTCCTCAAGCTCATCAACATTACCTTGGGTACTTTCTAGGTTAAGTACCTTGCCCGCTGTGTTGTCAGACTTTACTTGCAATACCGCTTTGGCTTCAAATATTACATCGCTATAACGCAAATACAAAAAAGCACCTACCCCACATAATAGGCATATGATACTTATAAACAAAAATCTACTACGAATTATTTTTAGTAATAAAAAAATATCAAATTCATCATTCAGTTCAATACTTCCAAACCGTTTATTGTCCATACTATTTTATCTAATTATTTGAAAATTCGAATTAATGCAATAACTGTTGCAACACTTGATAAAAGGGCTGTAATAGGAATTACCTGCGAGGCTATTGTAGACACGTACTGCGGACGGGCATCAACATACACTATGTCGCCATTTTGCATTATTATGTTGGCTTGCGCTACATTTTCAATTTTCGACAAATCAATTTTTATAATTTCTGGTGTGGTATAATCGCCTCTAATTATTTTTATTTGGTACGCCTTTCCTGTTGATGTAATACCGCCAGCTTCAGCTAATACTTCAATTAAACGCGTGTTATTATTTTGCAACAGTACCGCTTTACCAGTGCTACCAGTACCGTTAAACACAAATACTCGTTTGTTTAATGCTTGTATATTAATAAATGGGCGTTTGTAATCTTTAGAATAAATATCTTCCAAAAACAGTTCAGTTTCTCGTGGAGTTTTTCCTGCAATTTTAACACGGCCAATTACGGGCATTTTAGCCATGCCATCGCCATCAATTAAAAACGTAATAGTGTAGTTTTGAATCGATTGACTGTTAGAAGCACTAGCTTCAATCGAACTCATATCAATAATCCTAAAACCATCGTTAGTATACATTTGAAACGAAAATCGATCATTAACCCCAAACCTATACTCTTGTTTTACACTATCTTTTAACGTAGAGTAATTAAAGTCTCTGGGCGCTTTAAACATTCGGCTCGAATTAAGTGCTTTGCAGCTATATAATAATGAGGCAATTAAAAATAGTACGCTTATTTGTTTTAATTTAATAGTAAATTGTGTCATAAATAAAGTGCGAATATAGTATTGAACTTGTGTGTTAAAAATAGTTAGTGGTTAAAAATAGGAATTATTGCGGTATGATTTCAAAAAAAGGTGGGTACATCAATACTCGTACATACCGCCACCATTAAACTGTATTATAATTAAAACTGCGGCTGTAATAGCTAAAATTACAGCCGCAGTTTTAATTATTAATTTTAACGCCTATCCGTTACTTGGTGGTGGTGTAGCAGGCGGATTACCTACGGTAGTACTTGTTGCTAAACGTTTGGCTAATGTAGCGGCATAATAGCTACGCACAGCGTTAATAGTAGTGAGTAGTACGCCGTAATTAGGGTTAGTACCTAGTTTTGACATAAGTTGTACGTACCTGGCTAAATCGGTATAGGTACTTAATAGTGTGCGTTTTAGTGTGCGTGTAGTCTACGGATTAAAATCAGTTCGCTAAAGGCGTAACTAAGTGTTGCAAGGTTAAAACCAATTGATTTTGGGTAATGTACTAGCGCATAGCCTCTGGCTATAATGTAGTATTCCCCGCTTGCTACGCAAGCGGGGAATACTAATATGTAATTGTTACAGTTAATTATTAATTAACCACCACTTTATAACGTTGGCTTGCACTGTTAGCATAGTGTACCTCTAACCAATACATACCTGCTACGCTAGGCGCAATAAACGCTAAGGTAGGTAGCAAATTTTCGTTAGTGTACTCTATGCATTTAACGCCGTGGGCGTTGTACAACACTAGCTTGGTTACCGCCTCTCCGCTTACACTTAACGTTGTGCCTGCGGCTACTGGGTTAGGGTGTATGCTTAGGTTAGTATAATTTTCTATGTCGGTTTCTTGTGCTATAGCACTCCCTTGTGCATCAACGTTTTGCGATGTGTGCGCCATGCGGTGCGTACCTGCGCCACCATCGCATAGGCTAATATTGCTAGCGTATTGCTCCATAGTGATAGCATTAGTACTTAATGCGTACGCATTTTGCACCACACATTCCCAGTAGTTAAGGTGCGCTAACCAACCTGCGTGTATACTAGGTTTTATGCTAGTAACGTAGCTTAGTGCTTGCGTGTATTGTTGCGCTACATATAGTGCTTGCACCTTGCTTAGGTGCTGGCTTGCCACGGTGTGGCTGTCGTTAGCTACTTTGGCGTTGGCAAGTACACTCTCAATATCAGCTAGTAATGTAGTGGTGGTAGCGGTGGTGTAGTTACTACTTGGCGTAAGTTGGGCACTACTAACCGCCATAGCATGTGCCAACTGCTGATATTTGTGGGCTTGGCGCACCAGTTGCTTTTCGCGCGCTGTGCTAGTGCTTGGGTAGTTGTAATTAAGTACTTGGCTACCTTGGCTTGCCATGGCCACATAGTTAGTGTTGGTGCGGGTAGTGTCCATTGCACTCATTACACTATCTACCGCTATGTTACTTGCTACACTTGCAAAATTGGCGGTAGTAATAGGCGTACAATTAACACAAGCCAAACGGCAAGCATTACCACAGTTATTAGCATTGTGGCTACCACAAGTGGCTGAGGCACTCTGTCGGTTAGCGTCCGTTATTTGAAGTATAGTGGTTTGATTATTTTGTTGGCGTACATCAAATTGATTTTGAAAAACGCTAGCTCCTGCTCCTGTAGCAACACTCCACTTATTATAGTTGGCTAAAACTATATACGCCTTTGTGTCTAACAATCCTTTAATAACTTTACCACCTTTGGGTACTACCCCAAAAGTATTGTAGCCTTCGTCTAACAACAAATCAGTTACGTATTGAAACTGTAAGTGGTAAGTATTGTTGCTAAACTTATTATAGCCCGAATAACTTGTGTGGTTATTAAGGTTAGCTTGCGCTATAATTTGCCCCACATAATTACAATAAACACCAATAATACTGTTTTTAATAGTGTTACAACTTAGCACTAATTTGTTTGCCCCTTGTATATTTACTCCTGTACCAAAACCATCAACAACATTGTTTTCAAAAGTGTTAATTACTGAAGTTGTACCATTACAAAACACTCCGTTGGCTCCCGCATTTATGTTAGCAACTGATTTTATAGTATTACCACTAAACTGATTGTTTAGTTCAGTTATCTGTAGCAAAATACCTTCTTCTGTATTGGTAATAGTGCTATTGCTAACATTAATACCCCCATGATTTTGATATATACCATACACACAATTAGTAATGGTTGCTTTAGCTACTTTAGTAGTAACCAAGCCTACTTTTGGGTTACCAAATATAGCAATACCGTTCAATAGGTTATTAGCTTTGCAACGGTCGAGGCTTGCATAGGTATGCTCTTGTATTTCTAAACCTCGGCAAGGTATAGCACTACCGCTAACACCACCTACTAGGTTAGTTTGCACCGCAGTAAATGCAGTACGGCGTAGTATAAGTTGGGCTGGCGTACCCGTAAAACTTACTTGCATAGTTTGCATATCGCTACTATCAGCATCTATTTGCACTATACAATTATTAACCTCCACTAGGGTTTGGTTAATGCCCTTGCCTTTTAGTTTTAGTTTGTTTTGTCCGTTGTTAGTTATGGTTACATACTGGTTGGCGGTGCTACCGTTAAACACTATTTTACCCAAGCCTTTGCTACCTCCTTTTACTGTAAATGTAGTGCTAGGGGCTAATATTACATTAGCGCCAGCGTTAAACACTATGCGGGCATTGGGGCCATTAAGGGTTATACTACCACCGTTGTAGTTAAAGTAGCTATCTTTTTCAAAAGTTAGAGTGCTGTTGTCGTTAATTATTAAGTCGCCACCAGTGTTAAGCGTTACTCGTGCCTGCTCTTTAATAGTGGTGTTGGCGGTGTAGCGGGTTACACTGTCTTTATCGCCCACTACCATTTTGCCATTGGCGTTAATGGTTATGTAACTACAGCCATACACCTTGTATTGTTGGTTGTGCCAGTTACGTTTTTGCAAATTTGCATTGCCCTTGTTTACAGGTGTATTTATTGGTAAGTTAGCATACACGTAGCTGTTACTTGCCTTGGTGTCAAACAAGCCTGCGGGTGCATACTCGTTAATGCCTAGGTAGCCGTTTTTGTTAATAATATGTGTACCTAGGCCCACTGGGGCTTGCACGTTATTGTCAATAGTGCTTTTGCGGTAGCCAGTTTCGGTTACTAGAGTATCAAAGTTGTAGTGCAACACGTTAGTGCCTGTGGCATAACCTAGCGTGCGTAGCACGGGCACAAACACATAGGGCTTGCTAGTGCGTGCCACGTGTAGGAATTGAGTAATTTTTGATAATTTATTATTAGAAGCATCGTAAGTAACTTCTACGTGCTGTTCATTTACATTGCCATTAAAAAATACTCTATCAAAGACCGTTTTACTGGAGTGTTTTTTATTAAATTCAGTCCAGTCAAAAAGTATATGCTGATTTACTACATCCGTTTCGTTACCGTTAAAATCAATGTTTTGAAAGTTGGGTACGTTGCGTGTGTTTAACGCTAAGGCACTAGTGGTGGGTATAAACGTAAAAAAGAAACTTGGCGAGGTTACTAAAGTTACTCCAGCACCAAACGATGTAACGGCACTAGCCAAGCCATCGTTGCCACTACCAGGGGCATTATCTAACACGGTGCGAGCATTGGTTAACTTAATACGTTTGCGCCATGTAGGAAACACAGGGTCTACCTTGGCTATTTTGCAATTAGCAGTGCCATCGGGGCAATACGCCGTGGCATTAAAATTCATAGTGAGCAATGGCGCACCAAATAAGCGCACAAAATTCCAAACGGATATAAAGTTTTTTTTAATGTGTGCTCCAGCGCATTTAAACCCTTGCCCCACTTTGTTCCATCCTTTTGTTTTTTTGGCTTTGGTACATTGTTTTTCGGCAGCGGCATCAGCCTTGCTAAACATTTGGTTATATTCTAATCTAATATCCAGTATAGGGTCGCCGTATTGTATGGTGGCTAGTGTTGTGCCATCGCTACTGCCGTTGGCCACGGCTATTTTTTCGCATTGGTTGGGCCAGTTGCCCATAGCGGCCAGTTCAGCGTAAAAAACAGTACGCATAATGTCCTCGTTGCCCGTGGCGGGCTTATGCAATATGGTGTTGGCCAAGCGAGGGTAGTGCATTAACAATAGTTGCTTGCTGGCAGGTGCCATAAACTTGCGTATTACCATATCGTGCGTGCTTAGTTGCCCAATTAGGTTATGAAACCCTATATTACCCGCTACCGCCTGCAAGCCTATGGGTACATTGGCACCAAGGTGGGGGCTATCAAAGGCTACATATTGCTTGGTATGGTGGGGCATGTTGTTATGCTCCATGTAGGTAAGTGCATGGCGGGCTACTTGCCCACCCATGCTTGCACCGCACACTATTAGTTCGTCAATATTGCGGGCACAATTATTAGCCACACTATTGCAGGCTTGGCTATTTACCATATCAATTAACTTGCGCAATACGGCTGAGTTATTACGCATATCATCAGCCCCAAAGGCAAAATCCAAAAATATAAAATCGTACCCAGCATTGTTAATACTATCAATAAACTGGGGCATATTGCGGTAGGCAAACGGATAGTCAGTATAACGGTCTATTCCAACATCAAAAAATTCATTCTTTTTTAATACGTCACTCTTTTTATAAAATACGTCCAACCCATGTTTAAACGAATAATAGCCCTGCGTACCACACTGATTAAGCCTATCGTTCCAGCCGCCAGCTTGCCTGCGGGTTCCAAAATCTACTCCGTCTACCAATATAATAGGGCGCTTAAGTTCGGTACGGCGTGCGCCACCATCAAAACCATAACTAACGGTAAAGTAACCCTTGTTGGTATAATTAACGCCTTTGTAACCATCAAACGCCACAGGCTGTTCGTGTGGTATGCCACACAGCTTGCCGCCGTTCATGTATTGGCTTATGTTGGTAGGGGCAAGTGTAGGCAACGGAGTTTGCGTGCCACTTTGGCTTTGGGTATATACTTGGTGTGGGCGTTGTTGTAGTGTACTGTTAGCATACAGGGTATCGCACTTGGTTACATTATCCTGAGTGGTGCAACGTATTAAACCTAGTTGCACTACGTGGTTAGCGGTGTCAGTGTAGGGTATTAACACGGTATCATTCCAATTATGCTTGGTAAACCCTGTACCAAAGTTTATTATGGGCAGGTAGTTGGTGTAGGGGTCGTTGCCGTAATACGTAGCGGGGTTAAACCACAGTACGCTGCCGCTAGTAACACTAAACTCGTTAAAGGCTGGGCTAGCGCTCAGGTGGCGGCTAGCTACATATAATGGATACTCGCCCAAACTATCTGTATAATACCCTAGTCCTAGCCTATAGTAGCCGCTGTGTAATACCCAGTATCTCCTTGTAAAATGGCTTTATTATCAAAGCTAACAACATCTATTCTTTGTTTATTTCTATACAATGTATATGCCCCCCTACGGCTGTCGGTGTTCCTGAGCTTTTTGTCCCATGAAATATTCCTCTAATAATGGTATTATTTTGTTTTCCTGTAAATGATAAAGATTGGTTTGTACCTTGTCCGTCCAAAAGCAAACTATCGTTATCATTTAGATAATTTACATTATTAAGAGTTATCACCATAGGGTAATATTTATAGCCTCCTAATGTTAGTATACCTCTCTCGTCGCTTATGTTTTTGGTATTG
>JAYWFU010000019.1:0-32811 GCA_043778625.1 Bacteroidia bacterium | reverse complement strand
TGGGCAATGTTTTGTTCGATAAAAAGACTAAAACTGACCAAGAAATCCCCAAGGCACATCTAAAATATCACGTTGAAGTAGGTGGACGTTGGGATAATGCGCCGTTTGATGGCAATCCGCATTTTGGATTTGTGGTAGATACCTTTCTACAATCCGTTCAAAATGCAAACGACGGGCATTTTACGTCTATGTCGCGCATAGATTTTCTTTATGGTTGCCGTGATTTCAACGATAGATATAAAATAAAAGTAGGCGTTTTATTGAAAACAAAAGGTATATTTAGGTTGCTTTTTGATGAGCAAGCGGATATAAATGTCAACCTAAAACTCAATCCTGATTGTTCTGAATCTAGCATTTCTAGCAACCCTAATGAGGAAAGAGGTAAGGTAAATTATGTGTTGGACATAACAGATAAAAACATTGACGTTTGGAAAAAATCATTGCCTTTGCCAGCCGATTTTTCCTCAACTCAAAAAGATATAGAAGAAAGCAGAATTAACAAAAAAGTAAATTTTTGGTTCGAAGTAGAATAAAGATACCCCTCAGTATTTCATTGAGAATCAAGCATTTAGCCCTAAAAAAAACAAGTGACAAGCCGACTAAACGGCTTGCCACTCGACTGAAAAGAGTAAGGATATCTAATTCTTTAATGGATAATGGATAATGGATAATGGATAATGGATAATTTGATTGTAATGTTTAAAAAAAATAAGTAAAGAGTAACGAGCAGGGTGGTTATGAAACAAGCTATACCCCCTCTCCCAAAAGTATAACTCAAAGAACCCACCCGCTCGCACTCTTATTTTTTTAGACATTAGATATTAGTAGTGTAGTAATTAGATGTTAGATTTTAGATACTAACTACTATCATCTAAAGTCTAATATCTAATTACTACACTACTGTTATTGTTTTTACTTGGCTAATAGTGCCTTTGCCTGTTTTGCTTATAGCGTAGTAGCGTACGTACAATGTGGTAACAGCAGTTAAGTTAGTAAGTTTTAGTTTAGTAAGTGTACTCATGTTGGCTTGTAGCCATGTAGTACCATCGGTACTGGTTTCTATTACAAATGCTTTTTCGTTAGCTAGGCGTGGTATTCGTACTTGCACAACGCCACCGCCTAAGGTATCAAGTGTAAGTTCGGTTACTGCGTTGGCTCCTCCCGCTAGTGCTACTTGCATGCCTGCTGATGTTATAATAGTAGCAGGGGCAATGTTTTTGTTAGCTACAAACTCCACATGTGCTTTAACAAAATTAAAGGTGCTTATTAACACACGTTCTTGCTCGTGCATATTAGCAGTATTAGTGGGGTTATTGGTATTTACGGCCAACAATATTGCATTTTGTAGGTTAGTAATAGCGGTTTGTACAACGGCGTAGGTTATGGGCATGCCTGCTGGTGGAAAGTTACCGCTGGCTTGCATAGTGTCTTTTATAGCTTGTGCTTTGCTTACTTTATCAGCGGGGGATAGTTTGTTTAAACCTATTGTGGCTTTAGTTATTTGGCTCATGTTATTGTTGGATTAAATGATTATTACTTTAGATTGAATTGTTTGTTACTTAGTTTAAACTGTTGTTGTTTTGGATTAAGTTATTTATTACCTGGTTTAAACCGCTATTACTTTGGATTAGGTTATTTGTTGCTTAGTTTAAACTGTTGTCTCTTTAAATTAAGTTATTTGTTACTTGGTTTAAACCGTTGTTGTTTTGGATTAAGTTATTTGTTGCTTAGTTTAAATTGTTGTCTCTTTGGATTAAGTTGTTTGTTACTCAACTTAAATTATTATTGTTTTGGATTAACTTGTTTGTTACTTAGCTTGAGCTTTTTGTGTTTTTATATCAACGCCTTGTATTTAGCCCAGTTCCAGTTAATGCCAGGGTCAGTGTGGCTTTGGTTGGGATAGTGTTGATGTCCTTTAATTTTAAAAGTGCCAGATAAGCCACATGCATTTGAGCCACCGCCACAAGACGATCCGCCATAGCACGACGCTTTGGTAATGCCATAGCCGCTACCACAAATATCGCGCACCAACAAAGCTGAACTACCATACATATTATTAGTAAACCACGATGCTTTGTTTACAAACCCCTCGTGTTCTATCCCTATTGTAAAGCCATTGTTAATACCTACATGCCACGCCTTATTACTCTCGCTAACCATTTGTGTAATTTGCCCGTCAAACGAGCGTATAACATAATGTGCCGAAACACCTGAATTACAGTTTTTGAACCATGATATTGCACTAGCATACGACCCTTGGGTAACGTGTATTACTACTGCAGTAGCCGATTTTGTACGTTTGTTATAATTACAAGAGGCGGCAAGGTTTAAAATAGCAGGTCCGTAATTTGACGATAATGCGCCGTTAATTCCACCGTTGCCACCACGAAAATTAACACCTCCTGCTGTGGTTATGTTTTTTGTACCTAGTGTAATATACGATGCGCTTAACACACTGTAGTTACTAGCCCCAAAAACACGTATCATATCAACGGGTGGGCAAGTAAAGTTGTAATTAATTTGGTTACTAGTATTGTTTAAAAAACTAAGTACTGCATAAATGTGTGCCGCTAGTGCATAATTTTGTGTTAAATCGGTAGTTTCGTTAGGCAATTCGCTCAGTGCTACAAGTACAGGTATTTGTGCTTCGGGGGCATTACTTGTAATATTTAATTGTTGCTTAATAGCCGTGTAGGCTTTGGCATAGCCTAGCAATTGGTTTTCGGGAGTTTGTAGTAATGCGGTTACCGTTGTGTTTGCCTCAGCGGCAACAAGTGTTAAGTTGTTTCTAAAATAATTTTTACCATCTAACACTAAGCCCATAATACCGTAAGTAGCTGGGCGTTCGGTACAGCCCTGTACCTCAGCTTCAGGCACAATGTTTTCAAACTGAGTGTTGGTAAACGCAATAGCCTCCAGTACACCTTTGGGCACTAGTGAATAGGCTTGGTAAGCTTTTTCAAAAGCGGGTGCAAATTCGTTTATAACTACATCTTCCGTTGGTAATTGTGCAACGGTAGTTTTTGCTTCGTTTAATTTAATATCATTTAAAATAGGATTGTGTGTTTTGTTACAACTTACAAATAATGATGTTGAAGCTAAAACTACTGAACAAAAAATACTTGCTACTACTGTGTTTGTTTTCATTTTTTTATTAATTTAATTTAAAGTTATTGTTTATTTATAATTTCAAATAAAAATGTAAAAAATAATAATTCATAAAACGCCACTTCTAACCACAAAACGCCACTTTCAACCATAACCGTTTTTTTTAATTTTTAATTTAAGGGTAGTGCTAGTATTTTGTTGCATAACAGCTATTTACTATGCCGTTTATTTTTGGAGGTTTCGCACCTATTATTTTTTCAATTACTACATTTGATAATCAACAAAGATGCAGTTGCTATTGGTTTTATAATGCCTTGTGTGTTTGTGTGTAAAAAACACTTGTATCTTTAGTTACTCAAAAAAAAACAATTAACACTATGCGTTACTTATTAAGTTTATTTATGGTTATAACAGTGTTGCTGCCTGCGCAGGCACAGGTAAGCCCGCAGTTTCATGCACAACGTAGGCAAGCATTGCGTGCGCTAATGCCTGAAAACTCGGTGCTGGTAGTGTTTGCTGCCGAAATAAAAAACAGAGCTAACGACGTGGATTATCAATACCATCAATACCCTAATTTTTATTATCTCACAGGTTGTACTGAGAGTAATGCTGTGCTGGTGTTGTTTAAAAACAACTACACTATTAACGACGAATTGCACAACGAACTATTGTATGTAAATGCTGTAAATGACTACGATGCACTATGGACAGCAACTACCATGGGGGAGGTAGCAACGCAAAAACTATTGGGTATAAAATGCCTTAGTAACGTACAATTTAACGAATTTAATTTGGACTCATTTGCCATTAAAAAAGCATTTTGCTTGAATATAGAACAACAATGCAATTTTAAAGAGGACGTAGTATTACACCAACTAAAAAAACGGTGGTTGCAAAAATTAGCTGCTGCAAATTTAAAACTCAATACCCAACAACCTCACTTACTATTAGCAAAGCTCCGCCAACACAAGCAACCCGAAGAAATAGCCTTGCTCCAAAAAGCTATTGACATTACTGCCACAGGATTTAACTACTTACTAACCACTATTGATAGTACTCACACCGAGCATCAGGCGCAAGCTATGGTAGAGTATAAGTTTGCTTACAACGGTGCGCAGTACCAAGGCTATCCAAGTATTTGTGGTGCTAATAATAACGGTACAATATTGCATTACACCGCTAATAACGATAGCATTCCTGCTGGTAGCTTATTACTAATAGATGCGGGAGCAGAGTACAATAATTACACAGCGGATATTACACGCACATTTCCGCCTAACGGAAAGTTTACTGCTGAGCAAAAAATAATTTACGAGCTAGTATTAAAAGCGCAGCAAGCGGGTATTGATGCCGCTGTGGCAGGCAATACTTTTATAGCACCCCATAGAGCGGCACAAAACGTAATAGCACAAGGCTTGTTAGACTTAGAAATAATTAAAAATCGTGATGATTTTACTACTTACTTCATGCACGGCACGTCGCACTACATAGGGCTTGATGTACACGATGCGGGTATGTACGGCGCACTACAACCCAACGAGGTTATAACGGTAGAGCCAGGTATTTATATTAAAAAAGGAAGCCCCTGCAATAGCAAGTGGTGGGGTATAGCAGTACGTATTGAGGACGATGTACTAATAACACCCAATACGCCAGTAGTAATGAGCCTTGCCATACCTAAAACGGTAGCAGAATTAGAGGCATTATTGCAACGCAAAAAATAAATTAGTACTACTATTTACACGCCTATTAACCCTATATTATAATTGCTAACGTGCTGTGCCATTGCGTAAGGCGCTAACTGCGACTCCTCCAAATTACGAATAATATGCAAGCGTTTAGCAACGTTATCGGTAGGATAGCTATTGGTTATAAATGCCTCAAAGCTAGTGGAAGCAATGGTGTTGTCAAACAAAAGTATGTCGTATACCAGCTCAAATTTTTGGTTAATGGCTAGTAATAATAATTGTACTGCATTGCTCAACACAACATAAGTAAGTAGTATGTTTATCATTTCGGTTATTAATAAATAATTAAAATTGTAAGCATAGCTTGCTGCCCAAAACACTACAAACTGCACTACCAACGATAAATTAATACCATACGACACATTGCGTGTTTTGGCAATACTCATTAAACGTAATGCCGTAAGGTGCGTGTGCAATTCGCCAAGGGCATTGGTAGCAGCGGTTATTAGCACAATAGTTTTGCCGTTGCTATACAGTAATTTATTATCGGTAGCATTAGTATCTACACACAATGCGTCAACGCGGGTGGTATAATCAGCTAAAAATTCGTTGAGTAATAAATGGCTAATTTTTCGTGTTGTTAAGCTATGTTTAGCTTTGTACAATAGCCATTCGTTGCTTTGCAATAGTACCGCTAACCCAGCACAGGTAGCAAGGGGTAGCCACCACGTTAAGTAGCTGGATAGGTGTAATAATGTAATGCACACAATGCTTACCAGTAAGTTAATTAGTAGTGCAATATAATTTTTGTTACTTTTTAGTAGCGCATTTAGTATAAAAACCAGTGCTGTAAATACCACTACAAACACTATTATAATTGCAGTAGTGGCCACGTTACCCTGTTGTTGAAACCCTGCAATTGTAGCGGTAGGCAATAGGGGTAATAGCATTAAAAAAGCGATTGCTAAAACGATGTTAATAAGATAGGGTAAATGTGTTTTTTTCATTTGTGTTAATGTTAGCAACCTTACGGTTATTGTTTCATTATTTTTTTGCGTACGGTAATGTTATTGGCATTGGTACACGCTAGTAGATACACGCCTTTGTTATAACTAGCAAAATTAAGTGTTATTGTTGTTTGATTACTTGTATTGGCTGTAAACACAGTGTTTCCAAGCACATCATACACCACTACTGATTGTAATTGCAATGCACTATTTTCAATAATTAAATTATCGTTTACAGGATTAGGGTAGGCCACAATTGGTAGTGCGGACGTTGCTGTGTTAATACCGTTGCTATTGCAATTAAGTTTGTTAATATAATCCCACAGTACGTTATCAAACGCTGATTGTGCCAAGCTAAAACCTCCCGCACTATTGCCCTGCCTAACTATTACTAAATTTTGGCTAGGCACTACGTATATTTTTTGGTCGTTTTTGCCCAAGGCACAAAACATATCGCTGGGGGCATTAGGCATTAACGGCCCGTTAAATACAATTTGTGAACCTGGTGCCATGCCAGTGGCTTTGCCGTTAAGCCACCACAAATAACCATAGGCTAAATTTAAGTTTTGTGAGGTAGTAGTCATAGCGTTAAAATAGGCCGTATCTTTTAAAATAGTATCGTTATTCCAAACTCCTTTGTTTAAAGCCAATAAGCCAAAACGAGCCATATCTCTAGCTTTGCTATAATATATTTGCTGGTTCCATGCGCCTCCCATACCTATTTTAGTTTTTATCCAACTAGTGGTTATTGCATTGTATGATAGCCCCACGGCTTTACTTACCACGTCCTGCACTTTGTAGTAAGCACCAGTGTGGTACCCCCAACGAGTACCTGCATCGGCAAGGTATTGCAAGCAATTTTTTGAAGTATCTAAGTGGTCGCAAGGCGCAGGAGGTTGGTCGTTGGTGCCAGTAGTCATAGTTAATAAGTTGCGCACGGTTATCAAGTCTTCTTTGGCTAATGACTCGCTCGTCCACCCTGTGCCAATGTAAGCTGATACTTTATTGTTAATATTAATATAGCCTTTTTGTTGCGCCACGCCTGTAATAAAACTTGCCAAGCTTTTGCTTGCCGATGCCCAGTACCAAATAGAATCGCGGGTGTAGGTGCCAAAATATTTTTCGAGTACACGTTTGCCATCTTTTAATATAATAAACGATTTTGTGTTTTTGCTTTGCAAATAATTGTATAACGAGTCAATGCGGGGTTGGCAGTAATTTAAACTAGTGGGCGTTACCGAATCCCACACATTACCTGTTAATGGCGGAAAATAAAGCGTTTGACTTTGTGTGGTAGCGCTTACAAAAAGTAAGGTAATTAATAAGGGTAAAGTTGTTTTCATGCTAATGTAATTTGTATCTACACCATCAAAGGTAAATAATTTAGTAAACAATTAGGTTTGAAATTGGGTTAAGGCAAGCATAATTTATATTTAGTTTAAAATACATTTTTTTAAAACTAAAAAAAATGTATTTTCGCATCAAATAACATAAACACACACAATTAGTATTATGGCTAAAAATAAAATTGACGAATTAACAGAGGTTACTAAACCCGAAACTGATATATTAGATACCGTAGAAAATAGCTACAGTAAGGTTGAAATGTACATTGAAGAAAACCAAAAAAGCTTAGCAATAATAGTAGGCGTTATAGTGGCTATTGTGGCAGGTTATTTTGCGTTTCAAAAATTATATATGGCTCCTAAAGAAGCGGAGGCTGCGGCTGATATGTTTCAGGCGGAGCAATATTTTGCTAAAGACAGTTTAACCAAAGCAATTAAGGGCGATGGCATAAACCTAGGTTTTGAGGCAGTAATTGAAGAATATAGTTTTACTAAAGCTGCTAATTTAGCGCACTATTACTTAGGGGTAAGTTATTTAAAGCAAGGTAAATTTGAAGACGCTATTGCACAATTAGAAGATTTTGATTCAAACGACGAAATATTAGGCCCTATTGCTGCTGGTGCTATTGGCGATGCGCAAATGGAATTAAACAAAACTGACGATGCTATTGACTCGTACATTAAAGCGGCTAATAAAAAGAAAAATAAATTTACATCGCCAATTTATTTAATGAAAGCTGGCGTAGCTTACGAGGATAAAAAAGAATACGCTAACGCATTAAAAATATACGAAACAATTAAAAACGATTACGCCGAAACTAACGAAGGGCGCAACGTAGACAAATATATTGCTCGTGCCAAATTGCTAACGAGCAACTAAATTATAACAGTAGTTATACAACTCCCAATAGCTTGCACACTATTGGGAGTTTTTTTGTGCATAATTAATAGTTAGTATACCCATTTAATTTTAATAATAATTTGTAATGAGAATAGACACTGCCCTTGTAACACTAGGTAATATTGAATCGCGGGCAAAAGCTCAGTTGGCAATAAAAATGAATTTGGTTTTGTATAACGGGGTAGTAGTAACCAAAGCATCGTTTGATGCTATTGATGTGCAACTTATTACACTTGTGGAGCAACCCCTACGTTATGTAAGCCGTGGTGGCGACAAGCTAAAATTAGCAATAGACACTTTTGGATTAAATTTTGAAAATAAAACGGTGCTTGATGTAGGCGCAAGCACAGGTGGTTTTACCGATTGTGCATTGCAACACGGAGCCAAACAAGTAATGTGTGTTGATGTAGGAAGTAACCAGCTACACTCATCAATTAAAGAAAACAAAAAAGTTACTTGGCTCGAAAACCAAGACATACGCACCTTTGAAACAAAATTAAAATTTGATTACGTAGTAGTAGATGTATCGTTTATTAACATAGAATCGATAGTGGAAACATTGGTTAGCTTTATGCAACCCACTACCGAGTTAATAGTGTTAGTTAAACCTCAGTTTGAACAGTTAAAACGCACCAAATTTAGCAACGGAATTATTAAAGATCCCAAGCTACAACGCTTTAGTTTAGATAATGTAACAAAGGTATTAAAGCAACATAATTTAATAGCACTAGCCAATGTAAGCACACATGGTTTAAGCCAAGACAAGGAGCGCAACATAGAGTTTTTGCTACGTGTTACCCATGCTAAATAAAGTATAAAATTAGGCGAGCTTTAAAAAGGATTAGCTTGGCTAACTAAGGTTATTTGTTTTACGTTTGTTAGATTTAGCGTTGTGTAATTTATACCTTACTCGTCGTCGCTGCTAAACACCTCTGCTAGGTAGTTATTGGTAGCTTTTAAGTCAAATGCGTTTTCGTCGAAGTCTGCACCTAGCAAATCAACGGCGGCAGCGTATTTATCGTCTTTAGGGTCGCGTATGCTATTTAATAAATTGTAGTAGGCACTTAGCCCGCCAATTTTTTCAACAGGGCAAGCACCTTCTCCACTTAGACAATAGGGTGTTTCAAACTCAATGTTGTTTTGGAGTACTTGTTCTACTATCATTTCGTGTTCCCAGTCGCAATCAAAATCATAAATGTAAATAAAATGTTGTTTTTCTTTTAACTGCATATCGTCCACCGTTACGTCATCAGTTAGCATTACTTTTTGTGCAGGATTATCGTTGTTTTCGTCCACAAATTCTTCATCACACGAATAAATAACTCCATTGGCTTCAAACTCAAATACTTCCTCATCTTCCCAGCCCATAGCCACTTGTAAGGCCACGTGCAAATCAGTGAGCGACATAGTGCCACTTACACGTATCCTGCGCCAAATAACAGGGTTGGAGTCTTTTAACTTTAGTTTTAATTGGTAGTGATTAAATGGATTCATAGTGTGGGTATGGATTATAAAATTTCGGGTACTTCTATTTCGGTAATTTCTTGGTTGTGTTCACGTTTTTTTATTGGGCGCATTTTACCTTCGCTACCGCTTAGTAATCGTTCAATATTTTTTTGATGGGTAATTAATACTAACAGTGCCACCGCTATCGAAAACCACACTAACGATGGATACTGAAATTTGTAGTATACAATAATTGTAACAGGGTACAGCACTGCGCCACACATTGATGCCAGAGAAATATAATTAGTACTTAACCATAGTACCAAAAACAATAGTGCAGAAAATAGTGCCGCATAAGGGTTTATGGCAAGCACAACTCCCATAAGCGTAGCCACGCCCTTACCACCTCTAAACCCCACATATATAGGAAACACATGCCCAATAACAGCCACAAAACCTAATATTAGTTTTAGATTAGTGTAAGTTTCCATAGATGGGCTACCGTTAATAAACACTAGGTACGCTAACTTTACAGCTAACCAGCCTTTAAGCACATCAAAAATTAACACAGGTATCCCTGCTTTTTTGCCCAGTACTCTAAATGTATTGGTAGCTCCTGCGTTTTTACTGCCGTGTTCGCGCACGTCCATGTTGTAAAACAATTTGCCCACCCACACGCTACTTGGCACGCTACCAAAGGCGTAGGCTAGTACTATGCTAAATATATATATAACGTATATCATTACTATTAAATTTGTATTAGTGGCACGAAATTAACATTTTAAATAAGTATGCGGCATATCATTGTTAAGTGCCATTACTACTAATATGTTTAATAAGGCATATTTTTTATTGTTGCAACTCTAGTACAAACGGTACAAACAACTGGCTTAAATACAACTTGTTGCCAAACCTAAGTGCAGTAGTTGCTGCGTTTATTTGTGTGCCGTTATTGCTATACACTACACGCTTGTGCCCTGTAATTAGGTTAACTTCGTACACTACCGTAGGGCTTTTTACCTCTTGATTTTTGGCATGTCGTACAAAGCGGAGTTGTTTTGGGTGGCTTGTTACATACAATTTATTGGCAGTATAAGTAATGTTGTCTTGCCCTTTAAATCTGGCTACTACTCGCTTGTGTAATGGTAAATTGTAAGGTACAAAAAACAATTTATTTTGGCGCACCGTACTTACATACACTCCGCTATCATTAGCTAATATGCCGTTGGCGTAACAATATCCTTTTGAAAACACGGTACACACATCGTTACTAATTTGTACTACCGTACCTTTTTTTTGGTTTAAAATAATTTCGGTTTCGTTGCCTGATTTATGGTGGTCATTGGTAATGTATATTTCTCGTTTACTATTTACACTTATATCGTTAGGGCTAGTTAATAATTTTGATGTAAACCGTTTGGTTAATTTTAGCGTAGTATCCTTTACATAGTAAGTTAAAATGCTGGTAATGTTTTTGCTTTCGTGGTTTATTACGTATAAAAACAAACTGTCGTTAAACCGTGCAAGGTCTATTCCGTGTGGCACAAAGGGCATATTACTTGGCTCGTTAGTGCGTAGTAAGGTATGTACTCGGCGTGATGTTAGTTCAATGGCTTGTAGGCAATTAGTAGTCCTTTTGTGGGCATAATCAGCGCAGGAGGCAATTAAACGAGGTTGTGTTATATTACTTACGGTATCAATAACAATATCTTCGGCACCGCCACAAGTGTTGTATTTGTTGGTGGTTGAATAAGTTAGTGCCGTAGTTGGTAATTTGCAACCAACACTAATAAGTAGTAGTAATAGTAGCCAACCAAATGGTTGATAATTGTTTTTCATGCGCTGAATTTTGAAATAGTATTAGTTTTAATACTTTTGTATAAAAGTAAAATTATAAATTTATTAGCCATGCAACGGGTTACAATTTTAATACTGTGTTTAATGTACCTATGCCCTGTATTTGCGCAGCGTAACGATTTAACCATACAAATACACGAACAAACATTAAACAAAATGCTTAATGCCGTTGGCGATATAAAAGGCAGTAACACTTACGAAGTAGCTTTTGTAAAAGGGGTATACCACTGGACGTTAATAAAACCAACTATTTATTTAAATACTGATTCTGCAAAGTTTAAAACTGATGCTAAAGTAGAAGTAGGCTTGTTTAAATATACTGATGAAGTAGTAGGCAAAGTGGCTATAAGTTATATTGCTAAAACTAATAAAATAGCCATACAGGTAGTTGATGCTCCGTTTGAAATTTACACCACTATTTTAGGTAAAAAAATAGTGTTAAAAAAAATACAGATAGCCGATTATTTTAAAACCCCATTTTTGTTTGAAGGGCCTATGACCATGACCAGCGCCATGGAATTTATGATGCCCGACAGCACCATAAAAAAACTAATAGCCACACCAAGCCAGTGCGATATTAAAATACTACCGCAACGAATAATGGTAAGCACCGAACTCGAATTTGTAACCATACCTCCTATACCGTTAATTACTCCTGTGGCTGACAAACCTAAAAAATAGATAAATTAGGTACTATAAATCAGTAACGGCTATTTGATTAAAAAATATACTTTTGTTGAAACATATTTTATTAAAAAAACAAATCAACAAACTAAACGCATGAACATTCCAGCTAATTTAAAATACACCAAAGACCACGAGTGGATAAGTATTAATGGCACCACAGCCACGGTGGGCATTACTGATTTTGCACAACACGAACTAGGCGATATTGTGTATGTAGATATTAAAAGCGAAGGCGACCAACTAGCCAAGGAAGAAATATTTGGAACAGTAGAAGCCGTTAAAACCGTTTCGGATTTGTTTATGCCACTTACGGGCAAAATCATAGAGGTAAACACAGGGTTAGATACTACGCCTGATGCCGTTAATAATGATGCTTACCAAGCAGGCTGGATGATTAAAATAGAATTAAGCAACCCTGCCGAAGTAGCCGAGCTATTAGATGCTGCTGCTTACGCTACATTAATTGGAGCATAATTTATTAATGAATACCATAACACCAATGCCCAAAACATTGCTGTATTACTTGATGCCTGCACTTGTGTGGGCATTGTTTATTGCGGTACTTTGTGGGTTGCCTGGCACTAGCCTACCACACGTGTCGTGGTTGGAGTTGTTAAGTTTTGATAAATTAGTACACGCCTCATTGTTTTTTGTACTTACTATATTAAGCCTTGCAGGCGTGTACGCCAAGTATCGTAAAGATTATTTTACGGCTGAGCCTATTTATTTTGTTACCGCATTTGTAGGTGTGTGTTATGGTGGAATACTCGAGCTGCTACAAGGTGGATTTTTTGTGGCACGAAGTGCTGATGTCTACGATTTTATAGCCAATAGTTTTGGAGTTATTATAGCGGCAATTTATTTTAATAAAATTAAACATTACCTACCTTACATTACCAACTATAATGAGCGATAATTTATACAACCAGCGTGGAGTTTCGGCATCTAAAGAAGATGTGCATAATGCAATAAAAAACTCCGACAAGGGAATTTTCCCAAAAGCATTTTGCAAAATTATTCCTGACATTGCTGCTGGCGACGAAGCATTTTGTAATATAATGCACGCTGATGGTGCAGGCACAAAATCAGCATTGGCTTATGCCTATTGGAAACAAACAGGCGACCTTAGCGTGTGGCGTGGCATTGCTCAAGATGCTGTGGTAATGAATACTGATGACTTACTGTGCGTGGGAGCGTTAGATAATATATTGTTGAGTAGCACCATTGGGCGTAATAAACGCTTAATACCTGGCGAAATAATAGCCGAAATAATTAATGGCACCGAAGAGCTATTGCAACAGCTACGTGATTACGGAATAGGCATACACAGCACAGGTGGCGAAACTGCCGATGTAGGCGATTTGGTACGCACTATTATTGTAGATTCTACCGTATTTGCTCGTATGCCAAGGGCAGATGTAATTAGCAACCACAACATACAGGCAGGTAATGTAATTGTGGGCTTAGCGTCGTACGGGCAAGCCTCTTACGAAACCAGCTACAATGGTGGTATGGGGAGCAATGGGCTAACATCGGCCAGGCACGATGTGTTTAGCAAGCAAGTAGCCGCACAGTTCCCCGAAACGTATGACAACGGCCTTAACGAAGCCGTAGTGTATTGTGGGCAAAAAAACTTAACTGATAAAATTGTTGTAAACGATGCATTAAGTGTTGATGCTGCTAAGTTGGTACTGTCGCCTACACGTACTTATTTGCCAGTGTTTAAGGAGATATTAAAAAACTACCGCAGTGCCATTAATGGCATTGTGCATTGTAGTGGTGGCGCACAAAGCAAGGTATTACACTTTACTAATAACGTACACATTATTAAAGATAATATGTTTGAAGTACCGCCATTGTTTCAATTAATACGTGAGCAAAGCACCGCTTCGTGGCAAGAAATGTACAAGGTGTTTAACATGGGCCACCGTATGGAAGTATATACCGATGCTGCCACATCCCTTGATATTATTGCCATTAGCAAATCATTTAATATTGATGCACAAATTATTGGTAGGGTAGAACCACATACTGGCAACAAAGTAACCGTGCAAACACCTTGGTGCCAAGCTATGTATGAATAGTGCTAGTAATGCTAAAATCGGGCAGAAAAGACAATACGTTATGGATTATAGATTAAAAATTAAGCGTGTCTGCTAATTGATAATTGAATTTAGGTAGTTAACAATTATTTTAAGGCGTTGGCTTGTACTGTTGGTATAATGTATTTTCAACCAACACTCCTCTTTATTAACATTTTTAAACAATTGTTAATAAAGTTAAAAAAAAACATACATTTGCATTAACCAATTAGTTAGTTAATTATCAAATGGCGGTTAAGCGTAAAGATTCCAATACTGAACAAAAAATAGTGTTAGCAGCACAAAAAATATTTATGCAACGTGGTTACGATGGCGCACGTATGCAAGAAATTGCCGATGAGGCAGGCATTAACAAAGCCATGCTACACTATTATTTTGACAATAAAGACAAACTATTTGAAATGGTATTTGCCACTGCTTATACTATTATTGCGCCTAATTTATCATTTTTAACAGATGACTCTGTCCCTTTAATTAATCGTATTGAAAACTTTGTAAACCATTATACTGATGTGCTTATGCAACAGCCACAAGTAGCATCGTTTGTGGTAAATGAACTAAATCGTAATCCTGAAAAAGTAATGCAGTTTTTACGCAGTTTGGTTACTGATAGTGCACACGCACAAGCGTTTATGCGCAGTGTTGAAAAAGAGGGCAAAAAAACGGCCGTAGGCACACTACACCCCATACATTTGTTAATGCACATAGTATCGTTATGCTACTTTCCGTTTGTAGGTAAGCCGTTGTTTCAGTATTTATTAAAGCTTGATGAGTTTCAGTTTCAAATTGTGTTAGAGCAACGCAAGCAAGAAACCATTACTTTTTTGCGCTTGTTATTACAAGGTAAATAACTACACTATTTTTTATCGTAATAACCATTTTTACTATTGCGGGCTATAGCTGTCCAGTAAGTTTTTCCGTAGTTTACAAATATTTCTTCGCCTGCTTTTAAGTTACGAGTAGCTTTTATATAAGCTTGTTTTTTTACAATCTCGTACACTGCATTGTTTTTCAAACCCGCTGTACGCCCAAAACCTGCAGCATCGTTGGCATAACGGGCTAAATGTTGTGGCGTATCAAAAGCATCAATACACACGCTATTATTTACAAAAAACACATAGCCCTCTTTATTATCTAAGGCACGTTGCTGGCACTGTTTCCAAGTGTATAGGTCGCCCAAATATTCAATTAATAAAGTTCCCTTAGCTACGTTTTCGGTCGTAAACAAACCTTTGCCTGCATTAGGGAGTTGCGATGTTTTTATTACTAACATTTTAAATTTTATTTATGGTGTAAAACTATATTTTTGTACCTATGCACAATTGTTTATTTGTGTACATTTAATAAACAATTTAATTACTAATTTTTCTTAATAATAATATATAACATGGGTTGTGGAAGCGGAGGTTGTGGTACAGATAGTAAAGAAGGTGGAGTGCCAGCGGGTTGCGGTAGCAATGGTAATTGTGGTACAGGCGGAGAAATAGGGTGCAACAATAAGTTAAACGTGTTTGATTGGTTATCGAATATGAGCTTGCCACAAGGGCAAACTGAATTTGATATTGTAGAAGTACGTTTTAAAAATAGTCGTAAAGATTTTTACAAAAATGACACTAATATAATGCTTCATCAAGGCGATTTAGTAGCGGTAGAAGGCTCTCCAGGGCATGATGTGGGGGTCGTTTCCATTACGGGTGAGTTAGTGCGTATGCAACTTAAAAAGAAAGCGATTGAACACGATACCGTTAAATTAAAAGTGTATCGCAAGGCAAAACAATCCGACGTTGACAAATGGAAACAAGCGCAAGCGTTGGAAGTAGAAACCATGTTTAAAGCTCGTAAATTGGCTATAGAAATGGGCTTACGTATGAAAATTAGTGATGTAGAATACCAAGGAGATAAAAGCAAAGCAACGTTTTATTACACTGCCGAAGAGCGTGTAGATTTTAGAGAGTTGATAAAAGTAATGGCGCAAAAATTTTATGTGCGCGTGGAGATGAAACAAATTGGCGCACGCCAAGAGGCTAGCCGCTTGGGTGGTATAGGCTCATGCGGACGTGAGTTGTGCTGCAGTACATGGCTAACCGATTTTAGAACCGTAAATACATCGGCAGCCCGCTACCAACAACTATCGCTTAACCCATTAAAATTAGCTGGGCAGTGTGGTAAACTGAAGTGTTGCTTAAATTTTGAGTTAGATAGTTATGTAGACGCCCTAAAAGATTTTCCTGACAATTCAATACGTTTAAAAACCAAAAAAGGCGAAGCGTTTCATCAAAAAAGCGATATTTTTAAACGTAAAATGTGGTATTCATACACTAGCGAACCTGGCGTATTTATTGAGTTTAGCACCGCTTATGTAAAAGAAGTGTTAGCACAAAATAAAGAGGGTGTGTTACCTGATGAGTTAGTGAGCGACATTATTGAAACTAGTCCTAATAAAGTTATTGCTACCGCCGAAACTTCGTTTAGTAACGTAGTAGGGCAAGATAGCGTTAATCGTTTTGACGATCGTAACAAAAAAAGCAGTAGTACTAACAGTAGTAATCGTCGCAACGGTAATAATAACAAGCGTCCTGTGCGTAATGCTACCGATGCGGTTAGTACTACCACCCCTGATAATAAAGAGGGCTTGGCTAAACCTAATGCACCACGTAACAATAATCAACGCCGTGCGCCTCGTGTAACTACTGCGCCCAAAACGGATAACAGTAGTGCACCAACACAAGCTACTACCGATGTAGGAGAGGCAACAACACCCCAGCCTAGTCGTAATAGCAACAGCAACAAAAATCGTAACCGTAATAACCGTAGCCGTAACAATAGCAACCGTACTAACGCCACTAAAGACGGAGCAAACACTCCGCCAACTGCCAATGAATAAGTTAGCGTGTACATTAATTATTGGCGGAACAATTGCACTTACCAGTTGTGGCAACCGTGAGGTGTTTAGCCAATACAAACCTATTAATGAGCACACGTGGCAAGTAGATTCTGTAGTTAATTTTATATTTGACGTAACCGACACTACCACCAAACACAATGTGCTACTTGGCGTACGTAATGGTGTAACCTATAATTACAGTAATATATATTTGTTTGTTAAAACTATATTTCCTAATAAAAAAGCAATAAACGATACCGTTGAAATTATGCTAGCCAACGACCAAGGCCAGTGGTTAGGCAAAAAAGTAAATAACTTAATTGATAACCAAATACAGTACAAACGAGGTATACTATTTCCGCTTAAAGGAAACTATACCATAAGCATACAGCAAGGCATGCGCGATACCAAACTTCAAGAAATATTTGATGTAGGAGTAACTATTGAACAAACAGAAAAATAATAGTGTGTAAGCAATATTTTTATATTTTTAAAAACAGAAAAACAAACAATTAACCACATAAACAATTACTTAATTATGGAATTAAAAGAAATACAAGAGCTTATTAAATTTGTATCAAAAAGCGGAGTAAGCGAAGTTGAACTAGAGCAAGACGGCTTTAAAATAGTAATAAAAACTACAGGTACAGCACCAGTATACATGCAAGCCCCACAGCAAGTATATGCTCAAGTTCCACAACAATTGCCACCAGCTAATGCGCCAGTAGCCACTACGCCCACGGCCGAAGCACCAGTGGCGGTAGCTAGTAATTTAATTACTATTAAATCGCCAATGATTGGTACTTTTTACCGCTCAGCTGGCCCCGACAAACCATTGTTTGTAAACATAGGCGACGAAATTAAACCAGGTAAAGCAGTATGTATTATTGAGGCTATGAAACTATTTAACGAAATTGAAAGCGAAATAAGCGGCAAAATTGTCAAAGTATTGGTAGATGACGCTACTCCAGTAGAATACGATCAACCATTATTTTTGGTAGAGCCTAACTAAATTGTTAAACAACAAATTACAATTGTAGTAATTAATGAGTAATTTCTAAAATGAAGAGTAAGAAATGGTATGAGATTATACTTTGGTGGGAGATACGAAGAATTCCATACAACATAATAGTTGGTTTAACTGGCATTTTAAGTTTCTATATTTCATATGTTACAGTCCCATTTTTGTACTTATTAATCAACTTAATGTTAAATTTCTTTTATAGCTTTGGTTGGATAATGTAATTGTGGAATCGAAAAAATGTAGAGGAGAAAATAACGTATTCTAAAGAAGCTTTTTTTAGCTATTTAATTTCATCAATCGTTTTTGTGTTAGTACTTTCTACCTTACCATTTTTATTGAGATAATGTATAATGAAAACAAAATTTCCTATTAAAGATTTTAAGGCAGTAGAATTTATGAGAGAAGTGCGGGATAAAATAAGCGAAGACACTAAGGATATGAATTTCTTACAGATAAAAAAGTATTTTGAAAAAGACAGCTAAATTATACCACCAAATAAAACTACACCTCATAAATTATTTAAAAACACACTATGTTTAAAAAAATACTAATTGCCAACCGTGGCGAAATTGCATTACGTGTAATACGTACCTGCAAAGAAATGGGAATAAAAACGGTAGCTGTTTACTCTACTGCCGACAGAGATAGCCTGCACGTTAAGTTTGCTGACGAAGCCGTGTGCATAGGCCCGCCCGCAAGTAAAGATTCGTACCTAAACATTGCTAACATAATTTCGGCTGCCGAAATTACTAATGCTGATGCTATACACCCTGGGTATGGTTTCTTGAGCGAAAACGCTAAATTCAGCCGTATATGCCAAGAGCATAAAATTAAATTTATTGGTGCTTCGCCAGAAATGATTGAAGGAATGGGCGATAAAAGCAACGCCAAACTTACCATGCGCAAAGCAGGTGTACCCGTTGTACCTGGTAGCGACGGATTAATAACTGATATTGAAGAAGCCAAAATAATTGCCAAAGAAACTGGCTACCCCGTAATTATAAAAGCTACCGCAGGTGGCGGAGGGCGTGGTATGCGTATTATTTGGAAAGAAGAGGAGTTGCAACCCAACTTCGAAAGCGCTACTAAAGAAGCTGAAGCTGCATTTGGTAACGGAGCTATGTACATGGAAAAATTTATTGAAGAGCCTCGCCATATTGAAATACAAGTAGTAGGCGACCAATTTGGTAAAGCGTGCCACTTGAGCGAGAGAGATTGCTCGATACAACGTAGACATCAAAAATTGGTAGAGGAAACTCCATCACCGTTTATGACTGACGAATTACGTGAACGCATGGGTGATGCAGCCGTTAAAGCAGCATTAGCAGTAAGTTACGAAGGGGTGGGTACGGTAGAGTTTTTGGTAGATAAATACCGCAATTTTTATTTCATGGAAATGAATACGCGTATACAAGTAGAGCACCCAATAACCGAAGAGGTAATTAACTACGACTTAGTGCGTGAGCAAATATTAGTAGCAGCAGGCAAGCCTATTAGTGGCAAAAATTATTACCCACAATTACACGCTATTGAATGCCGTATTAATGCTGAGGATCCATTTAATAATTTTAGACCTAGCCCCGGAAAAATTGGTAATTTGTTTACCCCTGGTGGGCATGGTATACGTGTAGATTCTCACATTTACTCGGGTTACGTAATTCCGCCTAACTACGATAGTATGGTGGCGAAATTAATAACCGTAGCACAAACGCGTGAGGAAGCGATAGCCAAAATGCACCGTGCTTTAAGCGAATATGTAATTGAGGGAGTTAAAACTACCATACCTTTCCACTTACGATTGATGCAAGACGAACAATTTAAAAAAGGGGATTATACCACTAAATTTATTGAAACATTTGACCTTAGCGAATAAGCTAAATCAATTGTAAATAGTATAAAAAGAACGAGCTAGTAATTATTTACTAGCTCGTTTTTTAGCCTTAGTAGCTTTACTTTTTTTAGTTAGTATTTTTTTAGTGCCTTTTTTGGTAGTTTGTTTCTTTTTAGAAGTTATTTTTTTAACTGACTTTTTACTTTTCTTACCTCTTGCTTTTGTGTTCTTCTTCCTCTTTTTAGCTTTAGTTAATTTTTTCGTAGTGTTTTTTTTATCTTTTTGGTAGGCTACTTTTGTTGGCACTTTAGCTAAAGAATCAACGTTGTTAAGTGCAGCATAATTTACGTTATTAAGTCCATCAAGCGCTGTGCTAAACTTATCATTGTAGGTAGCAAATTCTGATGTTGAGTGTTCGTACACATAAGAGGTTAAGTTATTAAACCGTCCGCCCCCTTTATAATATCGGGTGTAGTAGGGTTCGTTTAAATTACTTTTAAGTACTCCACCGTGTACGGTTGCATGCACAAATTCATTATTACCAACATACACTCCAACATGGGATAGATGTCTGCCACTAATATTAAAAAACACCATATCGCCCATTTTTAACTCCAATGGCGAAGTAAAAGTAGTGTCTAATAATTTATGAAATGTAGCTGCACTACCACTTACCGTTTTGTGGTACACGTTAGCATACATTGCTGCTGTAAAGTGCGAGCAATCGATTCCTCGTTTGCTATTGCCACCCATTTGATAATGCGTATTGTACCATTCCATATAACTGTTTTCAATACTTTGTGCTATAACAGCGCTGTCGTTTAGTGTAGTTTGCGCAAGCGTGGTACGTGTATTAATCAGTAGTAAAAAACATAATAAAAAGGGTAGTAAAAAACGCATTGTAACTACTATTATTGTAAACGTATTAATGCAAATACTGCGTAATTAAGCATGTCTAAATAGTTGGCATCAATACCCTCGGATATTAATGTAGCTCCATTATTATCTTCAATTTGCTTGGTTCTAAATATTTTCATCAGTATTAAATCAGTAATACTACTCACGCGCATATCGCGCCACGCCTCACCATAATCATGATTTTTATTATTCATTAATTCTTGTGCCATAGTTGCGTAATGTGTATATAGTTTTTCGCCCTCGTGGGTGGTTAACTCTAATTTATCATTATTACCTAACTGCAATTGTATTAATCCAATAATTGCATAATTAATAATGGCCATGTACTCGCCCTTAATATCCTCTTGTATGCGCATTACTCCTTTTTGTTCAATACTGCGTATGCGGTTGGCTTTAATATATATTTGGTCGGTAACGCTACTGGTACGCAGTATACGCCAAGCACTACCGTAGTCGTGCATTTTTTTCACAAAAGTTGTTTTGCAGTCGTGTAGTATTGCGGTGTATTGTTCGTTGGTAGTTTGTGCCATTAGCGATGGGTAGTTTAATTAAGTAGAAGCAAAGCTTTGTTACAAAATTATTATTGTAAATAACAGTGTACGAAGCGTTATTTAAAATAATAATATTACTTACTAAGTAAGCATACCTCCACAAACGTTAAGCACTTGTCCAGTTACATAAGCACTCATGTTGCTGCCCAAAAATACACATACGTTAGCTACATCTTCGGCGGTACCCCCACGTTTTAATGGAATACCATCTCGCCATGCTTGTACTATTTTTTCATCTAATGTGCCAGTCATTTCTGTTTCGATAAAACCTGGTGCAATGGCATTGCTACGAATATTACGTGAACCCAGTTCTAATGCTATTGATTTAGTAAAGCCTATAATACCCGCCTTACTCGCTGAGTAATTAGCTTGCCCTGCATTACCTTTAACGCCTACTACGCTACTCATGTTAATGATACTGCCACTGCGTTGTTTTAGCATTGGTTTTTGAGCTGCTTTAACTATATTAAATACCGATTTTAAATTCACACGCATCACATCGTCCCATTGTTCTTCGCTCATGCGCATTAATAAAGTATCTTTAGTAATGCCAGCGTTATTTACCACGATATCAAGCGTGCCAAAAGTGGCTACTATATCAGTAATTAATTCGTCGGCGGCTTTAAAATTGCTAGCGTCTGATTTGTAACCTTTAGCCTTAATACCAAACGATTCTAATTCTTTAACTAATGCCTCGCCTTGCTCCACCGATGATAAGTAAGTAAACGCTACGTTAGCGCCCTCTTGTGCATATTTAATAGCTATGCCACGACCAATACCACGGCTTGCTCCTGTAATTAATGCTGTTTTTCCTTGTAATAAATTCATAGTTGTATTTTTATAATTAGTTGTTACAAATTTAACTAAATATTTAAGTACGAGTTACTACATTTTGGATGCATAGCAAATATGTGTTCCTAAGCAAATTTAATAGTAATTACTGCGTCACGCTCTGTTAAGCGTTATTACAGTAATTTCGGGCCAAATGCCTACACGGCCGGGGAAACCTAAAAATCCAAAGCCACGATTAACATATAAATATTTTTCGTTAGATTGATGCTGGTACAAGCCTGCCCATTTAGGATATTTGAATTTTACGGGACTCCATTTAAAACCAGGTATTTCAATACCAAATTGCATACCGTGCGTGTGCCCTGCTAGGGCAAGATGTATATGGGTTTTAAAATCTTTAGCCTCAGCATCCCAGTGCGATGGGTCGTGGCTCATAAGTATGTTAAAATCAGTGGGGGCAACATCTTTAGTGGCTATATCTAACCTGCCGTGTTGCGGAAAAGGAGGTAACCCCCAGTTTTCAATACCTATTAAATTAATGCTATCAGTACCTTTAGTTAATTTAACCAGTTGGTTATTTAATAATTCAAACCCAATTTTAGGATGAATATCTTTTACTCGTTGTAAGTTTTTTCGTTTTTCTTCACCATTATTCCACAATACATAATCGCCATAATCGTGGTTACCTAATGTTGAAAATTTACCCATAGGAGCTGATAGTTTTTTGAAGCTATCAATCCAAGGGTCCATTTCTTCGTAGCGGTTATTTACCAAATCGCCTGTAAAAAGCAATACATCACTTTGTTGAGCATTAGCCAATGCAATACCTTTTTCTACACGGTTTTTATCATCAAAACTACCCGAATGAATATCGCTCAACTGCGTAATTTTAAAACCATGGAATGCAGCAGGTAAATCTTTAAAAGTGAGGTTTACTTTATGTACTTTATAACGATATTTACCTATGAACATACCGTGTAATATTCCTAAAAAAGGAACGGCTGCTATACCTAATAATACTTGTGATATAAACTCTTTGCGCCCTACTGAAATAATATTAGGAGATGAGTCCATATTTTTTTTAACAATTAAAAACAACCAAGTGGTTAATCGTGTAAAATCTTCGAGCAATAAACCAAAGGCGACAATGATTTTAGGAACGGTTATTAAAATTAAAAAACCAAATGCGTAAGTCATCGTTGGGTTGGGGCGTCCGCTTCGGTCAAAATTAAGCATAGCATAAATTATCATTAAAATTATAGCTATTGAGCATACCCAGTATAGCCACATAAACAGTTGCTTAACGCTATCATAGCGTACAAAGGCAGTTTTGAACGATTGCCAAACATAGCTATCAATTAATACTAGGAAAACGCAAAGTATAATCATACGGGTAATCATTGTGGCAACAGTTGGCATGGTGTAGTTAGCTTAATTATTAAGGGTTTAATTTATTATTTGAAAGGGTTGCGGTCTTTCCAATCCGCATTATAAACTTCGTCAATATGACTAACTATATGGTTAATCATGTATTTAGCAATAATACCCTTGGTAGCGTAGGCGTGTGATACTACTATAGGTTTTGCACCTAATATGGCTTTGGCCTCTAGCGAGGTATGACCTAAATTTATAGTGCTTATTTTATGTTCGATACCAAATTGCACGGCGCGCATTAATATGTTTTGATATAATCTGTAAGTGTTGTTATGCTTACTATTGTAGCCAATATAATGTACCTCACAATTAATAGTGCTGTGTAGTATAATAGGCATAAAAGCAAGTAATTCGTTATTGGTATTTTTCCAACCAAAAAATTTAAAATTAGTTCCTAAATTTTGTTTTAATGTGTAAAAATAATTGTCGTTATGTTCTATTATACTTAACTCCTGTTTATTAACTACTTGGTTAAATAAACTATTAATTTCCGTTTGATATTTTTTAATTTCGTCTAATGTAAGTTCAATGCACTCTAATTCGGTAATAGCCTCTAATGTTTTTAAGGCTCTAGTTTTGTATTTTTTTGATAGCGCAACACAATAATCCTGTATGGTATTCCATGCAGCATCAACGGTAAAATTCATTACTACATCGTTTGGTATAAATTTATAGTTGTTATTCGTTTCAAATACTGTTGTAGGGGAATAATCACGCAATAATAGTAGGTTTGGCTTTATTTTTAGCTCTTTAAACACTACGGTAGTTAGGTAGTTTTCGAGGGGAGCGTTAGCAGCACTATTAATAGTGTTAGTAAATAACGAGCCTAGCACAACAACTGTAAATTTTTGGCAAATAATACCTGTACTAATTATATTACCTACTACATTGCCGCCTCTTAACTTAATTTGCTTTGCTAAGTTTACATCTATACAATGTAACTCTATTTTATGCCCCTCTCCATTAACTAAATAGTTAATTAGGTAAGTTTGTGTGTTTTTTGTACTGTACTTATTTTCAATTTTATGGTAAGTAAATGCAAATGCAGTAGGTGCTTGAGCATTAGTTTTACAGAGGGTGGAAATCATTTGTATTATTTAGTGTTTTGCAATGGTAATTGTACTACAAATGTAGTGGTTTCATTTATAATTGTAGTATAATTTATTTCGCCCCGCATTTGCTCAATCATTTTTTTAACCATTGCCAAACCAAGCCCTGTACCTGTTGATTTTGTTGTGAAATAAGGAGTAAATAATTTTTCTTGTACAGCTTGTGGTATTCCTCCACCGTTGTCGGTAATGGTTATTTGCAAGGTGGTTAAGTGTAAATTTTTAATGTCAATAGTTATTAATCCTGACGAAGGCTGAGCAATAAAATTTTCAATGGCCTGCTGTGCATTTTTAATCAAATTATTAAATATACGGTTCAAATAATCTTTGTCGCCAAGTACAGTTGTATTACGTGCATTAATAATTAACCTAATGGTTAAATTATTTTCGGCCTCGTACAATCCAATTACTTGCTGTATAATTTGCACTACATCAATACGCTCGTAATGTGCGTCGGGTAGTTTTGCAAAATTACTAAACTCAGTAGCAATATTACTCAGGGTATCTATTTGTTCAATAAGGTTGTGCGAGGTGTTGTGAAACATTTTTTGCCATTGCTCATCGTTATTATTAAACGTACGCTGCAATTGCTGCACACTTAATTTCATTGGTGTTAGTGGGTTTTTAATTTCGTGGGCTACTTGCTTTGCCATTTCGCGCCATGCGCCCTCTCGCTCGCTTTGTACTAGCTTATTAGCACTTAGGGCAAGTTCGTCTACCATGCGGTTATACTCGTTTACTAGCTTGCCTATTTCGTCGGGACTGGTATAGCTTATATGTTCGTTTTGTACGCCTAATTGTAACTGACTCATTTTTTCTTGCACTAATAATAAGGGAGCCATTAGTTTATTGGCCAATATAAATGTAATAATGAACACCAATATAAATAGCAACAAAAACAAGTTAACTAGCGTAACTACATAGGTACTTACTTCTTTGGCAAGCTCGTTTTGTTTGGCAAAATAGGGTAAATTAATATAACCAATAATGGTATTATTATTATTTTGAAATGGTAAGTACGACGACAGAAAATTAAGTTCGCCAATGGTTTCGTTTTGAGTAAATGATGTTTTTTTGTTTTGTATTAATTGTACGTAGGCATCGTTATTCATAAGCGACGACACTATGCCTTGCTCAAACAACTTAGGTTGGCTAGATGCTATTAAACGCCCCTTGGTATCAAACAAATTAATGTCAGTGTAAAATACATTGGCCAGCCGCGATAGCGTATAATTAAGGTACTCTGCATCAATAGTAGTGAGCTTAGCTTCGGAGCCAAAGGTTTGCTCCATACTAATTAATACGCTGTGTATTTTTTCGCTAATTAATGTTTCGTTTTTTTGTTGATACTGATTTTTAACAATAGTTATAGTACCGTAGCTTATTAAAACTATGGTGGCTATTAATATTAAAAAAAACGTAAGTTGTATGCGTCCACGTAATGTAGGGGTGTACAGGTGTTCGATTTCAGTATAAAAATAAAATAACCACACTAGTAAATACACACTTAATAATAATAATAATACGTAAATAATAGCCCCCAAATAATTATTAAATGTTACGTTACGCTTACTCAGTACTACGCTTACAGTAGTAGATTTTTGGGTAACATAGTGGCAATAACTGTCGTCGGCAATAGTAGTTTCCGAACCTACGCTGTACTGCCCATAACTCGATTTTAAAGGGTAATTATATACTCCAAGCTTAGTTATTAGTTCTTTGTTTTGGTAACGTGCATAGCTAAAATTATATAAATTAGTTTGTGCTTCAATTTTATTATCGAGTAATAAATCAGGAAAACCAATTTCGTCGGCCAGTAGCTTATTTTGCATCGTAACATATAGTGTACCCTTGCTAGTATTGCTTTTGCTGCCTTGTAGTATAAATTTACCTACATAGTAATTTTGCTCGTTTTTGTTGGTAATAAACACAAACTGACTTTGCGCTACGGAGGTATTTGTGTTTTTAATTTCTAATTCGTACTGCGAAATATCTTTTTTATCATTAATATTTTCGTTTACTACCGACTCTCCGTTTGTATTAAAAAGGTGAGGTTGAATATTGTACTTTTCCCAGTAGCCATTAAAGTATTTTTGCAAAATATATTTTCGTACATCGCCCTTAAAGTTTTTTTGCTTAACGATGCTTGCTAACACACTATCTTTTTCAATTTTAGTAATTATACTTACCATTAAATTTTCGGCAATTGCATCTTGCTCTTCCCCTAGTTTTTCAACTATTGATTTACGATAATTTTTTTCCTTAATACTAACCAATTGGTTAATTTTAAATGTAATAAATAGGGTGTTGCAAATAAATACTACCCCAAGGGTGTAAAATCTAATTTGATTTTTGAATCGTAACGCAATCGTTACTAATAATAGGGTAAGTATCGTTATAAACACTGTACTTACATCAAGTAAACGGAGTGCGCCAAATAGTAATAATGCTATGGTTGTAATTAGGGCAATAGTTTTGTAAGGCATTAATTTTATTGAATAATTAAGCACTATAATGGCTATCGAAAAATTTAAGGCAATAATTAATAACGCTACAAATGTTTCAGTTGAAATAGCAAGTACATTAAACAAGTCAAAGCTAATTTGCGAATCTCTTACTAATAATGTTATTATATAATAATTACTTAACAATACAATTAACCCTGTACTATAAAAACCAATTAATTGTATTTTATTTTTTATTAACCTAATGGTTAATAAAATTAAAAACAATAGCAAAATACTATTTAGTAATACATCGCCTAACGACGCAAAAAACAAATTGCTTGCATACGCCGCAGGATTAAACAATGCAGTACTGTATAACGAGTGTGGAAATTTAAAATAAAGCAACAAAAATCTACTACTAATTAAAAACGTTAGTGCCATACTACTTTTAATTAGCACATTATTATTTTTAATTAAAAAAATAGCCTGTGTACCAATAATTAAAAACAATACGATACCTATTATATCAAGCAATAGCAAACCATAAGGGACATCTAACGCAACTAACTTTAGTGTAGTTAAGCTAAATAAGTACTGACCAACCTTACTTGTAATAATAGTACCGTTAGCACTATTAATTTCGGGTAGGGCTTGTGTAGTTATTGGCGCAAAGGCTTTAACGAAACCATTTTTTAAAAAATTATTTTCGTACGGATAGGCATTATACAATTGTACAAATACAATATACTGCTTGGTAGTAGTGGTTAATGCTACACGCTCATAAAACCCATTAGGCGTGCGGATACATTGGGGGTTTAATTGTGTATTAACAGGTAGGTTAGCTGGCAAAGCATTGCTGTTCCAGTATACTAGCTCGTTGTTTTGATAAATTTGCACAAAAAAACCATCGTTAACCAATTGGTCAAATTTATGATAGTTTCCCGCTTGCTCATTTTCTGCCACTAACTGGGCTAAAATATCGTATGCTTTTTGCTCTTTATTAATTACTTGTTGTTGAATGTGAGCAACAATTTTAGCAGTATTCCATTGCTGGTTATACACATAAATACCTCTAACAACAAGTACTACAATTAGTGCAATAACAAGTTGTGTTAGTCTTGTTTTAGTAGTCATGTTTTTTATTCAAACTCGTTACTGCCTGATGATTTACCTATGCGGTAAATGAGCCCTAAACCAAAGTTAATGTACTGCGTACTAAACTTGGTATCACGTGCAGTATAATCTATTGATATTAAATTATATTTTAAGGCATCGGCATCAAAACGGCTATTTACGTAGGTGTAGCCAATGGTTCCGCCAAGCATCATTAGTTTGTCATCATCTACATACCAATAAAAACCAACCTTAGGTTGTAGGGTAAATGCCTTGGTAAGCGTAGTAATTTTAAGGGTGTCAATAGGTGTATTATTGGTAGTTTGCATTATACCTACTCCTATGTTAAAATCAGTTACTAAACTTGCGCCATCGCTTTTCCAATAGCCAATATTAACTAGGCCACTAAGTGCCTTACTACTTACGGAGTATCCTTTTTTGTTTTCAATATATGTTTTGCGAGTACTCACATAATTATCACGGAGTTGAAACATTTTATAATCGCCTCCCAATCCAACATATATACTTTTACTAACCAAATAGTTAACACTTAAATCTAAATTATAAACTCCTGTATATTTTTGCCTAAAAAACTTGTTGCTCACCGCCTTAGGAAACGATACGTTGGCCTTAACAAAAAACTTAGTAGGCTGTGCACTAGCACCAATAGGGTTGAAATTAATCAACATAAAAAACACTACTATTTTAACAATAAATGACCGCATGATAATTATTATAAATACTTTTGCTAAATTAATAAAGATAACTGATAATGATAGCTAATATTACTAACGGTATAAAAATAGAAATTAGCACACAGTACTTGTTGGCTAACTCGCAACCCGAGCAAGGGCACTACGTGTTTGCTTACCACATTACAATTACTAATACTAGCGAATATAGCGTGCAATTACTCCGCAGATTTTGGCGGATATTTGATTCGGATTATTCGCTCCATTACGTAGAGGGCGATGGTGTTATTGGACAACAACCCACCTTAGCTCCTAACCAAAAATTTACGTATGATTCAGGGTGTAGTCTAAAAACTGACTTAGGCTATATGCAAGGCTACTATACGTTTGTAAACAACATAACCAACGAAGAATTTAAGGTGCAAATACCTCGCTTTGAATTAATAGTACCCGAAAAATTAAATTAAGTATTTACACGTGATTTTAACTATAAATGATTCCTACCACTATTGAACAAAAAACTAATGTAACCATACGTTTTGCAGGCGATTCAGGCGATGGCATACAACTTACGGGTACACAATTTACCAACACTGCCGCTTTTTTGGGTAACGATTTATCTACCTTCCCTAACTTCCCTGCCGAGATACGTGCCCCGCAAGGCACGCTGGCTGGGGTGTCGGGCTTTCAAATAAAATTTGGTAGTGTTGAAATATTTACCCCTGGCGACGAGTGCGATGTATTAGTGGTAATGAACGCCGCTGCCCTTAAAGCTAATATTAAAGAGCTTAAACCCAACGGAATTGTAATTGCCAACACCGACGGATTTAATGCCCGCGACTTGGAACTTGCCAAAATTTCTACTGACAATAATCCGTTAACTAACGGCTCTCTAAGTGCATATACACTATATACCGTTGATGTAACTAAGCTTACACGCACTGCGTTGGAAGATAGCGGGTTAGGCAAAAAAGAAATAGACATGTGTAAAAATATGTTTGTACTAGGGTACGCTTTTTGGATATATAATCGCCCGCTTGAGCCCACTATAAAAGCCTTACAAGAACAATTTAAAAAGAAACCTAACATATTTGATGCTAACGTAAAAGTACTAAAAGCGGGTTATGCCTACGGCGACACTACCGAAACGCCTATGAATAGGTACGAAGTAGCCAAAGCCAATATGCCTAGTGGCCAGTACCGCAACATTAATGGCAATCCCGCTACTGCACTTGGCTTAATAGCTGCGGCACAAAAAAGTAAGCTCCCCTTGTTTTTTGCTACCTATCCAATTACGCCAGCTTCTGACATACTGCATGATTTATCCAAGCACAAAAATTTTGGTGTAAAAACGTTTCAAGCCGAAGACGAAATAGCCGCTATATGTGCCGCTATTGGCGCATCGTTTGGCGGTAGTTTAGGAGTTACCTCATCATCAGGGCCGGGTATTGCCCTTAAAACCGAAGCTATTGGTTTAGCCACCATGTTGGAACTGCCTTTAGTAATAATAAATGTACAACGTGGTGGACCAAGTACAGGCTTGCCTACCAAAACCGAACAGGCTGATTTAATGCAGGCGATTTATGGGCGTAATGGCGAGTGTCCTGTGCCTGTAATAGCCGCCAGTAGCCCTAGCGACTGTTTTACTATGGTGTACGAAGCCTGCCGTATTGCGGTGGAACACATGACGCCCGTGTTTTTTATGAGTGATGGCTACATAGCTAACGGAGCAGAGCCATGGAGATTTCCTACCGAGGAAAGCCTAGCGCCTATTACCTACCAATACGATGTTGCTAAAGAGGTTAAAGAAAAATATTTACCCTACACTCGCAATGCTAAGTTAGCACGCCCTTGGGCAATACCCGGTACTAAAGGATTAGAGCACCGTATAGGTGGGTTAGAAAAAGAAAATTTAACAGGTGATATATCTTACGACCCCGACAATCATGAATTGATGGTAAAGTTACGCCAAGCTCGTGTAGATGCCATAGCCGATTATATACCGCTACAAACCCTTGACCAAGGCGCTACTGATGCTGATGTGCTAGTAATAGGCTGGGGAAGCACCTACGGAAGCATACGTGGAGCTGTAAGCGAGGCGTTAGCCCAAGGTGTAAGTGTAGCGCACGCACACATTAAATACTTAAATCCACTGCCTAAAAATTTAGGCGAATTAATTAAAAACCATAAAAAAATAATAGTGCCTGAAATTAATAACGGGCAACTGGTGCGCATACTGCGTGATAAATACTTGGTAGATGCAAAGGGTGTAAACAAAATAAAAGGCACGCCATTTACAATGCACGAATTAATGAGTGCTATTAAGGAAGTGGCTGAATAGTGAGTTAAACCCTAATTCCCATCACACACACATCGTCCACTTGTTCTAACGCACCTTTCCAATTTGTAAAGGTAGTACTAAGTTGTTGTTGCTGTTCTTTCATAGGCAAGTGAGCAATGGTAAGCAAAAAATTCTTGAGTTGTTTGTACATAAATTTTTTGCCTTTAGGCCCGCCAAATTGGTCGGCATAGCCATCTGTAAACATATAAATACAATCGTTTTTTTGTAAACTAATGGTTTGTGTGCTAAAATCTTTAGTAACATCATGGTACTTACCTACTGGCATTTTATCAGCCTTATATTCTATTAGTTCATTGTTACGTATTAGCCATAATGGATTGTTTGAAGCCGCAAATGTTAGGAGCATATTTGCTAAATCAAATGCGCACAGTACGCAATCCATACCATCTTTAACGTTTTCGTTACCATTGGGGTTTAATGCTTCTATAATTTCTCTACGTTGTTCGTTTAATATTTCGGCAGGGGCTGCCATACCTTGCTCAATTACATTTTCGTTAAGTAAACTAATGTTGAGCAAACTCATAAACGCCCCTGGTACACCATGCCCTGTACAATCGGCTATGGCTATGTAAAATTTATTGTGCTGTTGTACCGCCCAATAAAAATCGCCACTCACAATATCTTTAGCCTCGTAGTAAATAAAATAATCGGGACTAAAATGCTTATCAATATATTCCTTACTGGTTAATAATGCTTGCTGTATACCTTTAGCATATTTAATACTACTTTCTATCTCCCTATTTTTTTGAGCAATAATGCCATTTTGTACTTGAAGCTGCGCATTAACTTTTTGTTTTTGTTTATTTTGTCTGAATAATAAAAGGGATACACTCATTACTATTAATGCCACTAAAAGTAGTGCCACTATAAAATACGTATTTTTTTTATTCGTTAATTCTTGTATTTGGTTAGCTTGTTGTAATTGGCGTACGTTAGTTTCCGATTTTTGTAACGAATAATCTCCTTGTAGACTGCTAAGGCTCGACGAGTAGGCTTTTCTATTAATATCCTCGTTAATGGTAGCATATTGTTTATAATAATTGTATCCAAGCTTATAGTTACCTTGTTGGTAATAGCTGTTGGCTAGGGCTTCAGTGGCTTTTAGTTGTAAGTATTGTATGTCGTGTTTTATGGCGTAATTATTTACACTACCAACCGCTACGATTGCACCATCAATATAGCCAAGTGCAATATTACATTTAGCCTCATTTAACATGCACTCCACAATACTACTAGAGTCTTGCTGATACCGCGAAATAACCAATGCTTTTTTATTATATACCAATGCTTTTTTAATATCATTACTTTCAAAATATAGTTCGCACAAATGGTTGTAAATACTTGCTAAGTCGTATTTATATATTGCCCTTTTCCCTATAACTATTCCCTTATTATAATATATAAATGCGGAGTCTAAGAGCCTGTTTAAATTTTATTCAATAATAATTTTATAGCAGACAGCTTAACCATTTCTTCAGCTGTTTCAAAAAGCAGTTCGTAATTTCTGCATAA
>JAYWFU010000018.1:0-33341 GCA_043778625.1 Bacteroidia bacterium | reverse complement strand
AATGGTTCGGGCAAGCACAACAACTGGTCAATGGCTACAGATACTGGCGTGAACTTGTTGTCGCCAAGCAAAACACCAATGAGCAACTTGCAGTTTTTATCGTTTTTTATCAATACAATAAAAGCCGTTAATGATTACGAAGAATTACTTCGTGCTTCAATTGCAACTGCTACAAACGACCACAGATTAGGTGCTAATGAAGCACCGCCAGCAATAATTTCGGTTTTTATTGGCGAACAATTGACCAAAGTTTTAGCTGAATTAGAAGGTGTAACCGATGGAAAATTATCGCCTGAAGAAAAAACTGATTTAAAACTGAATGTTGTTGGCAAAATTCCAGATGTTTTGTTAGATAATACTGACCGAAATAGGACTTCACCATTTGCATTTACAGGTAATAAATTTGAGTTTAGAGCAGTGGGTTCTAGCGCTAATTGCTCGCAAGCTATGACTACACTCAATACCATTGTGGCCGATCAGTTACTAAATTTTAAAACCGAAGTAGATACCCGTATTAAAAATGGCGATAAAGTAGATGATGCTATACTACACGTACTACGTGATATTATTGGTACGTGCAAAAAAATTAGATTTGAAGGCAACGGCTACGGTGATGAGTGGGTGAAGGAAGCTACTAAACGTGGATTAAACAACATAAAAACTACTCCGCCAGCATTAGATGCCTTTGTGAGCAAACAAACTCTTAACCTGTTTGAAAAACATAATATATACAGCCACCGTGAGCTAGAGGCACGCCACGAAATTATGTTAGAAACCTATACCAAAAAAATACAAATTGAAAGTCGCTTAATTGCTGATATAGCTATGAACCAAATAATACCTACGGCAATAAAATATCAAAATGTATTAATTACGAATGCACAAGGTATTAAGGCATTGTTTGCGGACAAAGAATATAAAACATTAGCAAAAACTCAACTCGAAGATATTAAGCAAGTATCTGAACGCATCAGTACTATTAGTGCGCAAGTACATGCTATGACTGAAGAGCGTAAGAAAGCAAATACGTTAACCGATGGGCGTAAACAAGCTGTTGCTTACTGTGATAAAGTAAAAACGCACTTCGAAATTATACGTTATAATGTAGATAAATTAGAATTACTAGTGGACGATGCAAGCTGGCCACTACCTAAGTACAGAGAGTTGTTGTTTACTAAATAGTAGCCTGTAGTTATATACCACAACGAGCAAGTAAACCAAGTTTACTTGCTCGTTGTGGTATATAACTACTATTAGTGTTTTTGCTTGACCTAGTTGTAATAATTATAAATAGCTTGGTAGTAGTGTGAGTGATGCTATACTACTGATTTTTGCATAGCCCTAAAAAAAATATTATACTACTTACAATTTAACAAGTAATTCAATTTTGCTTTTTTCAATTATGCGTACATAATTTTGGAGCGGTAAATCGTTGGAGTCCTCACCAAATGGGTCTTCTATTTCTTCAGCAATAGTTTCTAAACTTGCTAATACGTAAAATATAAATACCGATACTGGCACAGTTAAATAACTTAAATTAAAGCCTAAGGCAAAGGGTAAAGTCATTACGTAAATAAAAATAAATTTTTTAATAAACATACTGTATATAAACGGTATGGGAGTGTTTTTAATACGTTCGCACATTCCGGTATAATCCATTAGTAGTTGTATATCATTATTTAAGGTTAAAAATTGTATATCGTTAATTAAAGCATTTTTGTGTAACGCACACACTTGGTTGTACATGTTGTACGTAGTAGTTAATGGTAAGTGTGAGGTATGTTTTGTACCCTTACCTTTGTTAAGGTGTATTTTTAACGCTTCGGCAAACTCCACTACCGTTTCGCTCAATTGCTTAACTATAGTGGGGTTACTAATTTGGGTGGTAAATTTTAATAACAAGTTTCGGCTTGTGTTTATTAACGAACCCCACACCTTGCGGCCCTCCCACCAACGGTCGTAGGCAGTGTTGGTTCTAAACACCAATAGCATTGATATTACAAACCCTAGTAAGGTATGCATTATGGTTAATTTTTCGCAATACGAAATTAAATTAGTAGGCAAAAACTGATGTAATAAAAACACCACTACACCACTGTATACGGCTATGTAAATAAGCATTGGCAACAGTTTTTGTACTGTATCAGCCTTGTGCATTTTAAATATAAATGCTGACCAATCTTTGGGATTATAATCTACCATAAATAGTGTACGTTACTAGGAGCTATTAATTACTATTCGGGTTGCATAAATGGGTATGCGTACTCAGTAGGCGGCGTAAAAGTTTCCTTAATAGTACGTGGGCTTACCCAACGTAATAAATTAAGTTTGCTACCTGCTTTGTCGTTAGTGCCACTAGCACGCCCGCCACCAAAAGGCTGCTGACCAACTACTGCGCCTGTACATTTATCATTAATATAAAAATTACCTGCACTATTAGCTAATTTTTTGCTGGCTAAATCAATACTGTAACGGTCGTTAGAAATTATTGCACCCGTTAAAGCATAGGTTGATGTAGCATCAATTATATCTAACGTTGCTTCAAAATCCGCATCGGCATACACATATATAGTAAGCACGGGGCCAAACAATTCGGTACACATAGTTACATAAGTTGGGGTATGTGCCTGAATAATTGTAGGGTGTACAAAATATCCTTTACTCTTGTCATACGTGCCACCAACTACTATTTCAGCGTCTTTGTCAGTTTTGGCGGCATCAATATACGAAGCTAATTTATCAAATGATTTTTCATCAATTACAGCATTAAAAAAATTACTAAAATCTTCAGTACCGCCAATTTTAATTGATTTAACATCAGCTATCAATCGCTCTTTAAGTGCAGGCCACATACTTGCGGGTACATAAGCACGTGAGCAGGCGGAGCATTTTTGCCCTTGATACTCGAACGAAGCTCGTGTAAGTGCAGTAGCACTCACCGCTACATCAGCCGTAGGATGTAGGAGTATAAAATCTTTACCACCAGTTTCGCCTACTATGCGTGGGTACGATTTGTAGTTGTGAATATTGTTACCAATAGCTTTCCAAATATCTTGAAACACGGCTGTACTACCCGTAAAATGTATGCCTGCAAAATCAGCATGCTTAAATATAACTTCAGCAGCATCGGGGCCACTAACATACACCAAGTTAATAACACCTGCGGGTACGCCAGCTTCCTCAAATATTTGCATAATAATATTAGCTGAATATATTTGTGTGTTAGATGGTTTCCATACTACTACATTGCCCATCATTGCTGCGCTTGAGGGCAAGTTACCCGCAATAGCCGTAAAATTAAATGGCGTAAGTGCGTACACAAATCCTTCGAGCGAGCGTTGCTCTAGGCGGTTCCACACTCCTGCCGATGATATGGGTTGCTCAGCATATATTTCGGTCATATATTTTACGTTAAAACGTAAGAAATCAGCAAACTCGCACGCACTATCAATCTCAGCCTGAAAAGCACTTTTTGATTGCCCAAGCATGGTAGCCGCATTAATACGCAAGCGATAAGGACCGCTTACTAGTTCGGCTGCCTTTAAAAATATAGCCGCACGATGTTCCCAAGGTAAATTGCTCCACTGCGCTTTAGCTGCTAAAGCCGCATTTATAGCATCGGTTACGTGTTGCTTAGCACCCTTGTGATAGTTGGCTAATATATGCTGGTGGTCGTGCGGTGGTAAGCATGCGCCTGTGTTATTGGTACGAATGTGTTTACCACCAATGTACATAGGTATATCCATTGTTTGTGCACGCATTGCAGCTATGGTATCTTGCAAATGCTTGCGCTCCTTAGTGTTGGGAGCATAACTTGTTATGTTTTCGTTGATGGGTGTGGGTACGTTAAAAAATCCAGTCATTGTAAATAGGTTTTTATTAAGTTAAAATTAAGTGAGTATTTTTATGATAGGTGTATTAAAATTTAATGTTTCATAGCGTTGCTAATTTCACGTTGTGCGTATTTAGTTTTGAGACTTTCGCGTTTGTCAAATTCTTTTTTGCCCCGTGCTACACCTATCTCTATTTTAGCCCAACCTTTTTCGGTAAAAAATATTTTGAGCGGAATAACTGTATGGCTTTTGTTTTTGAGGAGTTCTTTTATTTTAGCTAGTTCGCGTTTATTTAACAGCAACTTACGGTCGTGCTTAGGCCGATGGTTGTTGTAAGTACCCTCAAAATATTCCGAAATATGAATGTTACGTGCATGTAATTCGCCGTTAGTAAACGAACAAAATCCGTCAGTTAAATTGGCTTTTCCTTCGCGTAAGCTTTTTATTTCGGTGCCAGCCAATACCAACCCAGCCACAAAGGGTGCTATTATTTCGTAATCGAAATAAGCACGTTTGTTTTTTATAGTGTTGTTGGCTATTGTTTTTTTCACGGTATGTTTTGTTAAAATATAAAGTGCGAATTTACAATTAAAAAACTATACACAACCAATATGTAGCAGGGCGTCGCCCACATTTACCACAGGGCTGTTATTTACACCAATAATATAACCCGAAACATTTGCCGTTACGGCAAAATACTCCTTGCCATAGGTATCGGTTACGGCAGCAATTTTTTCATCTACGGTAACGTAATCGCCGTATTTTTTGTAGGTGCGAAACAAACCTGCGTTTTTGGCACGTACCCATGTGGTAGTATTTAGCACTTCGGTTTTATATTCTTCCACTGTGTTGTGGGCAAGCATATCTAAGTTTTTCAGTAGGCGTTCGCAGCCTTCTAACCCAGTTTTTATAGCTAGTTTATTCAATCGTAGCGATTCGCCCGCTTCATACACCAATATTGTTTTGCCTAGTTTTGCGGCTTCTTTTCTAAACGATTTTTCGCGGTACTCACTGTTTACTAAAAATGGTGCGCCAAATTTTTTAGCTAAGTCAACACTCGCCACTTCGTCAAACTTACAACGCAAGTGTGGGTAGTTATTTATTTGTGCTCCTCCCGTATGAAAATCAACGCCTACATCAATAATAGGTAATATTTTTTGCATCATATCATAAGCAATACGTGCGCCTAACGAACCGTTTTTGGCCCCAGGGAAACAACGGTTTAAATCTTTACCATCGGGCAATGCACGGCTTTTGTACATGAACGAAATAGTGTTTACCACGGGTATAATTATTACTGCGCCGCACAATAAATCTTGCGCTATTTTACGTTGTAATAATTGGCGTAGGGTTTCAATGCCGTTAATTTCGTCGCCGTGCATTCCTGCGGTAAACAACACCACTGGACCTTCCTTGCTAGAGTTAATAACGTAAGCGGGCATATCTACCTGCGCACCCACGGTAAGGTTGTAGGTATTTACCTTTAACCACTGCGAAGTACCTGCAGGCACAAGTGTTTCGTTAATTTCTAATGTACGCATATTATTTTTGTACTTTGTGATGTGGTAAATATCAAATTATTAAGTGTTCAACTTTTGTATTAGTGGTTCTTTATTAATTTAATTTTCCATAGTTAATAGTTTCTTCACTGTTTCAAAATCTATTTCTTCGTTTTTTGATAGTGCTATAAAATATTCTGTTTGCCAAAGTTGAGTTTTCTGTGCTTGCTTATTTGCTGTTAAATCCCAAGTTGGATAAACTCTAATTCCTCGTTTTCCATCTCTTGTGTTATCCGACAAAATTTTGTTGTGGTACAAAACTAATTTCGGAAATATAAACAGTCCAAAATTTTCATTTTTTCGTGCCGTAATTATACAAAAGTTGAAATCATCATGAAGGTCAAATGGTTGAGTAATCCCGTTGTCATCACGTTTCCAAATGGTTACAAATTGCCCAATTTTTGTTGGTGTAATTTTAGCACACCTAAATATTACATGCTGTCCATTGATTTGAAATTTGTGTGCAAAATACTCTTTGCTTTCTAATTCGGCGGCTACATTTGTGAGTACAATCCCTAACGGTTTAAAAATTAATTTGTTTATACTTTCGAGTTCCGAATACATGTTTTTTTGATTTACCAGTTCACTACCTATTAGTTTAATTTTCTGATGAGTTGTTCGCTATTTATGACTTTCTTGTAAAATTGTAAAATCAATATAGCATTAAACCAATTCTTTCTTGGCAGGAATATCTACCATCGAATATCCTGTAACTGCGGCATCTTCGTTATCGAGTTTTGTAATTTTGTAAGGTACAATTTCGTTGGCTAATAACGGGTCGTAGGTCGCTTTTACTTTAATATAATTCTCCGTAAAACCGTACATAAAACCATCGCTTTTTTCGTGTTCAAACAATACATTAAATGTATTGTTGAGTTGGCTTTGATAAAAAGCGTGTCGTTTTTTTTCCGACAGTATTTGTAGTTGTTTAACTCGTTCGGTTCTGTCTCTATTAGTTACTACGTCTTTCATACGTGCTGCCGATGTATTAGGTCGTTCGCTGTACGGAAACACGTGCAAGTACTGCACATCTAATTCATTAATAAAATTGTAGGTATCTAAAAAATCATCGTTAGTTTCGCTCGGAAACCCCACAATAACATCAACCCCAATGCAGGCATTAGGCATTTTTTGTTTGATTAATGCTATGCGGCTAGCATATAATTCGCGCACGTAGCGACGGCGCATTAGTTTTAATATTTTGTTGCTGCCCGATTGTAAGGGGATATGAAAATGAGGCATAAACTTTTTACTTACTGCCACAAAATTTATAATTTCCTCAGTAAGTAAGTTGGGTTCAATGCTTGATATTCGGTAGCGTTCAATGTTTACCTCAGTTTCTAAACGTTTTATTAAATCGAAAAATTGCTCGTCGTTGTGTCGTCCAAAATCGCCAATATTTACGCCCGTTAACACTACTTCTTTAATGCCTTTGTTTTCTAACTCTTTGGCTTTGATAATAGTAGCATCAATGGTTTCGCTACGGCTAAATCCTCGTGCTAATGGTATGGTGCAAAATGCACAAAAATAATCGCAACCGTCTTGTACTTTAAAAAACGTACGAGTGCGATCTCCCTCGCTAAATGCGGGTACAAAGGTGTTTGCCAACTTTATTTCGGAGGTAGCAATTTTAGTTTCAGTACGTTTTTTGGTTTCGATATAGTTTACTACATCAAATTTTTCCGACGCACCTAACACTACGTCAACACCTTTTATGGTAGCAATTTCTTCGGGTTTTAATTGTGCGTAACAGCCTACTACTGCTATAAATGCCTCAGGGTTATGCTTTAGGGCTTGCGCCACTACTTTTTTGCATTTGCGGTCGGCGTGGTCGGTTACTGAGCAGGTATTTATTATGTATACATCGGCACCGTTGTTAAACTCCACTTTGTTATAGCCACCGTCGGTAAAGAGGCGTGCTATGGTAGAGGTTTCCGAAAAATTGAGCTTGCAACCCAATGTGTAGTAGGCAACGGTGTTACTGTACATAGTGTTATTAATTATAAATTATTGGGATTAATGTACACTATTTTATCGCCTTGCATGGTTACTATGTCAGTACCCATACGCTTTTTAAAGGCAATTAAATTTTCATATACTTTTTCCATTCCTTGCAAAATTTTGGTTTGCTCGACACTTCGTTGCGATTTATCCTTTTTCATTTTAATATTTTTTTAACCTATTAAATTTTTTTTCGTCAATAATTGAAAAAACTCCGTCCCCATTTTTTTCTGCTATTAATGTGGGCGTACGTTCGGTATTTTCAAATATCATAGCTTCATCAACTATTGGTAAATATAGCTCAAATAAGTTTTTAATACCACTGGCGTGTCTTCTTTTTATTACATCAGTGGGGATGTTGTGCCCTCCCTCTGTAACCCTTATTCGCACACGCTCTATGGCTAAATGCACATCTTTCAACCAAAAAAACAATAGTATTACTTTAAAATTATTGTGTTGTGCTGTGGCTATTTTGTGCGTGTAACTTTTAGTGGCTAGGGTAGTTTCTAATGCAAAATTATTGCTACCGTTCAATAATTCATTTACTCTGTTTAGCATAATACGAGCAGCTTCTATGGCTACTTTTTCGGGTTGAAACGGCGATAACCCTCTTGCAATTTCATCAGCGTTTACAAACTCTTTACAATTTAATATTTCAGGCAGTATGGTAAACGAGGCAGTTGTTTTGCCAGCTCCGTTGCACCCTGCAATTATGTAAAGATTTTTTTTCACCGTTTGGTTTTAAAGTTTGCTTCCGTATGCCAAATCGCCGGCATCGCCCAAGCCTGGTACAATGTACGATTGTGTGGTAAGTTCTTCGTCCACCGCGCCTAACCAATACTGGGTGTTAGCAGGCAAGTGCTGGCGCACATAACTTAGCCCTTCGGCACTTGCTATTATTGACGCCACATGCAATTGCTTGGGCACACCGTTGCGCAACATTGCTTGGTAAGCCAGCACCATTGATTGCCCTGTGGCCAACATAGGGTCGCAGAGTAATAGTGTTTTGCCCTCTAACGATGGTGAGCTCATGTACTCCACGTGTATTTCAAACGTATGGTCTTTGTGATGCTTACGATAGGCGGATATAAACGCATTTTGTGCGCTATCAAAATAATTTAACACACCTATGTGCAACGGTAAGCCAGCGCGTAATATACTTGCTATTACAGGCTGTTCGGCTATTACGGGTATAGTTACTTCGCCTAGCGGAGTAGTGGTTACACGAGGTACGTAGTCCATTTTTTTACTTAGTTCATAAGCCATTATTTCGCCTATGCGCTCAATGTTACGGCGGAAACGCATACTGTCTTTTTGAATAGTGGTATCGCGCAATTCAAGTATGAATTGATTAAAAATACTGTTGTGGTTGCCTAGTATGTTTATCATTATTGTTGGGTTTATTTAGCAGGGTTTATAATGGGTGTAGTTGATTTTTTGTTAAAATAAAAAATACCAATACCTCCAATAATTATCAATAACGTAGCTATAATTTGTGCTTGAGTAATACCGCCCATTATGTTGTATTGTGTGTTTACACGTATAGTTTCAATAGCTAAGCGCTCTACACCGTTTAATAATAAATATAAACTAAACATAACGCCCGATGCCTTAATACGCTTGCGTACGGCCCATAACACTGCAAATAAAATAAAACACATAATAGATTCGTACACCGGTGTTGGAAACACGCCTTGTGCTAATTCGTAGCAATACTGTCCATCACAGCCTGCTATGGGTATACCCTCGCCTACTACGTTGTGTGGATATTTAAAACTCCATAACCAATCGGGCATTGCCGCAAAAGGTTTTGTAAGCGTGTTTACTATACCCCAATCGCCGTCGCCACTTAGTTGGCAACCCATACGACCTATGGCATAGCCTATCATTAAGGTAGGAGCGCAGGCATCAGCCACATCCACCATGCGTAAGTTGTTTTTGTGGGCATAATACAGCACGCATATACTGCCTACTATTAAGCCACCATACATAGTTAAGCCGCTAAATGATAGTAGGGCCTCCATTGGATTAGCTACAAATTCGTTAATATTTTCGAGATTATGAAAAATTTTAGCCCCTAACAAACCTGTGAAAGCACCAATAAAAATCATATTGAGTACGTACTCGTGTGCATCAACTTTTATTGTTTTGGTTTCGGGAGTTTTGTGTTTGTTTTTGTTGTACTCGTAGTATTGGTATGCTACCATAAGCACAATACCTATTATACCTGCGGCGAAATTTCCGGTAGATGATAAAATAAACTCGGGTGGGTTAGCTACAAATGCACTGTAATTAGTAATGGCTGGATATAGCTTAAAACCTACAAAAAAACCAAATACAGCGTTCCAAATTAAGTCAGCGTAATTAAATTCATAATTAGTAGTTACCGTTTTAAACTGCTGTTGAAACGTACCTAAGGCTTGCTTACGTTTCATTTCCCAAGTAAAAATATAATGCCCAACCATAAACGCCATACCTACCATAAACCCAAACATTGCAATGGGCAACGGAATATTTACACCAAACAAATAAAAAATTAAATCGGACAGACGTGGAAACACAGGCGTAGTTTTTAAATGATGAGTATTAACTAATTTATTGTGCTAAAATAAGCTAAAGAAACGTTTTTTTGGCAATAATTATGTAATGTTTTTGCATTAAAATTTAATATCAAATATCGGGTGTAGTTCTATGTTATTGTTGGCTTGCTTGCGTGAGTAGTAATGATCAATATCCACAAAGGCAACGCCTGTTATGGTTATGATTTTATCTTCGAGATCGTTATTTTGTACAAATGATTTAACCTTGTTGTATTGCGCTACATAGGCTGATTTACTAGCGTACTCACACGTTGGGTTAGGTACTTCGCATATTAAATAATTGGTGCCGTTGGTTAATCTAATGTGATAATCGCCGTCCCACTCTTTTTTTACCTTATCCACTTTAGCGGTTACAGTGTAGGTGTGTTGCTCCAATGTTAATCGTGCAGTACCTGAGTTTACTGTGGGTACAATTATCGCATTTAGGCTATCAATGCTAGTTACAATAGACGTAGCGTTTATTAATGTTACCTTGCTATCAGTACATATTTTTACTTCGCGCCGAGTATCGCCATTGCAGGCATTCTTATTGTTTTTGCCTTTGCGTTTACAACTAATAAATAGTAGTGAGCAACAGATAATTATAGATAGTATTTTCATTTTAAACTAAAACCTACAACGTACCGTTTAACAGCAACCCTGAGTTTATCAATTGTTCAAAATGCTTGTTGGTGCTAATGCGCTGCGTTACTCCTAAATGCTCGTATTTGTGGCAATCAGTACCTATGAACCTAATTAGGTTACGAGCTATTAATTTTTCGGCTACGGTTTTCATTGGCGGACCATAATGCCCTGCTAACGAGTTAGCGTTTACTTGCAAATATACTCCTCGCTCTGATAACTCCTCGTACTTATCAATATTGTTGTGCCAGTATGGGTAGCGCTCGGGGTGCGCTAGTATTGGCTTGTAGCCTTTCATTTGCATATCGTACACTAATTTATTTACACCTTCGGGCTCGTTAATATATGATAGTTCAAACAGCACATAATTATCGCTAATAGTTAATAATTTTTCATTGTGAAGTTTGTGTTCAAAATCGGAATCAAAATAATATTCGGCGGCGGCTTCTAACCGCAAATGCTTAATTGCTTGGTGTTTTTGTGCCTCGGCACGCACTAGCGCTAAGCCATCAAGTATTATTTGGGGCGTATTACGGTACGCATCGCCCATGATGTGTGGCGTAGTTATTACGGTGGTGTAGCCTAATGTCGCAAATTCGTGTAGCATGGCAATGGTGTCTTCCATACTTTTGGAACCATCGTCGATAGCCGGAATTAAATGCGAGTGCATATCAGTACCAATAACTGATAAAGGTGTGTTAACAGGGGGAGAAGTATTAAATAATTTACTAAAAAACGACATTGGTTTTACGATTGTTTGTTGTAAATAACTGATTTTAATTAGTTTGTAGCCATAGTTTACGTATTACAATAAATAATGGAATAGCTATAGAATATACGATAAAAAACGGAATAATAATTTTGATGTAACCCGTGGCTAATAACAAGGCCATTACTAATAATTGAAACCCTAAACCATAAATTGAAAGGAGTGTCATAAACCATTTGGGGAACGAAATTATTTTGGCCGCAGGCGCATCAAGGGAGTATATTATTTTATCGTAAATACCGTATAGTGCTATATAAATGGCAAATAACATATTAACGTACCGCTGTTGTTCGGTAGCAAAAGCAGTAGGAGTTTTTGTCTCAAATATATTACTGGTAGTATCGCCGCCTACTGAATTATTGCGCAATATTACATAGTAATAGTTGTACAATGTACCTTGCAATTGCATACATGCATAAGCTGCTAAGGCTAATAAATACGATAGGTGTGTGGTGTAGGCAATAGCCATAAAAAACACTAGATTTAATACGTTATCAAACACTGAGTCGAGGTATCTGCCCGTGTACGACGGAGTGTTTTTAAGCCGTGCAAGTGAGCCATCAATACCATCGATGATTGATTTTAAAATTAAAAATACTCCAGCACTTACAAACCATTGCTGCACAATGCAGTAGGTAGCTATTAGCCCACATACGCCAAATACTAGCGTAACTTGTATGGGAGTGGTGGTGGTAGGTGCAAGCTTGTGCGCAAAGTAAGCCGCAATTGGACGGCCGTAGTCCGACAGGTCAATGAATTTTTTTTGAACAGAAAGTTTCGACATTTAATAATTAAACAAAATAGTAGTGTGCATAATAGCGTTAGAGAATTTCAAACATACATAAATACCTAGAGTAAATTTTTGATTAGTTATTGCAGTGTTACACGCCTACAAAAGCATTATTTACAAGTTCCAACACCTCCTTGGATTTAATGCCCCTATCAGTTACTTGTACCGTGCAGGCTTGGTGTTGGTGGTCGTGTTCAAAATACAGTATTGAATTATTAGCCGCAGCACGTGCTAGTACACTTTGTTTTTCGGTCATGCTTAATAGTGGTTGTGTATCATAAGCCATTACCCACGGTGTAGGTATGTGGTGCATTGATGCCAGCAAATCGGCCACGTATATTATTTCTCTTTGTTGGTGCTGTATCACAGGTAGCATCATGTGTTCGGTGTGGCCACTTACGTTGATAAACGATAAGTTGGGGTGTATTATAGTTTGGTCTGTTACAAAGTTGAGTTGTCCACTTCGTTCAATGGGTATAATATTATCTACTAAAAACGATGCTTTTTCCCTAGGATTGGGTTTAGTAGCGTTAGCCCAATGCTCGGCATTACTCCAGTACTTTGCATTTTTAAACACAGGCTCAAAACCATCTTTACCATTGTTCCATTGTATAGCGCCACCGCAGTGGTCAAAGTGGAGGTGTGTTAGCACAACATCGGTTATGTCGCTTGGCTGTACTCCAACATTAGCAAGGCTTTTGAGTAATGTATCGTTGCCGTGCATATAGTAGTGTCCAAAAAATTTAGCGTCCTGCTTGTCGCCCATACCCGTATCAATAAGTATACGTTGGGCACCATCAATAATAAGTAAGCAGCGCATTGTCCAGGTACACATATTATTGTCGTCGGCTGGGTTTAGCTTATTCCATAGGCTTTTGGGCACAACGCCAAACATAGCTCCTCCATCTAACTTAAATAATCCTGCGTTTATGTTATATAATTCCATGTGATAGTATTATGTATTAAATTCTTTTTCTAATAATTTTGATAATTGTTGTATGCTTATATCAATTGTTAGTTTTCCTTCCTTGCACACTGATATTGCTCCCGTTTGTTCGCTTACAATTACGGCTATTGCGTCCGAATCTTCGGTAATACCCACTGCCGCTCGGTGTCGCATACCAAGGTGTTCAGGAAAATCGTCTTTTTCGGTAACGGGCAATACACACCGTGCTGCCTTAATGTAATTGTCGGTTACTATTACAGCACCGTCGTGCAGGGGGTTGTTTTTAAAAAATATACTTTCGATAAGACGTGTGTTAAGCCTTGCATTAATAACATCGCCAGTGCTTATGTAAAAATCGAGGGTTGATGTTTTGGTTAGCACTATTATAGCACCTGTATTAGTTTCGCTCATGGTTTTGCAGGCTTTAATAAACGGCAGTACCTCTAACTGATTGGAGTCAGTAGTATTAGTAGCGGTAGCAAACAAGTTTGACGAAAATTTTTTAATAAAATCATTAGTACCTAACAACAATAAAAACCTACGTATCTCTTGTTGAAACACAATAATTAAGGCTATAAAACCTACCCCAATAAACTGCCCCAGTATTGTTTCGAGCAACTGCATGTTGAGTGCTTTTACCAGCAACCACAGTATGTACACCGCCATTATACCAATAGAAATTGATATGGCCACCGTACCTTTTATTAACTTGTACAATTGGTACAATAGTAACGACACTAGCACTATATCTAAGGCGTCAATCCACGAAAAAGGAATTATAAAATGTAGCATTAATAAATGTATGGTTGGTGCGCAAACTTAGTGTATTTGATGGCGTTTAGCAAACGTACTTTGCACTATTAAAAGTTGTTAATACGGGCAATGCAGGCATCAATAGCTTTGTAGGTTTTGTTAAAAAACTGAAAACGTTGTTTTTCGGCCACACCACTTATTAAGGTTGATTTTTTAATAAGATTACGCATCCATTGTTCAATTTCGTCGCAAAATTGTTGGTTGTTAGTACCTAATGAGTTAAAGGAATTAAAGGATATAAACGACATTAACTTATCATTGGCTTTTACATGAATACAATTAGTGCCAATGGTTAAATCGCTGTTGTAGAGCGCAAATGGGGCATCTCGCTTGCTTTCGTTCTCAGCCTCAGTACTCATTTGTAGCAGCATATCTTTAAGTTCGTTAAGTACTACTATGGCATCGGCAGGGTGTTTAAATGCCCCTGATTCAAAATAATATTCTACCTGCTTAATATTGGTTTGTATGGTTTCGTGTGTCCATATTTCCACACTATTTGTTTGTAAGTAGGCTTTGTGCATAGCGGCGGCTATGGCTAATTGTTGTGGCGGAATTATATCCCAGGTAAATTTTTCGTTTTGATACTCAGGAATGTTTAATACCGACCGTTGCCAGTAAAATAGCTTAAATGCAGCTAATTTATCCGAGTGCAACGACCTAAAAATAGGCACTTCCTGCGCAGCATAAATAAGTTTTACGCCTTCAGTTTTTTGTATCTGTTGTATTTGCTGTAATAGGCTGTTTAAATAGCCCTCAAAATTATCAATAGTATTGGTAAGCTTAGTGTAATTACAGGTTACAGAGTTTCCTTTGTTGCTAAACAAGGCATCAATAGATATACGATAATGCGCACATATTTTGTAGGTTTCGTCAAGTGTAAATTCGGTTTCGCACCGCAAACGGCGGTAAGCACTGTCGTTACTAATGTTGAGGAGGGTGGCTATGTCGTCTACTAACACAATATGAGCAGGTACTATTTGTTTCAAATGCGCTATAAATAGCAATTGCATATCAATATCTTGCTTTTTGGGTGCCATTATTTTTAGTATTATTTGCAACTAAAGGTATTATTATTTGCGCATAATGCAAATATGCCACTACCCATTTGCATTTTTTGCAAATAATGGTAGTATATCATTCTTATTTAGCAACATATTAGTAATTAATGCAACAAAATTAAAACCACGCCCGCAAAACCGTTTTAATAGCTCGTGAGAGCAATATATGTTTGTGGTGTAAAAATTAAACAATACATCAATAATTAAAAAGCAAAATCGCTATGAAAACAATAATTAAAATAGTAGTAATTGTATTAACATTAATTAATAGTGCTAGTGCCCAAGATACAATAACAAGCAAAACAACATGTATTAAAAAAGGCGATGTAATTGTTGAAGGATATTGGGGCGGACCATTTATATTAGGAAGTGCAGGTATCTTAGGTAAGAAAAAATACAATACACAACATTTTGGTTTTAAGACGGAGTATTTATCAAGTAATAAATTGGGGGTAGGTATTGAGCTTAGTTATGCTGAAGCCAAAAGCGTAGCACCTTACTTTTATACAGGCATTAAATTTGGTTATATTGATGAAAAAGTAACCACGTTTTTAACCGATAAGCAAAGTGCTACAAAACTTAGAATACTTGTTAATTGTAGTAAGCATCGTTTAAGGGCGAAATCAGATTGGTATTTAACCTATGGCTTAGGAGTTAAAGTAGTAAAGACAGAAAAAATTTATACAGAAAGATTTAACTTTGAGTATAGCCAGAGCGAGCCTTATTTACCAAAACAAAAAATAGGTTTTTCGGGGCGATTAGCCATTGGTTACAAATATTTTTTTAATAATGGCTTAGGATTAAATTTCGAAACAGGTATTGGTGGCGCTTTTTTACAAGCGGGATTAACGTACAAGCTAACTAACCAATATAAGAATGTACACGCTATTGATTTAAAAGTTAAAGCTGTTAAATCAAATTTTAAAAAAGGAGTGAAAAAATTGCAAGATTCTACCTTAGTAAATAAATGTGTGAAAAAAGACGATGTTATAATTGATGTTTTTTTTGGAGATTATTTACCTGAAGCTGATGCAAAGATTGCATGTGATAACATTTCGTCGTATGAAAATATAAAAGTACATAACACTAACTACAACCATTACGGAGTACGCGCCGAATATATACGCAAAAGCAAACATAGCCTAGGGTTCGAATACACGTATGCTCAATTTAATCAAACTTTAGTAGGCTGGGAAATTCCTTACGGAGGAACAAGAACCGCAATAAATAAAACTGATAAATATGTTAAACGACGTTTTGTACTAAAACATACGTACCATATAGGTAAGTTTAAAAAAATTGATCCTTATATAACTCATGGAATAGGCTACAAAACGCTTACTGTGAATGACTGGAGTATAAGTAACGAATGGACATCATGTTCAGCAAATTCTTTCTTTTGTATATCAACACCAATTTCATTACCCATAGCAATACGCTTAGGCTACGGTGTACGTTATTTTTTTAACGACCACATAGGCATTAACGCTGAGGCAGGTATAGGTGGTCCACTGGTACAGGGCGGTATCAGTTTTAAATTTTAAAGCTATAACTACTATGAAAACTCTAATCCTTTACATTGCTTTATTTATAGTACTTACAAGCTGTACCATTAGCAAGCGTATGTACAGCAACGGCTATACCATTGCATGGAATACACCACTACATAAACCAACTTCAACTATTTTAATTAAAAAAAATAGCACTCTTATAACAGAACGTTTTGAAACAGAGGCTCTTATAAGTACAATAAACACAATACCCGACGAGTATGTAACAACGACAAGCGCATCTCCAGTAGCTAAAGAAAATAAAGTGTTAATTGAAAAACGAGAGGTTATAAGTGATACTACAGTTAGCGCAAAACCCTATAAAACTGAAATGGTTATAAAAGATGATAGATTAGCAAGAATAAGTAGTACTAGTATGGTTTCAAGTATTGTGCTGCTACTATTACCATTATTAATACTTGGCTTTAATTTAAACTTAGATACCTCAACTGGGGCTGGCTTACTAGTGGCATTATTATTATATTTCTTAATTTTTATGGGGTTTGGAATTGGTATTATAGCAGGTGTTTTGGGACTAATAGCACTTGCTTTAATAATAAATAATACAAAAAAATACTCTGGTAAAACAAGAGCAATAATAGCACTGATATACGGTATACTGACAGTAATAGCAGCTTACATTGTAATATTAAAAAGTTAAGCTAAACCATAATAACAAATTAAAACACAAACCAAAAAACTTAGAAATTATGAAAACAACAATCAAAACATTAGCCCTTGCGGCAACAGTACAGTTAGCAACATTTGCAACTAGTAATGCACAAACCACACGCCCTACACTTACGGTACTATCAGTAGATGCAAAGGGAGTAAACGCCGAAACAACATCGGAACAAATGGGAAACTTAGTACGTATTGAACTCGAAAAAATTGACATTTTTGAAGTAATGGATAGGTATGATGTAGCCTATATGGTAGCCAAAAATAAAGTGCAAATTGACAATTGTTTTGGTAAAATATGCCTTACCGAAATAGGCGATATAATACACTCCGACAAAATGCTAAGCGGTAGTATTGAAAAATATCCTAAATCAATAATATATACTCTACGCTTGATAGATGTAAAAACAAAGAGCATACAAAAAACTACAGTACTTGAGTTTTTAAATCTACCCGAAGAACTACAAAGTATGACTACTATTATTGTGCGCACCATGTTTGAAAAACCCGTAGATGAAAACCTACTTACTAAACTTACTAAGCGTGATGGTTTTGATAACAGTAACAATAACCCCAACGAAGAACGTCTACGCCTTGATGGCCCACGCTTAGGCTTTGTAGCGTTTACGGGCGAAAATGCCAAAATATTACAACGTAACAAATCAGCAGGAGGTTACGAGGGCTATCCTGTAATGTTTCAGTTTGGTTATCAGTTCGAAAAACAATATTTAAACTCAGGCAAAATACAAGCCTTATTTGAGTTTTTACCTGTAATTACTGGGCTCGACCAAGGTTTGTTTATACCTGGCTTTACCTTATTGCATGGTATCCGTAGTAATGTTAACGGCTGGGAATTTGCCTTAGGCCCCACTATTAACGTAGTACAAAAAGCATCAGGCTATTACGATAGCAATAACGATTGGCGCTTAGCTAGCTACTGGTCAACCACTGATACTACACACGCACCAGGTATGGCTAACCCTTATAACGTAACCGAACGCTTAGATAGCCGTGGCAATTACAAATTAAACACTGGTTTTATACTTGCCTTTGGACGTACGTTTAAGTCAGGCAAATTAAACTTACCTGTAAACGCCTATGTTATACCCAACAAAAATGGTTTCCGCTTTGGAGTTTCGTTAGGGTTTAATGCCAAAAACAAATAAATACTTGTTAGCATAGTTAATTATAACTTTTATAGCAAATGATACCTTTGAATAAATCAATAATTAATACCTTATTAGCAGTAACATTACTAAACTCTTGCACGTTACAAAAGCATAGATATAATAATGGTTACAGGCTTAACTGGCACAAACTAACCACTAACAATGTAGGCGTAACTAATACGCCTACATTAGCCAAGATAACTATTAATAAGGACGATGATGTAATGGATGATACATTAATTCAAGCCTCGCTTCTCACTACTGTTAATAGTAAGTTGGCTAACACTATACTAGCTACAACACCTAATATTACAGCTAAATTAATCGCTGTAAATAAAAAACACACTATAAAAAAACAAGTTAAAACCACTCAATTAATAACAATTAAAAAGCAATATAAAAAAGGCATTGCTGATTTTGGTAGTGGAGGTGGAGATTTAACTCCTCTATTAAGTATTATTACGGTTACTTTTATTATATCATTCTTAATAGCTATTCTATTAAAAAAACTACTCACCAAAAACACCAAACTTTCTAAGAGTTCCATAAACGAAATTAGTTGGGTTACCTTTGTTTTATTAACTATAATTATATTAGTAATTGGCATAATGATAGTTACTTAAGTATTTTAATCGTATTCAAAAAGACTAACGAAAAGTTGTTTGCTAAAATTGCAATGATGCTTACATTAACTTGATTTGTATATTTTAAAATTGAATATAAGAATTATAAATATTATTCCCTTTGTTTTTACTCAGTACTAATGTATCAACCACAGTTAAATTAAAGAAAATGAATAACATTGTTAAACTTGACAATTTTAATTATTTTCACACAAAATATTTTTAGTTAAAAAAATGGATATTCAAGTATTAAAATCAAAAGTACACAACTGCATAGTAACCGAAGCAAATGTTGATTATATAGGAAGCATAACTATTGACGAAAATTTAATGGATGCCGCCAATTTAATTGAAGGAGAGCAGGTGCATGTGCTTAATCATAGAAACGGCGAGCGACTAATAACCTACGTAATTAAAGGGGGGAGGGGTAGCAATGTAATATGTATGAATGGTCCAGCGGCACTAAAAATAAGCAAAGGCGATATGGTAATAGTTATATCGTATGCGCAAATGAGTTTTGAAAAAGCCAAAACATTTAAACCGTGGGTTGTATTTCCTAACGCAAATAACGAGTTAGTATAATGCGCTTAACATTAGGCGACGTTTTTAAAATTAGTCTATTCGCAGGAATAGGCTTTTTTTTATTATGGTACGTAGTTCAAGGGTTATCAACAACCGATAGGCAACAGGTTATACTTGCCTTACAGCAGGCTAACTATGGTGTAATTGGGGTTTCGGTAGTAATAACCTTACTTAGCCACTTGTTGCGTGCCATGCGCTGGCAATTATTACTAACACCCCTAAGCCACACACCACCACTAGCCACTACGTTTGCAGCGGTAATGGCGGCTTACCTCGCTAACTTAGTAGTACCACGCCTTGGCGAGGTAAGCCGTTGCGGAGTATTGTATCAAAAAGAAAATATACCTATTGAAAAAAGCATAGGCACAGTAATTACTGAACGAATAACCGATACCCTCACCTTGCTACTGTGTGGGCTACTATTACTAGTGTTTGAATACAAAACAATAGTGCAACTGGTGCAAAAAAATGTACACCTACCTCACTTAAACGTTAAGTTAATTAGTATGTTAATACTACTATTTATTGTTGCTATAATTATTGGTGTTAAATTAATAGTGCATTACAAACACAAGTTATTACAATACCAGTTTATTAGTAAAATAGCAAATGCACTAGCAGGGGTTAAGCAAGGTGTGTTGTCAGTAACGCAAGTAAAATCAAAACAATATTATTTGCTGCTATCCGTTTTAATTTGGTTTTGTTATGGGTTAACGGTGTATATTAATTTCTTTTGTTTGGCACAAACTTCGCACCTGCAACCTGTGCATGCCTTGGCAGTATTAGTGTTGGGGGCATTTGGGTTTATAGTAGTGCAAGGTGGCATAGGTGCGTATCAACTTATTGTTATGGAGGTGCTAGCACTTTATGGGTTAAGTAAGGCTAATGGCTATGCACTAGGTTGGATAAACTGGACGGCGCAAACCGTTGCTATTGTAGTAGTAGGAATAATTGCATTAGTCTATTTAAGCCGAACAAAAAAGAAGACTGGACTTAATTAAGTAAATGAAACATTTTTACGCACAGTTATAACAATAATGTAAAGATAAATTTGGCGATAAATTTTTAGCTTTTAAAATTGTGCTATAACAACTATAAACGCCACAGTTTGTAAACATACAAACTGTGGCGTTTAATAAATAGTATAACTTGTGTTTACAACGTGCCTCGCAATGCTTGCTCACGCTCTATGGCTTCAAACAATGCTTTAAAATTACCCTTACCAAAACTTTGCGCACCCTTGCGTTGTATTATTTCGTAAAATAATGTAGGGCGGTCTTCTACTGGGCGTGTAAATATTTGTAGCATATAACCTTCGTCATCACGGTCAATAAGTATTCCTAACTTGGCTAACTGTTGTAGGTCTTCGTCAATAGTGCCTACGTGGCTCAATATAGTTTCGTAGTACGATGGGGGCACTTTTAAAAACTCTACACCACGCTCCGTCATTGTGGTTACAGTTTTAACAATATCGTTAGTGGCTAATGCAATGTGCTGTACGCCTTGCCCCTCGTAAAACTTTATATACTCTTCAATTTGCGATTTCTTTTTTCCTTCGGCAGGCTCGTTAATAGGGAACTTTATACGTCCGTTACCATTAGTCATTACCTTGCTCATTAGTGCAGAATATTCGGTACTAATGTCGTTATCATCAAACGAAAGAAGATTAACAAACCCCATTACGTTTTGGTAAAACTCCACCCAAGTATTCATTTCGTTCCAATCAACATTGCTCACCATGTGGTCAATATACTTTAGCCCTACTGGAGTTGGGTTGTAATCGCTTTTCCAAGATTTGTAGCCTGGCAAAAATGCACCTGTATAGTTGCTACGTTCAGTAAATATATGTACGGTTTCGCCATAGGTATATATGCCTGCTTGTATTACGTAGCCGTGCTCGTCCTCGGTGCGTGTGGGTTGCATGAATGATTTTGCGCCACGGCTCACGGTTTCGTTATAACTTTTGGTGGCATCGTCTACCCATAGTGCTACTACTTTTACGGCATCTCCGTGCTTGCGCAAATGCTCGTTAATAGGGTTATTGCTATTCATGGGGGTGGTAAATACTAAGCGTATTTTATCCTGCGCTAACACGTATGATGTTTGCTCACGGTTGCCTGTCTCTAACCCTTGGTAGGCGTGGCTCTGAAACCCAAATGCGGTTTTGTAATAATGCGCTACTTGCTTTGCGTTGCCTACATAAAACTCTACATAATCAGTTCCGTTTAAGGGTAAAAAATCGCCTGCGTTTTTGTATATTTTTTCTAATTCCATAAGGTATGTTGTGTTGTTTGAATATTGATATTATTTGAATTTAATTTAATGTTACTAATATAAACCATTTCGCTTGCGTACAAACCATTCAATGGCAAGTAATAACAATAGTAAAAAACAAGGGAGTTTATAATTAATAAAGTCGTCAATGGTGCGTTCGCTATATGTTACAGAGGGTAGTTCTTTTTGATTAATTAAGAGTTCTTTTAACGCATCAGTAGTTTGCGCAGTGTACATGCGACCTCCACTTTGTGTGGCCAATTGACGCATAAGCGTTGTGTTAGCGTTTATTACATTGTCCTCAGCATTAATAGTAGCCACTACAAAATTCCCTTTACGTGTGTAAGGCCTACCGTTGTAAGTAGTTGAGGCTACGTAGTTGTAATTACCGGGTGCGTATTGCCCAAGATTGGTACGGTAAGCTTTGTCGTTTTTGCTAAAGGTGTAGTTGTATTTTTTTTGTGCAGCATCTGTTACTTGTAGGCTTACGTCAGCTTCGTTAATTAGTTCAAATGCGTTATTGTACAATTCAGCATCAAGTGTAATAGCATCGCCCTCAAAAAACAACTGCGGACATAGTACTTTAAAATTTTCTTTCTGTTCTTTTACTGCCAAAAACTGCACTACTTTATTTATAATTTCATCAAAGGCTTGTGTGTTTTCTTTGTCTTTGTAGTTGCTCATTCTCCAGCGCCATAGCCCTTCGCCAGCTATCACGCCTATTTTTTTGCCTTGGTTTTGCCCTACGGCTATTAGCGGATAATTTGTAGTTACGTTATTTATACGTTGTTTAACCAGTACACTCATATCCGCACTTAGTTGATAGGTGCCAAAAAATGCGTTAAGCGGAGGCCACGTTTGTAGGGCTTCTTTAGTGCTTGCTTCTAACGTAAATTGCGCAAAGTCAGTATTGTAAATAGGCTCAGCATCTTGTAGTATATTTTTGTTTTGAGAAAGTATAACACCCGTATTAAGTTGCGCAAAATTATTCATTTGTGTTTGCGCACCTATTACGTACAACAACGATGTAGTACTGTTTTTAATGCCTTGTTGCAACGCAATCATATTATTAAACGTGGCGCTTGGCAATTGATGTAGCACTACCAAGTTGTAAGGGTTAAAATTATAATCAAACTTATCAGTGGTTTTTATGCTTACCTCATAGGCTTCGTTAGTGCTTAATGCCTGCTGTAATGCAGCAATATCAGGGTGTGGCTGCGCTGTTAATAGTAATATTTTTTGTCGGCTATCAATAACGTCTACATAAAATGTAAACTTATTATTGAGCATGTTGCTTTCTTTCTTAGTGCTTTTTACCACCACATCAAATGCTTGCTTGCCTACTTTACTGGCTTTAGCAAGCATATTTACGGTAGTATAATAATCGTTATTGGTAACGTTTACAGTTTGTTGCGCCACAGTTACACCATTGCTAAGCACAGTTACTGTTGCGCTACTACCCTGTAATTGTAGGGCGTTGAGGTGTGCTTGCAACGGAAAATCGTTACCTAAATACACTGTAGAATTATGTGTAACGTTAGTAATAGCAGCATCTATCTTAGGTAGTGTATCGCCTATTAATACAGTGTAAAACGGAGCTTTAAGCACACTTGCCTGTTGCAATGGGTTAGCCCCTGCGTTGTAGTTACCATCGCTTGCAAGTAGTACTGCGCCTACATTTAAACCGCTGTACTTGGTGTCAATGTCTTTGAGTACTTGGCTAATGTTAGTACGCTTGTCTTTAAAAGTCAAACTTAAATTATCAGTACTTGTTGCACCAAATGATAGCGTTTTAATATCGTACTTACCACTAAGTGCGCTTACCAGTTCGTTAATTTTAGTAGGATATTGAGTGCGTACAAAAGCACTATCGTTATATTTTAATAGGGAGTTACTATTGTCCTGTACCACCACAATAATGGGCTTTTGCACGGTGCGCTGTAAGTTTTTAATTAAAGGTTGTAATACGTAAAATGCTAGTACAAACAAGGTAATAAAACGCAGTGCTGCCAATGTTTTTTTTATTGTAGCACTTAATCCACTATTACCGCCTAAATAATACAAAACATAACTACCCGCCAAGGCTACTGCTAAGCACAGTAAAATAAACCACCACGAGTAATTAATTAAAAATTGAAATAGGAGCATATACTAAGTTACAACGTTGTTATTAATTATTGAATTTTATTGTGCGTTAAAAGTACGTTTGTATTTGTAAATAAATTAATATTGTAATACAAAATTTAATTAACCTTTTAACAAAACAATAAATAACATGAAAGTAACCGTAGTAGGCGCTGGCAACGTAGGCGCAACCTGTGCCGATGTAATGGCATACCGTAAAGTAGCAAGCGAAATAGTATTGTTAGACATCAAGGAAGGGTTTGCCGAAGGTAAAGCGCTTGACATGATGCAAACCGCTACACTTAATGGCTTTGATGGCCGTGTAACTGGTAGCACTAACGATTATAGCAAAACTGCTAATAGTAACGTAGTAGTAATAACAAGTGGCATACCTCGCAAACCAGGTATGACCCGCGAAGAACTAATAGGCATTAATGCAGGTATTGTAAAAACAGTTACTGATAACGTACTTAAATTTTCGCCTGAAGCAATAATTATTATTGTAAGTAACCCAATGGATACTATGACTTACCTTGCCTTGCAAGAAAGTGGTATTGACAAACACCGTATTATAGGTATGGGTGGCACGTTGGATAGCTCACGTTTTAAATGTTATTTGTCAGCCGCATTAAATGTACCTGCTAACGATGTGCAAGGCTACGTAATTGGCGGACACGGCGATACTACTATGATACCACTTACACGCATGGCTACCTACAACGGTGTGCCAGTAGCTAACTTTTTAGCGGCTGATACCCTTAAAAAAGTTGCCGCTGATACTATGGTAGGTGGCGCAACACTTACTGCTATGCTAGGTACAAGCGCTTGGTATGCACCAGGTGCTGCTGTAGCTGCATTGGTGGATAGTATACTAAACGACCACAAACGCCTGTACACCTGCTGTGTAGCCCTAGATGGCGAATACGGACAAAAAGATATTTGCCTTGGAGTACCCGTAATTATTGGCAAAAACGGCTGGGAAAAAATTATTGATTTTAAATTAAACACCGAAGAGCAAGAAGCATTTAACAAAAGTGCCGATGCCGTACGCAGCATGAATAGCGTGCTAAGTACACTTAAAGTATAAGTGCTACCACTTATTAAATTACATTAACAAAAAAACTCCCTGTAACAGTTCAGTTACAGGGAGTTTATTGTTAGATTTGCTTTAGTCTAATTACCAAGTAGGTAAATTATGTATAACCATGAAAAAACTAAATTATCGGCGAAAAGTAAAATTTATTTATCCTATAGGTAGTATTAGTTTAGTGCTGTTACCTGCTGTATGTATTTTTTATTTAGTTAAACAAAAAGCATTTGATATACCCAGAGTTATAGAAGTAAATTGGTGGAATGAAAATTGGAATAAAGGACCATTTGCTCAAGATTGCTTTAAATTAATTAATAATAGAAAGCTAATTGATGTTGAACTTACAGGCAACGACAAAAAAGATGAAATAAAGTTAGCATCTACTCAACTTGCAATCAGAAAATTAATTAATACTAAAGACTCTACAAAATGTATTCATTTTAATTTCAACAATGAAGCTAAGTTTTGGGCATTAATTAAAGCGGTAAATATTTGTAACATCGAAAACTCAAAAAGTTATGTATTAAAGGATAAAGACCTATGGGTACTTTACTTGCCTCCTCAACCTACAGTTAAGAAAGATACTACTCTATTCTTAGTTGAATGTGGCACATCAGCCTTCCGCTTGAATTCGCAATATGTAGAGTCAAAAGAAGAAATTAAGGCAGAGGATTTTAAAAATCAGGAACATACTATTATGTTAATAAAAGAGTTTTGGGTTTTAGAACTTTTATTCTTTGTAATGATTTTTAGCGTGTTAAAAAACTACATAACTCAAAAAGTAAGTACTACAACACATCCTCTTTAAGCAAACAACAACTGAAACACCTCCTCAATTTTGCTGGCTAAATGGACCTTAATGGCATAGCTATCTAACTTTAAGCCTTTGGCGTTGTACTTACTTATAATTATGTTTTTAAAACCTAGTTTTTCGGCCTCGTGTATGCGTTGCTCAATGCGGCTAACGGGGCGTATCTCACCGCTTAGGCCTACTTCGGCCGAGCAACAATACCCTGAATTTATGGCAATGTCTTCGCTGCTACTGAGCACTGCTACCACTACTGCCAAATCTATAGCAGGGTCATCAACACGTATTCCCCCTGCTATGTTCAAAAACACGTCTTTAATTCCTAATCTAAATCCACAACGTTTTTCGAGTACGGCCAATAGCATTGATAGTCGGCGGAGGTCGAAGCCTGTGGCACTGCGCTGTGGCGTACCATAGGCAGCGGTAGATACTAAGGCTTGCACCTCTATCATTAATGGGCGTGCGCCCTCAATGGTGGCGGCTATTGCTACACCACTTAATTGCTCGTCGCGGTTAGTTATTAGTATTTCCGACGGGTTACTTACTTCGCGCAAGCCATAGCCCTGCATTTCGTATATACCTAGTTCGTTGGTGCTTCCAAATCTGTTTTTGGTGCTGCGTAATAATCTATATACGTAGTGTGCATCGCCCTCAAATTGTAGTACGGCATCAACCATGTGTTCCAGTATTTTAGGACCTGCTATGCTACCGTCTTTGGTTATGTGCCCAATTAAAAACACAGGGGTATTACTTTCTTTGGCGTAGCGCAGTAGCTCGGCAGTGCACTCACGTATTTGCGATACACTACCTGGCGAGCTTTCAATATGGCTCGAATACAGGGTTTGAATACTATCTACAATAACTAATTGCGGTTGCAAGTCTTGCAACTGTGCAAATATATTTTGGGTAGAAGTTTCGGTTAAAATATATAGTTCGTTGTTGGGTATATTAATACGCTCGGCACGCATTTTAATTTGTTGCTCGCTTTCCTCACCACTAATGTACAGTACTTTAAAGGGTGCCATTTGTAGTGCTAATTGCAACATCAACGTAGACTTGCCAATACCAGGTTCGCCCGCAAACAATACTAACGAACCAGGTACAATACCTCCGCCTAGCACACGATTAAGTTCTTCGTCGTTAAGTTTGTAGCGTTGTTGGCTCCCCATTTCAATAGTAGGTAGGGCTTGTGGTTTGTTGCTACGAGGCTTAGTGGTGGAGTTAGTAAACAGTTGATTGTTGCGGGTTTCTTTCACCACGACTTCCTCCACAAAAGTATTCCAAGCATTGCACGAGGTACATTTACCCAGCCATTTAGGTGATTGAAAACCACAGCTTTGGCAAAAAAAAGATGTTTTTATTTTAGATGACATTTTACAAATATTGTTTTAATAAATGAAGATAACGTAGAGCTATTAAACGTAAATTAATTACAAAAAAAATAAGTAATGGTAGCGTTACCATTACTTATTTTACACATAATATAGTTGTTTTTAAAATTTGGCTTTAGTACGGTGAGGCATAATTTTACGTGTAAGTGTAACCATGAAAAACAGATAGTTATCTTTATATTTTGGTTGCCCACGTTGTTGCCCAGCTGCGGTATAATTATTAGCTGGATTTTTTGAAGGATCGCTTAATGCAGCAGCAGTTGTACCATAATTATTAGCTAAGTACGTTCTATCCACATAATTACGGCTTACGTCATCTATATAATCAGTAAATACTTTACGAAAGCCTAGTTCGGCTCCAATTTGATAATAACGATTAATACCATACTTGGTACCAATTCCAAAAGGAATAGCTAGTCCGATGCGCGAGTAATTTTTGTTGTAAAGAGTATCTAAACTGGTACCTCTGCCTTCAGTATGTAATTCATGTAAATTATGCCACTTATTGTCGTAAAAGCCTTGTGGATTAAAAAATATACCCGCTATACCTACAAATACGTAGTTTTGCAAACTTAGTGCTTTAAACCCTTTTGCCTTTTTAATATTGTAACGATGCCCTGCTTTTTCTTTTGAAATCATGTATTCAACTACGCCTCCAATTTCAACAATTGGCGAGCGAAAATTTAGGTTCCGATTACTGCGAAATACATCTGCGGTAAATCTGTCACTACCTTTTAAAATTCCTACCTGCGTAAATCCTTTTACATAAAATTGCTTCGACATACGATAACGATATGCAAAACCTATGGCTGAACGTGTAGAAATAAAATCTAAGTCTTGAGCTAAATGCCTTCCTGTTTGGTTTGCGCCCCCTAAATCACCCAAAAAATTGGTTGCTCCTAACATATACACATGCTCTTTTCGGTAACGTTTCCACGACTGCGCTTTTGCACTAGTGGTGTGCACTAGTAGCGTGGAGATAGCAAGTAAGAATATAAATATGTTTTTTGTAATCATTACCAATAGGGTTATATTTTGTTAAAATGCTTACAAATTTAATATTTTAATACTTAAATGAGCAATACTACTACTATTTATTTTGAATGCGCATTAAAATCGGTTAAACAGCTTTGGCAAAGGCAATTAGTAAAGTTTTGGGCTATAATTTCTTTGATCTCAAAACTAAGTTGAATTGTGTTACAGAAACAAGTGGTAATAGCTTGGGCGTTGCAGGCAAATAATTGTCCGCAACACTCACATTTTTTATTTGGTACTGAAACCTCCAATTAAATAAGTTCTAGCAAGGCCACGTTTTCAACATGGTGCGTGTGCGGAAACATATCCACAGGTTGCACACGTGTAACTTTGTATTGATGTTGCATTAAGGCAATATCTCTGGCTTGCGTGGCTGGGTTACAACTTACGTATACTACACGCTTGGCACGCATTCGCAATATGGTATTAACCACATCAGCGTGCATACCAGCACGTGGCGGGTCGGTTATTACTACGTCGGGCGTGCCGTGTAGGGCTACAAATTCGTCGTTAAGTACGTCTTTCATATCGCCTGCATAAAACGAGGTGTTACTAATTTTATTGTATTCGGAGTTTATGTACGCGTCTTTCACAGCATCTTCCACATACTCTACGCCCACTACTCTGCTGGCTTTATCGGCTACATAATTAGCAATTGTACCCGTGCCAGTGTACAAATCATACACTACCTCGCTGCCTGTTAATGCCGCAAAATCTTTAGTTATGCTGTACAACACATTGGCTTGTGCGGTATTTGTTTGAAAAAATGATTTGGCACTAATCTTAAAAGTTAAATCGCCCAATTTTTCCAATATATAATCGTTGCCTTTATAGCATTGCACTATTAAGCCCTCGTAGCTATCGTTACGTTTGGTATTAATAGTGTATTGCAATGCTGTAATGCTAGGGAATGCTTCGTGCACGGCATCTAACAAGGGGTGTAGCCACTCGGGTTTATCATCAGCTACCATTAGCACCATCATTAACTGGTTAAGGGTGGTGGTACGTATCATAAGTGTGCGCAAGTACCCCGTTTGAAACTTTAAATCAAAAAACGGAATTTCGTGTTGTTGTGCGTAATCGTATATAAAATTACGAATGGCATTGCTTGGATCAACCTGCAGGTGACATGTATTTACATGAAATGCTTTATCAAACTTTTTAGGAATATGAAAACCTAATGCGTTTAATTCGCTCTTGGGCATTTCGTAGCCCTCCTTTTTTTTGAGCATATCAGTATCGTCTAACCAACGAAAATTGGTAAAGGTAAATTCTAGTTTATTACGATAATGGCTCGTGCTTTCTGCCCCAATAATAGGTTTTAAGCCCTCGTACGGAAACTTACCTAACCTATCAAAATTATCAATAACTTGTTGATGCTTGTATTTAAGCTGGTGCACGTACTGCATGTGTTGCCATTTGCAACCGCCACAGGTACCAAAATGTTCGCACATAGGTGTGGCACGTTCGGTACTAAGTGTATGAAACACTGTTGCCTTAGCTTCAGCATAGTTTTTCTTTTTCATAGTAAGTTGCAAATCCACTACATCGCCAGGTATGGCATTATCTACAAACACTACAAGGTCATCTATACGAGCCATTGCTTTGCCCTCGGCGGCGGCAGTAGTTATGGCTATGTTAGTAAATATAGGTAGGGGTTTACGTTCTTTGAATTTGCGCATGGGTGCAATAAATAATTGGATTAAGTTTGGGCAAAGCTACTTTATATAGTAGAGTATTACAAAAAATGAAATTAATTATTGCGAAAACCATACATGGTAGTGATAACTATGTATACCGCCTTGGTTTTGTTTTACCTCCGCCTTGGTTAGTACCTCTCCTGCCTTGGTTCGTGTCCCTACGAAACAACAGTGTATTAATTGTTTCGTGGGGACACGAACCAAGGCGGAGAGGGTTGTTTTTGAGTTAAAACTACGTTTATTAACAAAGCCCTATTAACTACAGTAACAGGCTATAAATTTTAACCTACAATTTTAGTATCTTCGTTTGTAAATTTTCACATCTAAAACTAGAGTTGTAACGCTCACAACTCTAATTAATAAAAAGCAACAAAAGTATGAAAAAACAACTTACAACACTACTACTTACCTTAGTAATAACTACCCTAAGTAATGCACAAAATGTGGGTATAGGCACCACTACTCCTAACGAAAAACTACACTTAGTAGGTAGCCTCAAAATAGTTGATGGCACTGAGGGCAATGGCAAAGTACTTACTTCCGATGCCACGGGCAAAGCCGCTTGGCAAACTATTAGTGCCATACCTGTGGGTGTAATTGTGCTATGGAACGGTGCCGTGGCTAGTATACCTGTGGGCTGGGCGTTTTGCGATGGCACTAATGGCACACCCGATTTGCGTGATAAATTTATAGTAGCTGCGGGTACAATCAATGCTGTAAATACCACAGGCGGAACTGATAATGTAACGCTTACCGCAACTCAACTACCTGCGCATACACACACGGCAACTACCAGTACCGATGGTAATCATTTTCACTCGCAAGGCCCTAACTCAGCGGGTGTGTTTTACTCCGACCCTTTGCCTGCTGAACTAAATACAGGTATGGCAAGCGGTTCACAATTTGCTGATGCTGGTGCTTCGGGTGTTTCGCGAGGTGGGTTTCAAACCTCTACTGATGGTAACCACTCGCACACCATTACTACCGATGCAATGCCTGCGGCCACAGGGTTTGATAACCGCCCAGCTTACTACACATTAGCTTACATTATGAAATTATAATACAATAAACACTATACCATGAAAAAAACAATAACACTTAGCGCCTTGGCTATAACACTAATAAACACAAGTATTGCACAACACATGAACTATCCTAAAACCGAAAAAAGACCTGAGAAAATAGCCGTAGGACGTAACTCAATTGTGGACGATTACTTGTGGTTAGAAAACGATAATAGCGAGCTTACTAAAAATTGGGTAGGCATGCAAAACAAAATAACCGAAGGCTACTTACAACAATTAAAAGGGCGAGAACAAATAAAAAGTAGATTACAAAAACTATGGAACTACGAAAAACTATCTGCACCTATTTATAAGGGCAATTGTGAGTTTTATATGAAAAATAATGGCACACAAAATCAGTCGGTTATATACATGAAAACATCTGATGGTAAAGAAAAAATAGTGTTAGACCCTAACTTGTTGGCCATTGATGGTACGGCTAGCGTCACTACATTTAGCGTGTCAAAAAACGCAAAGTATTTGAGCTATGCACTAGCCAAAGCAGGGTCCGACTGGACTGACATTTACACCATTGATTTAACCACTATGAAAACCCTGCCTAAGGTGCTAAACTGGACAAAGTTTACAAGCATTGCATGGCGTGGCGATGAGGGTTTTTACTACTGTAAATACAACGCCCCCAAAGACAATAACAAAGCCTATAGCGAAGCTAACGAAGGACACAAAATATTTTATTACAGCTTAAAAACACCTACGAGCGATGGCGTGCTAATACACGAAAACAGTAATTTTCCGCAACATACATTTAGTGCAGACGTTACTAACGACCAAAAAATGCTACTGATTTACGAAAGCGAATCAACATCGGGCAATGCTTTGTATCTAAAAGATATAACCAACGCTAAAGCACCATTAATAAACGTAAGCAACAATTTTAATAACGATTGGTTAGTGCTACATAGCACGCCTACCACGCTATACGTACTTACCAATTACAATGCGCCTACCAAACAAATTGTGAGTTTTGATATTGCTACCAAAAAAACAAAAACACTAATACCTGATAATGGGCAACTACTTGAGGTGGCTTCGGCTAATAAAAACACATTATTGTTATCGTACCTCGATAATGTAAAATCGCAAGCCTATTTGTACGATTATAAAGGCAAACAATTACACCAGTTAAAACTACCTGCAATATGCCAGCTAAGTACTGCCAATGCTAACGAAGTTACGGGTAACTATAGCTTAGAAATTAATACGTTTACAGCACCCACTACCATTTATAGTTACAACGCTAGTGCTAACACATTGCAGGCTACGTTTACGCCTAAGTCGGATTTTAAGACAGATGATTATGTAACTGAGCAAATAATTGTACCTAGTATTGATGCTAAAGTACCTGTGTTTTTGGTACACAAGCGTGGTATACGTATCGATGGCACTGCCCCTTGTTTTTTGTTTGGCTACGGAGGGTTTAGCAGCCACTACGCCCCCGAGTTTAGGGTAGATAGATGCGTGTTTTTGGAACAAGGCGGTATATATGCCGTGGCTGGTATACGTGGTGGCGACGAGTATGGCGAGGAATGGCATAAAGCAGGAATTAAACTCAATAAAAAAAATGGCTTTAACGATTTTATAAGCGTTGCCAATTATTTGTGTGATAATAAATACACCAACCACGAACGCCTTGCTATACATGGTCGTAGCAATGGCGGCTTACTTATTGGTGCAGTTATGACTATGCAACCCAACCTTGCCAAAGTAGCCATACCTACCGTGGGAGTGTTGGATATGCTACGTTACCACAAATTTACTATTGGCTATTTGTGGGCAAGCGATTATGGCACTGCTGATAACGGCGAAGAGTACGATTACATTAAAAGTTACTCGCCCTACCATAATCTTAAAAAAGAAAACTACCCAGCAACCCTTATTACCACTGGCGACCACGACGACAGAGTAGTGCCCGCACACTCGTTTAAGTTTGCGGCACGCCTGCAGGAACTCAACGCAGGTAATAACCCAACTTTAATACGCATAGATGTAAATGCGGGACATGGTAGTGGCAAACCTATTAGCAAGCAAATTGACGAGTACACTGATATTTGGACATTTGTGCTACACAACCTCAACATGGAGTTTAGATAATTAATAACGCCTATTTAACTCAAAATAACTACAAAACTATTTACCACTTGTATTAAGAGCCTGTTTAAATTTCTGTTAAAACTAATAGTATGGGTCAATTAAATCGCTTTAGTAACGGATTTATTTGTGGTTCACCAAAACTACAATA
>JAYWFU010000017.1:0-33614 GCA_043778625.1 Bacteroidia bacterium | reverse complement strand
CATCGCCAGTTACCCCTAACTTATTAGGTGTATTAGGTTATACTACAGGTGTTGAAAAAAATGATACTACATTCAAATCAATTTTTCCTTATGTACAAACACCTTGGGAAGGTTTTGGTAAATGTGGTGCTTCGGCTCCATTAATTACAGGTGCTAGAGGTTTTGGCTTAGCAGTAAGCGCACCAACATTAGTAATGTTGCAAAACTATCCTAACCCTTTTCAAAATCAAACTACATTTAAGTTTCGTATCAACGAAAACAGTAACGTTAATATATCTATATATGATATTACTGGTAAAAAAGTAGCTACAGTTATTAATCAAACATCAACAGCAGGTACATACACTGCAACTTGGAATGCTGATAACTTAACATCGGGTACTTACATTGCTTCGTTATCGAGCAACGGACAAGTAGTTCAAAACATGAAAATTTCAGTAGCTAAATAATTTTATTTAGTTAGTATCAAAAAACTGGGTAGTGTTATACTACCCAGTTTTTTTTATCTATTTTGTATCATTAATTTCAAATAAAATCATGCGTAACTATCGTTATATTATATTGGTGTCAGTAACGGTTGCCCTATTAGGTGCAATTTTAATTTTTGCTAAAAAACCTAAAAAAGAAGTAGCTAATTTTAGAGAGCGTACAGGTAGCATAGCTATGTCGGCCGAATGGTTAGACACTAAAAAAGCTATTCAAGACTTGCTAAAAGCCATTGAACTTAACGATGATGATAACGCATCTAAACTAAAACTAGCGCAAGCTTACATACAAGAGGCACGCATAACAGGCGACCACGCCTACTACGATAATGTGTGTATAGCACTATTAGACGATGTGCTAAAAGCCGAACCCAAAAACTTTGATGCCTTGTGCTGCAAAGCTACGGTATTGTTATCGCAACACCACTTTGCCGACGGACTTGTAGTAGCTCAACAAGCTACACCAATAAACCCCAATAGTGCATTTGTTTACGGCTTAATGTGCGATGCCTACGTAGAACTAGGCAAGTATGATAGTGCTGTAATAATGTGCGATAAAATGATAAGTATTAGACCCGATATACGTTCGTACTCAAGGGTGTCGTACCTGCGAGAAATTCATGGCGATTACCAAGGAGCTATTGAAGCCGCCCAATTGGCAGTAAAATCAGGCTATCCGGGATTAGAACAATCGGAATTTGCACGTATAGTATTAGCACATTTATACCTTAGCACGGGTAAATTAGATAGTGCCGAATATCAATACAAGCTAGCGTTAAACGAGCGCCCCGCTTATGCCTTTGCTATTGCAGGGCTAGGACGTATTGAAAAAATAAAAGGTAATTACAAACAAGCAATAACGTATTTAGAACAAGCAAAAAAATTAATTATTGAATACTCGTTTAGCGACGAGCTAACGGATATTTATTTACTGAAAAAAGAAGTTGAAAAAAGTAAAAAAACAGCCAATGAAGTAGTAGATATGTTAAGCCCACTATCTAACGACGATGAAAGTAGCAGTGCCCATGGGCATTACGCTGATAAAGAGTTAGCCTACGCTTACTTAAAACTAAACGATGTAGAAAGTGCACTAACCCATGCACTATTAGAATACGAACGCCGCCCTGCTAACATAGAGGTGTGCGAAATGATGGGCTGGGTAAATTATAAAAAAGGAAATTATGCTGCGGCAAACAACTATATAAACACTGCGTTAAAAACAAATTCAAAATCGGCAGTGCTATTATGCCATGCTGGATTAATAAAAATAAAAGCAGGCGAACAACAACGAGGGATAGCTATGCTTAAAAAAGCACTAGAAATAAACCCTTTTATAGAGGATTTAGAATTAAAAAAAGAGGCTGTAAAATACATTACCCTAAACTAAATATGACCATTACCACTAAAGTATTATTAGTTACACTTGGCGCAAGCATGTTATGGTTGTGGGGTGTAATGCCCGCGTTGGCACATGCTAACATTGATTTTAGCAAACTAACCCGTACTGATGTTACTATGATGTATTTAGAACTAGGCTTTAAACACATTATACCTCTAGGGCTTGATCATATATTGTTTGTGCTAAGTATATTTTTTTTAAACCCTAATTTAAAATCAATACTGTGGCAAACCACCACGTTTACCATAGCGCACAGCATTACTCTGGCGTTGGCTATGTATGGCTATATAACGCCACCTACGTATATTATTGAACCTATAATTGCGCTATCTATACTATTTATTGCGGTAGAAAACATAATTACCCACGAGTTAAAACCCTCACGAATAGCTATTGTGTTTGCTTTTGGTTTAATACACGGTATGGGGTTTGCCAGTGCGTTAGGCGAACTTGGCTTGCCTCCGCAGCAATTTATGAGCGCACTAATTACGTTTAACGTAGGGGTTGAGTTAGGGCAAATTTCGGTTATACTATTAGCGTGGCTATTGCTTGGCAAATGGTTTGCTAATAAGCCGTATTATCACCAATGGATAGTTACTCCAATATCAGTTATTATTGCACTTATTGCATTTTATTGGACTATTGAGCGTACATTTTTTATGTAGTACTTTTGAAATAATACTTACCGCCTTGGTTCGTGTCCCCACGAAACAAAATGGTATTAATTGTTTCGTGAGGATACGGACCAAGGCTAAATGTATTGGCAGTAGCCTAGGAGTAACACGAACAAAAGAAAAAGAAAATAAGGTTAGGTACAATGGTAGTGGACACGAGCAAAATGCTCGCGCCAGCAGTAGGGTATAGTACTGTTGATAAATCCCCAACATATTTGCACTAGCCTAAAAAGAAGCACAAACAAAAGAAAAAGAAAATAGCTAGGTACAATGGTAACGGACACGAGCAAAATGCTCGCGCCAGCGGAGAGGCTAATTTCTACTACTTTATTATATGTTTAGTATAACGCTTTAATAAGCGGTTAAAATATATGCCTCGCCTACTGTAGCTGTCCCCAAAATGGTACATGTATTGCCATTACCAGTCCCTGCAGGTATTCCCCACACATATACGGTAATTGGGCTACCTGTGGTGTTATCCACATAAAATAACATTGTACCTACTGCATTGTTATAGGTAGGGTTAGAAGTTACAGCGCAAAGACCAGGAAGTACTGATATACCTGCAAAAGTTTCTATAGTACTAGAAGAACTTAAGCGAGAAGTAAAATAGTTCATGTTAGCACATATCATATTAACCCCTACGCTTACCGTTGAACGCCCTGATGGAATAACTACAGAGTAACCTATATAGTGGTATAAATTATCAGTAGTCCAAGTTACGTTACCTGACTGTAAGTTACCTGAAACTGCTTTTGGCGCAAGGGTATTCCAGCTAGCTTTACCTGCAGCATCGCTTGTAAGTACTTTGCCAGCACCTTGTGTGCCATCGGTTATTTTTATGCTACCGTTTACCTCTAGCTTTTCAGTAGGTATAGTTGTGCCAATACCCACATTAGCTCCATAAGGATTTAATGATAATGGCGTACTACCACCTGATGATAACTCTGTACTTTGTATAGTATAACCATTAGGATTGCCCCCAAATAATAAACGGCGGTTAGTTATGCCTGTTTCTATAGCTAGGTCGTTAGAGGTTGTAAGAGGCAGAGTAAAATTAGAGTTTCCTACTAAGCGTGTTTTGCCATTAACGTGTAATTTATCAGTAGGTGTGGTTGTACCAATACCCACGTTACCTGCAAAAAAGTTTTTGGCACTACCATCGCCTTGGTACACACCAAAAGCATTGGTAGCTTGCACAGCACCAACGTACAGACCATAGCCGTTAGTGATAACCGCAGAGCCACCTCTAACTATATTAGTACTTAAACCATAAGCATTGGTTATTGTGCCTGTGCCTTTGTGAGCAATGTTGCTTTCGGTAGCTATCATATTGGTAGCCGTAACAGTACTGCCTGGTAAATTTTGCACTTCAGTTAACAAGCCTCGCTGGTCGGCAGTAGTTAGGTTACCATAATTGTTATTGGCAATAACCGCTGCTATATAAGTACTGTCGGCTATTAAGGTTCCTGCACTATCGTTGGTCATGTACATATTAATAGCGCGTTGGTGCCCTGTGTGCATAGTGCTTTTATTATATAAGCTAATATCAGCACCATACAAATATTTGGCGGTAAAGTTGCCTTGATTGTTAAAATAAGAGCCTGTAGTAATAGCCACTTTAGCCACATTTATAGTAGCCCCTTGCTGGTTAAATACACTAAAGTAACCACCGCGCATGTAGGGAGTTGTAATAGTACCTCCTGTATAGTTGGTTATTGCGGCAAGTCCTGCGGTTACTTGGTCGGTAGTAGCAGTAAGGTTACCCGAGTTATTAATACTTGCTTCTATACCTATTGTACTTGGGGCACTTAGTGTGCTTGCAGTACGATTGTTTACATTAATAGTACTGCCTCTTGCTCCACCAGTAAGCGTTAGTAACCCTCCATTATCAATGTAGTTTTCGTTGGCGTACATTCCGTTACCGTTGTAAGTACCACCATTAAATACGTAACCATGTGCTGCTTTGGTATAAGGCACGTTAGCTGTTGCGCCTGTATTATTAATAACGTATGCCTTTATTCCGTTAGCTTCGCTGGTAAGCGTGGTGGTAGCACCGTTAAAAAACTGAAGCCCAGTTTCGATACCCTCCATAGCCGCTGAGTTTATTGTGGCATTATTTCGTACTATTGCAACCACGCCTCTTGTATAGGGGGTTGTTAATGTAGCGCCAGTATAATTGTCAATACTAAAATAACCTGCCGCAACTTCGTTAGTAATGTTAGCTGTACCCGAGTTAGTAAAGCCAGCTCCTACAGTTATTGCATTTAAACCATTAAGTGTGCCCAAGTTGTTTATGGTAGCTACTGCGCCACGGGTAAATGGGCTATTCATCGTTTTACCACCATTGTTCTGTACTAGGGCGTATACTCCGTCGGTTTCGCCAGTAGTAGTGTACACACCATTATTTTCTACACGGTTGTATCCTCCAAACAGGTTAATAGTATTGCTAATAGTTCCGTTGTTAAATATACCGTTTTCGGCACCTACTATACTTGCGGCAGCAGCTTGCATAGTACCGCTAGCACCGTTAACAATACGATTAAAGTTACTAGTAATATTACCCGTGCTTGCTAAGGTAGCGTTGTTATTCAACTCGTTATGGAACATAAAATAATTACCCGCTGGAGCTATGTTTGCACTCAGTATTTTATTAATATGTAATAATGCTGTAGGGTTAGCTAAACCAATACCTACATTGCCACCCAAGGTGTTTAACGATAGTGCAACATTGTTACCCGTGGTTAATTCGGTACTTTGTATTGTATAACCAGTAGCATTACCGCCAAATAATAAGCGGCGATTTGTAATATTAGTTTCCATCGCTAAATCGTTGGCACTATCTAAACCTAAAGTAAAGTTAGAGTTACCTAGTATGCGCGCTTTGCCGTTAACATCAAGCTTTGTGGCACGCTTAGCATAAGTGCCTATACCTACATTGCCCACGCTATCTACATTAAGTGCATCAAAACCTCCTGAAAACATATCGGGCTGGCGTATGATTCTAAATCTATTATTGTAATGGTCGGTAGCATATATTGCGTTACCCACTACGGGTGCTTTACCATATTGCATAAATGACAACCTGCCTTGTAGCACTTGCCCGCCTCTTACGTCGAGCAATAAAGGTATAGTTCCTTGTGTTACTATTACAGGGGTACTTGTGCCTATACCTAATACTCCAGTGCTGTCCACTATCATTTTTTCAGTATTGTTAGTGCGAAAACGTAATGAGGCATTGTTAGTAGTACCTAAAAAGTTGGTGGGTGTTATGGCAGTATTACCTAGTATGTTCCAAGCATTATTGCTTGCGGGTACTGTGGCGGGGCTTATCCAAAGTGGTGCTACACCTGCACCTTGGCTTATGAGTAAGTCGCCCGTTGTGCCTGATAACCCAGCAGGTTTAAGGTCGGTAGCAAATTGTATGTTGCCTGCTACGTCTAACTTAGCACTAGGTACTGGTTGTCCAATACCTACATTGCCCGTAACGCTCATTACGCTTATGCGCTCGGTATTGTTGGTTATTATGTGTAAGTTTTGTGCGTTGAGCGTACCTAATTTATTGGTATTTGTAGCATTATTCCCTTTAAGCAACCATGCTTGCGCAGCTATACTGTCGTTGAATATGCTCATGATGTTTTTGCCTCCAATGTATAAGCTATCAAAACGTCCAAAAGATGCACGTATACTATCCGTTAGTACAAACTGTGTGGTTATGGTGTTGGTTAATAGGTTTTGTATGTAAGCGCTATCCGCCTTTATTAGCAGGGTTTGTACGCTATCCGTTTTTAAGTATTTAATAACTAAGGTGTCTTTGTTAGATATAAGTGTGTTGAGGTAATCAGTGATGTTTTGTCCGCCAATAAACAAACTATCAAAACGACCAAAGCCTCCTTGTATACTGTCGATAGTTATGTAGTTGCTTACTAACGATTTTAGGTAAGCGCTATCGGCTTTTAAATACGTGGTGGTTATTGTGTTTGTTACTAATTGTTTGATGTAGGCACTATCGCTTTTAATATAATTGGTAACAAGGCTTTTAATAAACGCACTATCAGCTTTTAAATAATTAGTAATAGTAACGTGGCTAAATACACTGTCGGATTTAATTAAGTGGCTAAATAACGAGTCTATTTTTACTAGGTTTAAAAACAAAGTATCAGTACCGCTGCTGCCTGCTGCACCTATACTGCACATGTCTTTCCAACTATTGCTAATACTGTTAAAGTAATAAAAACAATTGGTAGTGGTGTTGTACACTAGCAAGCCGTTAGGCGGCGTGGCTATAGCGTTCATTTGTGTGGCGGTAATGCGTGGTGCTAAAAAACCCTTATCCACCGCTTGCAACTCCAGTATAGCTTTAGGGTTAGGGGTGGTAGTACCTATGCCCACATTGTTTTGTGCACTTGCAGTTAGTGTTAACGCACTTATTGATAGTGCTAATAAAAATTTGTGAGGGTGTAAAAATGATTTCATGATGTAAAAGCTAATGATTATAAACAAATATACTGTTTTAATTGATAATTGATAATTGATAATTTTTTAATAAATTAAGTTTTAGTGCAGAGTTAAACTCTGCCATGTTTCGTGGGACACGAAACATGGCGGAATAAAATAGTGAGTGTATTTATCCCTTAGATGAAAAACTCAGTAAACTAATAGTACAGCAGTAGAGCGTATAAACAAGCATCGTCAGTTAAATCTAAATTCTAGTGTCTCTAAAATCTAACGTCTAACATCTCTAAATCTAACCTCTCAATACTAATAAATACTACTTTTACGCCATGCTACTAACTATACACCCTAACACGCCCGATGCTCGCCGTATAGCGCAGGTGGTACAATGCCTCAAGGAGGGCGGAATAATTATATACCCTACTGATACCGTGTATGGTATAGGTTGCGATGTTACTAATACTAAAGCTGTTGAAAAAATATGCGCCCTAAAAGGCTTAGACCCTGAGCGACACAACATGTCGTTTATATGCAACAGCATTAGTAACATAACTGATTATGCTCGCCCGTTAAATAACGAGGTGTTTCGCATGATTAAAAACGCACTACCGGGACCTTACACGTTTATTGTAGATGCTAATACTAATATTCCGAAATCGTTTCGTAACAAAAAAAAGACGGTAGGTATACGTATACCCAATAATGCAATATGTATGGCAATTGTAGAGGCATTGGGTAATCCGCTATTAACTACATCGCTTAAAGACAATGACGACTATGTAGAATATACCACTAATCCAGAACTAATACACCAAAAATACGAACGTTTAGTAACTATGGTTATTGATGGAGGTATTGGCGGAGTGCTTCCTTCGACTATTATTGATTGTACTACTAGCCCTATAACCTTAGTAAGAGAAGGCGCTGGCAACGTAAGCAATTTAGGTATAGTATTGGCTTAAAAGCCTTTTTTGTGTTATTAGCTTATTAAGTGTAGTTATTTAAACTATTTAATTATATTTGATTAGTTAATAACTAATTAAAATTTTAAAATTATCATGAAATCAATTATACTACTTGCAACCACATTAGCGTTTGCTACTACTACACAAGCGCAAACTACCTACAAGGACGTGGCGCCCATATTTATAGCGCAATGTACCTCGTGCCACCATGCGGGCGGCATACAGTTTCCACTAACTAGTTATACGGATGTTGTAAATAATTCGGGCAGTATTGCAAGCGATATTCAAACGGGTAAAATGCCGCCTTGGCCCGCTGACACTACTTACCAGCGTTATTCGCATGAGCGTATATTAACCACAACACAAGTAAACACTATTGTAAATTGGATAAACGCAGGCTTACCGGCAGGCGATACAACCCTTGCGCCTAGCATACCTACTTATGGCCACACACAACTTAATGGCACGCCTGATTTGGTGGTTAAAATACCTACGTTTACAAGCACCGCTACTAGTTCGGATATATACGTGTGTATTTCAGTGCCCTCTACGCTAACACAAGACCGTTACTTGCGCGCGTATGAACTTGTACCTGGTAACCCCGCAATTGTGCATCACTCGGTAATAAACATTGACACCACAGGCACTGTAGCCAGCGATTATTCAGGCACGTGTTATAATCAACCTGGCGAATTTAGTATTGGTGATTTTGCTCCAGGTTCAGCTCCTGTGGTGTTTCCTAGTGTTACTCCTGTAAAGTTTGGTATGCGCATAAAATCGGGCTCTAACCTAATATTTCAAATGCACTATCCTGCAGGTACGGTAGGACAGGTGGATAGTACTGAAATTCATTTGTATTTTTATCCTGTAGGAGAACCAGACCTTAGACCAATGTATAATAAAACGGTATTACAAAATTGGAATTATACAATACCTCCAAATACAGTTAAAACCGTAACGGCAACTTATAATGTGGGGGCTGATGTATCGTTGTTTTCCATATTTCCGCACTCTCATATGCGTTGCAAAAGTATTTTAAACTATGCTAGTAATGGCACTACTACAATACCGTTGTGTAATATTAAAGATTGGGATTTTCATTGGCAAGGTTTTTACACATTTAATAATTTATTAAAAATACCTGCTGGTTATAAATTGTATGGTAAGCATGTATTTGATAATACTTCCAATAATCCTAATAACCCAAACCCTAATCAGTTGGTATTTCCCGGATTTAATACTAACGACGAAATGGTATTTGACGGTGTGATATATGCAGATTACCAAGCAGGAGACGAGTCGGTAGATATTGGGGCTTTACTAGCTAACGACCCATTATTTGTTACCAGTACCAAAAATAATGTAGCCGTGCTAAACGCGCCTTTGGTAAGCGTTAAAGCGTTTCCAAATCCGTTTACTGATAAAGTAACATTAAATTACACCCTTACCAGCGCACAGTATGTACGTGTAAGTATTTACAATGGATTAGGGCAGGAGGTGAACAGACTATCATCGAAAATTGAAGCTGCAGGCACTTACACCTATGACTGGAATGGTAAAGATGCCTTAGGCAACACTGTTGCTAGCGACACGTATATTTACAAAATACAGGCGGGCAAAACGGTTACTAGCGGTAAAATAATTTTTAAAGCCAAAAACTAAACTACCAACAGGTACAACTATTTAGTACTCATTAATTAGGGTTTATAAGGGCGTTGCTCTTGTAAACCCTAATTAATTTAATAACCTTTGTACACTTATTTAATAATAGAATTAAGTAGTACAATTAATTTAAAAAAACTTCCCCATTATGACAATAGTTTGGCTACGCCGAGATTTGCGCCTATTTGATAACGCTGCGCTATATTACGCACTACAACAAAATACTAATGTGCAACCCATATTTATTTTTGACAAAACTATTTTAGATAAATTAACTAATAAGGACGATGCTCGTATAACTTTTATACACAACGCATTACAAGCATTACAACAACAGTTAATAAGTAATGGAAGTAGCTTGCGGGTGTTTTACGATACGCCACACAATGTGTTTGCACAATTGGCTACGGAACAAGTTACGGCGGTGTACACTAACCACGATTACGAGCCGTATGCGCACGAGAGAGATGGTGCAATAGCAACCCTACTAGCTCAACATCACATTAAATTTAATACGTATAAAGACCACGTAATATTTGAAAAAAACGAAGTAACCAAGGACGATGGCACCGCTTACACCGTGTTTACACCCTACGCCAATAAGTGGAAAAAAACAATTACTGATTATTATTTAAAAGCTTACCCTACCGAAAAATATTTTGGTAATTTTATTCAACAACAACCCATTGCATTGCTAAGCCTTGCGAATATTGGGTTTGACAAAAGTACAATTACGCTACCCTCTGTGAGTTGGAACGAAAGTCTAATACGTAACTACTCCGCCCAGCGTGATTTTCCGGCCATTGCAGGTACATCAAAACTGAGTGTACACTTACGTTTTGGCACCGTAAGTATTAGGCAATTAGCGAGGCTAGCTACACCTCTTAGCGTAACATGGCTCAATGAGCTTATTTGGCGCGACTTTTACGCCATGATACTATATCACTTTCCGCACAGCGCAACTAAAGCCGTTAAACCCGCTTACGACCGTATACTCTGGCGCAACAACGAGGCTGAATTCGCAGCTTGGTGCTCAGGAAATACGGGCTACCCAATAGTGGATGCAGGTATGCGAGAGTTGAACGCCACAGGTTTTATGCACAACCGTGTACGTATGATTACGGCAAGTTTTTTAACCAAACATTTGCTAATTGATTGGCGTTGGGGCGAGCGTTATTTTGCTGAGAAACTACTTGATTTTGACCTAAGTTCCAATGTAGGCGGCTGGCAATGGGCGGCGGGTAGTGGCTGCGATGCTGCACCATATTTTAGAGTGTTTAGCCCTGATGCACAAACCAAAAAATTTGATGCTAAACTTACTTATATTAAAAAATGGATACCTGAAGTAGAACAAGTATTCAAATATCCGAAACCAATTGTTGATCATAAATTTGCACGTGAACGAGTATTAGCTACTTACAAAATTGCATTAACGCAAGTGGAGTAATTAACGCGTCATAGTAATGTTTTTTGGTTCAAAAATTGAAGTACAAGCGTTTTAAATTACATCTATATTTGTAATTAATTTCTACACAAAAATTACACTCTACAATGCGTACACTTATTATTTTACTCACATTAGTTGTGCCACAATTTGTTATAGCACAACGCCCACAACAAGCCGAACTACCTGATAATAAAGGGCGCGTAGCAGGCAAAGTTACTGACGTTACCACTAACGCTCCAGTGGAGTTTGCTACCGTTAAATTAATTGATGTGCTTACTAACAAATTAGTTGACGGAGCTACCACCAACGAACAAGGCTTTTTTAGTGTAACGATAAACTATGGTAAATACTTTGTGAATGCTGATTTTATTGGTTACGACAAATATGCATCTGATACTATTGTGATAGATGCACAACATCGTGAATTATTTTTACGAGACATAACTCTTAGGCAAAAATCTAAAAATCTAAAAACTATTGATATTGTTGCCGAAAAAGAAGTGGTAGAAAATAAAATTGATCGCAAGGTGTATAACGTTACCAAAGATTTGAATGCTGCAAGTGGCACTGCCGAAAACGTATTGCAAAACGTACCTTCAGTAACATTTGATAGCGATGGTAACCTTAACCTACGTGGTGGTGCTAATGTTACTATTCTTATTAACGGTAAGCCAACAGCATTAAGTGGTGCTGACAAACAAAGTTTATTAAGCCAAATACAAGCCAGTTCCATTGAGCAAATTGAAGTAATTACTAATCCATCAGCACGCTTTGATGCTGACGGTACTAATGGTATAATAAATATTGTGTTAAAGAAAAACCAAACCCCTGGTCACTTTGGCACTGTGGCTGTTGGCGCAGGCAGTAGACAAGCCGATAAATCATTTACGGTAAATAAATATACAGGTGCAGCAAGTTATAATTATAAAAATAAATGGATCGCCGTGGGTACATCGGCTAATTATAGTAACCGTCCTACCTTTGGTTACGGCGACCTTGACCGTGTTACACAAATTAACCCAGCGCAACAATTACACATGTTGCAGTACAACAGTAGCGAACGTCAATTGCAAGTAACGAGCGGGCGCATTACTACTGATATAACACTCACACGCAAAGACCAATTATTTTTATCAGCTAGTGGTGTGCATAACGTTAACAAAAGCCAAGAGGTAATTAATTATAATTTTAGCAATCAAAACGATTCGTTATTAAGTAGTTTTAATCGTTACAATACAGGCAATGTTATTATGAAAAATTGGAATACTGCTACACAGTACCGCCACGACATTAAGGAAAATAAAAGTTTTTTTACTGTTGATGCCAGCTACGATAACTTGTATAGCAACAACGCATCGGTGTATGATAATCGTAGCAGCGCACCAGGTACTATTACCAATTTAGCCAACTTACTAAGTACACAATTAGTACAAGCGCAAACTGATTATAGTAATAAATTTTCGGACAACGTAAAACTTGAAACGGGACTTAAGTTTAGCACACGCAAAGCACAAACGGCTTTGGACGCCAGCAACAACGTAAGTCTAACTGGGTTTGTGTACGACACTTTAATAAGTAGCGCACTTAACTACACCGATGCTAACTATGCGGGCTATGCCACTATTAGTGGGGTTGTTAAGGGTATTAACTACATGGCTGGTGCACGCTACGAAAACGTACAAGTAAACTTACTTGTGCCCAAAAACAATAATACATTTGGTTATAAAGTAGCCAATTTATTTCCGTCGTTGTTTTTAAGTAAGGTAGTTAAAAAATCAACTATTGGTGCTAGTTATAGCCGTCGTATTCGTCGCCCTAGTGCCGACCAGCTAAACCCCTTCCCTGAATACGATGACCCTACCAGCTTACGTGTAGGTAATCCGTTATTAAAACCTGAATTTATTAATTCGTTTGAAGCCACGTTAAACACTACTTACAACGCATTTAGTTATTCGGCCGTGGGCTATTATCGGTTGCTACAAAACCCATTTAACCGCTTAATAAGTACTGATAATAAAGGCGTTACCTATGTTACGCTTGCTAATATTGATGGTACGTACAACTCAGGTATTGATGCCTCATTGCGCATAACGGCTATCCCTAAAACCACTATAAGCATTAATAGTAACACATATTACGCACAAGTAAAATCAACGGTGCAGGGCAATGCCTTTAGTAAGCAAGGTATAATTAGTAATAATAAACTTTCGGTGTCGTATAGTGCTACTAAGGTATTGCAGTTTCAGTTTAATGGCAACTACAACACCCCCATGTTTAATGCGCAAGGTATAATACAACCCGCCAACATAGCTGGTATTAGTGCCAAGTACGATTTTTGGAAAAACAAAGCCAATATTACCCTTAACTACAGCGATATAACCAACACACAATATTTTAAAATAAAAGCTGCGGGTACTAACTTTGTAACTAGTAATTATCGCAAGCGCGAAAGCCGCATATTATTTGCAACACTCACTATTAAATTAGGAAACGATGACATTACAAAACGCAAACGAATTACCACCCGCGACGAGCAACAAGGCGGTGGCGGCGATGCTTTTTAACAATAGTAATTTATAATTTATTAGTTAGAAAAACACCTCTATTTATAACACATAACTATTGTTGAACATGAACGAGTTTATAATTCACAACGGCTTAATAAAGCTGTGTAATACGCTATTAATTACTTTGTTTATTACCTTCAATTCAACAGCGCAAACTAACGTTAATGCTATTAAAACTGGGTACTTGGTGTTTCAAGATATGGACTGTGGCGACTTGTGCGACGCTATTGAAAAAGTAACTATAAGCCACCACGGTAATAGCTTTAGCCACATGGGCTTGTGCTATTGGCGCAACGACAGCCTGTACGTTATTGAAGCCATTGGCAAAGGCGTACTACTTACTCCCTATCAAGCGTTTATTAACCGAAGTGCTGATGCTGCGGGCAAACCAAAAATAAAAATAGCTCGTGTAAAAAACCACTATAGCAACCTTGCGCAACGTGCTGTAACCGTGGCATTGAGCTATGTAGGTACTCCGTACGACAGCTACTATATTATGGGCGATGATAAATTATATTGTAGCGAATTAATGTATCGTGCCTTTTACGAGGCTAATAATAAAAAAGATTTTTTTGAGCTTGAACCCATGACGTTTAAAGACCCTGCTACTCAACAATTTTTTCCAGCATGGGTAACTTATTATGGAGCGTTAGATATACCTATCCCTGAAGGGTTTATGGGGTGTAACCCAGGTGGAATAAGCCGTAGCAAACATTTAGAATTTTTGGAGTAGTTGAATTAATTGTTTTACATGATAGGCAATAATACTCTTGCCTATCATGTAAAACCAACGAAGAAAATGCATTTTAGTATTAAATTTATGGTGGAGGTAAAATAACTAAGCATAGTACTACAAATGCAGGGCTAAAGAAATTATTCCAGTTTACACAAAACACACTTAAAAATGACCAGTTATTAATTTACACAAAATTAAATTGGTTTAAATTAATGATATGTTATATATTTGAAAATAAATTAAATAATTAAAACTACAATGAAAAAATATATCCTTTTAGGTTGTGCATTAACAACATTAATGATTGGGGCAACCGCTTGCAAAAAATGCACTAAGTGCAAGGTTGATTATTTTACCAAAGATAAAGACGGTAACACCAGTTATACACATCCACAATTATGTGGTGATAATAACGCTGTTAAATTTGAAGAAGAGCGTATGCACAACGCTTTTGATGTAACCGGTAATGTAACTTGTGTACGTGGTAAAAAAGAATAATTTATTAAATGTATAGAATAGTACTAAAAAATAAGTATATAAAAAAAGCCTGCTAATTATTTTAGCAGGCTTTTTTTGTAGAATATTTATGAGGTATTAAAACTTTACTTCTGGAGCTTTTTCACTGCCAGCAGTGGCTTTAAAGTAAGCCTTAGGAGCAAAGCTAAACATACTTGCCGTTAAGTTAGTAGGAAACTTGCGCAAGTAGGCGTTATAGTCCTCGGTAGCGGTGTTAAAGTTGTTACGCTCCACAGCTATACGGTTTTCGGTACCTTCTAGTTGCGACTGTAGCTCCTTAAAATTTTCGGTAGCTCGTAGTTGAGGATAGTTTTCAGTTACCATCATTAATTTTGATAACGCACCTTTTATTCCGTCCTGCGCTTCTTCAAATCGCTTATAATCTTGTTCAGTAGCTTTGCTTGGATCAATGGTTATACTTGTTGCTTTAGCACGTGCTTCAACTACGGCTTGTAATGTGCTTTTTTCAAATTCGGCAACACCCTTTACGGTATTTACTAAGTTGGGTATTAAATCAGAACGACGCTGGTAAGCGTTTTCAACTTGTGCCCACGCACCTTTAGCGCGTTCGTCTTTCTCTATAATGCTATTGTAGCCACAGCTACTTAATAACGAAACCGTTGTAAGTGCCAGAGCAATTGTTTTTAATTTGTTCATTGGTATTATTAATAATGTTATTAGTTAAATGTACTTAATTTCGAGTATACGATGTAGTGGAATAACCATGCCACCTTTTAATATAATACGCTTGTCAGTAGTACCCCAAATAGTAGTTTCAATTTGCTTCGTATTTACGTCGTCTTCAAACACTATTTTCACTTTAGCGTGCTCGTTATTTCCTAGTAATGTAGCGCGTTCGGCGTCGAGTTTGCGCTGTACAATTTCTTCTTCATTGGTGAGTACATCTGCCGCAGGAAATGATAAATCGGCAACGTTTTCTTTGTCTATAATAATGACCTTACGAGTAGTTTCCATGGCGTTATCGAGTTTAATAAATTAATAAATTGAATGTAAAAGATGAAATTTGAAATTACTTATTTTTTTAACACGTAACCACATCTAACGAAAATATTTTTTGTTCCGCCGAAATTACGCGAGCCCAATGTGCGGTGCATACATTTATTACAAATACAAGTTTACTACCCGAAAGGAGGACTAACACTTGTTTTTTTTGCACTACTGATTGTTTTTTATCCGTGAGAATATCTGATACTAATTTGGTTTTTCCTTTCATTCCCAAAGGGTCAATAGTGTCGCCAGCTTGCCAATTACGTAATTGTAAAGGCTGGGTAAAGGCATTGGCATTACAATAATTAGTAGCAATTGCATCGTTTACTACTGCTTGTGCTATAACATTACCGCTACCGTTGGTTACGTTGCAAGTGTTGTTTAATACAGTATTAACTACATATATTTTGTTTATTTCAAGCGTATGTATACAACCATTATGTGTGCACAGTAAGTGTGTTGAGGTTTGGAAAAAAGCGCCGCTTTGCTCGTTAATTAAGGCGTGTAGTAAATTATTGTGTTGTGTTGTTGTTAAGTTGTAGGGTATTAATACGTAATATAAATACGCTATGTGTTGTTGTGTGTGTGCTTGCAACGCAGTATAATCAATACTTAGCACGTAATTAGGCAATACGGTTATTATTAACGGAAGTAGTTTTTGTACTGCCTCGTTAATAATGGCGTTGGCTTGTTGTGCGTAGTTAGCCGTTTGGCACAGGTGTGCTACAGCCTGCTTATTTACGTGTTGTAAAGCAGGTAGCGCGTTGTGCCTAATGTAATTGCGGGCATATTTATCGCTATTATTACTGCTATCAGTACGGTAGGGTACGCTGTGTTGTTGTGCATAGGTTTCTATATCATCTCTGTGCACTGCTAGCAATGGGCGAATTACAGTGCCATTAATAGTTTGCATGCCTTGTAAGCCATTAAAACCAGTGCCTCGTGCAAGTTTGTATAGTAGCGTTTCAGCCTGATCGTTAGCGTTGTGCGCTACTGCAATATGATTAATAGTATGTTGGATACAAAGGCTGTTAAACCAAGTATAACGCAGGTTACGTGCCGCCTCTTGTGTGCCTATTTTATGTTGTGCTATGTAGGTAGGCACGTCAAACTGAGTTACAAAAAATGGTATGTTATAGTGTGCGCAAAATTGTTGTACTAAGGCTTGGTCGCCGTCGGACTCCGCACCCCTTAATTCAAAGTTACAATGTGCTACACTAATAGCATTGCCGTTGGTGTGTAATAAATGTAAAAGCACCATACTATCTACCCCTCCGCTAACCGCTATTAGCAGGGGTTGTTGGGGATTAACGGAGTGTGTTTTACACCATTGATTAATGTATGTAGTGGTAAGTGCTATGGCTTAGTTTATTTAGTAAATAACTTATCGTCAATGCCTTTATTTACACTATAATCCAACAGCGTAATAATTATTTTTCCTTTTTTACTCTTCTTGTCTTTGTCATTTTGCTGTTGCGTATTGGTATTAATATCCGCTACAATTGCTTTAGGTATTTTAAATTTTTTTATGTCTACCGTAAAAATCATTGCGCTTGGTAAGCCGTAATTAGCGTAGGTTCCGTAACTATATTCAGTAAGAATAGTTCCGTTTGATTTTGTGGTAAGTACTGATTTTAGTATTAAGTTTTGTTTGATATCTACCCAAAGTTTTGCCAATATTAAATCGTCCGTTTCCCCTAACGGAATCAAGCTAATTAATTGTGTACTTACTTTGCCCACTAATTCGTTGGCTTGTATAATTGCTGTAAACTGATTACTATCACTCAGTATTTTGTTTAATTGATCAAACCCTTGGCGCGGAACAACGGCAATACTCTTGGATGTTACTTTAAATTTATTGGGTTGTTTTACATAGATAGTAGCGTTAATGGGCAGCATTTTTATAAAGGGTAAATCTACTTTTATGTTGGCGTTTACTTTATAATCTTTGGCTTTTTGTAATTGAGTATATACTTTATTTAATACTTGGTTAGCCGTAGTGTTTTGAGCACGCGCAGCTTCAGCTGATCCAATAATAAAAACGAAAATAAATAGTGTTTGCTTTAGGTTTTGTATCATGATAAAATATCTTTTTTGTTAAATGTGTACACCGCAATTGCCAACAAAATAATAATGTGAGCCATTAATACCACTATCGAAAACCAAAGGTTGTTAAGTTGCAACGGAGCGTCAAACATAAAGCGCCAAGCTGCCATGTGTGTAGTAAATAAGTAGGGGCGCACCACATCAAACAACGGAACTTCGATAGTGCCAATAATTGTAAACAAAATAATTACTCCCATTGTGGATACTATTGGGCCTATTGAGTTTTCGGAAAAACACGATAACGTGAGCGAAAGTGTGGCTATCATTACCATAGATAAAAAAGCAATACCAAAACCATAGCAGAATCTCCAGGTAACATCAGCCTGTTGTAGTACTACTAAGCCATCGCTTTTTAACACCATTAAATCGCCTTGTCCAAACATTAATTTACCTACTACTATTGCCATAAATGCTAACCATAACAGCACCACAAATGTGTAAATACAACCAGCTAAATATTTAGATAATAAAATAGTGGTGCGCGAAACTGGCTTGGTAAGTAGCATACGTATAGTACCCATGGCAGCTTCGCCTGAAATTAAATCACCAGTAACAAAAGCAATTAATAACGGCACGTGTATAATTAACATTTGTAATATAATAAACCCTACTAAGTTACCGTTGAGCAAGTTGCCTTCAAACGTTAATGATTGCTCAAACGAACTTGTAATTAACGAAATATACATTCCGCCATCTAACTTCATAGCTACTAATACTAAGCCCACAATTAATGTTATGGCTAATAAACCCAAGTAACTACGTGGCTTTGCGGCTATTTTAATTAATTCGTTATAGGTGCTTTTAAAAAACATGGGTTAGTTATTAATTAGTTTTAAAAAATAATCTTCGAGCTTACGTTTGGTTTCCATTGCCAATACGTTAACTCTGTTGGCACAAAATAGCTTATTTATAGCCACACTTTGCGCTTGCGATGTATGCAATAAAATTTCGTTGTTATGGCAGGTGTAATCAGTAATAGCATGCTGTGCAAGCACGTGTTGTGCTAAGGGAATATTATCAACAGTAAACGCCACAATTAACTCCTGTGCGTTTAGTAACTCTTGCACGCCACCCTCAGCTATGGTTGTGCCTTTGTTAATTATTACCATTCGGTTGGCAATTAGTTCAATTTCGGATAAGATGTGCGACGATAACAAAACGGTTTTATTCTTTTCAGTTTTTAATTGCAAAATTAAATTCCTAATATCAATAATACCTTGCGGGTCGAGGCCTGTGGTGGGCTCGTCTAATATTATTAATTCGGGGTCGTGTATTAAGGTTTGTGCAAAACCCAAGCGTTGTTTCATTCCGTGCGAAAAACCACTTACCTTATCTCGCTCTCTGCCTCGTAGGCCAACAAATTCGAGCATTTCGTGTATTTTGCTATTGGTTACATTTACTCCACTTATGCGTGCGCATAGTTCAATGTTTTTTTCGGCAGAGAGGTATTTGTAAAAATCGGGCTTTTCAACAATACAACCTATTTTGTTAAGTATATAGTTTCGGTTAGTGGCAATATCTTTACCAAATAATTTTACACTACCACTACTAGCTTGTATTAACGATAGCAGTATACGGATAGTGGTGCTTTTACCTGCGCCATTAGGCCCTAAGAACCCAAATACATCGCCCTCGTACACATCAAAACTTATGTTGTTTACAGCATTGAAGTTGCCATAATTTTTTGTTAAATTTTTAACTTCTATTATTTTGTTAGGCATTTTGCATAGTGTAATTTATATTGTGTTTTCAACAACAAAGGTAAGCGTTTAGTTAAAACGAAAAGTGTTGTGATCACTATTTAATTGATAAAATATTAATTGAAAATTGCACGAAAAAACTAATTATATAAGTTAAGCAATAAGTAGGAAATATTGGTAGAATTTACAAAAAATAAAAGTTAAGCATAATGATAACAAACAAGGCTAGGTACAATGGTAGCGGACATGAGTAAAATGCTCGCGCCAGCTGGAGGTATTGAGAGATTTTGTATTTATTTCTGAGTTTTAATATATAGTTCTATTTTTTGTTTGTAGTTAATGAATTGATTATAAAATTCATTTTTATTCTCAAAAGAATCTACTAGTAATAAAGCTAAATTTATATTTGTAATATCCTCTTCATAATTGCCCAAATAACCTTCAGGTAAATGATGGGTTGATAGCCAAAGTTCCCACTCTATTTTTATCACAAGTAATTCTACTATCAATGGATTGTTGGGGTTTAGTTCATTTGCTTTTTTGAGATATGTAAGTTCATTAAAATATTCGCCAAGCCATTTAAAGGCCAAGTAATTTTGAGGTTCGGCAACTGTCATTGCTAATAGTGTTGGCTTTATTAATTGTTCAGATAAAGGCGTAGTTAAAAAAACTGTTAAATCGTTGTTAGTTATTGATGATTGAAAAAACATATTGCAAAACATTTGCCTATCGATATACTTCCATTGGGTAGTTGTTTGTAGAAAACTAGCAAGAATAATCAAAGCCTTTTTCCGTAATCCACTCTCCAATAAATAACAATACTGCGAAAATAGAGGATAATCTTGTTTAGTATTTAGCACTAAAATTTCTCCCACATTATTTTCAATTTTCATATCTTTCTTATAAAACAAGTAATATTACCTATTTGCATAGTTAATTATTTTTTGTTCGATAGCTGTGGTGGAGTAGCCTTCTAAAAAAGGTATAGTAAGTACCTTGCCACCATGCGCTATTACGTGCGAGTAACCTACAATATTTTGAGGAACGTAATCGCCACCTTTTACCAATATATTGGGTGTAATGGCAGTAATTAACTGTAGCGGGGTATCTTCGTCAAACAGCACCACAGCATCAACACAACGTAGGCTAGCCATTATTAAAGCGCGCGCATTTTCATTTTGTAATGGGCGACTATCACCTTTGTTAAGGCGTTTTACCGATGCATCGGTATTAATACCTACAATTAATTTAGTGCCTAATTGTGCGGCCTTGGTTAAGTAATCAATATGGCCAAGATGCAGTATATCAAAACAGCCATTAGTAAATACTATGGTTTGGTGAGTAGTGTGCCATTGCGCTACTTGCGCCTGCAGGCTAGCTAGGGTGTGTAGGTTAGTGTTCATTAATTACAAATATACAAAGTTAACACATTGCTATTGTGTATAAAGTTGAGGTTAAATAAAACACTAAGTCCCGCTATCAAAATAAATAATAGCGGGACTTAGTAAATAATAAATAGTATAAATTACACGTGAGTAATTAAAATTATTTGCAACTTTTTAAATATTGTTCCTTCACACTTGGGTTTTCTAATATTTGAAACGTTAATTTAGGTGCTCCAAACAATTCGCAGTAACGTTTTTTGTTTAATTGCAATGCACTGTTCATGCCGTTTACAAACGCTTTCGATTTTATTTTATCGCTTAACTGTGCGCTATAACTAAGATACGTAAATAGTAGTTGCTCGTTAACTTTAGCACCTGTAGTGTAGGGTTCTAATATCTGCGCTGCAAAACGGTAGTCTTTAAAACGCTTAAACACGTAAGCTAGTTTAAGTGCATTTTGCCACGACCCCTCTTTAAAATTATAAAATTGTTTTATTTTATTTATTGACGTTTCTACCATAGCTTCCCCATTTTCCAAGGTATCGTAGGCTTCAATTACTTTAAATTGCAAATCGGTATTTACACCATCTACATATTTTTTAGGGATGCGTGTGTTATAACAACCATCAATTTTAGCTTGTATGGCACTAATATCAGTAGGTTTAGGCAATTTGTCCATTAACTTAATTTCGGCAAATGCTTTGTTATAAGTAATGTATTTGTTGGCGGCATCTAATTTTTCGTATTCTGCTAATTCTTTAGCATCGCCATCGCTCACCATTTTGTTGTTGTCGAAATAACGGTATACTACTTTGTTCATCAACAAAGCTGCATTAGCAGGGGTTTTATCAATAATCATTTTATCTAACCACACATCGTCGTATTTGCCTTCGCGTACTTGCTTGTTCATAAAGTACTGAATTTTTAAGGCTTGTTTCATGTCTTTTTTAACTGCTTTGTTAAACTGCATTACACAAAACTTAGGTTCTTTATCGCCTTTAATATCGTAGGTTAACTTCATTGTTATTTTAGCATAACGTTGCTTAGCTAATATTGGTTCTAGCTCAGTAAGTAGTGCGGGTGTGCTGTTAATTTTGGCAATAGCAGCTTGCTTGGTTAGCGCAGTTAAGTCTTTGTAAGTCCCCCCCTCTTGTTCCATTTTAAATTGCTCCCAATTATCTCCTGTTTTAATTTGAGCTTTAATATTACGTTCTTTTTGCATGCTTTGCAGGGCAGCTACAATACTCTCGGCACGTTTCTGTTGTAGTTTTTGGTTATTGCTTGCGTCACCCTCTAATGATGAATAGGCGGCTATATTTAAGTTTTCAATAATAAAATCTGGTTCGTCCAATGTTTTTAAAAATGGCGCTAAATCCTCCGCTTTGTATTCGGCTTTGTTTTTTTCAAACGGAATTATAAACGATACATCATTAGTTTCAGTAGCGGGTTTAAACATAGGCATAAATGCACCTGAGTCGGGCGAAAGCAACATGTCTATAGGCGTGTTTGATTCTTGGTCGCCTTCCTCCAAATAGCTTGGCATTAGTGTTTTACACAATTTTTTGCCTTGCATTACTAATAAATTTATTTCGTAATCGCCAGTTAATTTTTTAGGTATTTTACCTAGTTCGCTGTCAATTTCGTTTTTTAATTTTTTGTCTTTGGTATCCTTGTTTTTATTTTTAGCCATTAGTTTTTCCGCCGTTACAGGCTTTAATCTAATCCCTTTATTTACCATGGTATTATCCATAATATTGTAGGCATCGCTTTTGTCAAATTGGCTACGCTGTACAATGTCTATAATTAAGGCATCGCCAGGTTTACCTAACATTTTTTTTAATGCTTTCCAGTTATTGTATTTTAAATACACTTTACCTCCCTCCACATACACGCCCTTCATCAACTCGTTATAGTCCTTAAACTTATCACAGTTTTTACATTCCTTAGCATCATTACTAACTGTAAGTCCTTTGCGTTTTTTAGTATATTTAACAGCAAGTTCTTTGCGATGTTTAGCACCCGTGTTAAACGTACTATAATTACCAAATAACACTGATACTAATATTTTTTTGCCTGATTTATCTACCTTGCTCGATATACCTGCATACACGTAGTTGCCGTTAATTATTGATGGTTTTTCTTTTTTGCTTTTATTCCATTTTTCAATTATGGCATTTGCTATTTCCTGCGCCTCGTCAGTAGTTTTGGCCTTACCCACAGCCATCGCTATTACTATTTCTTCCACGTTGGTATTTCCACCTAGTTTTTTAACACGCTTACCCGCCACGCCAGCTTCTATAATAACGTCGCCACTTTCGGCCATATCTTTAGCTTGCATTTCTGCAGCTTTAAACAGTATTTCATTTGCATCTAAGGCATCGGTTAATGTTTTTTTGCGCATACCATTTAATCCTCGCAATAGTTTAGCGTTAAGTGAATCGCACACATCAGCATACTTATTTTCTATGTCGGTTTGAGTAATTTTTTCTTTTGATTTTTGTGCAAATACCTGAGTAATCATAAGTGTTACAATTGTAACTAGGGTAAGTAGTTTTTTCATTAGCTAATGTGTTTGGGTTTTGTAATTATTATATTTTAACAAATCTAACATTTAGCACCAAAAAAAGTAAGTGTATTTGCGCTAAGTTATTTACAGGTGTTAATAACTTTACGGGCGGCAGTAGTATTGGGTACTATTAACGGTGTATTTTTAATAGAGCAAGAATTTCTACGCTCCGCCTTGGTTAGCTTACCCACAATACACAAAGTGTATAGGCTATTTTAAAATTAAACACAATTATCAATTATTCTGCTATATTTGTTTATAGTTATTATAAATAAACACAAGCAACCCTATGAAACAAATTTTATTACTCGCCACAAGTACCGTAACCACAGTAGTATTAAGCATACTAGCCTTAACCACCCAAGCCCAAAACAATGTGGGTATAGGCACTACCGCCCCTAACAGCAAAGCCATATTGGAACTAAAAGCCACCAACAAAGGTTTTATAGCCCCACGTATGACTACCGCGCAAATGCTTGCCATAGCGCCCACTGCAACTGAAAGTGCTTTGTTAGTGTATAATACCGACAGTGCTTGCTACCATTTTTATAACGGCACAACGTGGAAAAACCTATGCCAACAAGCGTTGGATACCGCGCTAATAAACAAAGCCATTAAAAATTATTTGAGTAGCAATAGCACTACCATTATTAATATACTTAAAGGCGATACCGCATTATTTAACTACACTACCATTAATAATGCTATAATAAATGTACTAACCGTAGATACTAGCATTACCAATGTTGCCATAATTAATAATGGCAATATTAATCTACTTAAAGTAGATACAAGCATAACTAACGTAGCCAACATTGGCACTAGCAATACCAACTACGCTAACATTAATAACCTTGCAGTAGATAGTACTAAAGCTAATTTTATACAAACTAATACCATAAACTCCAGCACATTTAACGGTGGCTTTAGTAATATGGATAGCCTATACATAGGCGGGCAAAATATTACTAAAACAATAACCGATAGCATAGCCGCCCAAGCATGGTTACTCAAAGGGAATAATGCCCCATTAGCCAACAAACTAGGTACGCTTAATGCGCGCGACTTACACATTGTAGCTAACAATCAAGAAAAAATAACCATAGTTAACACCACAGGTTATGTAGGCATAAACCAAGCCGTGCCCAGCCAACACTTAGATGTAGCAGGTAACTTAAAGTTTGATCTTGCGCTAATGCCTAATGGAATAGCTGGCACTAACGGAAATATATTAGTAAGCAAAGGCGCATTGCTAGCCCCACAATGGCAAAACGGTAGCACCCTAGCGGGCACTCTTAACAATGTATCGTGGAGTTTGTTAGGTAATAGTGGCACTAACCCTAACACTAACTTCCTTGGCACAACTGACAATAAATCGTTACGATTTAGAACCAATAATACCCAAAAAATGATAGTGGATAGTATGGGTAATGTGGGGATTGGTACAAGCACACCTAATCGGTTGTTGCACCTTAAAAGTAATTATTCTCTCGTAATGGAGGGAACCATAAGTAGTTGGCTTTTAGGTTCTTCAAATACAGGTGATGATTTTAATATTTGGGATGACGGATTGGGAGCTGGCATAGCTAATGTTTTCAGAATAGATAACGCTCGTAACATAATAACAAGTTTAAACGGAGGAAGCGTGGGTATAGGTACAGCCAGCCCAACATCAAAATTACATGTTGAAAACGGTACTTTTACACAACGCCAAACTACTGATGTTTCGCATTCGTTATTACAATTTAATACGGCAAGCAACAGAGGTTGGCAAACGTATCATTTAGCCTCTACTGATGGTACACCTAATGGGTATATGTTAGAGTATTTTGATGGTAGTACTTGGAATCGTCGCATGACTATTGACCAAAACGGAAACATGGGTATAGGTGTAAGTGTGCCAACGGCCAAATTACAAGTAGATGGAGGCAACAGTTCTAGTTTGGGGATATTTTATTCAAATAACACATCTCTTTCATACGTGGATATATACAACGATAATGTATCAAGCGGATTAGTGGGTAGTAATTTACGACTTATTTCTAAAAACGTTGCTGGCACAGGATATGGATTAGTAGACATGGTAAAATATAAAAACGGGTTATTTGCAATTATGAATAGTGAAACTGACCCTGCAGCAAGTATAGGTTTTGGTATAAACAATGTGCAAATACAAACCATAACTAGCGCAGGTAATGTTGGTATTGGTACTGCAAATCCCACCGAAAAGTTAGAGATAAATGGCAGTGTTAAAATAACAGATGGTACACAAGGCGCAGGCAAAGTATTAACTAGCGATGCTACTGGCAAGGCTACTTGGAAAACTCCTGTGAGTAGCACAGTAGTAACAGCTGTTATACCTGCACCGGCTACATTAGCTACTGTTGCTGGTAATAACGATTTTTATTCGGGTATATCATTAGCATTAGCCGAGGGTGTGTGGGAAATAGAATACCAGGACTGGGGGCAGATATCCACTGTACCAACTAGTGGTTTTTTTATACGCAATTAAGTACAAGCTCTGTTAGTATTGTACCTCCTACACAATATAGTACCAACAAAACATGCTTAACGCTACCTTATTTTAATGATGCAATGAGTAGTGCAGGGACTACTCGTGTAATAACAGGTAATTGGATGATAACTGTGCCTGCAGGTGGACAAACAATATCAATATGGAATGGTGTTAATACAGGTGTTAACACAGTATTATTTAATCATAACACAGTAGGGGCAGCAGGTCCTTACACATTTTGTTGGGCTAAAAAAATAATTTAATTACTGCCTTTCTTCGTATCCCCGAACCAATAGCACATTAATTGTTTCGTGGGTACACAAACCAAGGCAGTAACAAAAACTACAAAAAAACTCCCTTGGTATAACCAAGGGAGTTTTTTTCATAGCACTAATTACTAACGATGCAAAACAATTGGCTATTATCAATTGCTAATTATTAATTTCATCCTTAATACTAACTAATTAATACCATGAACACTACCCTAACACAAGCTGCTAGTAGCATGTACGCAACTACTATTGTGGGCAATGCCCAACTACTATTTGCACACATAGCTACTGATAGCCGCAAAATAATTGATGCCAACGCTACCTTGTTTTTTGCCTTAGTAGGTGCTAATAGCAACGGACAGAAATACATTGAAGCGATAGAGAAAAAATAAGTTTTTGCAAGTAATTAATTTGGAGTTAATTACTTGCGCTAATGCGTTGGTGCTAATTAAGTAATACGAATTGTGTTCTCATTTAGTTGAGAGGTATTTATTGAATCAAAGATTATAAAAAGCTAGCGCACCACATCCTGTAGGTGTTCAATTTGGTTGTTGCCATTAATAAGTAGCACATCAATTTGTGCGTTGGTGGTAATGTTATGCAGCACACAATATTCGTGTAGCGCATTAATTAACTGCTGTTGTTTGGCATTAGTAATTACTGAACCAGCGTTGATGGTGGAACTGCTACGGGTTTTAACTTCTACAAAAATTAAGGTGTTGTTATGGGTAGCTATTATATCTACTTCAAACTTACGGTATCGCCAGTTACACTGCACAATAACGTACCCCTTATTAGTTAAGTACTGTTGCGCTATTGCTTCGCCGTGTTGCCCAGTAATGTTGTGTTGTGCCATTACGTAACTATTGTTTAGGAGGGTCTAATTGCTCAAACACACTATTATTGCTCACATATTCGGGCACAATGGTTTTCATTTTGGCAACAATAGCACTATTGTTTTGTGTGGGTATTAATGCGGTTAGTTCGTCAACGGCTTGTTTTACCTCGGCATAAACAGCAGTACGCACCTTACCTATTAATATTAATTGGTGGTGCGTAGGTAGTGTATTTTCGGCATTATTGAGTAGTTCTTCGTATAATTTTTCGCCAGGGCGTAAGCCTGTATATACTAGTTGTATGTCCTTGCCTAGCTCAAGGCCTGATAGCCTAATCATTTTTTTGGCAAGGTCTACTATTTTTACGCTCTTACCCATATCAAACACAAATATTTCGCCTCCTTTACCCATAGTGGCTGCCTCTAGTACTAGCTGGCAGGCTTCGGGTATGGTCATAAAAAAGCGGGTAATATCAGGGTGCGTAAGCGTTATGGGGCCACCGTTATCAATTTGTTTTTTAAACCGTGGAATTACCGAGCCATTGCTACCCAGCACATTACCAAAACGTGTAGTTATAAATTGTGTAGTGGTAGTGGTGTTTAAGGCCTGTACATACATTTCGGCAATGCGCTTGCTTGCACCCATAACGTTGGTGGGGTTTACGGCTTTGTCGGTACTAATCATTACAAATTTTTGCACGCCGTATTCTACCGCTAAATCGGCCATAATGCGTGTGCCATGCACGTTGGTATATACGGCTTCGGCAGGGTTGTTTTCCATCATAGGCACATGCTTGTAAGCTGCCGCATGAAACACCACTTGCGGTTTAAACGTAGCAAACACGTTGTGCATACGCTCGGTATTGCGCACATCGCCTATTACTATTTCTACATTAGGCGTAGCGGTTAATAGCTCTTGTAGTTCCATTTCAATATCGTATAGCGGACTTTCGGCGGTATCCAACACTATAATTTTGGTAGGGTTATACTTTATAATTTGGCGTACTAACCCACTCCCTATTGAGCCCGCAGCACCTGTTACTAGTACCGTTTTATGTTGTAGTAAGGCACGTATATTGGTTTCGTCAAGCGTTATGGCATCACGCCCTAATAGGTCTTCAATACTTATTTTTTTTATTTGTTTAAAACTTAGCTCGCCGTTAATCCATTTGGTAGCTGGCGGTACGTTAAGCACCTTTACGTTATTGGCTACACAGGCTTCAATAATTTGTTGTTTGCGAGTGTTACTAATATTTTGTGGCGAAATAATTAAAAAGCCTACATCGTTAGTACTTAAAATTTCGTTGAGTTCGGTACCATCATACACATTAACCCCCTCAATACGCTTGCCTACTTTTTTGCGGTTATCATCAATAAAACCTATTACATTAAATTTTGAACCAGCATCTCTGTCTAAGGCCCTGGCTGCTATTAGCGCAGCTTCGCCCGCACCAAATATAATAATGCGACTACGTTCTTTAATAGGGTTTTTTAATTCAAAGTACACTACTTTAACTGCAATACGATAGGTAATTAAAAAAAACAAACTGCCTAAAAATTCCATAATAATAACCGAAAATGGAAACACAAACTTAGTATTGTAAGCGTACATAGCCCCATTAACTACACATAGCAAGGCACTGCCCACAAGCGTTACGGCAAACACGCGTTGACCATCGCGCGTGCTAGTATAACGTATTACGCCTGTGTAAACTTTGCTTACGTAAAAACACGAAATACGTATAATTAAAAATATAGGAGTGGCCGTGTACAGGTAATAACGCACTTCCTCGCTAGGAATATTGAAATTAAAACGTAGTTGATACGCCAAAAAAATAGAAAAAAAACTAAAGGAAACATCTAAAAAAAATATTATCCAGCGAGGGGTGGGCTTAGTGCCAAATAGTGTTGTTATCATTACAATTGCAAATATACTATTATACCCTACTTAACTCAAAAATAACATATTAGCCTACATTTCATTAATTTTTTTTTGTTTCTTTGATAGGATTAAAATACTATACCATTATACAACATGCCTACACTTAGCGTTATTAAGCAATATAGTATTAGTTTTTTTACGCAGCCAACAAGCACATATATTGGGCTTACTCGCGCTAAAAAAATACGTTTAGGTATTACGCTTATTGCAGAGGGAATACTTATAATTATATTTGCATTAGAGGTTAATTTTTTAGGATTATTTGGTACGGCTATTCCAATATCCAAACTCAAAAACCCTGAGTTTGCCATTGCTAGCGAGGTATACACCGCCGACAGTGTGTTAATAGGCAAGTACTACAAAGAAAATAGGTCGCCAGTAGGGCTCGATAAAATTGATACCACCATCATCAAAGCATTAATAGCAACCGAAGATGTACGGTTTTATAACCACATTGGTATAGATCCCTTAGCATCGTTAGCCGTAATATACTACTCGGCACAAGGCGATAACAGAGGGGGATCTACCATTACACAACAGTTGGTTAAAAACTTGTTTAAAACCCGTAAGGCAGGCGCACGTGGGTTATTGGGGCATTTGCCAGTGGTGCGCACCCTGTTGTATAAAGCCAAAGAAATTATTACGGCCATAAAAATTGAGTGCTTATATTCTAAAAACGAAATTATAAATATGTACCTCAACACGGTTGATTTTGGTAATAATTCGTTTGGAATAAAAGTGGCGTGCCGTCAGTATTTTAATACCACTACCGACAGCCTCCACATTGATCAAGCTGCCATATTAGTGGGTATGCTTAAAGCACCAAGCAACTACAACCCACTACGCAAGCCTGCTGCGGCACTACAACGCCGTAATATTGTGCTGGGGCAAATGCTCAAATACACTATAATAACCCCACATGCCTACGATTCGTTAATTAAATTAAAACTAAACATAAGCCCTAAAAAAATTGATAATGGCAATGATGACAATGGTAATTATTTGCGTGTGGCAGTAAGTAATTATTTGCGCAAATGGTGCAAGGACAATAACTACGACCTGTATGCTGATGGACTTAAAATATACACTACCATTGACTCTCGCCTACAAAAACATGCTGAAGATGCCATGCTGGAACACATGCGACCCCTACAACGTATGTTTGACGCACACTGGAAAGGACAAACCCCGTGGCGTGACGAAAATGATAAGGAAATACCTAATTTTATTGATAAATTAATTAAACGCACTACTGCATATCAAAGCTTAAAAAAGCAATTTCCAACTAATAACGATACTGTACAAGCCCTGTTAAATGTGCCAAAGCGTATGAAGGTATTTACATGGAAGGGCGAGCGCGACACTACGTTTTCATCCATAGATTCATTAATATATTATGTTAAATTTTTAAATACAGGTATGATGAGTTTTGAGCCCACCACAGGCTACGTTAAGGCTTGGGTAGGTGGTGTTAATTACAAATACTTTAAATATGATCACGTAAAACAAATGCGCCGTCAGGCAGGCTCAACCTTTAAACCATTTGCCTATTTAGCAGCTATTGACAACGGTTACAGCCCTTGCGACAAATTTGTAGATAGAGCCGTAACCATTAATTACGAGGAAAATGGCGAAAAAAAACAATGGAGCCCGCACAATAGCGACTGGGTATTTACGGGCAAAGAAATGACATTGCGCCGTGCGATGGGCAAATCAGTAAATTCGATTACGGCACAAGTAACCGAAAAGGTTGGATGGCAAAAAGTAAAAGAATATGCCCAAAAGTGTGGTATTAAAAGTGAATTAAAAGCAGTGCCATCTATTTGTTTGGGGAGCAACGATGTGTCAGTATGGGAAATGGTGGGGGCCTACGGTACGTTTTTAAACAAAGGCATACATACTGAACCTATGTTGGTAACTCGCATTTACAACAAAAACGGAGAATTAATACACGAGTTTGTACCCGAAACACAACAGGTATTAAGCCCCGAAACCGCATGGCTAATGCTACACATGTTTAGAGGTGGTATTGAGGAACCAGGTGGCACATCGCAGGCCCTATGGGGGTACGATGTGTTTAGAAACGGAAATGAAATTGGCGGAAAAACAGGCACTAGTAGCAACCACAGCGATGGCTGGTATATGGGCATAACATCGCAATACGTTACAGGGGTGTGGGTAGGCGCAAGCGAGCGTAGTATACACTTTCGTACCTCGCAACTGGGCGAAGGCGCACGCACGGCACTACCTATATTTGCTAAGTACGTGGAGCACTGCCTAAGCGACCCTAAATGCTCGCTTAAAGCTACTAAGTTTCCTAAGCCATTTACCACCATTACCAAAAAATGGAACTGCCCAACTCCCTGGGAGCGCACTGATACACTACGTACCGATAGCCTAAGTACCGTACCAGCTGTGGTAATTGATACGTTAGTTGTAGAGTAATACTTAATAATAATTTATGATCTACTCACGGTTTTTCTTTGCATTTTTTCATTTCTATTCACACACCTAAGTGTAATTAACTCCTCAGCTGAAGCAAATAATAAAATAGATTCCTTGCAGTAACTAATTAACACAGCGAGTAATGATACTACCATAATTCCCCACGGAGAAGTGGCATAAAACGGTACGAATATCCGTTTTTAGCATCGTGGCAATTTTTGGTTAAAAAATTTCAACCCAAAATTGCATTCAGGTATCATAAAGTGCTACTGTAGTAGCACTTTATTAAAAAAAAACAATAGCTATCACGCCCTATTACATGGTGCATAGATTGCAAAAACGAGTACTTTTGTTTTTTTGGTAACGTAGGTTTTTTGCTTAGTGTTAAGTGTAGTATATTTTATAAAGCATTGAGGCTTTCAACGGCTTGGTTTAATGCATTATTTTAGTTATAGTTGTATTTTATTGGGTAATAACCCCCGCTAGTGCGAGCGTTAGGTAAGCGTGCAGTTGAGGCTAGTGCCAGCATGTTGCTGGTATTCATTAAAAAATAAAAACTAATTGTAATGATTAATGATAGTAAACAAGAAAATAAGGTTTGGTACAATGGTAGCGGACACGAGCTGCAAGCTCGCGCCAGCGGGGGGATTATTACACGACCCTAGAAAATAGTATGATTAAATATTTGTATTTTTTGTTTTTTTTAGATGTAACAATTTGTCATGCACAAAATCTAGTGTCCAATGGAAATTTTGAAGAGTATAAAAAATGCCCTTTTAAAATAGGTGAGCTAGATCGTTACTTAAACTATTGGTTTTCTCCAACTTATGCGTCTCCAGATTACTTTAATAATTGTACTAAAAATAGACAACTTAATCCCAACAGAAACGAATCGGGAAGGCAAACTCCTCATAGTGGAGATGGTTATGTAGGTATAATTGTTTTGTCAAGTCAATTGAATATGGGAGGGCGAGAATACATTAGTGTTAAGCTAAAAGAACCAACCGTAAAAAAACAGCTTTACTGCGTATCTATGTTTGTAAGTTTAGCTGAAAATTCAATATATTATTCGAACCGAATGGGTTTTTATTTTTCTGAAAAAAGAATAAATCAAAAAAATAGTGATGTTATTGGCGTAACTCCCACAATAAATAATAACCCAAATACTTACTTAAATAACTATCAAGATTGGGTATTAATTAGCGATACAATAACATTTACTAACAGCTTTAAATATTTAACTATTGGGAATTTTTTTGATAATTCAAATACAGAAAGAAAAAAACTTAAAATTAAGAATAAACTCCGAACAAATTTTTATGAAAATAACACCTACTACTACATTGACGACGTAAGCGTATTACCTATATCAAGCGCCCGTGAGTGTGCCTGTGCTGTTGTACAAGACACCACTAATGTATTGGCAGTAGCGCCATTAATAAAGCATGATAGTATAAGTGTAGGTAAAACATTAGTATTAACTAGTGTGTATTTTAACAATAATAGTTCGGAGCTATTAGCGGTATCATACGCTGAGCTTACCTTGTTAGTAAGTTACTTGCAAGCACATAGTAGCTTAACTATTGCTATAAGTGGGCATACGGATGATATTGGTAAGGAAGAAAGTAACCAATTATTAAGTACAGCGCGAGCGCAAGCGGTGGCTAATTACTTAATACAGCATGGCATATTAGCTACACGTATTAGTTATAAGGGTTATGGTAGTAGCCAACCTTTGCAGAGCAACACTACTGAGGGGGGTAGGGCACAGAATAGAAGGGTAGAGTTTATTATTATTAAGTAGTATGTGCAAAATTAATTTTGCAGGGCTTTATTTGTTTTGTTACGAGGGGTATTTATTAGTGTTTTGTGCAGTATTAAAAAGCGCTATTATTTTGACTATATTTTGTTTTTCGTCAATTTCAAAAAACATA
>JAYWFU010000016.1:0-9294 GCA_043778625.1 Bacteroidia bacterium | reverse complement strand
CAATATCAATAAATAAGCGATGCCACTGCGTGCCTGTTTTTAGCTTGTGAATAATACATTGTATAATTTTAGTACGGCAAACTTTTGATGCAAAACCTCTTTTATTTGCAGGAATAAAAGGTAAAATGTGTTGTGCTATTTCAGCTTTTGTTGTATCTAGTAACTTGTGGTTCATTAAGTGTAGCTTGTTGGTACAACTACAACATACACTTTTTGAACCGCTTGTAAAAGTTTAAACGAGTTCTAGTTTAAAGGGGGGATTTACGAGGTGTAACTACTAATTTATACTGGCTACTGGTATAATGTATCTTTAAAAGAAAACAGATAAATCAATACGCTTGAACTCAAGTAATTAAGCTACCTCAACCCTAGTTAGCAATAGCCTTATGCAACTTTACACCAAAATAAATTGTACTAAATTAAGCAGATTACAATTGTGAATTTAACGCAACAACGCTACCTTTCCGTTGTCTTCTTCGGTAGTGCCTTGCAGGGTGGTATATTTAACTTTCCATATATACACATCAGTCTTACATTTTTCTTGCGTACGGTCGTCGGTGCCGTTCCAGCCGTGTTTATTGGTTTCGTCCACTCGCGCTATTAGTTCGCCCCAACGATTAAATATCATTAAATCTACTTTTTTCATACCAAAATATTTGGGTAAAAAGCTGTCGTTCATACCGTCGTCGTTAGGCGTAAACGCATTAGGGATAAACAAATTATAGCTGGGTTTAATAACTATGGTGTGGTAAGCGGTATCCTTACAGCCGTATTTACTTTCTACATATTGTGTTATGGTGTACTTACCGCTATCAATATAGTTTAGGGTTTTGTATCTAAATTGATCAATACTTACTGGCGAGTAATTTACATCATAATCCCAATTAATTAGCGTTGCAATTATTGATGAATCGTGCAACTGCACTACCTCCGTATTTTGAACAAACGAGGTAGGGCTTACTGAAAAACTAGCTTTAGGTTTGGGGTACACCTCAATATAATCAGCCTTAGTAATACTATTTACACAGCCATAATCGCTCTCCACTCTTAGTGTTACCGCATACTTTTTGGGCATATAATCAGTAATGTTGGGGTAGCAATACACAGGGGTCATAGCTGTGCTACTATCGCCTGTACCAAAACTCCAGCTATAATTAGCAATAGTACTAAATACAGGTGTTTGGCTAATGGTGCTGGTGTTTATTTCGGTAGCGCAAAACGGTGTACACCCTCTTTGGTTACTACTAAAATTAGGCACAGGGTTGGGATAAATAGTTATGGTTTTGCGTAGTGTATCCACACACCCAAAGTTGGTGGTAGCCGTTAGCAACACTGGGTAGTAATTTACACTCGGAAAAACAAATGAAGTGTTCACCGTAGCATTAGTCATGGCGGCATCGTTGGGGGTATATGCCCATGCACTTGTTTTTATAGTGCCATACGCCACGGTTGAATTATTAATAAAAGTAACCACACTATCGTTACACACATTGTTAGCCGTGTACTGTGCTACGGGTAATGGGTATATTTCTACTGGTGCTGTTGCAGTATCCTTACAACCGTTAGTAGTAGTAACTATAAGTTGTGCATCGTTTTTATACAAGCTAGGGTATGTATAGTACTGTGTATTTATGGCTGATGTATTATCAGTTACACCATCGTTATTATAATCCCATTGGTATTGGCTAATACTATCGGGCGCATTAATGCTTGATGTACTTATAAATAAACTTTGTGTGTTTAAACACACGTTATTGGCACTGAATAATGCCGTGGGTATTGCATAAATAGTGGTTAATTTTAAGGTAGTATCCTTACAGCCATCGGTGTTGGTTACAATAAGCACTACGTTTTTAACCCCCTCTACAAAGTACTGTTGCTTGGGGTTAGCCACAGATGCGTTAGAGGCTATGTACGATGGATTTAACAAATTGGGGCTCCCGTAATCAAAATCCCACTGGTAGCTAGTAATACTGGTATTGCCAATACTGGTGTTGGTAAACGTTGCCGAATCGTACAAACACACATTGCTTGGTGTAAAGTTAGCCACTGGCTTGCAAAACACATTTACGTTTTTGGTAATGGTGTTAGCACAATTATCAGTGGTGCTTATAATTAATGTTACTGGTTTTGCACCACAAGTGGCATAGGTGTAGTTAGATACATTGCCTGTACCCGTCTTGCCAGCTTCGTAAGCCCAAGTGTACACATCGCCTGCGCCTGTATTGCTACTTAAGCTAGTAAATGTAGTGCCTTGAGGAAAGCACACGTCCTGTGCCGAAAAATCAGGGTTCGGAACTCTATTTAATTGCACGTGCACATTGTCAGTATCCTTACAACCGTACTGGTTAGTTACCACAAGCGTATAATCGTTAGTGTTGGTAGGAGTTAATGTATAGGCTTGATTAATATCAGCCACTATCGAAAATATATTTAATCCGTTATACCATTCGTAGCTGGTGGATAAATCACTGGTTAAGGTAACATTATCGCCAGTGCATATTGCTTGGTCAATGCCTGCATTAGCTATGGGCTTAGGGTTTATGGTAATACTTATTACGGTATCGGCATTGCAATAATCAGTTTTTAACGCTAACTTAACGGGTATTGATATAGTGTTTTGCGTGGCGTTAATAAACGTACCCTCGGCGTTAAGTGTAGTGGCATCAATGCTTGCATCGTTATTAAAATCCCACAAAAAATCGCTCCATATTCCGCTTGGAACAGTAGTGTTAGTAAAACTTACTTTTTGCCCCGAACAAGGTGTTGCTGCGCTAAAACTAGCAATAGGGAAAGGCGCTGCTAGCACATTACGTGTAATACTATATTGGCAAGGTGCGCCTCCTGCTGTAATAGCAGTAGTCATAGTACAGGTATATTGCCCTGAATGATTTACCACTGCCGAATCTCTATCAGTAGCTCCCACTATACTTGGCCCTGTCCAAGCATAACTACCCGCGCCTTTAGGGGCTTTAAGTATTACTTGCGATTTATTATTATCGCATATTGATGGTGGCGCAATAATTTCGGGCGCAGTACATTCTGCATCTACATAGCCATAGCCCCAATGCCCCCCAAATGTGCAGTCTCTACTTTCAAAGGTAATGGTAACGCATTGCCCAATGTAGCCAATTAGCGGCACAGTAACTGGCGACCAAGGCTTATACAACACTCCTCCAGCCGCATTAACAAACCCACCTATGTTAGCGGCGGTAGTTCCACTTACTCTATAATCAGCACAGGCAATGTTGGTATTAGACCCATCTGTCATTGATACGGTAAAATAGGGCTGGTCAGTTTGTCCGTGCCCTGCATCTTGCAATACCACAGCGTAATAATAAGTAAAATAAGGTTTTAAAGAATCTACTACAAATTGATAAGAAACTGTTTCGTTACCGTTACCATTAACGGCATTGCCTAACCTAAACGAATGGTGGTTATCTGGTATTAAATCACACACTCTCGGAAAACCACCTATTTCGTCGTTGCCTGCAGTGGTTATATGGTGCGTTTTGGCAGCAGAGTTTATTTCATTGTCTGGCCCCATATTAAAGCCTGTTGTTTGGCTACCAATCGTGCCAAAAGAACCCTCCCAATTAAAGGCACCATTGTTTTCAAAACCAGGGTTGGTAACACATGCCGAGCATGATAGGGAACTTGTACCATTGGTATTACCCACGCCATTGCTTCCTCGCGCATTGCTACTTACCGTACCGTTTTTTTGGTTGCTAAACTCCTGGGTTAGTTGGTTGGTTAATTTAGTTAGTTCAATTTGTTTTTGGGCTAAGTAGGCTACTGTATTTTTAACATAAAAAGCTTTGCTTACCGCAAGTTGCTCGGCATTAAATAACGTTGCGTAATGCGTTGTTTCAAATGCTTTAATGTCGGCCAGTGTAAAGTTGTTTTTAGCATAGGCTTGTGTTTTATATTCATTTACGCTAGTTATAAATTGCTTGGTAAGTCGGCTTACCTGCGCTTCGTTAGCATGGGCTGTATTAGTATGTTGCGCATAACTTTGGTTAGTTATTAAACCAATGCTAATAATTAATAGGGTGTACAATTGCTTTTTCATAACGCTTTGTTTTTAAAATGTGGAGTATGCTGTATTATCTTATTAATGTAACTCTACCGTTGGTTTCGCCACTGTTGCCACGTAGTGTGGTATAGTTTAGTTTCCATAGGTACACGTCTTGTTTGCATTTTTCGTAAGAGCGGTCGTCTAGCCCGTCCCAGCCCTTGGCTGTTGTTTCGTTAATTTTAGCAACAACATCGCCCCAACGGTTAAATATTAGCAAATTAAATGTGATTATGCCAAAACTTTTGGGTGCAAAATAATCATTAAGTGCATCGTCGTTAGGCGTAAATGCGCTAGGTACAAATATGTTATAATCCTTAATTATTAGTATTGGCTGGTAAGCAGTATCAGTACAGCCAAAGTTGTTTTGCACGTATTGTGTAATTACAAAGTTGCCACTATCGTTATAGCTCACCGCTTGATAAGCTGGGGCACTCGTGTTTAAGGGCAAATAAGGTACTCCGTAATCCCAAGTAATTACATCGCCAAACATTGATTTATCTACCAATTCAATTAAATTAGTACTTAATTGTGCGTTAGTGGGTGTAGCTACAAAAGCTGCGGTGGGCTTAGGCAACACCTCTATATAACTGGGCTTAGTAGTAGTGGTAACGCATCCATAATTACTTTCGGCGGTAAGGGTAAGGGTGTATAATTTGTTTTTATTATCAGTACTTGATGCGTAGCAATACACAGGGTTTTTGGCGTTAGACGAATCGCCAGTGCCAAAGTACCACACATAACTGGTTACGTTAGTAGGCACAGCATTAACATCAATGGTGGTGTTATTATTAAATGTTACACAAAAAGGTGCGCAGTCTTTTACGCTCACAGCACTAAAATCAGTAATTGGTGTGGGATACACCGTAACAATTTTGAGGCGCGAATTTTTACACCCGTAATTAGAGCTTGTAGTAAGTAGTATGGTGTAATAATTAGCCTGTGCAAATGTAAACGAAGTGGGCGCTGTGCCCACAGTAACGGTACTATCAACAAAAGTATATTTCCAATTACTGGCTACTATGCTACCATACCCTACGGTTGATGTATTAATAAAATTTACAGGCGTGCCATAGCAAGCGTTAGTAAACTCCATGTTTGTTGCGGGCAATGGATACACCTCTACTGGCGCAAGAGCAGTATCTTTACAACCGTGGTTAGAGGTGGTTATTAAGTACGAATCGCCTTTATACACAAACGGATACGTGTAGTGTTGTACGCTAGCTGCCGATGTTTTTTCATATATACCGTCGTTGTTATAATCCCATTGATATTGTATGATATTATCAGGGGCATTTACTGTTGATGTACTTGTAAACTTTGTGGAGTCATTCTTACACACACTACTTGCGCTAAATATGGTAGTGGGTACAGGATACACCGTCATTGTTTTTATGAGTGTATCAGCGCACCCCTCCGTGTTTTTAACTATTAATGCTATGTGTTTAACGCCATCGGTAGCGTACAAGTTACTTGGTGTTTTTATACTTGCGTTGGTTGCTATTGGGGTGTTAGACTGTACTGTTGGCGTAGGATAATTAAAATCCCACACATAATTGGTTAGTGCGGTAATACCTACGTTATTAGCGGTAAACATGGCAGAATCATAAGTACACACATTAGCAGTGCTAATAGTTGCTTTGGGTTTACAAAATACATTTGCATTTTTTAGTATTACACTGGTGCAACCATTTACACTTTTAACTACTAGCTTCACAGGCTTTGTACCACAACTATGGTATTGGTAGCTAGGGCTAAAAACACTAGCACTATCGCCTGCCTCAAATAACCAACTATATACATCGCCAGCCCCAGTATTGGTGGTAGTGTTGGTAAACACGGTAGTGTTGGGGTAGCAAATATCAGTGGCTGTAAAATTAGCTATTGGCGCTATGTTTACCGCCACGTACACATCGTCAGTGTCTTTGCAGCCATACTGGTTAGTTACTATTACCGTGTAATTGTTAGATGCCGTAGGAATAGTGGTATAACTTTGCCCTATACCAACTATAGTGTTAAAAACATTTAAACCTTCGTACCATTCGTAAAGTGCGTTAGTAGTGCTGTTTAGTGTTACTGGCGAGCCATTGCACACCTGCACATCAACGCCTGCATTGGCGGCTGGCTTGGGGTTTACCACTACGTAAATAACCGTATCGGCGGTGCAATACGAGTTTTTTGTTTGTAGTTTTACAGGTATTGAAATGGGTTGTTGCGTAGGATTAGGCAATAGCACATCGCTAGTATCAAACGAAGTAGCGTCAATAACTCCATCTACTCCAAAGTCCCACGCATAGTCAGTCCACACATTAGCGGGTGTAGTAGTATTGTTAAAATTTACCTTTTCACCTTGGCAAGCCGTATTATACGTAAAACTTGCCGTGGGCGTAAACGTTGTTGGCATTACATCAGTTGATATAGTGTAGGTACAAGGCAAACTTCCGTTGTTAGTTTTAGTAGTCATTAAGCAATCCCAATGGCCAGCACCTGTAATTACTACTGAATCCAAATTACTAGGCCCTTGTATTTGTGGACCTGCCCAAGTATAGCTACCTGCCCCAGGTGGGGCGTACAACGTAGCCTTTGATTTACTATTGTTACAATTAATGGGAGGTGCTTTTATTACTGGGTTACTACAATCAGCATCAATGTAAGCATAGCCATAATGGTCGCCAAAGTTACAGTCGCGTGTTTCAAACGTAATGGTTACACATTGCCCTACGTAGCCTTGTAGTGGTATTACTACGGCGTCCCAAGGTTTGTACAGTGCACCGCCTACGTTGGTAAATCCACCAATATTAACGGCATTGCTACCATTAACTTCGTAACCAGCACATAGTATTGGAGTGTTAGTACCATCAGTCATGCGTACGCTAAAGCGAGGTTGGTCGGGCGCAGTATGCAGTGTAGCTGCCGATTCCAACACTACGGCATAGTAGTACGTAAAATACGGAGTGGCCGCACTTACGGTAAATTGATACGAAATATTTTCTTGCCCTGAACCAGTTTGAGCGTTACCCAACCTAACTGACGAGGTATTGCCCGCTATTAAATTACACACACGGGGGAATGCTCCAACCTCGTCGTTACCGCTAGTTAATAAGGTTTGTTGTGCTGAATTATTGTTAGGAGTGTTGGTGCTAAAATTTAATCCCCCTGTATAATTACCAATTACTCCACTTTGTGCTATCCAACCATTTACATTACCTAGCTCAAAGCCTGCATTATCAGCACATGCGCCACATGCCCTACTAAATCTACTATTTTGTCCACCTTGCAATGTATCGGCAATAGTAAGTAAGGGTAAGTTTATTAACGAAAAAAGAAATAAAAGGAAATATGTTTTCATAAAATAACTTTATAATTTAAAATTCTAAAGTAGGTATTTATATTGTAAAACGCAATTAAAATAATTAGCTATACTTGAGGCAATACTAGCGAAGCTGTGTAGCCTATAATTGTAATTATATGTTATTGTAATTTAATCTCTCAACAACGCTACCAAACCCACACGTTGTGCGTGGGTTTGGGTTATGGTGTTGTAGTACAGTAGTTTATATATGTATTCGCCAGTGGGGCATTCGTTATCTTTATAGGTGCCGTTCCAAGAGGCAGCGGTATCATCGTACACTAGGTTGCCACGGCGGGTATATATTTTAAAATCTTCAATATTAATATTGTATTGCACTACGGTAAATGCTTCGTTTAGCTTATCTTTATTGGGTGTAAAGGCATTAGGTATGTACAAGCCGTAGGGCGGTTGGTCTACGCATTGGTTTACACGCACCGTATCGCTTAGGTAGCCACAATTATAGTGTGTAGTAAGTATGTACCAGCCACTTTGGTTTATGGTTATGGTGGGGGTGGTATGCCCTGTGTTCCAGTTATAATTAGGCAGGGCTAAGTTAGGCGTTAGCGTTATGGGCAGGTTAGTATTGGTTAATGCTTGGCACACGGTAGTATCGTTACCTAGATTAATGTGTAGGTTAGGCAGGGCATCTAGAGCTATGTGTACGGAGTCTTTTTGTACACTACAGTACTCCGTAGCGGTAACTTTGTACCAGCCAGAATCTGTTACGATAATGCTTGGTGTAGTAGCACTAGTGCTCCAAGCATAAGTGGCATAGCCAGCTTGTGCAGTAAGGCTAAGGCTTTTGCCTTGGCATAGCGTGGTGTTAGCGCCTAATTGCAAGGGTAGTGGCTTAGGGCGTAGTGTTATGGTTACGGTATCATACACACTACCACAGCCGGTAAGGCTACATTTAAGCCAATACGTACCCGCAGTAGTTATGGGTAATGTAGTGGCATTGCTACCGTTGCTCCACAAGTAAGCATCATACCCTGTGGGGGCATGTAAGGTATAGGGGGAGTTATAGCACAGTAAAGTATCTTTGCCCAAGGCTGATGCATTTAGGTAAGTAGGGGTTACGCTTACATCGTCTAAAAAATAACTTACTGCAGTTTGTTCAGGAATATAATAGGGGATTTCAATAGTGTTAGCTGGCGACATAAAATTACCAATGGTAATGTAACGCTCTCCACCTTTGGCTTTGTATAGGTCGCTTACTAACGTCCACCCAGCGGTATCAGTGAGCATTTGTGTGCTTTTTATTTGCGGTTTGCTTTCAATATAATATTCAGTTACGTTATTGTAAAAATTAAACAATGTGTCTGCGCTAATTAACGCATCTACATTTTGTATTGCTCCCTTAGTCTCATCGCATCTACTTACATAATAGGAGACACAATATACGGAGTCTTTAATTAAAGGGGTCATAAAATTACCTATTGCATATCCTCTTCTATTACTTTGTAGCCAATCTTCCATGTAATAATAACGCACTCCAATAGCAATATAGCCATTGCCCGTTTTGGACTGTTGATATCCTCCTATATAGGTTATAGGTACAGTGTTAGAACAAGTATTAAATACAGCAACATCCCCGTTATAATTAGATTTCCAATATTTTAAATCAGTTATATTATTTCCTTTAATGTTAATATTAGGGCATTTATAAAACTCTTCAAACGATGGATTTTGCACTAAGTTTTGAGCTGTAATAATATACACTACACAAGTAAGTTGTAGCGTTATAAATAATAAATAAATAGTAGCTTTGTTTAGAGCCTGTTTAAATTTCTGTTAAAACTAATAGTATGGGTCAATTAAATCGCTTTAGTAACGGATTTATTTGTGGTTCACCAAAACTACAATAAAT
>JAYWFU010000015.1:0-33865 GCA_043778625.1 Bacteroidia bacterium | reverse complement strand
GCCGATTTTAAATTTAACTATCAGTATTTAAGTAAAAACAATACTAACACTAACGAAAAAACTAAGTTTTATTACCAAGGTTTATTTTTGATATTGCGTCAACTAAAGCCAAGTGTGGTTGTAGTACCTGGGTTTTCGGTGGCTACGGCAATAGCCGTGATCGGCAAATTATTTTTTAACTACAAGCTAGTAGTGTGGAGCGGCACCACCAATAACCCTAACCGCAAAATAAGTTGGGTTAAACTAATGTATCGCAAATTAACAACTCCGTTTGTGAATGAATATATAGTTTACGGTACAGCGGCTCAAACATATATTGAACAATTGGATAATAAGGCGGCTACAAAAACAATTACAAAATCGTACAATACGGTAGCGGTAAATAAATTTAATAACCCCTCACTTAACACTAACTACAATCCTTGCCAACTGCTATACGTAGGTAATTTTACCAAGGGTAAGCAAGTACATAGGCTTATTGAAATAGCCCTACAATTACAAACGCTCGGTACTAATTTTAACTTAACGTTAATAGGTAGCGGAGAAACATTTACCGAAATACAAACCTCAATTACTCAACATAACTTACATAATTGTGTAACGTTAATTCCTCATTTACAAAAAGACGAATTAATACAGTATTATCACGCTTCGCAGGTGTTTTTATTCCCTAGCCAATATGATGTGTGGGGCTTAGTAGTAAACGAAGCTATGGCTGCTGGCCTGTGTGTATTTGCATCAACTAAGGCGGGTGCCACACAAGATTTAATTGCGCATAACACCACGGGATTTGCTGTTAATTATGATGCAGTTAACGATGTAGCATTATTGCTACACAACATCATTTTACAACCTCAACTACTTACCTCAATTAGAGTTAATGCACAACACTACATACTGCACAACATAACTATACCTAAGGCTGCAGAAGCATTTGTGGAGTTGATGAATTAAAAAAAGTATGCCAATTAATTAATAACTGGTTACTACGAAATTTTAGCATCTACGAGTTCTGTTAGTTCTACCTCTTTGGCTTTAGCTAAGGCTACGTAGTTACTAGCCTCAGCTATCATAGCGTTTACAAATTGTTTATCATCAAACGAACCCGCATTTACCTTAATATTAAAGTAAGCACCAATAACCGCAGCGCGTGCTGCAAGTACAGCTACACCAGCATCGGTTACCGAATTGGGGTTACCCATTTTTATCATAGCTTCGGCTAATGCAAATGTAGCATACGATGCTTTAAGGGTTTCCATAGGTACTTCAATAGCCTGCTTGGTGGCAGCTTGTATGGCTTGCTTACGGGTTAGCTTTTCTTCGTCAGAATTTTTGGGTAACGCAAAGGCATTCATTATTTCATTAAACGAGTTAGTGTCTTCGTCCACAAGGTTTAATAATTTATCTTTGAGTTGTTGCCCTTGCAAGGCATAGTCGCTAAATTCTTTCCAACGTTCGTCCCAGCCCGCTTTGTGGCTTGATAGGTTGGCTACCATTGCCCCTAACGATGCGGCTAATGCACCCATGTAAGCCGCTATTGAGCCTCCACCTGGCGCAGGGCTTTCGCTTGCGGTTTCGTTAGCAAACTCTACTAAATTCATACGTACCAATGGGTTGTTTTTATTGGCGTTGAGCATATATTCAATAATGCGGTCGTTAGCATTAAATGGCGCAAGTTCATCTAACCCCATACTTTTTACGGCAATTTTTATCAATTCTTGTTCGCTTACTCCTGTGCTACGTTGTTGTTTTTCTAAGAAATATTTTCCTGCATCTAACAAACATTTTAACGGAATAACACCTACTAATTCCGACCCTGTTACACGTATGCCGCGCGCTTGGGCTTTGTTGCACACCTCGTCAAACGCTACGTGCACAGGCGTTACATTAACGTTGGTTAAATTCATTGATATTTGTGCCACGCCATACTCTTCAATAAACCAACCTATGGCTTTAACTGATTTTAATGTACCCGGTGTATTTACAGCTTTACCATTTTTGTCAGTAATAATTTTGCCTGTAATGGGGTTGCCTTCCCGCTTTACACGCCCCGCCTCACGCACATCAAACGCTATGCTGTTAGCTTTACGGACTGATGTAGTGTTTAGGTTAATGTTAAATGCCACTAAAAAATCGCGCGCACCAATAACTGTACTACCTGCCGTAACATGGTGTTCGGTTGGGCCAAGATCGGGTTTCCATTCAGGTAATTTTATTTTTTTAAAAAAGCCCTCGTACTCTCCCCCTCTAATTATTGATAAATTATTGCGCTCCGTTTTGGGTTGAGCAGCTTCGTACAAATACACCGCAACATTTAGCTCATTGCCTACACGAGCCGCCAATTGTTTAGCATAGCTTGCCGTTTCTTCCATGGTAATGTTAGCAATGGGTATGAGCGGGCACACATCGGTAGCGCCCATGCGTGGGTGTTCGCCCTTGTGGGTACTCATGTTTATTAACTCTTTGGCTTTTGTTATGCCTCTAAATGCCGCTTCAATTACTTGTGCAGGGGCACCAACAAACGTAACAACGGTGCGGTTAGTAGCCTTACCAGCATCAACGTTTAATAATTTAATACCCTCCACACTTTCAATAGCGTTGGTTATTTGTTTGATGATAGTAAGGTCGTTTCCTTCCGAAAAATTAGGTACACATTCAATAAGTTGCATGGGTTATTATTATTTTAAGAATTTAGTAAAGCGTATATTATTAATGACGAAAGTACTTCATTTGCGCTTTTTTTAAAACAAATTTTTAGTTAAAAGTAAAGCCGTGTATTTTGCAAGTAAAAAGGTATATATTTGTGTGTAAAAATTATTTGTTTATACAATAAAAACTATTAAAACTCAACAATGAATACACGCAAAAGCATTATTTCGGCACTAGTAATAGGTACTGTGTTTTTTATGGCATCAAGTATTTCTAGTAACGATGCGCATTCTTTTTCATCAGGTGCACCAACTTCAAAAACAGGTTCGCCGGGCGATGGCAGCACTTGTACTAGTTGCCATGCAGGTACGGCATCAACGCAAACGGGTTGGATAACCTCTAACATACCCGCAGGAGGTTACATACCTGGTACCACTTATACAATTACTGCTACGGCTACACAAACTGGGTGCACAAAATTTGGGTTTGAAATTTCGCCACAAAACGCATCGGGTACATTGTTAGGTACGCTTATCGCTACCAATACTATTCAAACTCAACTTATTGGTTCGGCTAAGTATATTACACACACTTCAGGTGGAACAAGTGCTGTGGGAGGTACTAAAACTTGGACTTTTGACTGGACAGCCCCCACTGCCACTACAGTTACTTTTTATGGTGCGTTTAACGGTAGTAATTCAAGCGGAACTAATGCTGGGGATAATATTTACAATTCTAACTTAACAGTAAATAAATGTACCACCCTGCCTGCCCCAACTTCTATTACTGGTAATGTAACGGTGTGTGTTAATAGCACTAACAATACTTATTCGGCAACAGCGGTTACTGGAGCCACCAGTTATACTTGGACGTTGCCTTCGGGCTGGGTTGGATCATCAACCACTGCATCAATTACTGCTACAGCAGGCGCAACAGGCGGAAACATAACAGTTACCGCTAACGATGCCTGCGGAGCAAGCTTACCCGCCACTTTAAGCGTAACTACAAGTGCCATAACCAATGTAAACTTAACCAAAACCAACTCAACCTGCAATGGCATAAATAATGGTACTGCTACTGCTACTGTGGTAGGAGGCACTGCACCTTACACCTATATGTGGTCGCCTGCGGGTGGTACTGCTGCCACTGCAACAGGCTTAACACCTAATACTTATAGTGTACTAGTTACTGATGCTAATGGTTGCACCAAATCAAACTCAATAATTATTACAGAACCATTGCCACTTAATGCCTCAACAACACGCACTAACGTATCGTGTAACGGAGGAGCTAACGGTACTGCCACAGCATCGGTTAATGGTGGTACAAGTGGTTACACTTATAGCTGGAACACTATGCCTATCCAAACAACCGCAATAGCCACTAGCTTGCCTGCAGGCGTATACACCGTAACCGTAACCGATGCTAACAGTTGCGTAACTACAGCAATGGCCAACATAACCGAACCTGCAGTATTGGGGGCTACTAATACACAAACTAACGTACTATGTAAGGGAGATAACTCTGGTACGGCTACCGCTATTGTAAGCGGCGGAACAACTGGTTATACTTATAATTGGAATAGTACCCCCGTACAAACTACGGCTACGGCTAGTAACTTACCAATAGGAGTGTATACCGCTACTGTTACTGATGCTAAAAATTGTGTAACCACTACACAAGTAACTATTACAGAACCTTCGATGGCATTAACAACTAATGGAACAGTAACCTCAAACGTATTGTGTAAAAACGGTACAACAGGTGCTGCAATAGTAAGCGCAGGAGGTGGTACAAGTGCATATACTTACTCTTGGAATAGTTCGCCAGTACAAACCACAGCTAACGCTACTGGCTTGGTAGCAGGGTTCTACACCGCTACCGTTACCGATGCTAATGGTTGTGTAGATACTTCGATGGTTACTATTACCGAACCACCTTTATTATCGCCGTCAATAACACCATCGCCAGCATACTGTAACGGTACGGCTACTGGCACGGCTGCTGCCGAAAACCCTGGCGGAACACCACCTTATACTTATAGTTGGAACACTACTCCCGTACAAACTACGGCTTTTGCAAATGGATTAGCAGCTGGCACCTACATTTTAACTACTACTGACTCTAACGGTTGTGTGGCCACTACCACCACTACTATTACTGACCCTACTGTGTTAGTAGCTTCTGCTACCTTTACCAATGCGCTGTGCAAAGGCGACACAAGCGGAACTGCCACGGCTACCGCCACAGGAGGTTCGGGCGCATACAGTTATAGTTGGAATACCACACCAGTACAAACCACTAGTACTGCAATAAACTTAGCGGCAGGTACCTACACTGCTACTGTAACCGATGTTAATAGTTGTACATCAACTGCTAGTGTAACTATAGGCGAGCCTAGTACTTTGGTTAGTGTAACAGCTACATCAACCAACTCAGCATGTACTACGCCCACAGGTACACTAACCGCTACGGGTACTGGAGGCACGGGTACATTAAACTACAGTTGGAACACTAGCCCCGCTCAAAATATAGCTAATGCAACAGGGGTAACGGCAGGTACTTATACATGTACGGTAACCGACGCCAATGGTTGCAAGGGAACTACTGTGGCTATAGTAACTAACCCATCGGGCGCAGTGGCAAGTATTACTAACACAACTGCAATTGTGTGTAACGGAGGCACTACTGGCACAGCAACCGTTGGTGTTACAGGCGGCTTAGCGCCTTACGCTTATAGTTGGACAACTAGTCCCGTACAAACTACAACCACAGCAACTAACTTAATGGCAGGCACTTACACCTGTACAGTTACCGATGCTAACAACTGCGCCACTACAGCTATTGCTACGGTAGCACAGCTTGCTGCAGTAAGTGGCAATGTTACCAAATCAAACGTATTGTGTTTTGGAGCGGCTACAGGCTCGGCAACCATTACTGGTACAGGCGGTACAGCCCCTTACAGCTATAGTTGGAACACTACTCCTACCGCACAAACTACCTCTACAATAAGTAATTTGCCTGCATTTACTTACACCTGCACAGTAACCGATGCTAATGGTTGCGTAGGTTCAAAACCAACAACAATAACACAAAGCACTGCCATAAGTATTAATAAAACAAAAACCGATCCTTCGTGTGGTGTTTGTACTGACGGTGCCGTAGGAGTTATTGTAAGTGGCGGAGCTGGTCCATACACGTATAATTGGACTACTAGCCCCGTGCAAACAACTGCATCAATTACTGGAGTGGGTATAGGTAAATATGTAGTTACTGTTACTGATGCAAATGGGTGTGTTAAAAAAGATAGTGTAACGCTAACACAAACAACAGCGTTAGCTAACCGTGTAGGTAATAATGTATACAACGTATACCCTAACCCTACCAAAGATAAGCTAATAGTAGCCGTTGAATTAAATTACGCTACACTACTACAATTAACTATTACAAGCCTTATTGGTGCTAAGTTAATGTACACCGCTACCGAAAGTGCTGTGGGTACTTATAACCAAAGTATTGATGTAAGTAACTTAACCACGGGTGTTTATTTTATAACATTACAAACCAATAAAGAACAAGTAACTAAACGTTTTGTAAAGGAGTAAATAATAAATAAAGTTATTTGAACGCTCTTAGAGAGTTAAGCTTAAGATTAAGTTATAAAAAAAGCCATATAATATTAATTATGTGGCTTTTTTTATAACTACCTATTCCCAAAAATACCGCTACCAATACGTATCATAGTGCTGCCGCAGGCAATAGCTAAGGCATAATCGGCACTCATGCCCACACACAAGTTTTGTAGTGTTGAATAGTGTTGTTGTTGCGCTATGTAAAAATCATTTAACTGTGTAAATTCATTCCGTAGTTGTACTTGGTTAGTGGTATTACTACCCATAGCCATTAATCCTGTAATTACTATGTTAGGGTATTTATTAGCATTGGCAAGTATTTCGAGTGCTTGAGCGTAATCTAACCCGAATTTAGTTTCTTCTTGCGCTATATGTAGTTGCAAATAACACTGTATAGTACGGTTGTTTTTTTGTGCTTGTTTATTTATTTCTATCAATAATTTTTCGCTATCCACACTTTGAATGGTGTGTACAAATGGAGCAATATACTTAACCTTATTGCTTTGCAAATGCCCAATAAAATGCCACTGAATATCGGTAGGCAAGAGCGGTTGTTTTTCTGTTAGTTCTTGTATGTAGTTTTCGCCAAACATACGTTGACCTGCGTTATATGCCTCTTGCAACAACGCAACAGATTTGGTTTTGCTTACGGCTATTAAACTTACGTGGGCGGGTAAGTTGTTTTTTAACGCTACTAATTGTGTGGTTACTGACATGGTGTGTATCTAAAAGTTTTTCGCTAATTATTTTTATAAACTTCCGCCTTGGCTCGTGCTCTCACGAAACAACTAATACGCTATTGTTTCGTGAGAGCACGAACCAAGGCGGAACGTGAATAGTGTATTAACTTATTTATTCAAATACTTAAAATCTCTACCAATGAAGCGGGCATTGCTTCCTAGGAGTTCCTCAATACGTAATAGTTGGTTGTATTTAGCTACTCTGTCGCTACGGGAGGCTGAGCCTGTTTTAATTTGTCCACAATTAAGTGCCACAGCTAAGTCGGCAATAGTAGTGTCCTCCGTTTCGCCACTACGGTGGCTCATTACGCTTGTGTAGCCGTTGGTTTGCGCTAGTTGCACGGCATTCATAGTTTCGGTAAGTGTACCAATTTGGTTTACTTTTACTAATATTGAATTAGCCGTTTGCTCGTTAATACCACGTTGTAGGCGTTTAGTATTGGTTACAAACAAATCATCACCCACTATTTGTAGTTTGTTACCTAGCTTTTGAGTCATTAGTTTCCAAGCGCTCCAATCGTCCTCGGCCAAGCCATCTTCAATACTAATAATGGGATACTTGGCTACCCACGATGCCCAGTAGTCTACCATTTCGGGCGATGTAAGTTGTTTGCCGTCCGATTTTTTAAATGTGTACAATCCTGTTTTTTCGTCGTAAAATTCAGTAGCAGCAGCGTCCATGGCTATCCATATATCTTCGCCAGGGCGGTAGCCTGCACTTTCAATGGCACGTAGCACGGTTTCAATAGCCTCTTCGTTGCTACGAATGTTGGGGGCATAACCCCCCTCGTCGCCTACGTTGGTGCTGTAGCCTTTGTCTTTTAAGATTTTTTTAAGATGATGAAATACCTCAGTACCCATGCGTAGCGCATCGCTAAAGGTATCTGCGCCCCAAGGCATTACCATAAATTCTTGGAAATCAATGGCGTTATCAGCGTGCGAACCACCGTTTAAAATATTCATCATAGGTACTGGCAACGTGTTAGCATTAACGCCACCCACATAATTGTACAACGGTAAGCCCGCCTCTTGCGCTGCGGCACGTGCCACAGCTAACGACACGCCTAGTATGGCATTGGCTCCTAGGCGGCTTTTGTTTTCAGTACCATCTAAGGCTATTAGCATAGCATCTATTTCGCCTTGGTCAAATACGCTTTCGCCCTCTAGTTCGTTGGCTATTTCGCCCATTACATTATTTACGGCTTGCAATACGCCCTTACCCATGTAGCGGGTAGCGTCGCCATCGCGTAGTTCGGCAGCTTCGTGTGCGCCTGTGCTTGCGCCACTAGGTACTGCAGCAGTACCCATAATTCCGTTTTCGGTTATTACATCTACCTCAACTGTTGGGTTACCGCGCGAGTCGAGTATTTGGCGGGCATGAATGTGTTGTATTGTGCTCATGAGTTTTGTGGATTGTTATATATTTATCTCTTCGTTAATTTTTGAAACACCTGCTCCAAGCTTTGTTCATCCATTTGTTGGCTAAGTATGGTTAGGTTGTTGGTTACTGCGTAGTTAAATAGCGTGGCGCGCAAGTCGGCATCGCTTGTGCTAAATAGCCTGTATACACTGGACGATACGTTTTGTACTTCGCCCACGCCATCTAGTTGTAATAGTTGTTGGTTGCTCGTACTTTTATCAAACTCTACTATTACTACTTGCTTATAAGTAAGGTTGCGCGCAAGGTTAAGCGCATTGTCGTTAGCTACTATTTGTCCGTTATTAATAATGATAACACGGTTGCAAATAGCTTCCACCTCCTGCATAATGTGTGAGCTAAGCATTACGGTTTTTTCTTTGCCAATTTCTTTTATTAAGGCACGTATATCTACTATTTGGTTAGGGTCTAATCCTGTAGTGGGTTCATCTAATATTAACACCTTAGGGTCGTGTATCATGGCTTGTGCTAGGCCTACACGTTGGCGGTAGCCTTTGGAGAGTTGTCCTATTTTTTTGTGCTGCTCTACCCCTAATCCTACTCTATCTACTAACGATGCTACGAGTACATCTGCCTGTTTATTAATGCCATACATACCTGCAGTAAACTGTAAGTATTCTTTTACATACATATCCAAATACAATGGATTATGTTCGGGCAAATAACCCACCAACCGTTTTACATCAATAGCATGGGTGGTTACATCAAACCCACAAACGCTTACCGTGCCTGTGGTTGGTGGTATGTAGCAGGTAATGATTTTCATCATAGTGCTTTTACCTGCGCCATTAGGCCCAAGGAAACCCACTACTTCGCCTGGCGATAATGCAAACGAAATGTTATTGAGCGCATGCTGCGCCCCATAGGTCTTGGTTACTTCATTTACAAGTATCGACATCGTTTTTAAAGTATAATAGTTAAGCTAACTGTTGTTCGGCCTGTTGCATTACTTGCACCAAAGCACGCACGCTATCAATGTGCATGGCGTTGTACATACTTGCTCTGTAACCGCCTACATCTCGGTGGCCAGGTAAACCACTAATGCCTGCTTCTTTCCATATTTTGTTAAACGCCTCTTCTTTAGTAGTATCGTTCATTACAAAATTTATGTTCATTACACTGCGGTCTTCCTTGGCTACAGTGCCTGTAAATAATGGGTTGCGGTCAATTTCGTTATACAATAACTCTGCCTTGGCATTGTTTAATTTTTCCATAGCTGCTACACCGCCATTGTCTTTAACATACTGCATGGTTAGCATACTTACGTACACGGGGTATACAGGCGGAGTGTTATACATACTTTCGCCTTTAATGTGTACAGAATAATCCAACATACTTAGCATTTTTCTATTTACTTTGCCCAGCACATCTTTACGTACGGCTACCATTGTACAGCCTGCGGGTCCCATGTTTTTTTGTGCGCCTGCATATATCAAGGCAAATTGTTTGCCATCAATAGGGCGGCTAAAAATATCGCTACTCATGTCGCACACCATTGGTATTGGACTTGATGGAAATTGCTTGAACTGTGTACCAAATATGGTGTTGTTGCTTGTTATATGCAAGTAATCAGCATCGGTAGGTATAGTGTAATTTTTGGGAATATAATTAAAATTTTTGTCTTCGCTAGAAGCTATTACATCAACCTCTCCAATAATTTTAGCTTCTTTAATGGCTTTAGTACTCCACACACCCGTGTTAATGTAAGCGGCCTTAGTACCTAACAAATTGTAGGGTACCATAGCAAATTGTAGGCTTGCCCCTCCACCCAAAAAAAACACTTCGTAGTTATCATCTAATAGTAATAAATCTTTAACCAACTGGCGTGCAGTATCCATAACGGCTACGTAGTTTTTGCTACGGTGCGAAATTTCTAAAATAGATAAATTCAAATTATCAAAATTAAGCACGGCTGCCGCAGCTTGTTTTATTACTAATTCGGGCAATATGCCTGGTCCTGCGCTAAAGTTATGTACTAGTTTCATGACTGTTGTGGTTTTTATAGTAAGTGATAAATTTCATTGATTATTTATTACAAATTAACACATATCTTAGTTAATTTTGTACTTGAAATTCAAATTAAACATTTTTTAAATTTACTAATTAATAGCATGGCACAAGTAGGAGTATTATTAATAAATTTGGGTACACCCGCAAGCCCTAGCACTGGCGATGTGCGCCGTTATTTGCGTGAGTTTTTGGACGATGATCGTGTAATAGATATACCGTATTTGCTACGTAAAATATTGGTGCACGGTATTATTGCTCCGTTTCGTGCGCCTAAAAGCGCAAAACTATACAAAGAAGTATGGACAGATAAAGGTTCGCCAATTATGTTGCATTCGTTGGATTTACAGGTAAAAGTACAGGAAGCCTTAGGTGCTGATTACGAAGTAGAACTTGCCATGCGCTACGAACAGCCCAGTATAAAAAATGTGTTGGCTCGTATGCAAAAGAAACATTACAACAAAATAATCATAGTTCCTTTGTACCCGCACTACGCCTCAAGCTCTACAGGTACGGCATTTGAAGAGGTAATGAAACACATGAGCAAGTGGTGGGTAATACCCGATGTTAAATTTATTGGGCAGTATTTTGATAACCCACAATACATTGATGCCATTGTTGAAAACGGTAGCAAGTTTAACATTGCTGATTACGACCACGTAATGTTTAGCTACCACGGTCTGCCTAAGCGCCATGTTAACAAGGTGTACGAAGACCGTGAGTGCGACAACCATAATTGCGAAGACGAAATAAACCACGAAAACGAATACTGCTACAAAGCCGCCTGCTACGCCACCACACGAGCAATTGTAGCCAAGATGAATATACCTAAAGATAAGTACACTGTAAGTTTTCAATCGCGATTAGACGAAAAATGGATAACCCCATTTAGCGACAACGTATTAGAAGAGTTTGCTAAAAAAGGCATGAAACGCATACTAGCATTTAGCCCTGCCTTTACTGCCGATTGCCTTGAAACATTAATTGAAATAGGAGTAGAATACCAAGAAATATTTATCCATAACGGAGGCGAAAAAATACAGTTAGTACCCAGCCTTAACAGCAATGCTACGTGGGTAAATTGCTTACGAGATATGGTAATTAAAAATAATGTGTAGTAAAAACTAACTGATAAAAATTGCTGTGTATAACATAAATTAGCAATAGTAATTACACCCGTTACTTACTAATAAGTATGCGCTTAATGTTGGTAAACATTACTAATAACACCATGCTAATTATAGCATTTATTACAATGAGTTCCATGCCTATTTGATAATTAGTTATAGTAGGTAATATACTATTAAGCCCATAACAAAGTACTGGCGCTATTACACAGGCATAAGGCACTATACTATCGTTAATTATTATTTTGCTAAACAAGCCCAAAGTAAACAAACCTAGCAATGGCCCGTAAGTATAGCCCGCAAGCGTAAGCACGGTGTTTACAATTGCAGTATCGTTTAGCCACGAAAAACCTAAAATAGTACCCAATAACACCACAGCAAAGGCAGTGTGTATTAATGTACGTTTACGTGCTTTTTGTTGTTCGTTAAGGTTGGTGTTTTTATCTAAATTCATAAAATCGATGTACACCGTGGTAGTAAGCGATGTTAACACTGAATCGGCACTACTAAAGGTTGCGGCCGTTAGTCCTATAATAAATACTACACCTGCAAATATACCTAAATGGTTAAGTGCTAACGTTGGGAATATACTGTCGGTTATTACCTTATCGCCATTCATGGGTAGCGGTATATTATTGGCTTGCATGTAGGCAAATAGTAATGCACCTAAACATACAAAAAACACGTTGACTAGCACCATTATTACACTAAACCATTCAATGTTTTTTTGTGCATCGGCTAACGATTTACAACTCAGGTTTTTTTGCATCATGTTTTGGTCAAGCCCAGTCATAGCTACCGCTATAAATAAACCTCCAATAAAGTTTTTGAGTGCAAAATTTTTGGCATTAATATCTAAAAACAAAATTTGATTGTAATCGCTATGTTTTATAACCCTTGCTACATCAAGCACATCAAGGTTCATTGCATTAGCAATAGCAAGTATCGAAAACAATACGGCTAATAATAAAAACGACGATTGAAACACGTCCGTCCACACCAAAGTTTGTATGCCGCCACGATACGTATATATTAAAATAAGCACAATAATTATAGCAACTGATAACGCAAACGGAACATGAAAAGCATCAAACACAAATAACTGCAACACATTAGCCGCCAAAAACAACCTGCCCCCAGCACCTAACAAACGCGACAGTAAAAAGAAAAACGCACCCGTACGCTGTGTTATGGTGCCAAAACGCTCGCGCAAATATTCGTAAATAGAGGTTAGGTTACGCGAATAATAAATAGGTAGCAATACTCTTGATATTACAAAATAACCTACAAAATAGCCCACCACTAATTGTAAGTAACCAAATTTGCCATAGTAAATAGCACCTGGTACTGATATAAAGGTAACACCACTTAGCGAATCGCCCACCATACCAAAGGCTACAGCATACCACGGCGATTGTTTGTTACCCAAAAAGTACCCCTCGGCACTGGTAGTGCGAGAGGTAATATAAGAGATAAATAATAGCCCCACAAAATAAACGGCTACACAAATAAGTATGATAGATGGACTCATAAATTGTTATAATAATTAAAACTTAGTATTTAATTACGCAATATAGCTTTTGTTTAAATACGAGTGATTGATACGTGGGTTATTAGTAAACAATACCATTGTTAATACCGCAAACGTAGTGCCTATGAGGCTGCCTGCCAACACATCTTCTACAAAATGCTGTGCTAAATACACCCGCGAATATGCTACGATAGTAGCTATTGATAGGCAATAGAATTGTAGGCTAAATTGCTTAACAGTAAGCGCTAAGTACATCATTACGCTAAACACAAGGGTGGTGTGCCCGCTAGGGAAGCTATGCGACACACTATTAAAATAATTAGCAATGTAATGTACACGAGTGTCTTGGTAAAAATAAAGAACGGGTCTATCGTTGTGCCATGGCGCACAAAACTTGAGTACTTGAGTAATGCTACTGGCACAAGCATAGCTTATGGCCATACCCACACCAACTTTTACATTACGTAAGGTTACAAATAATAACATAGGTATTAACAAATAAAACTCGCCAAGGAGCGTAAATATTGGCATTGCAAAATCAAAAAACGGAGTGTGCGCACCATTTATAATTAAAAAAGCAGCCTCTTTACCATTAATACACCAGTAAACAAAGCCTGTTAGCCACAGTGTTACAAAGCTTATAAAGAGATGTTTGTGGGCTGTGAAAATTTCTTTCATTGATGTACTAAGCTATTTGTGAATTAAAATAATAAATATACTACTACAAGTTTACTGTTTTCAGGTGTTTAATAATCATCTTTTTTTGATTGGGTAAATACCTATTAAACTTTACAACGTTATTAATTGCTTAATACCCCGTTAATTGCAGCGTGTAATTGGCTTACCATTTTTTGCTCAGTAAAGTTTGCTTTGTAATGCGCTAGGCTATTGGTACTCATGGTGGTTAATAATTGTTGATTAGTGTAGAGCTCGTTGAGTTGTTGCGCTATATGTGTAGGTGCACTGTCAGGTACAATAAAGCCGTTGTAGCCCTCAATTACTGATTCGGTTATAGCACCTTTGTTAGTACTAATAATAGGCAGGCCTGCAGCCATTGCTTCTACTATTACCCACGGATGGCCTTCGGGCGCACGTGGCGCAAACACAAATACGTTAGCCTGTTGGTAATACTTGTTTTTATCAACGCCTGTAACCACGCCCTTAAACGTAACGGGTAGTGCATTATTAGTTACTAATTGTGTACAATGGTTTTTGGTAGCGTCATCGCGCCACGCACCAATAACAGTGCATTCAAACGGAATAGAGTATTGTTGTTTTAACACTACAAGTGCTTGCATAAGGTCAGTAATTCCTTTGGTGGCTTGCAAATTACCCAAATACAATATCTGTAATTTAGTAGTGGTTGTTGTTGTTGATTCAAACGTATAATTAGCACCGTTAGGCACTGCATATATTTTGTATAATGGTAAAAACGGAGCAAAAATATATTTTAAGTTATTACCCAATACTATTGCACCATTAGTGTTGGCAAGGGTTGTAGCGGTTATTTTTTTTGCAATAAAATTGCTTTTGTTGTACCAATCTAACAACACACTACCGTGCAAATGCACTAGTACCTTAACACGCATTAATTGGCATATCCAAATAAATACGGCATCCTTAATAAAACCAATAGTAGTTTGACTTACAGGAATAACGGCACATTGGGGACGTGTGGCTTTAATGGTGTGGTACAAGTTAAAATACATAACTAAGTTTTTTTTGAGCTTACTAAAACTTAGTTTACCTAGTGTGTCAAGGCTGGTGTGTACATTGGTATTTATAGGTACTAAGGTATAACTATTGTTTAGTTCCGATTGCATAATAATTTGCATACTTACTGACGTACCGTAGTAAGGGGGCGGAATTTTGCCGAGAATAAGTACAGTGAGTTTAGACATTTACAAGAATTAAAAAATTAGTTACTACGACTGGCAGGTAGGCAGGCGTAACAATAAATAGGTACAATCAAATACATAACTGGTGGATAAATTGATGGATTGGTGGATACTGAATACAGTACCGTAAATATAACGCCCCCCAACACAAGATATTGTTTTAATGGTTGTTTTGTGGCAAAAGCACTTAATGCAACTTGTATGGTAAACAATGTATATACAATAAAACCCACGATACCTGTAAAAAAGAAATGGCGTAAAAAATCGTTATGAGAACCTGTACCGCAGTATAAACGAACATCTTCAAACGATAGCGGCATACCAAATAACTGTGCATAAAATGGGGTGTTAAAAAAATCGTCGAGTAGTCTGTCCCAACGCCCCACACGCCCGTGCAGTAAGCGGCTGGAATCTTGGTCGCCGTCGGCCACAGCTAAATCGGTAGCTATAAGCGGGCGTATGGTTTCAATTAAAGTATCGCTAAATAATACCCCCACCATTACTACAATAACCGCTACGGCTATAAATCCGCCTGCTTTGTTTACCTTAATATTTTGATACGCAAACAAACCTGTAAGCGTTAAAAATACGCCCCAACTAGCCGTGTGATTAATTTTGAGTAGCACAGTAACCGTAAACACAATACTTGCACCAAGCCACAACATACGCTTGAGTAGTGGCACGGTAGCCGCCTTGGAAGCAAAAAAATAAGTAATACACAAAAAACTTAAATTAGCATAAAATCCATAATTGGTAACGTCGGCAAAATTGCCCTGTATGCGCTCCAAGCCTCGGCTATACTTTACCTCCACAGGGTTAATTAATACCTCGTACGCCAATAATGCTGCCACAAATATGGCGGAATACACAAAGGTTTGCATAATCATTTCCATATCGTTGCGAGAATTAACTACACGGCGCAAAAAATAAAATAAATACACCATTACGGGTAGTTTGAGTACAAAGGATACGGTATCTTTGGACGAAGGATCTTGTAAAAAAATAAAAAAGCATGATGCTAATACCATCACCGACAGTATATTAAACATAGTTTCTAAACTCGATTTTGGATTTTTAGGTAACCGTGAAGTAACCGCCAGCACTACTATTGGCGAAAATATACCCACAATGTATAAGGGCGATAAAGCTGGCGATATTTTTTTGAGGTAGTAAAAATTATCTAATATTGGGCGTAATAACAATAACCATATAAACCACCGTTTGCTCCACGGGGTTTGTTGTAGCCATTTTTTCCATTGTTTAAAATTGAACATGAATGTTATTATTTTTTACAAAACAATATTAACAAAAGATACCGCAACCACCTGTTAAAATAATACATTTGTTTACTTACAAATTACTACCTCACATGAAATTAAATTTAACCAAGCCTTTAGCATTTTTCGATATTGAATCCACAGGTGTTGATGCCGCTCGCGATAGAATTGTGGAAATATCAATACTACGTGTAAACGTTGATAACACCATAGACATACACACCGTGCGCATGCACCCCACCATACCTATACCCTATGTAACATCAATGATACACGGTATATTTGACAAGGACATAGCCAACGAACCCACGTTTAAAGATATGGCAAAAACCTTGGCTAACTTTTTAACCAATTGCGATTTGGCGGGCTACAACTGCCTTAAATTTGATGTGCCATTATTGGTAGAAGAGTTCCTACGTGCCGAAATAGATTTTGACATGAAAGGACGCAGAATTGTAGATGTACAAAACATATTTCATATTATGGAACCACGTACCTTAAAAGCAGCCTACAAATTTTATTGCGGTGCCAACCTCGAAAACGCACACAGTGCCGAAGCAGACATTAAAGCCACCTATGAGGTGTTTGTAGCGCAATTACAACGCTACGAGGGTGTAGAGCATACCAACAAAGCGGGCGAAGTAAGTGTGCCTATTGTTAATGATATGAAAGCCTTAGCCGAATTTTGCCGCATGAACAATAACGTAGATTATGCTGGCCGTGTAATACTTAATAATAGTAACGAGGAGGTATTTAATTTTGGCAAATACAAAGGACACAAAGTAACAGATGTATTTTTAAAAGACCCTGGCTATTATTCATGGATAATGAACAGCGATTTTAGCCTAAATACCAAAAAAGTATTGCAAGACATTAGACTTAAAAACGCATTTAGCAAATAACCGCCATTATGATAAAATTAATACTTGATTTATGTTGCTACATTACCTTTAACCTTAGGGGTTGGCAGTTTAGCAACCAAGCCGTTGGCGTTAAAAAATACATTATACTAGCCGTGCCACACACCAGTAACTGGGATACTTACTATGCATTAATTTGTTTTCATAAAATGAAAGTACCTGTAAAATTTGCTATTAAAAGTAATTGGTTGGTATTTCCGTTCAAGCAACTACTTACACCATTAGGCGCTATTGGCGTGGTGCGCAACAAAAAATCAACTGATAAATTTAGCTTTGTAGATGCCTGCGCTAGTTTGTTTACCAATGCCAACGAATTGGTTATGACCATTACTCCCGAAGGCACACGTGGGCGCAACGAAACTTGGAAAACAGGCTTTTATCACATTGCTACTAAAGCTGGTGTGCCCATGGCTGTAGCCGTGTGCGATTATGTAAACAAGAAAGTTACCATAAATACGCCCGTGTTTAGTACTAGTAATTACGAAGCTGATTTAAAAACACTATCTGCAGTTATTAACCCTGCTATGGCTAAGTTTCCACAAAAATTTGCGTTTGATAAAGCAACAGGTTTAAATAAGTGAGTGTTTTTTTTGGTTATATTTACATTATTAATTTAAGTATTTTAATATGCGACTTCAAGTAATACAAGACGGAAAAGGTAATAACACAGGGGTTTTCATTCCTATGGAAGATTGGGACTTGATAAAAAAAAATTATCCCGATGTGGATAACTTAGAAAACGATATTCCGCAGTGGCAAAAACAATTGTTGGACACTCGCTTAAACAACATTAATAAAAACCCAGACACTCTTCATCCTATAAATGATTTCTTTGATACGTTAGACAGCTAATTAAGTTAATGAAGTATAATTTAGTGTATTACGAGGAAGCAAAACTCGATGTTGTTAATGCAAAGTTGTGGTATAGTATTCAACAAAAAGATTTAGATAAAAGGTTTGCGATAGCTGTTAAATCAGCAATTTTAGTTTTACAAAACAATCCTTTTTTATATCAAGTAAAACATAAGAATATTCGTATTGCACACGTAAAAACATTTCCTTACGGAGTTCATTTTTATGTAAACAATAACCAAATAGTTATAGTTGCAATACTACATCATAAAAAACAGTACTACTAAATTTTGATAAATTACTGAACAATCAACACCCGCATGAAGCCCGAAAAAGAAATAGAAAAACTCCTACACAAAGCCTTACTACAAAACGGAGATATGAGTTTGCGCCTGTACGAACATGATTTAATTGAGCATATTGACGAATGGAAACAAGGCATGATAACCGATGGCGACGCCTTTGTATTTGCAGTTGATGTAAATAACCGCGAAGTGGCTATGGTGTTAATTAATAGCACGTTTGATGTATATATTAATAATGATGCACGTGATTTTTTAAAAACACAATGGCCGCTTGCCTATGATGAAAACATTACGAACTTAATTCCATCGATGGCCGAAGAACTTGCCCAAGATGGTTTTTGGGTAACAGGGGTAGCATTAGCAGAATAGTTATAAAATACAGAATATACCATTGACTATTAACGACCCCATATTTAACACCATAGCGCAGTGCGCTACCACACTTAACGTTGATGCTTACGTAATAGGCGGTTGGGTGCGCGATAACATACTACAACGCACCCAGAAAAAAGATGTGGACATACTTGCCGTACGCAAACCTAACGTAACTTATACTGAAAACGTAGGTATATTATTGGCTAAGGCAGTGGCTAAGCAACTAAAAACTAATGTTAATGTGTTTAAAACTTACGGCACTGCGCAAGTAATGCACCATGAACTGGAGCTCGAATTTGTAGGTGCGCGCAAAGAAAGTTATAACCGCGAAAGCCGTAACCCCGTAGTGGAGGAGGGCACACTAGCCGATGACCAACAGCGTAGAGATTTTACCATTAACGCCATGGCGTACTCGTTGTGCGCACATAATTACGGCCAGTTAATTGATCCATTCGAGGGCATGAATGATTTAACTAATAAAATTATTCGTACGCCGCTAGCTCCCGCTATCACTTACTCCGACGACCCTCTACGCATGATGCGTGCGGTGCGTTTTGCAGCGCAACTAGGCTTTGTTATCGAACCTAAATCATTGCAAGCCATTACTGATAATGCGGAACGATTAAGCATAATTTCGCAGGAGCGCATAACTGATGAACTCAACAAAATAATACTGTCCTCATTGCCTTCAGTAGGGTTTAAATTATTGTTTGATACCAAGTTACTACATCAGTTTTTTAAAGACATGGTGCGCCTGCAGGGTGTGGAGTGGAAAAATGGTTTGGGGCATAAGGATAATTTTTATCACACGCTACAAGTACTGGACAACATAAGCCAGCACACCAACGATTTGTGGCTACGCTGGGCGGCTATATTGCACGATATTGCAAAGCCCGCCACCAAACGTTTTGAGGAAGGTACGGGCTGGACTTTTCATGGCCACGAAGACCGTGGAGGACGTATGACGCCACGCATATTTGCAGACCTAAAATTACCGCTAAACGAAAAAATGCGCTTGGTGCAAAAGCTAGTAACCCTACATTTGCGCCCTATTGCGCTAAGCAAAAGCGAAGTAACCGATAGTGCTGTGCGTAGGTTGTTGTTTGAAGCGGGCGATGATATTGATGCCTTAATGATGCTGTGCGAGGCTGATATAACCAGCAAAAACGACGAAAAAGTAAAACGTTACCTCAACAATTTTAAATTAGTAAGAGTAAAGCTCAAAGAAATTGAAGAAAAAGATAACCTACGTAATTGGCAGCCGCCCATTGATGGTGCCGAAATTATGCAAGCCTTTAACCTAACACCTGGCAGGCAAGTAGGAGTAATAAAACTAGCCATACGCGAAGCTATACTCGACGGAATAATACCTAACGAACACGCCCAAGTACACGCATTTATGTGCAAAGTAGCATTAGATAATTTTGGGTTAACGCCTATTACTATTGCCACCAAAAAATAGTGTATATTTAACTACAATTAAAATTAGAGATTGATACAAAATATGGAACGTAAAAAAATAGCAATAGCATTACAAGGCGGAGGGTCGCACGGAGCATTTACGTGGGGAATATTAGAAAAACTACTGGAGGAAGACGTACTGGATATTAGAGGAATGTGTGGTACCAGCGCAGGCGCAATGAATGCTGCAATAACCGTGTACGGCTTACACAAAAACGGTAACCAAGGCGCTATTGATTTATTAGAAAAATTTTGGAAACGAGTATCCGACGCAGGCAAATACAGTGCAATGCAACCCAGCTGGTTAGATAACGCCTTGTACCCTGGAGGTATGGATTTTTCGCCAGGCTATCAGTTTTTAAATATGTTTACTAACATACTTTCGCCTTATCAATTTAACCCAATGGATGTAAACCCGTTGCGAGATATATTGTTGGAGTTAATTGATTTTTCGGAATCAAACCAAAGCACTACCAAATTATTTGTGTGCGCAACTAACGTTAAAACCTGTAAGCCCAAAGTATTTAAAAGCCCTGATATTACCGTGGACTCTTTAATGGCTTCGGCGTGTTTACCGTATTTGTTTAAAGCGGTTGAAATAGATGGCGAAGCTTACTGGGACGGTGGTTACATGGGTAACCCGCCTATATGGCCATTGATTGATGGCACTGACACCAACGATATTTTATTGCTAAAAGTTAATCCTATCGAAATTGAAAATATACCCAAAACCGTACGTGATATTCAAGACCGTATTAACGATATTTCGTTTAACTCATCGTTAATTAACGAAATGCGTATGATATATTTTAAGGATAAAATATTAGACATGGGCTATAATTTAAAAGGGAAGTTGCGCAAAATAAACTTTCACGAAATAGCGGCTGATAATGTGTTGAGCGATTATACGATGTCGTCGAAATCAAATACTACGTGGGATTTTTTAAACGTACTACGCCTCAAAGGCCGCGAATGCGCTACACAATGGCTTGTTGAAGAGTTTGATAACGTAAATAATAAATCGAGTTTAAAAATTAAGAATATGTATTTGTAAGTGTTGTGAGTTTAAATTTTTTTTCTAAAGAAGACTATAATAAAGAGAAACAAAAACATTTATCGTTACTAAACTCAAGTTTTATAACTGAAGGGGGTAAAAAATTCTTTTCTCCCAAAGAATTATTATTGTTAAAAAAATATGGGGCTTGGTTACAAGCTATATATCATCAGGAGGTTAAGGCGATAACTAAAAAACAGCTCGATTTTTTTATTTGTATGCACACAAACACTCCTCCTGTAGATGAAGTTGCTAATTTGTTTTTTAGATATATTGGTAGAATAAATATAGAAAAGAACAATTCTCAAAAGTTAAAATTAAATTATGTTTGGGATAATAATGAGTTTTATTCTAGAGAACAGTATCATCATCTTCACTCTCAATACGCACTCTCATAAAAATTTAATATACAATGAACACCCCACTAGCCGAACGTTTACGCCCTACCACGCTTAATGCTTATGTTGGTCAGCAACATATAGTGGGTGCTAATTCGTTTTTGCGCAAATGTATTGATATGGGTAACTTGCCATCAATACTGCTTTGGGGGCCGCCTGGCGTGGGAAAAACAACACTGGCTAACATAATAGCCAAAAGTATTAATGCACAGCTATACACACTCAGCGCAGTGAATGCGGGCGTAAAAGAGGTGCGTGAAATAATTGAAAAAGCAGAGCGCACTATTTTTCAAAAAAACATTCTCTTCATTGACGAAATTCATCGGTTTAACAAAGCCCAGCAAGATGCCTTGTTACACGCAGTTGAAAAAGGAATAATTACCCTAATTGGTGCAACTACCGAAAACCCTTCGTTTGAAGTTATTAACGCCCTACAAAGCCGTTGCCAGTTGTTTGTGTTGCAACATTTAACTAATGACGAATTAAAAAGCCTGTTGCACAACGCCATTGCCACGGATATTTATCTATCCAAAAAAAACATAGTAATAAACGAATACGAAGCCCTACTACAACTCAGTGGTGGCGATGCACGCAAGCTACTCAACACGTTAGAAATTGTAGTAAATAGCAGTTATGCTTCGTCAATAATTATTACTAACGAATTGGTGTTGCAAGTAGTGCAAACCAATATTGCACTGTACGATAAAAACGGCGAACAACATTATGATATTGTTTCGGCATTTATAAAATCGATGCGAGGCTCCGACCCTAACGCTGCCGTGTACTACCTTGCACGTATGTTGCGTGGTGGCGAAGATGTAAAATTTATTGCACGCCGCATGATTATTTTTGCCAGCGAAGATGTGGGCAATGCCAACCCCAACGCACTATTACTGGCTAATAATTGTTTTGATGCCGTAAGTAAAATTGGTATGCCCGAGGCTCGCATTATACTAAGCCAATGCGCCACTTACTTAGCCAGTAGTAGCAAGAGTAATGCTAGTTATGTGGCCATAAACAAAGCGTTAGATATAGTGGATAAAATGAGCAACTTACCAGTGCCTATGCACTTGCGCAACGCACCAACTAAACTCATGAAAAACCTCAACTACGGCAAGGGCTACAAATATTCGCACAATTACGCTAACGAAGCTCCCGAAAGCGCGCAAGAGTTTTTACCCACCGAAATTAGCAATACCACATTTTACACCCCTACTGCACATGGCTCCGAGGGCAAGCTTCTAGCACATTTGCAGCAAGTGTGGAAGGGTAAGTATGGGTATTAAAAGCTACTGACTTACGTATATTACTCTACAAATACTTTATTTCTTTCAAATCGCACGAGAGTATAGTGCCTGTATCCTTACGTAATTGCAACCGCCCACCTTTTTGCACACACTCAATAATGGCGCGTATACGTTGGCTTTTTAGCATATAGTTACACTCTTTGTTTTTTTGAAACAACTGCGCATGGTACATTTCCCAAATTTTATTGGGGTTGCTACGCAATAATAAATAATGCGTTTCGAGCTGGGCGCATAACTTATTTAACTCCTTACTAAGCGCGTAAGGTGTGTTACTAATAGCGTGTAGCGAGGTGGCCTTGTGCAGGTTTTCAAAATTAAGTTCGTTTACATTAACGCCTATCCCTACAATACTAGTATTCATTTGTTGCCCCATTAATTGATTTTCAATTAATATTCCAGCTATTTTTTTACCATCAACTAATATATCATTAGGCCATTTTATGGTTACATCGTTGGTTTTTAATTCGTTTTTAATGTAGGCGTGTACGCTTAGTGCAATGGCAGCATTAAAATAAAATTGTTCGGTAGGTTTTATAAACGTAGGTTTTAACAATAGGCTTAACAATAAATTCATATTGGGCGTGGTTTCCCAAGTATTGCCCCTTTGTCCACGTCCGCCTGTTTGGTGCTTAGCGGTTACAAGTAGTCCTTCTGCCACGGTAGGATTTTCTTTCATATAACTATGTAAATAGGTGTTGGTAGATGGCGTTTCATCCAAAGCAATTAAATGTTGTCCTATAAATAATGTATTCATATAAGTTTGCTATTAAATTAAACGCTAAATTTACACACAATATACTCACTATAAAATCATGGCAATTAAAATAACCAAAGAAACTCCTGCAAAAAAAGTTGCAGCAAAAAAAACAACCGCTGCTAAACCTGCACCTGCAAAAAAAACAGTAATTAAGAAAGAAGCAGCTCCTAAAAAAGTGGCGGTAAAAAAAGTAGCCGCTCCTGCTAAAAAAGCTGCGGTTGCCAAAAAATCTACTCCTGCCAAAAAAGTAGCGGCTAAAAAAACAACAGTTACTAAAGCTGAATTACCTAGTAAAACAAGCGGTAAAAAAAAGAAAGTAACCGTTGATAATGCTGAAATGTTAGTAGAGCTTGTGGTACTGGGTATGCAAGAAAAAAAGGCTAAACGCATAACCATAATGGACTTGCGCGATTTAGAAAATGCAGTAAGCGACTTTTTCATCATCTGCGAAGCCGAATCAACTACACAAGTGGACGCAATAGCCGACAGTATATGGGACGAAGTGCGTAAGAACGCTGACGAAAAGCCGTTTCATATTGAGGGCAAAGGTGCCGCCGAATGGATATTGTTAGACTACGTGAATGTGGTAGCACACGTGTTTCAGCCTGATGCCCGCGAGCATTACAGCCTCGAAAAAATGTGGAGCCAAGCCGTAATTACTACTATTAAAGACTAACTCCTGTGCCACAATGGCGTTAGTAGAGCAAGCAAAGTAACTAGGCGCATTAATTGCTCGTAACTGTGCACATAAATCAATGTTAATTGAAAACTAAAATGTCAACAGAAGAAAAAAAAGAAGTTAAAAAACCACTAATTAATATTAAAAATAAAAGTGGTAATAATTCCAATAAGAAAAAAAACGACGAAGGTGGCGGCTTTAATTTTTATTGGATATACGGCATAATACTAATTGCATTAGTTGCACTAAACCTTGCTAATAGTAGCGGTACAGGGCCTAAGGAAATTACGTTTCAGGAATTTGAAACCAAAATGCTACTTGCCAAAGAAGTAGAACGTGTAGTGGTGGTAAACAAAGAAATTGCTGAGGTATATATTAAGCCTAGTAAACTTACTGACCCGAAATACAAAAACACCAACAAAAAAAATTCGTTAACGGGTAAGTACGAACCTCAGTTTCAATTTAATATTGGCTCTATTGATAGTTTTGAAAAAAAGCTAGAGCTAGCACAACAAGCATTTACACCACAAGAAAAAATTGAAGTTAGCTACGAAAAGCACTCTGATTGGCTAGGCGATTTTTTACTCACTTGGGTATTGCCATTAGTATTATTTGGTGGAATATGGATGTTGCTTATGCGCAAAATGACAGGTGGCATGGGCGGTGGCGCAGGGCAATTATTTAATATTGGTAAATCGCGCGCAACACTGTTTGACAAAGATGAGAAAATAAACATTACATTTAAAGATGTTGCAGGCTTAGAGGAGGCCAAGGAAGAAATACAGGAAATTGTAGAGTTTCTTAAAAACCCCAAAAAATTTACTGATCTTGGTGCTAAAATCCCTAAAGGTGCACTATTAATAGGCCCTCCAGGTACGGGTAAAACGTTGTTAGCCAAAGCAGTAGCTGGCGAAGCCGATGTGCCGTTTTTTAGTATGAGTGGTTCTGATTTTGTAGAAATGTTTGTAGGTGTAGGTGCAGCACGTGTACGCGATTTATTTGCCCAAGCTAAAGCCAAAGCACCTTGTATTATGTTTATTGACGAGATTGATGCAGTAGGCCGTAGTCGAGGCAAAGGAACTTTTAGCGGCGGAAACGACGAACGCGAAAACACCTTAAATTCATTATTGGTAGAGATGGACGGCTTTGGTACTAACTCAGGTATTATAATACTTGCAGCAACTAACCGCCCTGACGTATTAGATGCTGCCTTATTGCGCCCAGGACGTTTCGACCGCCAAATAAGTATTGATAAGCCTGACATCATTGGGCGTGAGGCAATATTCAAAGTGCATTTAAAACCATTAAAAATAGAATCAAACGTATCAGCCTTACAATTAGCGGAGCAAACACCTGGTTTTGCAGGTGCCGAAATTGCTAATGTATGTAACGAAGCTGCATTAATTGGCGCACGTCACGGGCATGCTGCGGTGAGTATGGACGATTTTCAAGATGCGGTAGATAGAGTAATTGGTGGATTAGAAAAGAAAAACAAACTTATTTCGCCTGAAGAAAAACGTATTGTTGCTTACCACGAAGCTGGGCATGCTCTTGCAGGCTGGTTTTTGGAGCATGCCGACCCATTGGTTAAGGTATCTATAGTGCCACGTGGCATTGCAGCATTAGGCTATGCGCAATATTTACCTAAGGAACAATTTTTATACACTACCGAACAACTTAACGATACTATGTGTATGACTCTTGGTGGACGTGCCGCTGAGCAAATAGTATTTGGCAAAATAAGTACTGGTGCACTAAGCGATTTGGAACGCATAACCAAAACCGCTTACGGCATGGTAACTATTTATGGTATGAACGAAAAGGTAGGTAACGTATCATTTTACGACCCTAATCGTAACGAATTTTCGGGCAAGCCTTACTCTGAAGCTTTAGCTAAAGTTATTGACGATGAGGTGCGTATAATTATTGAAAACATGTACGAACGCACCAAAGAATTACTAAGTTCAAAACGTGATTTATTAGAAATACTTGCTCAAAAATTATTGGAAAAAGAAGTGTTGTTTCAAAAAGATTTAGAGGGCTTGTTAGGCAAGCGTCCGTTTGATAAAGTAATACCAATTACTACCGAAATTAAAGCGGAGCTAACCCCTGAAACTATTATTAATACTAATGATACAGGGCATAACGCTAGTTAATTATACCTAAATAAAAATTTAATTACATACCATCTTGTACTACTTACAATTGTAATAGCGCAAGATGGTTTTATTTTAATAATAAACTTAATGACCTCAATTTTCAATCGCTTACTACGCTACTTTATTCAAGGGGCGATATTTATTATACCCATTGCACTAACGTTTTACTTAATAATGCGCGCCTTAACCTTGGTAGATGGCATTATTCCCATTGATATACCCGGCTTAGGTTTTGTAATAGTTATAGTAGGTATAACGGCTATTGGGTTTTTGGGTTCGAGTATTATTACACAACCCGTACTCGATTATTTTGATAGTTTGTTAGTAAAAACACCAGGTATAAAAATTATTTATTCGTCAGTTAAAGATTTAACCTCTGCCTTAATGGGTAAAGACAAGAAGTTTAATAAACCCGTATTAGTAAAACTTAATAAGCACGATGAGGAATACCGCATAGGTTTTATAACCAACGACGACATTGAACAACACCTAGGCATAACCGAAGATGTGGTGGCCGTGTACTTTCCGCACAGTTATGCGTTTAGTGGTTATGTGGCTATTGTACCTAAAATAAATGTAAAAGCAATAAACGCATCAAGCTCCGATGTAATGAAATTTATAGTAAGTGGTGGCGTTGCCGATTTAGATTAAGTTTTACGCAAATACCGTTTGCATACTCGCTATAATATATATATGTTTGTACTCGAGTTGATTAAAACAGACTGTATGCCCAGCTGGCGGAATTGGTAGACGCGCTGGTCTCAAACACCTGTGGGAAACCGTGCCGGTTCGACTCCGGCGCTGGGTACTAAAGTTTTATGGCACTCATATTAAAGTCCTTAATTAGCAATAGTTAAGGGCTTTTTAATTAGTAAATAAATTACGAAACAAATGTCAATTTTTTCAAAAAGTAATACTACTAACTCCACCCAGAATGTAGGTTTCATGCACCATTTAGAAGCTTTACGCTGGCATTTGGTACGTTCGGCTATTGCTATATTATTTTTTTCGATACTGTTTTTCATAAACAAAGAATTTTTGTTTGATGATATTATTTTCGCACCCAAAAATCCTGATTTTTGGACGTATCGCCAGCTTTGCGAACTGTCGCATTGGTTGCGCCTAGGTGATGCATTGTGCATAAGCATTGGCGAAATAAAAATTATTAATACTGATTTATCTGGCCAGTTTACTATGCACATGTGGGCAGCATTGGTGGCAGGTTTAGTATTGGGTTTCCCTTATTTAGCTTGGGAAATGTGGCGATTTATAAAACCTGCATTGTACGACAAGGAAATTAAAAACACACGTGGCGTAGTGCTAGCGGTATCGGTACTGTTTGTAGTAGGCGTATTGTTTGGGTATTATATTATCGTACCGTTATCGTTAAATTTTTTGGCAACGTATCAAATAACCGTAGCGGTCGAAAATTTTATAAGCATGGACTCTTTCATCTCTAACGTTACCACGGTATCGTTAATGAGTGGCGTAGTGTTTGAGCTACCCGTGGTAGTTTATTTTCTGAGTTTGTTAGGTATTATGTCGCCGAGTTTTATGCGCAGCTATCGTAGGCATGCTGTGGTAGTAATACTTATATTGGCAGCTATTATTACTCCGTCGCCCGATGTAACTTCGCAAATGTTGGTGGCTATACCGCTGTATGTGCTATACGAGGCATCGATATTTGTATCGTTATTTGTGGAGAAGGATAAAGCGAAAAAAGCGCTGTTGTAGCGCTGCTAAACTAAAGCTACTTGTTCAATTGTACATTAGTTTTTGTAAGCTATTTTTATATTTGAATATTAATTGTAAATGCTTTGGTATAAATACCTTTAATTATAATAGGTGTAGGCATTAGTTGAAATATAAACTTACCTATCTAATAGTATAACAATAGTGTGATTATTCAATAAAATGCTTCTACTGCCTATAAACAGGGGTAAAATAAACACTTTTATTTTAACAGTAAACAAATACCTAAGGCTGCTATTACTAGTATTAATTTAAGCAATAATTGTTCTTTGCCCCTGTTAAACTCATAAAGTAATGATGTGCCAATGTGTAAAAACAAACCGCACACAAATGCAAGCACGTAATGTGTGTTAAATAATAGTTGTGTGTAGTTGGCTAAATACTGCGCCATAAGCGCTCCCGCAAGCGTACTTAAGCCTAGAGCACTTATTATAACTAAACGCTGCCACAGCGGCTTGTTTAAGGTATTAATTAACTGCATTAATATTATTGTAACAGGTATGTTGTGTACTATTAGTCCTACTAACAAACTATTACCATTAATGCTTATTAATAATGGCGTACCCTCAGCAAAACTATGTAGCAATAATGCTATATAGCTTATATAAAATTTAATTTGCCCGGCATGGTGTACGTGTCCGTGTTCTAGTCCATTACTAAAACGTTCTAACCCAAGTTGTACTACTAACCCTAACAATATAGCTACTCCCGCATACGATTTATTAGGTACGTGTTCAAATACTTCGGGCAAAAAATTAATAACTGTAATACACAATAATAACGCTGCCGTAAATAGTGATATTGGTTTAGCGTATTGTTTGTTAAACGCATGAAGATAGGTATAGCTTACGCCAACAACAATTGGTAATGCAATTAATAAAACGAATAAAAAATTCAAGTGTGTTTTTGCTAAAAAAAATTAAGCTTCGTTAACGTAAATGCGAGCGTAGGCGTCAGTGTTTGCTGCTAATATTTTTTTACGCTTTAAGGATAGTTTTGGAGTCATTTCGTCTTTTTCAACCGACCATTCGCGCGACATTAGTTCCACTCGTTTTAGTTTTTCGTATTGCGCTAAATTTTTATTTATTTTTTCAATAACCTCGTCAATACGCTTAATAACTAATGGGTTGCTAATCATTTCGGAGTTAGTGGTGTAGGGTATCTTTTTTAGAGTGCAGTAATCTTTTAAAAACAAAAACGAAGGAACAACAAACGCCGAAGGGAATTTTTCGTTTTCGCCTATTACCATTACTTGTTCAATAAAACGACTTTCCTTTAATTTGTTTTCAATCATTTGTGGCGCAATGTATTTACCACCACTGGTTTTAAATATTTCTTTTTTACGATCAGTTATTCTTAAAAAATTTCCTTCGCCAATTTCGCCAATATCTCCTGTATGAAACCATCCTTCAGCATCAATTACTTCAGCAGTAAGATCAGGTCGTTTGTAGTATCCCACCATTACGTTAGGTCCTTTGGCAAGTATTTCGCCATCTTCAGCTATCTTAACCTGTACGTTATCTATTATTGGGCCAACAGTTCCGTAACGATTGCCGTTTTCAAAATAATTGTTTACCGCTATTATTGGCGATGTTTCGGTAAGTCCGTAACCTTGTAATACAGGTATTTGTGCCGCTGTAAACACGCGTGCTAAGCGTTCTTGCAAGGCAGCTCCTCCACTTGCCACCACTATTACTTCGCCTCCTAATGCTTCGCGCCATTTGTTAAAAATAATTTTGTTGGCTAATTTTAATTGTAACTCGTACCACCAGCCGTTAGCCCCGTTTTGCTCGTGACGATGACCTAAATTTAATGCCCAAAAAAACAATGTACGTTTAATTCCTGTTAGCTCTTCGCCTTTGGCTACAATTTTATCATACACTTTTTCGAGCAAACGAGGTACTGTTACAAACATGTGTGGATGTACTTCTTTTAGATTATCGCCAATAGCCTCAATACTTTCGGCGTAATAAATAGATGCTCCAAAATTAATATATAAGTAACTCACCATGCGTTCGTACACGTGGTTAAGGGGCAAAAAGCTAAGCACACGTTTAATACTATTCCAAGGGGCGAGGCTGTAAGTGGCCTCTATATTACTAGTTAAATTAAGGTGCGAAAGCATTACTCCCTTAGGGTTACCAGTAGTACCTGAGGTATAAATTAATGTGGCTACATCAGTAGGTTTAATGCTTGCCTTAATAGTTTCTAAATTTTCAATATTCGTATTTTGTTTGCCTAACTCAACTAACTCCAACCAATGTTTTGCACCCTCTACTTTGTTGAGTGTATATACAGGTATTGCACGCCCAAGTTCTGCGGCTATTGCCACCACTCTGTCGTGCAATTCTTTAGTAGATACCACTACCATTTTGGCGTTGGCGTCGTCAATAATAAATTTTAAATCGTGTTCGCTTACTGTTGGGTAAATAGGAGCATTAAGGATACCTGTCATTAAGCAGGCAAAATCAACAAAATTCCATTCGGGGCGGTTATTTGCAATAAGTGCAACGGCGTCGCCCTTTTGTAAGCCTGCCGCAATTAAGCCGTACGCTAAGTTAGTGGCATTGTCTACAAAATCTTGTGTGCTATACTTACGCCACGTTCCGTTTTCTTTAGCTGCTAAAGCATCTTCTTTATGAGGGCGTGCAGCTAATCGGGTTAATAAATCAAATAAACGTAGGCTTTGTAAGGGTTCTGAAGCTATTTTTTCCATAATAAGTTATGCGCGTTGCTATAAATAGTTTGTTTTATAAACAGGTATGTATTGCCAAATATAATGGCTTTATACGAAATAACAAGCCATAATAATTACTGAATAAAACCAAGCTTATTAAATTAATAATTCAATGGTTACAAAAGGTAACTACACATTACGGCTTTTGCTTTTTTAAACATCAAATAATCAAAATTACATCTTCAATTTAAAACTTAAATATATGTGTTTATAGTTGCAGGATTGGTTGATGTACTAGCCATGTATGCGCTCTTGCTTACCATAGTTTTCAATAATGCTGGCTTCAAAGACTATCCATTCTTTCCAGCGTTTATCTACGTTTACATTAGTACCGTACTTGCGGGCAAAACCTATAAAGGTGGTGTAATGCCCCGCTTCGCTTATCATTAGCTCACGGTAAAACTTGGCTAACTCGGCATCGGCAATGTTGTCCGACAGTACTTTAAAACGTTCGCAACTGCGGGCTTCAATCATGGCCGAAAACAATAGCCTATCCACCAAAGCCTCGGTACGGCTACCGCCACGTATCATAAACTTAAATAGTTCGTTTACGTAATCGTCCTTACGCTCACGCCCTAGTTTTAAGCCACGGCTTTTAATAAGGTTATGCACCATTTGAAAATGGTCGAGTTCTTCTTTTATTAATACCAACAACTCCGTTACCATTTCTTCGTGTTCGGGGTTAAAGGTAATAATGGTTATGGCGTTGGTGGCCGCTTTTTGCTCGCACCACGCATGGTCAGTAAGTATTTCTTCAATATTATTTTCGGCTATGTTTACCCAACGAGGGTCAGTAGCTAGTTTTAATCCAAGCATTAGTAGGTAAATTAGTTGCGTTTATTTACGCCCGTTTATAATCCCAAAATTTTATAATAACTATCTCCACCAACAAAAACACAATAGTGGCTAGTATAAAATATAACCACAATTTTTTGCCCGTGGTGGCCGTGTGTATGGCTTCGGTTACACTATTGGTAGTGCTATCTAATACTTGTATGGTAGCGTTAGGGTTATTGTTGTGTAGCACTTCGTTAAGTTGTGTAGGCGTGTAATAGCTTAACACACTTTCGGTAGTAATGTTGTTCAATGCCAACGGGTGCAGTATTTTGTTATTGAGCATTACGTTGTACATCCCGTGCTGTAGCAGTTCGTTATTTAATAATAACTGGGTGCCACCTTGTAGTTTTTGTTGCTCAGGTACTACATCAATGCTATCATTTAACTTTAGATGAATATTATTTTCGCCTGCGGCCAAAGTATCAATTAATACTGTGCTTAGGTTGCCAATAGTGCTGTACAGCCCATGCTGATTAGTAGCACTAAAAGCCATTTGATACAACAATGGCAAAAACAACGCGTGATTACTTACCGTTGCATACGGCTTGCGATGCGGTGCCGTAAACACATATACTTGCCCCTTGCCGTATTTTATTTGTTGCAAATACGTGTGCGTATTAGTTAAGGCTAGCAACTGCTTAGCACCCGCCGATGTGCTTTGATAGGTGTAATGATAATTAACAGCGGGCCAATTAGTTTGTGCACTTACCTTATTTTTCTCAAATATTCCGTTTAATAAATTGCTCTGTGTGTTAATGTCTTTTAAACTTAATTTGTTAGTGTCGATGCCCGTAAACGCACCTGCATTAAGCGTTGCAAGCAATGTGTTGTAATTAGCTACATTGGCAGTAGGCGCAGGAAACATCACTAGCACACTTCCGTTAGTTACGGCTAATTGTAACTCGGCAATAAGCCCTGAACTTAACTCGGTAAGCTCGTCCAGCACTATTACATTGTTTCGGCGCAACTGGCTATAATTAATTGTAGTAGTGGTGTAGGTAGTGGTTTTAAAATAAGCATCTTGCCCATAGGCTAGTGCCACAGCACTGTTGGGGGAATTGCTAACAATAGCTACCGTGCTGGCATTAGCCACGTTATAGGCTAAGTGCAAGGTGTTATCAAACGTTATTGGGAAATCCTTAATGCTTACCGTACCCACATTATAGTTAGCTGTGCGGTTGGTATAGTTAAGTGTAACTACGGTGCTTGCCTTAGGCGCAATAGTTGCCTCGCCAATAGCCACTTGCGCACCGTTGAGCGTAAGGCTTACTGATAGTGCTTTTATATCTTGTGCGCCATCGTTAATAATTTTTACCAACAACTCTTCAGCGCCACCAATGCGGTGGGTAGGCGTGTTAAAGTAAGCGGTATCAATATACACGTTAGGTGTAGCAATATTTTGCACGGGTAGCATTGTAAAAGTAATAGTGGTATCAAGCCCTTGTACGGTAGTGGGAGAAGTATTGTTTTGAAAATCAGAAATTACGTAACTATGCTTATTGCCCACAACGCCTGCCAATGCTGTGGTTTGCCTATTAATTACATTAGCTAATGTTTGTGTTGATGCCTGTAATTTTAAATTATAGAGCGTAGCTTTTGCGTCTTCCTTGTTTAATAACCGCTGTTGGCTACCTGTAAATTCGTTGCTTAGTACTTGAAATTTATCTGCATCAGAGTACGCATCAATTATGGCTAATGCCTTGCGTTTGGCGGCATCAAGCAAGGTGCCTTGTTTTTCGTTGGCTTCCATACTTAACGAATTATCTACGTAAATGCTTACGTAATTTTTAGCCCCTTGCACCGCACTGTTATTTTTGTTAGGGAAGTAAGGTTGTGCAAAAGCCAACACCAAGCATCCCACGGCAAGCAAGCGGGCGGCAAGTATTAAATAGTGCTTGAGCTTATTGCGGGTGCGGTTATCTTCCTGCAGCTCAGTAAATAATTTAACATTCGTAAAATATACTTTTTTGTAT
>JAYWFU010000014.1:0-3364 GCA_043778625.1 Bacteroidia bacterium | reverse complement strand
TTTAAACCATTAATAATAACAGGTTGGGGAGCTGATATTTTTGATAGCCCTAAAAACCTATTTATGAAATTGCTATTGCAATTTTCATTTCGTAGTGCTAACGCAATTACTGTGCTTTCGCAAATTACGCTTTCCGAAATGATTAAGCTAACCAACAAAAAAGTAGAGTTAATTCCGTTTGGAGTTGATATTTCAATTTTTAAGCCATTACCAATATCCACAATCTCACCATTGATTAAAATAGGTACTATACGCACCTTAACCGAAAAGTATGGGGTAGAATATTTAATTAGAGCATTTGCAATAGTTGAAAAAAAGTATCCAAACATACAATTAGAAATTGTTGGTGATGGTCCATTACTAGACTTTTTGCAAAATTTAACAATTGAGCTAGGTGTGCAACAAAAAGTTAATTTTCATGGATACGTTAATCAAAATAGCGACTTTGAACACTACATAACACTACTACAAAGCATGGATATATTTGCAATATTATCAATACTTGATTCTGAAACATTTGGAGTAGCCTGTGTGGAGGCATCAGCTTGTGCAATACCCGTAATTGCTACTTCGGTTGGCGGGCTACCTGAAGTTATTAATAACGAAGTTACGGGCATTATAGTTCCACCCAAAAACGCATTAGCAACTGCCAATGCGCTGGAACGCCTAATAACCAACGAAACACTACGCAAACAGTTAGGTGCCAACGGACGGCATAAAGTAGAGCAATATTACAATTGGGAGCATAATACCCAGCAAATGGTACAGTTATACCAGCAAGTTATTACAAACAATAGTACTAAACGCTAACAATGCTATGCAAAAACAATTAATTATAATTGGAGCTGGCGGACACGCCAAAGTTGTGTTAGATGCAGTGCTAAAGCAAGGGGAGTACTGCGTAATAGGCTTTGCGGTAGATACTCATCCAATAGGCACTGCAATAATGGGTAATTACACCGTGGTTGATACTACTCAGTTAGCTAATATTGTGCCTACTACAAACACTTATTTTGTGGTGGCATTAGGCAATAATAATAGTCGTAAATTAATATTTGAACAAGCCTCTAAAAATAGTTTATCCGCCACTATAATTCATCCTTCGGCAATAATAGCTAGCGATGTTACCATTAGTAATGGTACAATTATACTAGCTAACGTAACAATTAACGCTGGGTGTATAATTGGTTCAAATTGCATAATTAATAGCGGTGTTATTATTGACCACGATTGTGTAATTAATGCCAATACTCACTTATCAATAGGGACTATAGTGGCTAGTAAAATTACTATTGCTAGTGAAACTACCACTAATATAGGGCAAATTATAACCCAATAAAACAACACATAAATTACTACTTTTACTACACCTTATTAAATTATAAATTAGTAACCTAATGGCAAAAACAATATTAGTACTAGCACCACATACCGACGATGGAGAGTTTGGCTGTGGCGGAACAATAAATAAATTAATTAGCGAAGGTAATATGGTGTACCTAGCGGCGTTCTCGGCGTGCCAACAATCAGTGTTACCACAATTTCCGTCGGATATACTAATAACCGAAGTTAAAGCCGCTACATTAAAATTAGGTATTAAAGCTGAAAACTTAATTTTATTTAATTATGATGTACGCACCTTTAATTACAGACGGCAAGATATTTTGGACGATTTAATAAAACTACGCACGCAGTTAAAGCCCGATATGGTATTTATTCCGTCACTTAACGACATACATCAAGACCATAAAACTATTGCCGAAGAGGGGTTACGTGCATTTAAGTTTAGCACACTACTCTGTTACGAAATGCCTTGGAACAACATTACATTTTCTACCTCGTCGTTTTTTATACTTAACGAAGCAAACATCAAAGCAAAAGTTGATGCCTTGCAAGAGTATAAATCGCAAGAGCATAGAACTTATGCCAACGAAAAATTTATTCGTTCATTAGCCACAACACGTGGTGTGCAAATAGGTAGCGAGTATGCAGAAGCATTTGAAGTATTGCGTTGGATTAATCATTAACTATAACCGTTAATAATGCTTACACTCGAACAAATTAAACTAAACTATAGCAACTATACTATTGTTGGAAATTTACAAACAACAATAACTAACATAGTACAACTGTCTGCGGGCATTAATAGTACCGATATTGCATGGTGTGCTGATAAAAACAAAGAGCAATTATTACAGTTACGCCAAGGAACAATTATTGTAAGCACTACTACCTATGCTTGGTTAAGTATGCAACACGCTAATGTATCTTCACTTAATTTAATAGTAGTTGAAAACGCGCGCCGTGCGTTTTTAACAATTGTACAAACGTTTTTTACTCCACCCAAAACAATAGGTACTATAAGCCCTAGTGCCTACATTCATTCATCAGTTATAATTAATACTACTACCTGTAACATAGGGCATAATGTGGTTATTGAAGCAAATTGCATAATTGGCAATAATGTTGAAATTGGAGCTAACACAGTACTATTAGAGGGAACTATAATTGAAGATAATGTAAAAATAGGATGTAACAATACTATTGGAGGAGTAGGCTTTGGCTACGAAAAAGACGAAAATGGCAACTACGAATTAATACCTCATATTGGTAACGTACACATTGGTAATGGTGCCGAAATAGGCAGTAACAACTGTATTGACAGAGCTGTATTAGGAGCTACAATTATTGAAAAAAATGTAAAAATTGATAACCTAGTACACATTGCACATGGTGTTATTCTACGCGAAAATTGCTTAATAATAGCTAACGCAATGATTGGCGGTAGCACCGAAATAGGCAAAAACACATGGGTTGCGCCCTCTACATCAATTATGCAAAAAATTAAAGTGGGTAACGATGCGCTAATAGGTATGGCTGCCGTAGTACTTAAAGATGTGGAGGATAGAAGCGTGATGGTGGGTAGCCCCGCTAAAAAAATTAAAACATTATAACACAATATGTTAGTATCAGTAATTATACCTTGCCGAAACGAAACTAATTATATAGCTGAATGTGTTCATGCAATTTATAGTTCGGTTAATATCGATTTTACTACCATTGAAGTAATTATTGTTGATGGTAAAAGTAACGATGGTACACTACAAATTATTGAACAACTACAACTACAATACTCGTCGTTAAAACTTATTGAAAACACACTTCAACTAACTCCCTACGCTTTTAACTTAGGTATTAACAATAGCACAGGCGCTTATGTACAAATAATAGGTGCACGACAAATAGTGTCGCCCAATTATATAGCTAGTGCCGTGCAAACATTTGTAAGTAACCCAAACATTTGGTGTGTAGGTGGCAAAGTTATTAATGTATACGAAACCATTGATAGTGCAACAATAGCCGC
>JAYWFU010000013.1:0-9344 GCA_043778625.1 Bacteroidia bacterium | reverse complement strand
TTTATTTGAATGGCATCAGGCTATCCCTAATAGGTTGCTCTCCAGCAGTGCCTAATCCGTTTTACTTGATTATATAAAAATAATAACTTAAAAAATATAGAGGCTCAATCACTTAAAATAAACACCAACTATTTTGTCCATTACGCCAAAATTTCAACCAAAAATAGACCTGCTACCAAAAACGGATATTCGTACCGTTTTATGCTACTTCTCCGTGGGGAATTATATCAACTAAAACACTAAAGCCATTGTAATACTATTACAATGGCTTTAGTGTTTTAGTTGATATAAACAATTTAATTATTTTAATAATTGTATGTATCCTTTTAACTCTTGTGTTTGCAGGTTATCAGTTGCGGCAACTTTTATTACATAGTAGTAAGTTCCGTCGTGCTGGCCACTACCGTCCCAGCCTGTGGCTATGTTAGTACCTTCGTACACACGCTTGCCCCAACGGTCAAATATGTTATATTCAATTGATTTAATACCATTACCAAATACTTTAAACACATCGTTTTTGTTATCGCCATTAGGCGTAAATACGTTAGGTACTCTAGGGTCAAATTTCTCAAATACATTAATCACAACTGATTGCGTATCTACACAGCCAAACTTATCAGTTACAGTTAATAATACGGTGTAAGTACCATGTGTAGTAAATGTGTGGTCAATACTGTATGCCACACTATCATTACCATCACCAAAGTTCCAATTATATACTGTACCTATATTATTAGTAGCTGTATTTGTGAAACTTACTGGTAATGCCTCTAAGCCTGACTTAACGTTAGTACCAAACAAAGCATAAGCGTAAGTACTATCTACAACGTTGTATTTAACGGAATCTTTACAGCCAAACTTATCTAACACTATCACTGTGTAAACGCCCGCATTTACATTTTGTAAACTCACAGGTGCTGTATTTGTAAACACTTGGTTAGCTTGATTATGCCATACAATGCTTTGTGCTGGTGAATTTTTAATTACTATATTATTAATATCGGCAAATGGTTTACCACATATACTAAATGTGGCAGCTCCTTTATTAATAAAGACATTGTCAGTAGTTACACCAACAGTTTTAGTTAGTGTAGTAGTACAACCGAAAGCATCTACCGCAGTAAGTTTGTAAGTTCCTGCAGCTATTGGAGCTAAATCCAAACTATTACCAACTACTATATTGCTAGCATTAACCCATGCAATAGTTTGCGCAGGAATGTTATTCATGGTAACACCTGTTATACTACCGTTAGCAGCAGTACATATAGCAGACGATGTAATACCTTTATTACTAAATACACTATCTATTTGTAGGTTTACCGTTTTCGTAAATGTACCTACGCAACCAAAAGCATCTACTACCGTTATTTTGTAAGTACCTGTACCTACATTGGTTAAATTTAATGTATTTGCTATACTTACGTTGCTAGTATTAACCCAAGTAATACTTTGTGCCGTAGGATTTTTAATAGTAATACCTGTAATGCTACCATTAGTAGCGGTACATATAGTTGGTGCGCTTGTACCTTTATTAACATAAACGCTATCAAACGTTTGCGTAATTGTTTTAACTGTAGAATCGGTACATCCGTACTGGTCAGTTACGTATAGCTTATAAGTACCTGGTGCTAGTGCAGTAGGATTAAGGGTGTTGGATACCGTAGCATTGTTGCCCGTATTAATCCAGTTAATGTTAGCCGAACTAGCAGGAGGATATTTTAAAGTAACCCCACTTACCGCACCATTATTAGCAGTACACACTGCAGGTGTAGTACTACCAGTTGTGGCTAACGCATTGGTAGTGGTAGCGTTTATTACTATTTTAAATGTATCAACACAAGTGCTGTTATCGCTAAATACTACATAGTAAGTACCAGGTTGTAAACCCTTTACATTATTAGTGTCCATTATATTTTGATTTAATAACGGAAAACCTGTTAAGTCGTTAAACATATTGTCAGTTACGGTATAATTAACTGGCGGGTTCAAAAACTGTACATTATTAGGTAGAATTTGCCCTAAGCCTGAGGTACATAGTTTATCATAATAAAAAGGTGCGCCTGATACCACTGGTACTCGTACCGATTTAATTTCAAATGTTTGCTTTGCTCTACATGCACCATTCATTACGTTAATGGTGTAGTACCCCACTGGCTTGGTAAGTAGCGAGTCGCTGCTTGCACCTACTATTATTGTGGCTGGTGCTGTAGTGTCTTGCCCTGTGTACCATTGGTAAGTGTAAGTTGGGCCTACTATTGGCAGTGCTTGCACATCAGTTATTGAGCCGTTAATTTTATTACATGTAGCGTTAGTAATACTTGCACTAGCGGCATTAATCTTAGGCGTAATGTTTACGTTAATATTTTTTATTACCGAATCCTTACAGGTTATACCTCCCACGATGTTTGTAGTAATATGCTTAACAAATATAGGACCGCTCACTGCTGAATCTAACAAATAATAATTACCACTATTAGCAGGAACTTGTTTTACTAAACCAGCACGTACCCACAATGAATTAGTACCTATACCTGTGTAAATAAGTGTAGGGTCAACCGCTAGAGGATTTAAAAATACTCCGTTAGAAGTTTGGCATACATCAGGAGTAACAAAATCGGCGTTAGGCGTACGTAATATTAGTATTGATTTGTAAGCGGTATCGGCACCACAACTGTCAGTAGCACTACCTACTACATAACGTATTTGTACTGTTGCAGTATCAACTCCTACTGCAAACACGGTGCTGTCGAGGTTTAAATAACTTATACCCATTGCCGTATCTATTTTGCAATTAGCAGTAGGTAACGTGGTTATAGCCCAACTTCCGCCAATTGTACCATTTACTAAGGTATCTAAGTTTATTTTGTGTGCTGATTGACATACGCTACTTGGTAGTTGAAAATCGGCACTGTCTTTACCGTTTACCACAATAGTTTGAAATTTAACATCGTTACAAGTACTATTAACAACTGTATAACTAATAACAAATTGTTGAGGTAATGCACCTTGTATTGAATCAGGGTGAAACACACCATTACTTAATGCACCTATAGGGCAAGTAGCACAAGCAAATGTACCTGTAGTATCTACCGTTAAGGGTTTTAAATATAGTGCGCCTGATTTACCACACACAACTCCTGGGCTACTCCACGCTGCGTTTGGTGTTTCCACCACACGTACTTGATGGGTAACTTCGCTAGTACAGCCGTCAGTAATAGATATACCAAATATTTGTGCTGGAGGTACATTTACAATGTAAGATATAGTGTACAATCCTGTATCAGAGTAAGTGTGTGTACCTGGTAATACAGCAGTAGAGTAACCATTAACACCACCATCGCCAAACGACCATGTGTTAGTTAATAATGTTGATGACCAATTGGTGGCTGCTGTTGGGTCGCAACTACTAAATATACTACACCCTGTTAAAAACTGAGTATCATCGCATATTTCGGTTCCGTTACCATCACAAGTGGTTACAGACGATGTATTATTTATTACAAAAGACTGATTTACACAAACAATAGTAGGTACTGTAAACGCTATGGTTGCAGGGCTAGTTACTGTTACTACTTTCATAGTTCCTTGGCTATTACCACACACGCCATTAGGCATAGTAACTACAAATGTAGTAGTACTATTTACAATAGCGGTTATAGATTGTGTAGTAGCTCCAGTACTCCAAGTATAACTTAATGCTGGTGGGGCTGTTATAGTAACTTCTCCGCCTGAACATAATGTATCGTTAGGAGTTATTGTTAATGGTACATTACCGTTTGAGGGCGAGTTGGTAAAACTTTTAATTGTGTTTATTGGCATTGCATTACCACATTGGTCAATGAGGGTATTACCATCGGTACCTAATACTATTTTAACTTTTATTGAGTCAGTTAAGTTAGTAGGTAAATTAGGGCTAACGGTTAGTAATATTTGACTAGTAGCAGTACCACAGTTAACGCCCGACGCAGCGCTTACGGTGTAATTTACTCCCAATACGGTTACCACAAAATCAGTAGCGCTAATGCTCGAGCATAATACAGGCTCGTTTAAGTTAACTTGTAATGAGGTAGCTCCACAAGCCGAAACTAACGAAGCTATGCTTGGAGGTGTATTGTCAAAAGCTTGTGCCGTACCTGTAAAATTTAACTGATAACCGCTTGAAGTACTTGAGTAGTTAGATACAATTAGTACATACGATTTACCTACAGTAGTGTTTAATGTAGTGGATTGGTTAGGGCCTCCAGCACCTTCGGTAGGGTTACTAGCTGATGAACTTAACCCCGTGCTACCATTGGTAGCGGAGTAATTACAACGAATAGGAGTAACGGCTCCGCTTGCTATGTCAGCACAGTTTTTGCCAGTAAGGTCGTACAATGCCCAATCGTAATCATCTACAGTATTGTTAGGATTAATATCAAAATCTAATACCCCGCTATTATTGGTGGTAAAACGGTACCAAACTGAGTTTTTTTCGTTATCGCCCAAGCACGACGAGCCTGCTGGAATATCGTTAATAGTACCATTACCTGTGTATGATTGTGCTTGGCTATACGAGTTTTGGCACACTGCTATTGCTGAGTTACAATCTTGTTCGTTGCCTGTGGTTAATAAACTTGATAGTTTTTTTTGAGTACTTGCATTACCTTTTACTACTTTAGCATAGTACTTTGCATCGGCTTCAGCCTTGTCTTTGGCGTATTCTAACTTGCGTTCTTTAAGTACTACACGTAGTTGTTGCTCGCTTAACTGTGTGTTGTGTTGTGCCAATACGCTACTTAATGTGCTTGCTACAATACAAATACTGGTGATGATTTTTTTCATTTAACTATAAATTTATATAAATGTGGTAATTAAGTTATTCAGTAATATTTTGTTCAAATTTAATATAATCTTCAAAATACCAATAACTTTCGGGGCCTTTATTAAATAAAATATCCAAAATGCTACAATTTGTTACAAAACCTTGCTCAGGCGTAAACACTTGAGGGTAATTAGGCTGGTTATGTAATGGCTGTTGATATATTTTTTTATCACGCAAATTAGGAGTTTGTGCAACATACTCGGTAGTGTTGGTTGATGTAATTAGCCCATTAATTTTAAGATGAATACAAAGCTGATTAAACAACAAACTATTAAGCTCGTGCAAATACTGAGGCTGTGTAGCGTATATAGCTAAGTAATCAGGCCAGTAAAATTCAAAATAAGGCGCTGATTGATAACAAGTAACAATACTACGGGTGTGTTGCGTTATCCAATCGGTTTTGTAATCAATGGTAATATCTTTAGTAAGTGTTTTATTGCCACGTTCCGCCAACGGAATGCTCAGTTTTATTAAACCATTAGACGCAAGTATTGCTGTACTATTGCGGTTACTTTGTTTTTCAAAAAACTCGTAATGCTCAAATGCAATATTTTTGTGTACTAGTAATTGCAACCAATAAGCAATATTACCATAGTAGGCAACAGGCAATATAGGCAAAGCTTTGTTAATAGCCATACTAAAACTTAATACAGGGTAGCATGGCTACGTTGCGTGGGCGGTGCTTGTATTCGTAAACTACTACAGTTGATGGAGTATTATTATATGGACTAACTAGTTGTGCTCCGTTAGCAGGAGGCCCTGAAGTGGTAACGCCATCAGTTGTTACGTTTAACTTATCATCACTCCACCAATTGTTAATATTACCCACCCCACCTGATCCACCAAGTTCTTTGTGGGTGGAGGCTGCTTGCGCTGTGCCTATAACACGTGCAGGGTCGGCACCACGTGCGTTATCTAAACCACGAATGAATTCGGCGCGCAAATCGGGTAATTGAAACGTGGCCCCTGCACCACCGTATAGGTGACCAATAGCAGCAAATAATTCGGCATAGGTGGTGGTGCTTACCGCTTGCCCGTTACACTCTAAATAACCATCGGGGGCAGTTATGTTTGCAAAATACCCCACACTGCCAGCAGGTACACTCACACAATCCCACTTAGTACCAGTGTAGTAGTAAAAACCTTTTAAATCAGTATCAAATACTTGCAATCCTGCAAAAGGCGCAACTATTGCTTTACGTTGTAGGCTAGTCATACGTGGCATTGCAAACCCTGCGGTGGTGCTTTTTACATCTAATATTGCTTGTGGTGTTGTGGTGCCAATGCCTACATTACCATCTTCTTGCACACGCATTAGTTCAGTACCAGTATCAGTAGTGGCATCTTTATTAATAGCAAAAAACGAATTTGTACCTGTGTTTAAGCCATCAATATTAATGAGTATAGTTTTGTCGGCTACAAGTAGCCCGTTGGTCGAAAACCGAATATCGGCACCTACTGTTGATGAACCTGTTAGCCCCCCCTCGCCAAAAAATAATCCTGTACCCAATTGTAGTGGTGCGCTTGGTGTAGTAACGCCAATACCCACGTTACTATTAGTACCAAGTATGCGCATACTTTCGATACTGTTAGTTTTCAATACTAAATCTTGTGCATCAATTGTGCCTATAAAATTTGTGCCTGCCGTTGTACCTGCATTACCAGTTAGTTTCCAAGCATCGCCACCTATGTTCACCCACTTAGTACCATTCCAATAATAGTAGCCTGGGGTAACATCATTAGGACTTACACCAGCAGTGGCTGTATTGTACACTAACAAACTTGTAAATGGTGCTACTACGGGGGCTGCTATGTTGGTAGCAGTTAATACTATGCGAGGGATTAATACGCCTTTGTTGGTTGAAAAAATATCTAGCACTGCTGAAGCATCAGGCGTAGTGTTATTAATGCCCACGCTTTGCGCATTAGCGTAGTAAGTTAGCGTAATTAAAAGTGTTAATGAAAGTAATTGTTTGTACATGGTAAGTTGTTTCTGTTTTTTTGTAACTGGTTACAAAACTAAGTTTTTAAGTGTATTAATTGTATGGCAATACTCTTGCCAAATTTCCTGTACCACATCTGCCGCAGGCATACTATTAGTAATACTTGCGCACACTTGTCCTACCTCTAGTTCGCCCTCTTGCATATCGCCTTCAAACATACCTTTTTTAGCTCTACCTCGCCCTAACAGTACTGTTAGTTCTTCGTTAGTTGCACCATTTGTTTCGGCAGTTATTATTTGGTTACCAAATTTGTTTCTAATTAATCGTACGGGGGTGAGTTTTTTTAATACTAATTGAGTATCGCCTTCGTTACAATTAATTACTTGGTCTTTAAACGCTTGGTGCGCACTGCTTTCGGGGGTGGCTATGAATCTGCTTCCTATTTGTACACCATCAGCGCCTAGTACCATAGCGGCTAGCATTTGTTTGCCTGTTGCTATGCCGCCTGCGGCAATTACAGGTATAGTTACGGCGGCACGTATTATTGGTATCAAGCATAATGTTGTGGTTTCTTCGCGTCCGTTATGCCCACCAGCTTCAAAACCTTCGGCTACTATGGCATCAACGCCAGCCTCTTGGCACTTGAGCGCAAATTTAGTATTAGCTATTACGTGTACCACTTTAATACCATGGCTCTTGAGCAGTTGAGTATATGTTTTGGGGTTGCCTGCTGATGTAATTACTACTTTAACCCCAAGTTCAATAATTATTGCCATATGCTCCTCAATATTGGGATATAGTAACGGCACATTTACTCCAAAGGGCTTACTGGTAGCTGCTTGGCACTTAATTATGTGGGTACGCAATTGCTCAGGGTACATACTGCCCGAACCTATAATACCTAGCCCACCTGCGTTACTTACGGCACTGGCAAGTTCCCAGCCACTACACCATATCATACCTGCTTGTAGTATGGGGTATTGTATATTAAATAGTTGTGTTATTTTGTTGTGCATTTTAGTATAGTTATTGTTTAATATATTGTCCTCTGTCATCGGCAGTTAAACTCCGCATTATGCCTGTACCCTTGTCGTACACGTTGCCTAGGCTGTGTATTTGCCCATAAATATCCCCTTGCGTATTTAAGTAAATATCAGCTATGCTACTGTTGGTAAAATCAGTGTAAGTACTAGTAAAATTGGAGGCATCAATTTTACCAATAGCTCCTATATACACAAATAAACTTGCGCTACCACCATGTAAAATGTATGTGCCTGTACCTGTGGATATATCTAACGTCATAACCTTAGGCGTGCCATAAAACTCTACCGTGCTTGATGTTAAGCGAGCACTAATACGTACACTATCAGCAGCGCAACTATTTTCATTAATAACAATATTGCCCGTACCTAATACTTTTAGTTGACGTAGGCTAGTGGTATGTAACTCAATATTAATTGGTATTTTAAACGAACGTAACCAATTAAATGTATTGTTATTTTTAAGTATTAATTCGCCATTAACAAGTTGCGTACTAATTTTAGGTAATAAGTTTTTGCCTGCCGTTATTATTAAATAATTAACTGAGTCAGGCACAGTGGTTAGGTGTATAGCATCGTTCACGGCTACTACTGTTACTGCTGAGTTGAGCTTGCGCTGTTGTTGCACAACAGTTCCTGTGCGATTAAAGGCATCAACAGTACTTGCTTTTTTACAGGCAATTACTATTGATAGTATACAAAAAAAACTAATTGTAAACCTGTACATTTAGGGGGTTTTATGCATGAAAAATTAACAATTTGGCGAATATACGTATAAAAATAAATTAGCTAAGGGTTGTAAACGCTAGAAATTTTAATTTATCGTATTTTTTATTTGTTCAACTAAAAAATAATATACACATTTGCACTCTCAAAACACTGGAGAAGTGGCAGAGTGGTCGAACGCGGCGGTCTTGAAAACCGTTGTACTGCGAGGTACCGGGGGTTCGAATCCCTCCTTCTCCGCAAAAAGGGACTTAGGCTCAAAAAGAGAACTAAGTCCCTTTTTTATTATAGCAAAATCGCCAGACAGGCGGGCGATTTGAAAGATGGGATCATTTATTTTTATGGTTCGAAATGCTTGTTTTTTCTTATCATAGCCTAAACCCTCAGGATAGACCAATTTTTGTAAGGTTTCTTTTTTAGTAAGATTGCTACTTTTCCACAATAGCGGGAGTTTTGAGCATAATTCTCCAGCTTCTATAATTTTATTTTGAAGGTTCGAAATGGAAATCTCACAACCTGCCAAATTCTTGTAAATTCTCTTTTCATCATTAATTAATTTGAGCATCATTTTATCAAATTTCTCTTTGGTCATTTCTTCTTTGATGTAATATTTTTTATCAACTCTCTCCATTTCAATTTTCAATTCCAATACCCTTTTATTAGATTGAATTACAGTTAATACCAATTTGAAATTTTAAGTAGTCCAATTAATTGCTTCAAAAACATATGAGTATGAGCAAATACTTTTTACAATTTCCTCAGATAATTTATTGG
>JAYWFU010000012.1:0-3399 GCA_043778625.1 Bacteroidia bacterium | reverse complement strand
AAAAAGGGATAGGCTTTGATACTTTTGTTCCATTGTTTTTTAATTTATTCTACAAATCTACTCGCTTTTTATTCATTAACAATAAGCCTAGGTCAGTAATTTTAAAATTTAATTGAACTTGATAAATTGACGAAACGCATATTTAATCAAGTTTCTTAATGATTTGAACAGCTTAATTCTATAAAGTAGGTTAATAAATTTTAGTATTGCAATTCAAACAATCAACTAACTTTATAACATAGTTTTTTATTTATTATTTCAATCCACCGCTTATTAATTTATTTAGAAGTTAGTTATTACAAAAAATAAGTATTTTTGGCACGATAATTAATATATCGTTTTTGAATAATTTACACAATAAGTTTTAAACCTCTAACAATAAATAACATTATGAAAAGAATTTATCTAGCGGCATTTTTACTAGCCAGTACAGTAACTATAGCTAATGCACAAGCAACTAAAAAAACACCTGCAGCGCCTGCAAAAGCAGTAACAGCACCACTTGCGCCGGCAATGAAATCGCAACACGAAGAACCACACGCTCCTGCAGCAGCCCCAGCTACTCCACAATCGTTATCGGAAATAGCTTTTGACAAAGATGTACATGATTTTGGTACAATTGAACAAGGCGGTAACGGTACTTACGAGTTTAAATTTAAAAACACAGGCAAAGAGCCTTTAATTATTAGTAATGCACAGGGTTCGTGCGGTTGTACAGTGCCTGTGTGGCCCAAAGAACCCGTAAAACCGTTTGAAAACGCAGTAATTAAAGTTACCTACGATACCAAACGTGTAGGTGCTTTTACTAAAACGGTTACATTAACCTCAAACGCTAAATCAACCCCTACTAAAGTATTAACTATTAAAGGTGTTGTAAACGCTAAGCCTGTGGAGGAAACTATGCCTGTTAAAAATGTAGAAGGCCCTTTGGCAAAGTAATTGCTAAGTTCAAAACACAATTAAAAAACTAACCATTTAAACAACAACTAACATCATGAAAAAAATAGTAATGTCGCTAGGATTAATGTTTGCAGTAGCAGCAGGCGTTAAAGCACAAGAAGCAAAACCAGCAGTGGTAGCTAACCCAAATGCCGCAGAATTTAAGTTTGAAAAAGAAGAATACGACTTTGGAAAAATTAAACAAGGCGAAAGCGTTACTTACGAATTTAAGTTTAAAAACGTAGGTAAAGAACCATTAATAATTTCTGAAGCGCACGGTTCATGTGGTTGTACACAACCTGTTTATCCTAAAGAACCAATTATGAAAGGTAAAGACGGTGTTATTAAAGTAACATTTAACTCAGCAGGAAAGATGGGAGTTCAAGACAAGACAGTTACCATAACTTCAAACTCAAAAACACCTTCAAAAATAGTACATATTAAAGGTACGGTTGAAGCACCTGCTACACCCTTAGCCCCAAGCGAACCAGCTAAAATGTAATTTTTACAAAAAATAATTTAGTACTCAAAAAACCCACTATGTTTGTAGTGGGTTTTTTTGTTTATATATTCATTAACTATTATTAACGTTTTACAACATGCCATCAATATCAGTTAAAGGAACGGCTATGCCAGCCTCACCTATTCGTAAATTAGTACCTTTTGCCGAAGCTGCAAAAAAACGTGGCACTAAAATATACCACCTCAACATTGGTCAGCCCGATGTAGAAACCCCACAAATAATGCTAGACGCCGTTAAAAACTACGCGCCTAAAGTAGTAGAGTATTCGCACAGTGCAGGCAACGAAAGTTATCGTCGTAAGTTAGTAGGATACTATGCTAAGTACAGCATTAACATAACGCACGAAGATATGCTAATTACCTGTGGAGGTTCCGAAGCCATTGAAATTGCGCTAATGACGTGCCTTAACGAGGGCGACGAGCTGATAATACCTGAGCCGTTTTACGCCAACTATAATGGGTTTAGTGTACACGCAGGCGTAAAGGTAGTGCCCGTAAAATCGAGTATAGATAACGGTTTTGCATTACCAGCTATTGAAGAGTTTGAGAAAAAAATTACTCCGCGTACCAAAGCCATAATGATTTGTAACCCTGGTAACCCAACTGGTTATTTGTACAATAAAGAGGAGTTAGAACAATTACGCGACTTAGTGGTAAAACACGATTTATATCTGTTAAGCGATGAGGTGTACCGTGAGTTTTGCTACGAAAAACCCTATTGCTCAGTAATGCAACTAAGCGGAGCTGATAACAATATGATACTTATTGATAGTGTTAGCAAGCGTTATAGTGCTTGTGGCGCACGCATTGGTGCTATGATAACCAAAAACAAAGCCGTTATAGCTACGGCAATGAAATTTGCACAAGCTCGATTAAGTCCACCATCGTTTGGGCAAGTAGCCGCAGAAGCTGCCATAGATACTCCGCAAGAATATTTTGACAACGTAAAGGCGGAGTATATTACCCGAAGAAATATAGTAGTAAGCCGTTTAAATGCTATGACAAGCGTTAAATGCCCTAATCCAACAGGTGCGTTTTATTGCATTGCTGAATTGCCAATAACCGATTGCGATCATTTTTGCCAATGGTTATTAGAATCATTTGAACATAACCACGAAACAGTAATGCTTGCTCCTGCAAGTGGTTTTTACAGTAATTCGGCAGTTGATGGCAAAAACCAAGTACGTATAGCGTACGTACTTAACACTATTGAACTAAATAAAGCAATGGATTGCCTAGAAGAAGCATTAAAAGTATATAAACACTAAAAAATAGCAATTATGATACGTATACTAACAACCTTATTAACAGCGAGCTTAACAATAACTAGCGCAGTACTGTTAGCACAAACTAACCAATACGATACCATTAGTAGCGGAGGTTATAGTAGTAATAGAGTAAAAACACATAGAGTTAGCAAACCCATGTATAAATCATATAAAGCGCTGGGCTTTAATATGTCGCCAACTAGTGGCTTAGGCTTTTCGTACCGACAAATGGATAGCCGAGTAGGTATGGAAGCAACACTATTACCCATATTTATTCAAGGAAATTTAGCGTTTATGTCGTTAGGATTATCAGGGATATATAAATTAAACCGAATAGTATATACAGGTGTTAGCACTTCGTATTGGCGTGTAGATACTGACAATGCCGTAAATGCAAGTGTAAATATTGGTATTGAAGGTACGCTTGATAATGTGGGAGCTAAACTGGGTACGGGCTATGGGGTATATAATATTTCAAATAAGTTTAGTACACTACCCTCTATTGAATTTGGGGTATATGTGCTAATTGGCAAATAAATATTTATTTTTGCCACATTTTAACTTTAGTACATAGTTAGAGCCTGTTTAAATTTTATTCAATAATAATTTTATAGCAGACAGCTTAACCATTTCTTCAGCTGTTTCAAAAAGCAGTTCGTAATTTCTGCAT
>JAYWFU010000011.1:0-34802 GCA_043778625.1 Bacteroidia bacterium | reverse complement strand
AGGGACGGACATAAGATTTTTTTTTAATATACTCGTCCCTTCGATGAAAACTCAGGGAACTAGCAGTAGTGCTAAAATGATTATTATAAAGAATAATTATCCTAAACCTTGGTAATAGCGCACAGCAAGGCAGTCAAACAAAATTATGCGCAAATAATTTTGTTGAAACTAAAGTGAGCAATATCATAACAGGGCAAGTCACCTAAGGCTTACGGTTACTGTAGTATTGCAATAAATTAAATTGATGATTTGTGTTATCCTAAAACATTAACTATAATGTTTTACGAAAAAAATGCAGTAATAGAACGATACGTAACTATATAATTTTGTTATAACTAACAAGCTGCTAACCAACTAAATTGGTAGTGTTAATGGTGTAGGTATTATAATGTAAAAAATGCTTATTTAGGATTTAATTACTAATTTATTTAGATAATGCGTCCTAAATAAGCATTTATTTTTATTGTATTATTTTTATTTAGCGTAAACTAAAACGTACGGGTAAGTTAAACTGCACACGTACTGATTTACCGTTTTGCTTACCTGGTTTCCAGTTAGGCATGCTTTTAACTACACGCGATGCTTCTTGCTCTAAGCCTGGCCCACCTTTTACACCACGTAATGGTTTTACGTCAGTAATGTTTCCATCAGGTTCAACTACAAAAGTTAGGTACACTGTACCACTAATGTTATTATCTTTTTCCATGGCTGGGTATTTAATTTTGCTACCCAAATATTTCATCATTTCTTCCTCTCCTCCTGGAAACTCGGGCATTTGCTCTACCACTGTAAAAATTTGTGGTGGTGCTTCCTCCACTACGGTATTACCTGTACCGATGTCGGGTAACACATCGTTTCCGCCTGCTTCACCATCTTGCGTTACCGTTGACACTACGGCATTCTTAATTTCATCTACTACTGGTGGCTCTTCTGTTACTTTATCATCAACCTCAATAATAGGTGGGGTAAACTTAACCGTTTGCATCAATGGCGGCGGTGGTGGCGGTGGCGGTGGCGGCGGATTACTCTCGTCTAGAGGTTTTACATCCTCCAAAATTTGAACTTCCGTATTTTTTAGTATTTCTTCTTGTGGTAGCGCATCACTTATTAATGCTACAATACGAGGGCCTACAATAAGCGTTACGCCTAACACTAACGAAATTATTAACCCTAAAAATGTATTACGCCCTTGTCGCTTACGCATTACGTAAGCTCCGTAGTCTTTATTACGACCATCAAAAACTAGTTCAACCCAGTCTCTGTCAAAAATATCTGTTGCCATTTCTTTTTTACGTGTTAGGGTTTATAATTTAACAGTTTTAATCATTTCTACTTCTACAGGTGTAATATCCACCACTGCATAACGTCCAATATTACATATTGACATTTCGTCCAATATATCTACCAAATTTATGTACTTTGATTTTTCATCTGCCTTAATAACTACAATTAGCCCTTCTTTATTGTTTCTAATTCCAGCAATACGTTTACGAAATATTGCTTCATCAATTTTATGTTCAGCAAACATTTTTTTGTAGGTAGGTATTGAGTCCACTCCGCTTTGATTGCGTATGCGGCTTTCTTTTAACAACATTTTACGAATACCTGTAGCACTAAAATCAGTTACAACAGGAGTTGAAGGGGCTTTAGTTATGGGGTCTAAAAAATAATAAACTAGTTTATTATTTTCGGCTAGTAACACAGTTACTGACTGCGATGCCTTAATTAAAGTTTGATTTTTTGGGTCATTTTCTTTTACGGGCATTACAATTTCCATAGCTTGTGGCGTACTCATAGTTGTGGTAAGCATGAAGAAAGTAATTAGCAAGAAACCTAAATCAACCATGGGAGTAAAATCCACACGGGTACTCATTTTCTTGCCTTTTGGCTTGCCTCCCTTTTTACCACCGCCGGAGGTATCTATTTCTGACATTGTTTTTTACAATTTAATATTGTTAATACTTATTTAATTAGTGTGTATAATAGCTACTTAGGTGCTTTTTCCATCGCAGTTATAAAGTTGAAGTTATTAACCTTATTGTCTTGCAATGTTTTTATTACCTGTTTTACTACTGGCACTTTAGTTTCTCTATCGCCTTTAACCGCTATGCGCAAATCTTTTGTTCCTGCATAACGTCCTTGTAATATCCAGTCGGATAGTTCGTTGTTGAGCGAGTCCGACGGAATACCTACTTGCTTAAATGCACCACGTTGTTCAGGTTTTAAACTCAAAAACGTAGGTAATTGTGCAATGGGAATACCAAACGATGCCATGTTAGCAAACGCTTTTTGTTGCTCAGCGTTAAAGGTTACTTTGTATTTTTCGCCTACTTTGTTTAGCATTTCTACACGTGTAGCTTCTCCATCAATGGAAAAAAACACACGGCTATCTTTATCTAACGTAAGTAACATGATGTTTTTTTCGGGTAATTTAATTTCCGAAATCGACGATGGAGTTTCTACGGTAACAGGCTCGTCGGGCTTAAACTTGGTAGCCAACATAAAAAATGTAAGCAACAAGAAAGCTACGTCGGTCATGGCCGTCATATCTACCGATGTGCTCTTACGAGCTGGTTTATTTTTTGACATTTCTTATCCTTAGGTTTTAACTTAATTCGTAATTTTTGCTTGTACTTTAATTAATAATTGATGCACTACAATTTAATGATTGCTGTGCGCAGTCAATTATTATTTTTGCGAAGCTGCGAATTGTTGTGTAATTGTAAATCCTATTTCGTCGATAGTGTGTGTAATACCATCAATTTTAGAAGTAAATACGTTATACATAACCGTAGCTAATGCTGAGTTACCAATACCTAATGCGGTGTTGATTAACGCCTCCGAGATACCATCGGCCAATGCACCTTGCCCACCAGCACCTTCTGCTGCTAATGCCGAAAACGCTTTTATCATACCTAATACCGTACCTAATAACGCAATTAACGTTGATACCGATGCCATGGTAGCTATAATAACTAGGTTACGCTCTAAGTGAGGTAATTCAAGCTGTGTGGCTTCTTCTAATTCTTTTTGTAATGCTAATACTTTTTGATCTTTTGATAAATCAGTAACCAATTGCATTTCTTTGTACTTAACTAATGTAGCACGTGTAACGTTAGCTACTGAGCCTTGTTGTTTGTCGCACTCAGCAATAGCTGCATCAATTTGCCCTTGGCTAAGTAATGATTTAATTTTAGCTACTAAATCTTTAGCTGAACCCTTACCTTGCGCCTTACCAATTGATAAGAAACGCTCAATTGAAAATGTTAAACTCATTAACACTAATGATAATAGTAAACCTACTATTTTACCTCCCTTGAACATTAAGCCAAATACGTGACCTATTCCTTCTTTTACTGCGTGATTGTTAACATCATTACCTTCAAAATTTGAAGGATTACCTAGCACGAAAAAATAAATACAAAATCCTAGTACTACTAATACAGGAATAGCGAATGTTGAAAACATATCAGAAAAATTCTTTCCTTCTGGTTTTGCTGTTGTTGTTGCTTTTGCTTGTGTGCTCATGTTGTTTGTCGTTTTTTTGGTTTTTAGATTAATTGTTATTTGATGCAACAATTATAAAAATTATAATTTATTTATTTTAAAAAAGATATTAAAATACGTTAATAACTACATAAGTGGTTAAAATACGGTATTTTGTGGTAATAGCAAGGGTTACAATAGCTGAGTTAAATTTTCTATTTCGGTTTTGACTACTGCATTACCGTATAAAATAGCATATACGGCATTTGTAATGGGCATGTACACCCCGTGCGTAGCATTAATGTGATGAATACATTTAACGGCAAAGTAACCCTCGGCTACCATGTTTAGCTCCAGTTGTGCAGCTTTAACGCTGTAGCCCTTGCCTACCATAGCGCCAAAGGTGCGGTTGCGGCTAAATTGTGAGTAGGCCGTTACGAGCAAATCGCCAAGGTAGGCGTGGTCGTTAATATCCCTGTTAATAGGGTGTACGGCATCTACAAAGCGTTTAATTTCCTGCAAGGCATTGCTTACCAATACTGCCTGAAAGTTATCGCCGTAGCCCAACCCATGGCATATACCACTGGCTAACGCCATGATGTTTTTGAGTACTGCAGAATATTCGGTGCCATAAATATCATCGTTAATGGCGGTGTTAATGTAACGGCAGTTAAGTGCTTGGGCTATGTGGCTTGCTAACACTGTGTTTTGGCTTGCTATGGTAAGGTAAGATAAACGTTCCATGGCTACTTCCTCGGCGTGGCAAGGGCCTGCTATTACTGCAATGTTATTTAACGGTACATTACATTGTGTTTGTAAATAATCGCCCACTATTTGGTTAGTGCTAGGTATGATGCCCTTTATGGCCGAGATAATGTTTTTGTTACTAATGTTAATTGCTCCTAAAGTAGTGTGCAAATACGCTGCGGGTATTGCTATTATTAGGTATTGGGCTGCAGTAACAACTTCCTCTAAATTATTACTTAGTGTAATATACTGGGTATTGATGCTGGCGGTAGAAATATAATTAGGGTTGTGCCCGTACTGCTGTATGTGCTGTAAGGCTTGCGTGTCGCGCATATACCAGTGCACGTGTTGTTGGTTATCAGTAAGTATTTTGCATAGTGCCGTAGCCCAGCTACCTCCGCCTATTATGGCTATTGTTTGGTTCATGGTATGGTATGTTGTTAACCACCCCGCCCTGCGGGCACCCCTCCTTAAATAAGGAGGGGAGTTGCTAGGTGTGAATGTAGGGTGGAAATATAATTATTGTTACTTGAGCTGGTATTAAAAACCAAAGCCATGTAACGTGGTGTATACATGGCTTTGGTTTTTATAGTATTAATGTTACTGAAAATAATAGTTATGCTAATTTAGCTTTTAAGTTAGTGTTAATGGCTTCCAAAAAATCCTCCGTGTTGAGGTAGTGTTCGCCTAACGTAACTTTGTTGCCGTGTATGCACACTGCTAAATCCTTAGTCATTTTTCCACTTTCAACGGTTTCTACACATACTTGTTCTAGTTTTTGGCAAAAGTCAATTAGGGCAGCGTTGCCATCTAATTTGCCACGAAACTCTAAGCCACGTGTCCAAGCAAATATTGATGCTATAGGGTTGGTTGAGGTAGGCTTGCCCGCTTGATGATCGCGGAAGTGGCGTGTTACCGTACCGTGTGCCGCTTCGGCTTCCATGGTTTTGCCATCAGGGGTAATAAGCACTGAGGTCATTAATCCTAACGAACCAAAGCCTTGTGCCACGGTGTCTGACTGTACATCGCCGTCGTAATTTTTACATGCCCACACAAAGTTTCCGTTCCATTTAAGGGCTGATGCCACCATGTCGTCAATTAAACGATGCTCGTAAACGATACCCGCTGCTTCAAATTTAGTTTTGTAATCGGCTACATATATTTCCTCAAAAATATCTTTAAAACGACCATCGTATTTTTTAAGAATAGTGTTTTTGGTAGATAAATAAAGTGGCCATTTTTTAGTAAGCGCTACGTTAAAGCAAGAGTGTGCAAAACCACGTATTGACTCCTCTAAGTTGTACATACCCATGGCTACACCTGGGCCGTTGAATTTATATATTTCGTGTTCAATAACTTGTCCGTCTTCGCCTTCAAACTTCATAGTTAATTTACCTTTGCCGGGTACTACAAAATCAGTAGCACGGTACTGGTCGCCAAATGCGTGACGACCCACAATTATTGGAGCTGTCCAGTTGGTAACCAAGCGAGGTACGTTAGCACATACTATTGGCTCACGAAACACGGTACCGTCTAATATATTACGGATAGTGCCATTGGGCGATTTCCACATTTGTTTTAAGCTAAATTCTTTTACGCGTTGCTCATCAGGAGTAATGGTGGCACACTTAATACCTACGCCGTATTGCTTAATAGCGTTGGCCGCGTCAATAGTAACTTGGTCGTTGGTAGCATCGCGATGTTCCATACCCAAATCATAATATTTAATATCTAGTTCAAGATACGGTACTATTAATTTTTCTTTGATAAACGACCATATAATACGGGTCATTTCATCGCCATCGAGCTCTACTACTGGATTAAGTACTTTTATTTTTGTCATGATAATTTGGGTTGTTATTTTTATAATTTATTTAAGCACGAAAATAATAAAACTTAGCAATTAAAACTGATTATGTTTTTGATAATTTTTTTCGTCTTGCTTTGTGTACCATTAATGAATAGTAAGTTAGTTGTTATTGTGGGGGCACGAACTAAGGCTTGAGTGTAATTTAGCTTAACAATTTTTTAATATTGGGAGTACTTGTAATGCAGGCATTTAAGGTAGTTTTGTATCATAATAATATTTAAAAAATAACACCATGTCAATATCGTTTTTCATTACCAGTTTTGTATCATTATTTGCGTTAATTAATCCGTTAGGCGCACTACCCGTATTTATATCACTTACCGAAAATCACGAACCCACTTGGCGCGATTCGCAAATAGTAAAAACGTGCGTGTACATTGTTATTATATGCCTTTGTTCGTATTTGGCGGGTTCGTACATACTTAGTTTTTTTGGTATATCTATTAGCGCACTCAAAATAGCAGGAGGAATAATGATTTCTCGCTCAGGTTTTTTGTTACTCAACGCCAAGCACAAAAAAGATGTAAAGGGTAAGGTAATGGAGGAATCGTTAGAGAAGGAAGATATTTCGTTTAGCCCCCTAGCTATGCCACTGTTAGCAGGGCCTGGGTCTATATCGTTGCTTATTAATATGTCGATAGAACACCCTGTGGTACAAAACGGATTAGTAATATTGTTAGCAATATTAGCCGTTACGGCGTGTATTTATATTATATTTTCGTTAGCCCCACGAGTTATAAAACGTGTGGGAGAAGCAGGCTTAAAATCATTATCAAAAATCATGGGTTTCCTAGTATTATCAATAGGTATAGAGATGATTTCGTCGAGCATATTAACGATGCTAAAATCAGTATTGTAGCAGTAAACTAAATTATACTATTTTTGTGCTAAATACCTTAACAACTATATAGTTGTTGAATCTTGTTACATGTATCGCAAGTAAATAAAGTTAATTTAAAGAATATACTCTTACAGATATAAATTAGTGTGCAAACATCTATTCAATATAAAATAATTAGTTTAATAATTGTTGCCCTTAGCTTATTACAACTATTAGCACAAGCCCAGTATGCGCCACAAGTAGGTATACAAGGAACTAGTGCTGTAAGGGCTGACAGTTCAGCTATTGTAGGCTGGGCAACGAGTTGTACAATTACACGCGGTTTTGTGGATATAGGCAATCCTACACTAGGCTACGCAACCAATGGCGATAGTAGCCTTGCGTTAGGCAAAGCATTAAGCAACGGAGTAGTAAGCCTGGGCGATGGCGGTGTGGCTATTTGCGAATTTGAATATCCTATAATTAATAGTGTAGGCTACGATTTTGTAGTATTTGAAAACGCTTTTAACGACACTTTTTTAGAACTTGCTTTGGTGGAAGTAAGTAGCGATGGTATTAATTATGTGCGCTTTAACGCTACATCGCTCACCGATACTAGCATACAGCAAAACAATGCAGCTAGTATTAATGCCGCACAGCTTAATAACTTAGCAGGTAAGTACAGAGTAGGTTACGGTACACCATTTGATTTAGAAGAGTTAAAAAACATACCAAACCTCAACATTAATGCAATTAAATACGTGAAACTAATAGATGTAGTTGGGAGCATTAATCCGCTATATAGCACTAAAGATAGTCAAGGTCGACTTATTAACGACCCCTACCCTACCCCATATCCCACAGCTGGTTTCGACTTAGATGCCATAGGAGTACTACATAATACTACATTAGGCTTGCACCATATAAATAATAGCGCTGTTACTATTTATCCCAACCCTGTAACTACTAATGGTATACTACAAGTAAGTAACGAAACCCCTAATAAGTTACAGTTAATAAACATGCTCGGACAAGTAATTAGCACAACTTATTATAGCAATAGTTTACCATTAATTAATGTACCTGAGGGCACGTATAATCTAACAATTACTTCACCGCAAGGCTTCAGTAATAAACGAGTAGTGGTACACTAATTAAATTAACTGGAGAAAACAGTTTAAAGATTGTACACTTCCTATTATTAACTTTATTATATGTTCTGCGCCAGTAAATACAATATAGCCATGCGCACCGCTACACCGTTTTCTACTTGGTTAAGTATTATGCTGTGTGAGCCATCGGCTACATCGCTGGTAATTTCAACCCCACGGTTAATTGGCCCAGGGTGCATTATTACTATTTCCTTATTAAGACTATCCAATAACTGTTTGTTTACGCCGTATTGCATAGTGTATTCGCGCAAGCTTGGAAAATAGCTTATGTCCTGCCGCTCTAACTGTATGCGTAACATATTGGCTACATCGCACCAATTAAGAGCTTTACGTAGGTCGTACTCCACGGTTACACCAAGATCAGTAATGTGCTTAGGTATTAATGATGCAGGGCCACATACCTTAACTTCAGCACCAAGTTTTTGCAAACAGAATATATTACTCAACGCTACACGCGAATGCAGTATATCGCCTACTATCACTACTTTTTTGCCTGCTACATCGCCCAATTTTTCTCGAATTGAATACGCATCAAGCAATGCCTGCGATGGGTGCTCGTGTGCACCATCGCCTGCATTAATAATAGTTGCATTAACTTTTTGGCTCAAAAACACCGCTGCGCCTACATTAGCGTGGCGCATAACTACCATATCCACCTTCATGGCAAGTATATTATTTACAGTATCAATTAATGTTTCGCCTTTGGTTACGCTACTGCTGCTAGCTGCAAAACTTAGTACATCGGCACTAAGGCGGCGTTCCGCCAGTTCAAACGATAGCTTGGTGCGAGTTGAGTTTTCAAAAAACAAATTAGCCACCGTAACATCGCGCAAACTTGGTACTTTTTTAATAGGGCGATTAATTACCTCCTTAAACTCGTGAGCTGTTTTTAGTATAAGTTGTATATCGTTTTCGTTAATATATTTTATGCCTAATAAATTTTTTACGCTTAATGTGTCTATTGCCATAGCTTAGTATAATTAGTTTAGGTTAAATATATTTCGTTTTGTGCGTTGTTACTTTCCCACGTAACCTCTACATTTTGTGTGGCAGTAGTATCAATGGTTATACCCACATAGCTGGCCTCAATGGGCAAGTCGCGTAGGTAACGGCGGTCAACCATAGTTACTAGCTCTACTTTTTTTGGTCGTCCGTAATCGAGCAAAGCGTCCATAGCTGCTCTAACAGTGCGTCCTGTAAATAGTACATCGTCAATAAGTAGTACGTTTTTATCTTCAATAGCAAAATTAATGGTAGTGCTATGGGGTACTAAATGATTGTTTTTTTTACGGAAATCATCTCTGTAAAAAGTAGCATCTAACGCACCTAAATTAATGGCCGTATTGCCCAATATAGTAATTATTTTAGCGTGTAATTGTGTAGCAAAAAAAACTCCTTTAGCCTGCACACCAATCATTACTGTGTTGTTAAAGGGGTAGTGGTTTTCAATAATTTGGTGCGCCATACGAGTAAGCGTAATGTTAAACGTGGTGGAATTAAGTAGTAGTTTTTTTGGCATTGTATAATAGTTTTTTAACCAAAACAAATGTATTTATTTTAGTTAAAGAAACAATTATTTATATATACGGTATTACTCCTTAATTACTTTAAACATAGTGTTATTAATTACAATAGTACATACCTGTTTGTCGTTTATGTGGTACAACACGAGATATTTACGGTAAATTATTAGCATGAACACGTGATTGATAGGAGACGATTTTACACCCAATCTACCTCGTTGTATACTACGTTTACATTTAACCGTTTCAATTCTTGTATAAAAACTAAAACTTCCTGACGACGGATTACAGAAAAACGATAATTTTTCTTTTCGTTATTAGTATAAAAAACAACTATTTGTGGCGTATCTGTTGGTCTCCAAGTACTTTTAAGAAATTGTATCTTGTTAAACGTATTAATTTCAATCTCTTGTTTTCTATACAGTAACCTAAAATCATTTTTAATTACAATTTTACTTTTATGAAGTTCTAAATACGATAAATCATGAAACATTATAAAATATATTAATATTATTATTAAGAAAATTGGTAAAGTAAAACCATCATTAGAAATTACATAAATTCCAAAGATTAAATTTATTATCATAAATATTATTCCTTCAAGCCAATTATAATTTACCTTAATCATTTTTTATTATAAAATCTATTTTAAAACAAAAATCTATTACACTAAATCGCCATATAAATCAAACTCCATGGCACTCGTTATTTTTACATTAGCAAAGCTCCCTACACCTACGTGTACGCCTTCTTTGGCTTCTACTAATATTTCGTTATCTACCTCGGGCGAGTCAAATTCGGTACGACCTACAAAATAGTTACTCTCCTTACGGTCAAACAATACTCGGTAGGTGTTACCTATTTTATTTTGGTTTAATTGGTACGAAATTTCCGCCTGTATTTCCATTAGTTCATCTACACGTGCTTGCTTTACTTCGGCAGGCACATCATCTACCAACAAATGTGCATGTGTGTTTTCTTCGTGGCTGTAAGTAAATGCTCCCATACGGTCGAATTTGCTATCGCGTACCCATTGTTTTAATTCTTCAAAATCTTGTTCGGTTTCGCCTGGGTAACCCACTATTAGTGTGGTACGCAGGGCTAGGTTAGGCACTTTGGCACGCACCTCGGCTACTAAATCAATAGTTTTTTGCTTAGTAATACCACGGCGCATACTTTTTAGCATATTGTCGGTAATGTGTTGCAGGGGCATATCAAGATAGTTACACACCTTATCGTATTTTTTCATTACGTCCAGCACCTCCATCGGGAACCCGCTTGGGTAGGCGTAATGCAGGCGTATCCACTCTATACCTTGCACGGCATTAAGTTTTTCTAACAGCTCAGCAAGATTGCGTTTTTTATAAATATCTAACCCATAGTAGGTTAAGTCTTGTGCTATTAATATTAGCTCTTTAACTCCTTTGGCAGCAAGGCTTTCGGCCTGTGTTACCAATGCTTCCATAGGAGTAGAAATATGTGTGCCACGCATTAATGGTATGGCACAAAAACTACAAGGGCGGTCGCAACCTTCGGATATTTTAAGGTAAGCGTAATGAAATGGCGTGGTAAGTAAGCGTTCGCCCACTAGCTCGTGTTTGTAATCGGCCTTCATGGTTTTGAGCAAGCGAGGCAAGTCTCGTGTGCCAAAAAAAGCGTCTACCTCAGGTATTTCTTTTTCTAAATCTTTGGTATAACGCTCGCTCAAGCAACCAGTAACGTATAACTTGCTTACCCAGCCACGTTTTTTGGCCTCAGCATATTGTAGTATGGTGTTTACGCTTTCTTCCTTGGCATTATCAATAAAACCGCAAGTATTAATAATAACTGTAGCGGCGTTGCTATTATCTTCTTCGTGAGTTACCTCAAAATTATTGGCAGATAGCTGACCCATTAGTACTTCGCTATCATATATATTTTTGGAGCAACCTAGCGTTATTACATTTACTTTATTTTGTTGTAGTTTTTTGGTTTTCATTATCAGGAAATATGCTATAAATATAGCTTTTACGCTATTTTGGGTTTGATGGCAAATGTAACACCATTTTTGGGTTAATTAACATTGTGTAGGTTGATAATTGTTGGCACTGCTTTTTTTAACCAAAATAGTTGCATTACCACCAACAACACGCCACAAAAATAAGTGCGCCCAATAGCATTACAATTTTTTAAGCATAAACTCTTGCTAGGCATTAAAAAAACATACATTTGCACACTCAAAACAATCCGTTTTTAATACTCACATTTTTTTCAATTTTAATTTCAAACACACATTCGCAATGGATCGCAATTCAATTATTGGCTATGTATTAATTTTTGCAATAATAACAGGTTTTTATTATTACACAGCGCCCACCACTGAAGAGTTGGCCTTGGCTAAGCACACGCAAGACAGCCTTGTGCAAGCCAAAAAACAAAACGAACTTAAAGCACTGGCGCAAGCACAATTGCAAACGGCTCGCACTGTTGCTGATAGTGGCACCACTACTACCGACACTACCAACGTAAGTAGTGCATTAACCGCCCAGTTTGGCGATTTTGCTACTGCCGCTACACTTACTAATGCTACTTACGTTATTGAAAACGAAAAGCTAAAAGCCACTATTGCCGCCAAGGGCGGGCGCGTGGTAAGTTTGCAGCTTAAAGAATATAAAACCGACAAGGGCGCTATTATTGAAATGATAGACAAAGACAGCAGTAATTTTGGATTGTCGTTTACCGCTCAAAACCACGCTATTACTACCAACGAACTAAATTTTACAGCTACGCAAACACAAGTAACCGTAGCGGGTGCTGATTCAAGCACGCTGGTAGTTAAAATGGCACTGGACGCTAACCGTTACATTGAATATGTGTATAGCCTCAAAGGCAATAGTTACTTACTTAATTATAGTATTAATATTGTAGGCATGCAAAATTTAATTGCTACAACACAAAATAATGTAACATTAAATTGGCAATCGAATATGCTTTCGCAAGAAAACACCATGGAAAACCAACGCAATGCATCTACCATTTATTACAACGATGTAGATGAAAAATCGGTAGATAACCTTACTGAGCGTGGTGGCGATAGCAAAACATTAACCTCAAAACTTAAATGGATAGCGTTTCGCCAACAATTTTTTACACAAACATTAATTGCCGCAACTCCGCTTGAAGGCACTACCACACTAACCACCACCGTAAATGGCGAAAATGATACTACTCACGTTAAAAACTGTACTGCTAACCTAAGTTTGCCTTATCGCCACACCCCTAACGAAACCGTTGCGTTAAGTTTTTTTTACGGACCAACACACTACAATACTCTAAAAAGTTATGGTAACGATTTAGAAAAACAAGTACCTCTTGGTTGGTTTGGTTTTATTAATAAATTTTTGGTAATACCAGTATTTAACTTCTTAGGTAGTTTTAATTTAAACTATGGTATAGTAATACTATTACTTACTTTATTTATTAAGTTAATACTGCTCCCGCTTACTTACAAAGCGTATTTATCTACCGCAAAAATGAAGGTATTAAAACCTGAAATTGATGAAATAAATAAAAAATTTCCGGGCACCGAAGATGCTATGGAAAAACAAAAAGAAACCATGAGTTTATACCGCAAGGCAGGCGTTAATCCGTTTGGTGGATGTTTGCCAATGGTGTTGCAAATGCCTATACTGTTTAGCATGTTTAGGTTTTTTCCAGCATCGTTTGAGTTACGCCAAAAAAGTTTTTTATGGGCAACCGATTTAAGTACTTATGATAGTGTATATAACATAGGTTATCACATTCCTTTTTATGGCGATCACGTAAGTTTATTTACCATATTAATGACGGTTTCAACCATCATTTATACCAAAATGAATAGTAGTAATATGGTAGGGCAAGATAGTAATCCGCAAATGCAATCGTTAAAATATATGATGTACATAATGCCAATTATGTTCATGTTTATGTTTAACAGTTATGCGTCTGGGCTTAGCTACTACTACTTTATAGCCAACATACTTACATTTACCATACAATATAGTATGAAGTTTTTTGTTAACGAAGATGCTTTGCACCTACAAATACAAGAAAATAAAAAGAAACCAGTAAAAGCAAGTGCATGGCAACAAAAAATTGAAGAGCTTGGTAAACAAAAAGGAATTAACCCGCCTAAGAAATAAAAACAAAACCAGTAAAAACTCCGCTAAACTTAGTAAATAGTTTAGCGGAGTTTTTGTTTATTACGCACAACTAAAGTTATTGGTAACAACCTAATTTAATTCGTTTAGTAGTATTTGTAATACGCTTTATTATTGGCTGATATTGCTTTTGTAAATTACTTACTACATAATTTAATAAGTACCATTAATTGCCAATTAAGCATTACTAACTATCAATTAATTTAGTACATTAGCGCATTAAATACATACTTCATATATCTAACAATTAATTACATAAAACTATGCACATAGCAGTTGCGGGAAACATTGGCTCAGGTAAAACTACACTTACCACATTATTAGCAAAACATTATAACTGGAAAGCGCATTTTGAAGATGCCGACACCAATCCTTACTTAAACGATTTTTACGATGATATGCAACGTTGGTCGTTTAACCTGCAAGTGTATTTTTTAAACAGCAGGTTTGCACAAGTGCAAGATATTCGTCAGTCGGGCAAAAGCGTAATACAAGACCGTACCATATACGAAGATGCGCACATATTTGCACCCAACTTGCACACTATGGGGTTAATGACTACCCGCGATTTTGAAAACTATTTTTCGTTATTTCAGTTAATGGAATCGTTCATAGGCCCCCCTGATTTATTAATATACCTACGTGCATCAGTTCCTACCTTAGTATCACAAATATCTAAGCGTGGACGCGATTACGAAAACTCTATTCGCCTTGACTATTTAACACGCCTTAACGAACGCTACGAAGCTTGGATAAGCACTTACGAAGCAGGCAAATTATTAATTATTGATGTAGATACCAATAAGTTTATGGACAATAAAGAGCATTTAGGTGATATTATTGCCAAAATAAATACTGCTATTGGTGGTGGATTATTTGACGAGCAAGAAATGACCGTAGCCCCTAAAAAGACTACTAAAAAATCAAAAGCATAATTTTATTTCATTTAACTTAAACTATACTTGCCCTAATGGCCAAGAAAAAAAACAGTACTCCCACCACTACAACATCAACTAATAAAATTGTGCGCAACGCTTGGTTACTAGTGTTTGCGCCATTTTTATTAATAATTGCATTTATTATTTTGGCAGCATTGGGCTGGGTGGGTTTTATGCCAAGCCTCAAGGAGTTAGAAAACCCTAAGAGTGCGTTGGCGTCGGAAATTATTTCGGGCGACGGACAAATACTAGGCAAGTACTATGTTGAAAATCGTAGTAATGTTTCGTTTACTGAACTATCGCCCAATATAGTTGATGCATTAGTAGCCACTGAGGACGCTCGTTTTTACGAACATTCGGGTATTGATGCCCGAGCATTAGGGCGCGCCGTTATTAAGCCATTTATGGGCGGTACAGGTGGCGGTGCCAGTACTATTACACAGCAGTTGGCTAAGAATTTATTTCCGCGCGAAAAAATGAATAAATTTTCATTCCTTTTTCGTAAAATTAAAGAATGGATTATTGCCGTAAAATTAGAGTACAATTATACTAAGGACGAAATACTGGCAATGTACCTTAACACAGTAGATTTTGGGCACAATTCGTTTGGAGTTAAATCGGCGGCCCTTACTTATTTTAACACTACCCCTGATAAACTTACCAAACCCGAAGCGGCCATGTTAGTTGGTTTGCTTAAAGCCCCCACCTATTACAGCCCAGTACGCAACCCCGAAAATGCCCTGCGCCGCCGTAATACCGTGCTTGGACAAATGTTAAAATACAATAAAATAAACCAGCAAGAATTTGAAAAGTTAAAAACCGAAGAAATTGAATTAGACTATACACCCGAAGATCATAACACGGGCATAGCTACTTATTTTAGAGAATATGTGCGCGATGAAATGAAAGATTGGTGCAAAACACATCAAAAAAATGATGGCACTAACTACGATTTGTATAAAGATGGTTTGCGTATATACACCACCATCGACAGTCGTATGCAGCGTTATGCTGAAGAAGCTGTAAACGAATGGTTGGGTAAAGAGTTACAACCCTTGTTTTTTAAACACTGGGCTGGCAAAAAAACTGCGCCATTTAGTAGCATGAACGATGACGAAATAGAAAGCCTTATGCAACAAGCCATGAAACGTAGCGACCGCTATCGATTGGCCAAACAAGCTGATATGAGCGATGCAGAAATTGAAAAAATATTTGCTACTAAAATTAAAATGAAATTGTTTAATTACAAAAAAGACCGCGACACGTTGCTAAGTCCTATGGATAGTTTGCGCTACTACAAACATTTTTTACAAACAGGTTTTATGACTGTTGATCCTACTACGGGCTACGTAAAATCGTGGGTGGGAGGTACTAACTACAAATATTTTAAATACGACCACGTAAAGGCTGGCGCACGCCAAGTGGGTAGTACATTTAAACCCATTGTGTATGCCTTGGCTATGCAGGAGGGATATAGCCCTTGTTTTCAAGTGCCTAACGTACCTGTAACTATTGATAACCCCGGTAGTGGCAGTTGGACGCCCAGTAACTCCGACGGTAAATATGGAGGAATGATGAGCCTTACACGAGGCTTGGCAACCTCCACTAACACAGTATCCGCCTTTATACTAAAACAGTTTGGTGCACAAGCCGTGGTTGAAATGGCTAAGAAACTAGGCATAACCAGCAAGCTTGACCCTGTGCCCAGTATATGCCTTGGTACACCTGATATTACGGTATACGAAATGGTTGGAGCCATGGCCACCTTTGCCCACAAGGGCGTGTACACCAAGCCATTATACATTACTCGTATAGAGGATAAAAATGGTAACGTAATTGAAGAATTTATACCACAAAAACACGAAGCCATAAGCGAAGAAACCGCTTACCTTACCGTAAACCTTATGAAAGGCGTAGTTGCCCATGGTACAGGGCAACGCCTACGTTTCCGTTATGGATTAAATACCCCAATAGCAGGTAAAACTGGCACCACACAAAACAATAGCGATGGTTGGTTTATTGGACTTACGCCCGAACTGGCAGGTGCTGTGTGGGTAGGTTGCGAGGATAGAAGTGCGCATTTCCGTAGTACCGATTTAGGGCAAGGAGCAACTATGGCATTGCCTATATGGGCTAAATTTATGCAAAAGGTATATGCCGATAAAAAATTAAACATAAGCACCAAAGATTTTGAACGCCCTAAGCAATTAAAAATAGAAACCGACTGCGAAAAATTTAATAGAGAAAATAATTTGGATAGCGAATTTGACAAAGGTGGTGCCGACGAAATTGATTTTGATAAATAACATATTTGTAAATTCTAACAATTTATACATAACAACTAATTTAACTATACCATGATTAATAAAGTAGTAGCCAATGCCGACGAGGCAATAAAAGATATAGCTGATAATGTAACCATATTATTTGGAGGATTTGGTTTATGTGGCATACCCGAAAACTGTATAAATGCCCTAATACGCAAAGGCACTAAAAACATTACTGCTATAAGCAACAACGCAGGCGTAGATGATTTTGGTTTGGGATTATTGCTTCAAACCAAACAAATTAAAAAAATGATAGCCAGTTACGTAGGCGAAAACGCTGAGTTTGAGCGCCAAATGCTAAGTGGCGAATTAGAAGTAGATTTAATACCACAAGGCACATTGGCTACTCGCTGCTTAGCGGCAGGCTATGGTATGCCCGCTATATTTACCCCAGCAGGCGTAGGTACCGAAATAGCTAATGGCAAAGAAACCCGCAACTTTAATGGTAAAGATTACTTAATGGAAATGGCTTTTGACGCACCTTTTGCCATAGTTAAAGCCTGGAAAGGCGACAGCGCAGGTAACTTAGTGTTTAGAAGCACCGCTCGTAATTTTAACCCATTAATGGCCATGGCAGGCAAAATAACCATAGCCGAAGTAGAGGAACTTGTACCCCTTGGCACACTTGACCCCGACCACATACATACCCCTGGTATATACGTACACCGTGTGTTTGAGGGTACTAACTACGAAAAACGTATTGAACAACGTACCGTGAGGGCTAAGGTGTAGTTAAACTCAATTGTATAAATGAAAAAACTACTCATTAAAAACATTAAGCAACTACTACAAGTTGAAACCACGCCTAAGCACGTAGTACGTGGCTTAAATATGAACATACTACCTAGTATTGAAAACGCTTATCTTGCCATTGAAAACGATACTATTGTAGATTACGGTTCCATGGACGATTGGCAAGGCATAAGCGATTGGACTAATCTCGAAATTATTGATGCCGAAGGCAAAATAGTACTTCCTACTTTTTGCGACAGCCACACACACGCCGTGTATGCAGGTAGCCGAGAGCAAGAGTACGTGGATAGAATTAATGGGCTTACCTACCAAGAAATAGCTGCCCGTGGCGGAGGAATTTTAAACTCAGCAGCACGTATGGCTACGGCCACCGAAGATGATTTGTATATCGATGCCTTGGCACGCATACAACAATTAATTAAATTGGGTACAGGTGCTATCGAAATTAAAAGTGGCTACGGATTAAGCGTAGCAACCGAACTTAAAATGTTACATGTAATACAACGTTTAAAACAAACATTACCCATACCCGTTAGAGTTACTTTTTTGGGCGCACATGCCGTACCTGTTGCTTACAAAGACAATAAAGAAGGCTATATTAAACTTATTGTAGAAGAAATGCTACCTGCAATAGCTGCCGAAAACTTAGCCGATTATTGCGATGTGTTTTGCGAAGAAAATTATTTTACTCAAGAGGAAACTATTTACATTTTATCAGTGGCCAAAACTTATGGTTTATTGCCCAAAGTACACGCCAACCAATTAGCATGTAGTGGAGGTGTGCAAGCAGGTGTTAAGGTAGATGCCACCAGTGTAGACCACCTCGAATATGTGAGCGATGCCGAAATCAAACTATTACACCAAAGCAACACCATACCTACATTATTACCTGGTGCGCAGTATTTTTTAAATCTGCCTAATCCGCCTGTACGTGCTATGCTTAATGCTGATTTGCCCATAGCTATAGCCAGCGATTATAACCCCGGCAGCTGCCCTAATGGTAACATGTGGTGGATGTTGCAACACGCTTGCGTAGCTTACAAAATAACGCCTGCCGAAGCCATTAATGCTGCTACTATTAATAGTGCTTATGCAATGGGTATAAGCCAAACGCATGGTAGTATTTGTACTGGTAAAAAAGCTAATTTTATTATTACAACACCTGTACCTTCGTTCAATTATTTGTTATACAATTTTGGTATGAACAACGTAGAGGCAGTGTATATTAATGGTAGTAAGCAATAATTTATTATTATTAGCCAAGGTTTGTGTTCTCATCGCCAAGGTTCGTGTCCTCACGAACCTTAAACAATATCATAAATACGACTTTAACAACCGTAAACGGTGGGTGTATTTTTTTTGCATGGTATCATAAATTCCAAAATGGTCAATATCATCAATACGTACCTTACCCGAAGCATGAATAATTGTGCCTTCGCCCGTCATTATTCCTACATGTATAATTCGACCGTCGGCATTATCAAAAAAAGCTAAATCGCCCGCTTGCGCTTCCTCTACAAAACTAAGCGAAACCCCTAAGTCGGCCTGTTGGTAAGCGTCTCGTGGTAGTTGCTTATTAGCCAGTTTGTAACATAATTGCGTAAGCCCCGAACAGTCAATACCAAACGGCGACCGCCCTCCCCACAAATAGGGAGTATTAATGTAATTCATAGCAAAATCAATTACGCTATTGCGTGAGCTTTTGGTAGGAGCTACTTCTCCCCCATATTCATATTCTTGTTGTTCAATATTAAAACTACCCGCACGGTAATAAGGTAAACTTGAACCCAGCAATACTGAAGTTATTTCGTTATTGTGTTGCACTACCGATAGTATGTCCGACACCACACTACGTGCAGTAGTGTAGTTTAACGCCTCGGCAAAAGTAGGGCTTATGCCATGCACTTGGTTAGCACTTATCCAACACAGGTAGTTATCGTGCATTATGCGGATAGATGTCCAACGCTCACGCTCTTCGAGTATTTGATAATGCTCGCCAAATAATAACTGCGTTACCATTTCGGAGGCATCGCTAGGCTCTTTGCGACAAGGTACACTACTTAAATTACATATTCCGTACATATTATTTTTAGGCTAAAAATTACCAAGTACATAAGTATAAAAAATAATTGAATTGTACACCCCTAAAAATTACACAGCATACAGTTAGTAACTTAACTAATAATGGAGTTGATTCACCTTGTTTCGTGTCCCCACGAAACAAGGCGGAACTATTACACAACAAACAAGTTTGTTAAAAATAACTAACCTTGCTTTTTGTGTTGTAAGCATAGTTTAAAATGTAATTAAAGTGTGCATATTTACTTGAGTAAATTTATGCTAATTAATCATTATTGTTAATGAACACAATTATTGTTGTAGGCGGTGGTATTGCAGGTAGCACCATGGCATACACCTTATTACAAGCTGGGCACAAAGTGGTGCTTATTAATAATACACAATTACCCTATGCTAGTAGTGTTGCTGCGGGCTTGTACAACCCTATTGTATTTAAGCGCATAGTACCCACTTGGTTAGCTAACGAGGTAATACCTTATTGTAAGCAGTTTTATACCAATGTCGAAACCAATACTAATGCTAGTTTTCATTTTAACATTCCTATTTTAAAATTACTTACTGAGCAACAAGAGGTAGATTTATGGCACAAACAACAACTTAATGCTACCATAGCTCCTTGGTTAGGCAGTACAACTACCCATACTATTAACGGCATACATAACAAACATGCGGGCAAAGCCACCGTAAACCATAGTGGTTGGGTTAATGTACCTTTGTTATTGCAAGCCTACACTAGTTATTTTGCAACACATGCTAACTGTACCTGCATTAACGAACAGGTTAATTACCAACAGATACAAGTAAGCACGCAAGCCATTAACTATAAGCATATTACGGCCAATGCCATACTATTTGCCGAGGGGGTGTATGTGAGCCAAAACCCCTATTTTAACCACATACAAATGAAACCTACTAAGGGCGACGTGTTTAAAATAACGGCTAACTTGCCCGCTGATTACGTGCTAAATAAAGGGTGTTTTTTAATTCCTTACGCTCCCCAACAATTTATTGTAGGTGCTACCTACAACTGGCACGATACTACGTGGGACGCCACGCCCGAAGGGCGTGATGAGCTACTTGCTAAGCTTAATGATATTGTGGCTGTACCATTTGCAATAACCCAGCATAGCGCAGGCATACGCCCTACCACCCATGATAGGCGGCCAACATTAGGTGCACACCCTGTGCATAAAAACATATTTGTATTTAATGGCTTAGGTACTAAAGGCGTATTGTTGGCTCCCTACCTAGCCAATCATTTAATGGAACATATATACAATAATGTAACATTAATGCCTGAAGTTAACGTAGACAGATATTCATTACTAAAATAAACCTTGCTATAAAACCACGTAGCTACAATTGTATTTATTAAGTAGTACATAGTTATATTGTGTACATGATTACTACTGGTTCTTGCGTAGTTTTCTTGAGCCTGTTGAAGGGACGGGTATAATAAAAAATGTAGGCGTCCTTTCAATGAAAACTCAGGGAACTAGCGGTAGTGCTATACCAAGGGTAGTATAACAACTACAACTAAAGTTTACGTACAAAAAGCAAAACGCCTACTAAATACTATTAGTAGGTGTTTTGATTAATTTAAAATAATAGATAAAGTTGTTTTTAAAACTCCCACAAATCGTGTTCCTTTTCAAATATCTCTTGCTTTACTTTTTCAGCTTCTAACAAAGCATCTAAACCAGTTTTTGTATCCGCAATTCTACGTGAATCACTTTCTGTTGCAAATACATTGGAAACTTTATATACATAGCTACCAAATTGACGTTTCCATATAATATCTTCTAACGTGCGACGTTCCGCATCATTTTGACGATTATACACCTCTTGGTTAGCAAATACATAACGAGCTTCTGGATAGTAAATCCAAAAAATTGGTTTTTGTCCACGTATAGAACCATCAGTAGCATAATCATTCATTACTGGGCATAATCCTAAAATTCGGCACTCTAAAACCGATTTTTGCTTGTCAAAAAACCATTCTTCTTTTACACGTACTTGAATTACTTTTCCGGGATCAAATTCAGCTGGAACAATTTTTTGTTCGATAGCTCCTGTTTCTGGATTTTCCATTTGAAAGGTATCTACCCTATTCAATTGGGCTAGTATTTCGGCTTTCGTAATTACTTTTTTAAATTCGTCGTCACCTCCATCGTAAGCAGTAATAGTTCCATCTTTAACAACACCATCATACATAGTCTGCATCAAACTACGTTTACCTTTTAGCGGAGTTATAGGATAATATAAAGGTAAATTAACTTTTTCACGTAAATCAATTACACGCCACACTCTACGGCTCCACATTACATCAGCTTCACGCAAATGAGTGTAAGGAATAACCTTACGCGCAGGTACGTTTTCTTTTACATAAGTTCCGTCCAGTACTGATTGAGCTTGAGTAAGCACAGGTGCTACTGCCATAGTACTCAACAAAATAATTCCAATGCTACGTTTCATGATTTCTACGTTTTTAAAATTAACTTATTTATTATAATTGGACTTTAATATTTAAACCCGGAATACTACGCACCGTGCCGTCAGGCATACGCGCTTTTACATTTTCAATATACACTTTTTGATTAGCCTTTAAGCTTTGTAACAAGCCCATTGCCGGTGCTAAGTTACCACCAGGGCAAGCAATCGTTTTTAAATCTCCTTGTTGGTTAGCAGTAACATCGCATGATTGTACACTTACCTTTAAATCAAAATCAAATCCGTCCATTTTAGCTATTACATAACCCGAAGCTATCAAAAGACCTTTTTTCATAAAAACATCTCCTTTAACACCACCACAATATCCAACAGGGTCAGGTAAACGTTTTACACGAAATTTTGAGCTTCCTAATGCCTTGGTACCTGCACCAACTTTTGCTGATACATTTACAGTTGCTTCAGTACCTCCACTAACGGTTACAGTACCTTTACCTGTACGTTTATCAACACTTATACTACCTCCACTCATTGATACCATCATATTTTCAGCTGGTATACCCGCTGCCGAAACAGTAACAGGGTTAGGTACACCTATGTAAAATACATTCATTTTATCAGGGCTAACTGACACGGCAGGCTTAGCTACCATGTACTCAGCCTGAAAAGGATAATATTTAAAAGCACCTCCTGGGGCTTTTACCTTAATAACACCTCCCCATTTTTGAATACCCTCGCCACTAGCTCCACGCTTATATTCGCCCATGCCTGATACATTTGGTATAGGTGTACCAGCACCTTTCATTGGGTTTACGTCAGGGTTTGAACGTGCCGTATCTACCACACCTACTTCTACAATATTATCAGAGGTAGAACTTGATGCCACTAATAAAACACTTGCTTTGTATTCATCACCTGCAATAATATAACTCGATGGCGCGATAACTTTAGCCTCTAAACGGTCAAATTTAATATCTTGCCCTCCAATACCTTTAATTAATTCGTCAATAGTTACAGCTTCAGCATTATTAATATCTGATTGTATTTTGGTTAAGTTAGTAATAACGGCAGCCAAAGGCAAGTGGTAAAAGTTAACAGATGCCCATGAGGCTACTTGCCCATGCTCAACTCCGCCTTTTAATACTAAACCTAATTTACCATTCATGTCCTTCTTTACTGTAGGGTTATAACTAAATTTAGCAGCATCACTAAACAAATTTAACATATTTGCACGGTACTTGTTAATTTCAGCTTCTAATTTAGCTGCTGAGTTTGCCTCTGTAGCTAGTTTCGGCGTAGCAATATCTGGCCCAATTAATTCGGCAGTAGGTATATCGTAGTTATCTTTTTTGGTAACCGCCATTAAGTTAGTAGCCCATTTAACAGCTGAATCTTTAGGGCAACCTTCTACTTTTTCAATTAGGTGTACTTTTAAATCTTGGATATACTTTTTCATTTCTTCTGATAATTTTTTAGCTTTTTGTGCTAAATCATTATAAGGTACTGCTTTTACTTTTTCGGGACCACTCATGTACTTTGCAAAAGCATTGTAAGTTGATCCGTTTTTGTGTTCCAAACTTTCGTTTGTTTGTGTAATGGCTTCATTAACAACCACAAAAGCATTTAATACGTCTTTAGAAACGTTCATTGCTAATAGTGCCGTTAAAACCAAATACATGATGTTAATCATCATTTGTCGTGGTGATAATTTGCCTCCTCCTCCCATAGGTAGTTTATGTTATTAAAATTAAATTAAAGTTAAAATTGCGGTTCAGTAAGTACTTTAAACTTATTTTTTATAGTTTAAAGCAGTTAACATATTACCATATACTGTGTTTAATGCCTCTAAATTAGTAGCTAATGCGCCTACTTCAGTTTTGTAACGCTTAGTGTCGTTTACTGATTCAGACAGGTTAGTCATTAATTCATTGATACTTTCGTACATTGTTGAGGTTGCTTTAGTGTAGTTTTTAGATCCTTCTAATTGCAATTGATATACCGTATTAATTTCAGCTAATGTCTTTGATGCTTTTGATAATTCCTCACCAAATGAAGTACTTTGCGCATTGCTTGTAGATATTACTCCCAATGATTCTGAAGCACGTGAGTAAGCATCCGATAAACCATCAACGGTAGTAGCTGCTTTTTTAACGCTATCGATATAAGAGTTAGTAGCTAATGAAGCATCAGTCATACTTGTTAATTTAGCCGCTTGCTCGCTCAACGATTTCATGCCTGTACCTAAGCTTTCAATTAATTCAGGTCCTATTTTGGCATCAGCTAACATTTTGTCTAATTGTTGCGAAGTAGCATCGCCATTAGCTGCTGCTAGCGGTTTGTGGTGTACCGCTGCATGATCATCTAAACCATCGTGCCCGTGTGCTAACTCAGGGTATACTAATTCCCATTTGTACTCGTGTGCTGCTGGCTCGTATACTGATACAAAAAAGATAAATGCCTCAATACCCAAACCTACGGGTAAAAATATATTTGAACCTGGCCAGTGCTGAATTTTAAACATGGCACCAATAATTACCACCATTGAACCCCAACCATAAAGGTATTTCATAAATGTTTTACCTTTCTTACTCTGTAATACGTCTGCAATTCCCATTTTAATAATTTGTTTTAATTGTTTGTTGTTTTAGTTAATTGTTTTGTTTGATTAATTGTGTATTGCTTTATGTTTAGTTACCTAAGTTATTTGGTCCATCTCCTGAGGCACGACCTAAATAAGTCATTACACAACGAAAACCAACATAACACTTTGAAGTATCTTGATACTCATACGTACGAGTACCACAGTTCATATAATAAGCAATATCTTTCCAAGAACCTCCACGTATTACTTTACGTTTTAGTACATTGGCATCATCTTCCTTAGCTTCATATACATAATTAGAGTTTTGATCATGCGAGAAGTTTACAGCAGATTCGTCAAAGGCATTGCTTGTCCATTCAGCAACATTACCTCCCATATCATACAAACCATAATTGTTAGGTGAATAATAAGCTACTTTTACAGTATGAAAACCACCATCTGTAGCATAAGTACCACGCATTGGTTTAAAGTTACCTAAGAAACATCCTCTATTGTTGCGTACGTAAGGTCCGCCCCAAGGATAAGGGTTATTGGCTAAACCTCCACGTGATGCGTATTCCCATTCAGCTTCAGTTGGTAAACGAAAATCTTGTACAATAGCTCCACCTTGATTTGAGAGGTAAGTATTCATTAAATTAGTACGCCAAATGCAAAATGCACGTGCTTGTTTCCAACTAACGCCCACTACTGGATATTCGTCATAGGCTGGATGCCAAAAATACATATTAGTCATAGGCTCGTTAAACGCATAAGTAAAGTCAGATACCCACGCCAATGTATCAGGATATACATTAATTACATCTTTAACAATAAAACTTGAGCGATCTTTAATTAACCCTGTTCCATTAGCTTCTTGCTCACGGTTGGCATCGTCATAAGCTTTTGTTTTTTTGTTCCAACGGTTAGCACGCTTTGCTGCTTTTTGCAAATCCACCCAATAGTATTCAAAATCTAATTTACGAGTATCTATATCTTTACGACGATAAAATTGCTCGTTAGCGGGTAAGAACATACCTAACAACGCTTCGCGAGATTCGGTACTATTCCAATCCATTTTTTCTTGCCAGTTTAAAAAAGGCGGTTCTAAATCTTCGCCAAATTCATTTTGCGATATCAAGTACTTTTCGTTACCTCCGTCGCCTAATGTTTTGCGTGCAATAGAATCGCGTACCCAATCTACAAACTGACGATACTCGTTATTAGTGATTTCGGTTTGATCCATATAAAATGCCTGTACCGAAACGGTTTTGGCTTGTGTGGTAGTACTTGTTGGTACGTCTTGATCGCCGTTACCCATTTGGAATGCTCCAAGCGGAATAAACAAAGTTCCGTAGGGGTCTGGTTGATACCATTGTCCACGCCCTTGAACGCCAATTAACTCGCCATTGCCTGCATTTTTACAGCCTGTAAAAATGGTAGCTATTGTAGCTGCTGCTAAAATTATTTTTTTCATGACTTGGAGGTATTAATTAATGAGTTACTGTAAACTACTCTTTATTAAAATTATTGTACAAATTAAAGGAAACGAACTGAGCGTGATCGCTGAATAGATGTTTTATCAGGTTGTTTTAAACAATAGCCTAGATAAATTTCATGAGAGCCTGAACTAGCGCCTCCTTTTCCTTTTTTAAGATTAGATGTTGTGTAATCGTAAGAGTAACCAATTTTTAGGCCTTTAAGCTGTACGCCTAACATAGCCACAACAGCATCGGTAGTACGATACGAAGCTCCTACCCAAAACATATTGTTAAATAAAGCATTAACGTTACCATCAATTTGTGTTGATGCAGCATCAGTCTTAACAAAAATATTAGGGCGCAATGTTATTGCTGGAGTTAATGCCCAGTTGTAACCTGCGGTAATATAATAATGGCGAGCAATATCATAAGTTACTGTAGAACCTGCTACTGCCGATTTGATTTTTGATGCGGGTAAATGCGCAGCAGAAATACCTGCGTACAATTTTTCGCTGGTGTAATATAAACCTAAACCAGCATCAAGTACCGTTTTAGTTAATTTACCAACAGGTATTGATGGGTCGGTTCCGCCAGTAGTACCATCAGGTGCTAACCAAGTTCCGTTTAAGCCATAGTTAATAGCGCCTAATTCTAAACCAATACCTAACTTACCTTTTTCGATAGGTAAATGATAAGCATAAGCAATTTTACCTGAAATATTACTTTCAAAACCTTGCTTGTCGGCAACAATTGTAATACCAGCACCACCATGTAATGCTGAACCTTGTAATACTGGCATATCAGCTGATGCTAATACCGTTTTAGGGGCACCTGTAAAGCCCGTCCATTGCTGGCGGCCTAACAAAGTAAAACACATAGAGTTATTAGAACCCGCAGCTCCAGGATTAGTACCCACACGGTTAAACATGTTTTGCGAAAATTGTGGGTCTTGCTGTGCTTCAGCAATAGTGGCTGTTGCAGCGGTAAGTGCGATAATTGTAAATGCCTTTTTCATAGTTTGAATTGTATATAGTTTTGTAAATATACATATAGTTTTAAAAGTACCAAATTTTTATTAAAAATAATTAGTGCTAACTAATTAACCATTGGCAAAAAACTATACTTGCGTCCGTATTCTAACATTTGTTGATAGAATGAAGTTGGATACTCTACTTTAATATCAGTAATTTTTTCGCCCTCCAATACAGGAATTAATTTAGGTTGTATAAAACCACGGTAAGGGCGTACGCCAAGTGTAGCAAAGCGTTGGAGAACTTCGGCGTGTAGCGTTTGGTCAACTTTTACGCCGTAACCTTCAACCAAAGCGGTGGCCGATTTGTAATCGCCTTCGGATTTAATACGCTGAATTTCTTTGAGTAAATCGCCAAACAATACACGTAGTTTGTTGTAATCGTTAATGCGGACGTAGGTTTTATTATTTTGTTTTACAAACTCAATAACATTATCTTTTTTACCTTTTTCGTATACCCACTTTGCATTTAATTGGCGGTTGCGCATGTGAGCTTCCTCAATTTGTTTGCCTAATTCTAAGCGAGTAAGTTGTGTAATTAATCCACCCATAATATAACTATCGTATTCGGCTTTGCCTACTTCTAACGACGGCATTACGCCTATATCAATTAGTTTTTTGTCCATTACATAATATAGCGCAACTAAGTCGGCACGGGCTTCCTCGAGGCATGAGGCATAATTTTTTAATGTTTTATCAGGTGTTTCAATACCTGGGTTTATTTGCCCTGATGCGTGCCCAATACATTCGTGCATATCCGTGTGTAAATCGCTTGATAGTGCGCCGTATTTTTTGATGCGTTCTTTTACTTCGTCATTCAACCCAAACTCATCGAGCGTACCTTTTTTGGCAGTCATTAGATTGTAAGAGGTAACAATATTACTTAATGATACCGATTTAGAGCCATGCTCTTTGCGTATCCATTCGGCATTAGGTAAGTTAATACCAATTGGCGTGCTTGGTGCAGCATCACCCGCTTCTACTACTACAGTAATAGCTTTGGCGGTAATACCTTTTACTTGTTTCTTTTTGTGCTCAGGGGCAAGGGTTGAGTTATCTTCAAACCACTGTGCCTCGGCAGCTATCGCTTTTATGCGCTTTGTGGCTTCCATGTCTTTAAATGACACGCAACTTTCCCACGAACCTTTTTTGCCAATGGCATCGGCATACACTTCAATAAAACCATTCACTACGTCTACGCTACTTGCTGTGTCGGCTACCCAAGCAATGTTGTATTCGTCCCAAGCTTTAAGATCGCCAGTTTCGTAGTACTTAATTAATTTTTCGAGGGTGCGTTTTTGATGTGGATTTTCGGCAACGAGCGTAGCTTTTTTTAACCAAAAAACAATTTGTTGAATGGCTGCACCGTACATTTCGCCTACCTTCCAGGTGCGCTCTACTATTTTACCATTTACTTTACTTACCGTTGAATTTAAGCCCCAACTAGGTGCGTTACCTTTAGTATCAAACGATGCGTAATAATTTTCAACTTCTTTTTGAGTTACGTTTTCGTAAAAATGATTACTTGAAGCTACAACGTTATCAATGCCTGCGGCGAGATTAGTAATTTTGGGTTCAAATTTTAAATCAAAAAAAGCAGGTTTAATCCGTTGCGTAAACGCATCAATAGTTTCGTTTTTATTTAAGGGTAAAAGTTCGGCATTAGCTGATTTTACGAGCGATGCAAAGTAATTGAACGAGCATGCAGGAATAAATTTTTCGCTGGCATAATGATGGTGATTACCATTGCTAAAAAAGAAACGTCCAGCATAGTCGTGAAACTTAGTCCACTCCTCCCCTTCCTGCTTAATGGATGGAGTGTTATAAATAGCTTCAATGGTTTTACGCATTATAATACCATATTTGCCCTCTTGGTCGTAGGCTATGTCGCGCCCGCTAAGTGCGGCTTCGTACAAATAATAAAGTAATGTTTTTTGTTGTAACGAAAGCTCAGTAAAACCTGGGACTTGGTAGCGGAGTAATTGCAAATCGGCAAACTGCTCTGCTGCAACATTAAAATTTTCGGTAGTGATTTCGGTAGTATTTTTTTCGTTTTTTGATGCGTTATTACATGCTATAAATGCCATGCTAATACTTACAAATAAACTCGCTTTAAGTAGTGTTTTATTCATGATAATTGATTAGTTAATTTGATGGTAAATATACAGCCGATTATGAAACTACAAAACTCAAATTGCAGGTTAGGTATTTTATATTAAATTTGACATTACAATTATTAATTTACACTAACCGTAATAATAACTATCATGAATAAAATTGTACTATCAATACTAGCCTTATCAACCGCAAGCGTTGCGAATGCTCAAGTAACTATAAAAAACACGGACTTAATGCCTTTAGACAGTACTATAACTACTTATGTAGACACTGTGCCTGCTAATGCACCAAATGTTGTAGGCACTGCTGGAGTAGATAAAATGTGGAATTTTAGTGATGCGAAAAAACAAGGTGATTATGAGTATAACGCAAAATTACCTCAAAATACACTCGTGCCTAGTTTTAGTATAATTGCTAATTATGCTGTTGAACGTATTAGTACTACTGATACGTTAATTAATTATTATGATAATTTGCCCGATAAACTTGTTAATAAAGCGCGTAGATTCAGTAATACGCTTGCAGGAACTAGATCGGCTTTTGCAACCACTTATAGTCCACCTCAAAACAAATATAAATTTCCGATGCAATTGGGTGCAACTAACAACTTAGCATTAGTTGATAGTATGGTTGAAGTTGTGGAACTATCAGCTGCATCGTTAGGACCAACCGCATCTTTTATACTTGACTCCGTGCGTTTGGTATTTACTACTAAAGCTAGCTATAATGTTGATGCTTTGGGAAAATTAAAAACTCCTGAAGACACTAACTTATCAGTTATTAGATTAAAAATATATAGTGAAACAAAAGTACATATTGACCTAAAAGGTACACCTGGGAACTTTTTAGGTTTACCCACCACGTTTGAATCAGCACCTCAAAGTTTACTAGATCAATTACCTACTGGACGCATAGCTAATGACACACTACTTAAAACTTTTGGGTATGAATTTTGGAGCAATGGAAGTTATTTACCTGTTGTAAAAGTAAGTACCTTGAGCGCGACCGACGATACTGCACGTGTAGTAGAATGGCAAAAACATCACAGTACACTTAGAGCTTTAAGCGTGAAAACATTATTAAATAATGTGAGTGTAAAAATGTATCCTAACCCTACGGCTAACTTAGTGTATATAACTACAACTACTAATGTAAGTAATGCTATAATTACTGATGTTGCAGGCCGTACCATTGCTCAATTGCCAGTAATTAATAATACCATTGATGTAAGTACGCTAAACAATAATAATTACATTATTACATTAATTAACACTGCTAACGTGGCTATTGCTAACGCTACTATTGTGGTAAATAAATAATTATTGTTTTAATTTTACATTCGGCTCGAATTACCAGGTAATTCGAGCCGAATATTTTATGTAAATAACCAACGAATATTTATGTTATTTTTGCGTAAAATAATTTAACAAATTAATGTCAAGTACTACTACCAAAGCCCACATAGCCGTATTAATAGCCAATGCTATATATGGCATTAATTTTAATGTGGCTAAGCTAATAATGCCAAGTTATATACAACCCTTCGGGTTTATATTCTTGCGTGTAAGTGGGGCTTTAATTTTGTTTAGTACCATTAGTTTATTTATAAAAAAAGAAACTATTGAAAAAACTGATTACCTGCGCTTTGTAGCCTGCGGGGTGTTTGGTGTAGCTATAAATCAATTATTATTTTTTGGCGGATTAAACTTAACCACCCCAATTAATGCCGCTATAATAATGATAATGACTCCCATACTTGTAATGGTGTTAGGCGCATTGTTTTTAAGAGAAAAATTAACGCCTTACAAAACTATTGGGTTATGCCTAGGGGCAACAGGGGCAGTACTTATCATTACCTCCAATGGTAAAGGGCTAAGCATAGGTGGTAGCACGGCAGTAGGCGACTTAATGATATTAATAAACGCCACCAGCTACGCAGTGTATATGATATTAGTAAAACCATTGATGCACAAGTACAGTACGCTGTTTGTAATAACACGTGTGTTTTTAATTGGTTTTATATGCGTTATACCCTTTGGTTGGCACGAAGTTACACTTATACAATGGCATACATTTACACCGCATACATGGGCTTGCTTGGCGTTTGTAGTTATAGGTACTACGTTTTTTGCCTACTTGCTTAACACCTATGGATTAAGCAAAATAAGCCCATCGGTGGTTAGTTTTTATATTTATTTACAACCTTTTTTGGCTGCGGCATTCGCTATGTATTTGGGTACTGATAAACTTACGGCGCTCAAATTATTTTCAGCCCTATTAATATTTATTGGTGTATATTTAATTAGTAAAAAAACAACTATACCACAACCAACTACTTAATACATGAGAACTACACTTGCCCTAATTGCCTTGCTATTGTTAGATTGTACGAGCAATGCACAATCTGTTAAAAAATATTTCATCGCCTTTAAAGATAAAACGGGTAGTATTTACAGTACCGCTAATCCTCAACAGTACTTAACACAGCGTGCTATTAACCGCCGCGCAAAATATAGTATTGCCATAACCACACAAGATTTACCAGTAAATGATAGCTACGTACAACAAGTAAAAAGCGTGGGAGTAGCCATAGCAGGGCAAAGCAAATGGTTAAATGGAGTAATTGTAAGCACTAATGACCCAAGTAAAATAACTACCATAACGCAACTTCCATTCGTAGTAAGTAGTACTGATGTGCTACGAAAATCGAACGTAGCGAGTGATAAATTTGCTGATGCTACGCAATATACTCAACGCTCATCACAATTATACGACTCTACTTACTACGGTGCTGATGCACCCGCCATACGCCAACTAAACCTTAGCCCCTTACATAACCAAGGCTACACAGGTGCTAATACACTTATAGCAGTGTTGGACGCTGGATTTCCTAATGTAAATACATTAGCGGCATTTGATAGTATTAATCAACAAAGTAAAATAATATATACCTATGATGTGGTACTTAATCAACCTAATGTATACAGTTATAACGGACACGGAACGGCTGTATTAAGCTGTATTACAGGTAATATACCTAATAGTTTTGTAGGTACTGGTTTTGGTGCAACCTTTGCATTACTACGTACCGAAGATGCTCCTACTGAGAATATTGTGGAGGAGTACTATTGGGTAATTGGTGCCGAAAAAGCGGATAGTATTGGTGCCGACATCATTACTTCGTCGTTAGGGTATACCGCATTTGATACTCCTACACAAAACCACACGTATGCCAACATGAATGGTAGTACCGCAGTGTGTTCCAAAACTGCTACAATAGCCACACACAAAGGCATAGTAGTGTGTGTAGCTGCGGGTAACGAGGGGCAAAACCCGTGGCAATACATTAGTGCACCTGCCGATGCCGATAGTATATGTACCGTAGGGGCTGTAACCACACAAGGGATTAGAGCGGGCTTTAGTTCAGTAGGACCAACAGCCGATGGGCGCACAAAACCAACCGTAATGGCTAACGGCGCAGGTAAGGCATTGGTAGATGAATTTGGCAACATAACTAATGCCAACGGTACTTCGTTTGCTTGCCCTACCTTGGCTGGTGCTATGGCATGCTTGTTTCAAAAACACCCTACGCTAACTCCCATGCAATTAATTGAGGCGGTACAACTTTCGGCTACATTGGCTCAAAGCCCTAATAATCAATATGGTTGGGGCATACCTAATTTTGGATTAGCATCGTTTTTATTGAGCGATACCAATAATAAAACGATTATCGAAAATAAAATATATGGTAGCATAGCTACCGAAAACACATTAGTACTTTATTTTATTAAAAGTAAAGATGCTCAATTAACCATTACATTATTAGATATGAATGGTAAAATTATGCTGCAAAAAAACAGTGTAATTAATACTCAATACGACGAAATAACATTACCTATAAACAACGTAATACCAAGCGGCGCATACCTTGTGCGCATAAGCGGAAATAATAGCACTACTACACTACGTGTAATTAAGTAGGTATTGTTTCGGTTATAATTGCCGCATTGGCTTTATTGTAATACACACAAGTCATTGTGGTAGTATCTACTGTCCATTTTTCGATGCCGCATTCAGCCGCATGATTACAAAAAGTAAGGTAATTAGTTTGCCCTTGCTGATGTATTTTTAAATAGTTTTTGAATTTATCCGTGTCACTATTATCAACAATAATGAGCGTTGCGTACGTTGCTTCCGATTTTATTGTAAAATTTTCTGCGCCATAATATTGGCTATGCCCATTGGTAACAAAGGTGTCGTATTTTTTAACTCTTAATTTAATTAAAGCTTGAATATAACTTGGGAAGTCGGCACCACTTTTTATTTTTGAGTGTGCCTCTTTTACTTGAGTAATTGTAAACATATTTAGTAAGTTTAATTATAGGTTTAATATGTTATTCTTAGTCACCTCGACTATTGAATAAACCGATTAAAGTGTAGGGTTAACAAGCTTGTTAAAAGTATTTTCCTTTTAATGCGTCAATAATTATTTTGTGGTCTTCCTCGTCACTTAGCCCCGAAACGGTTATTGTGGCTATCATTCCTGCGTGCTTAACAAAAATTGGTATTGCTCCTCCTTTAGCAACAAAATCTTTTTCGTTGAGTCCAAATGTACTTGCCAAACTCTTATTACCGTCCTGCATTTTAATTTTTAAGCTTAACGAACTTTCTTCAAATTGCTTTGCCACATTTGCTTTGCGCCGTAACCAATTATTACTGTTAGTAGGTAACATATCATCTACGTAACTAAAAACGGTATGATTTAAACGGCATACCTCAACTGCAATGTGTTGATTACGGCTTTTGGCTAAGTCCACAATTTTTAGAGCCATTTCCATGCCTATTTTATTAGAAAAACTATCTAGTTCAATTTTCTTTACCACTTCGTTTTCTGGCTTACTCTGCGCCATTGCACAACTATGTAGTGCAACTGTTAGTAGTAAAATTAAGTAGTTAGTTTTCATTGTTATTTATTTGGATTGTTATTTCGTTTCGTGGATATAAATTAAAGTGAGCGTAAAATAGATTTAGTACAAAAAACAAGCTGTCGTGAATACGAGCAGAATGCTCGCACTAGCATAAACTGCTTGGTTACTTAACGGCCAAGTAGGCAAAAGCATTTCAGCTCAAGCCTCTCACAGAACCGTACGTGAAACTCTCGCTTCATACGGCTCGTGTTATACCCTACATCAAAGTCCGCCAAAAAACTGCCAGTGGTAAAACAACATTGGATAGCTCAACTTTACCCTAGCTA
>JAYWFU010000010.1:0-34969 GCA_043778625.1 Bacteroidia bacterium | reverse complement strand
ATGTGCAATGCGCTAATACACTTACCCACCACGATTTTATTGTGGCTAACGAAGAGGGAAAACCTACTATTATTAGCCACGTTATCAAAAATTAGTTTAGTTACACAAGCTAAAGTTATAGTTAAACTACTGTATTAGCTTAAACAACGTGGGCTTGCTAGGCGTAGCGTCGTTGTGGAAAGGAGCAATCATTATATTGAGAAAATAAATACCGTCCTCTACTTCGTTGGGTACATATATCATTTCGGTAATGGTGTTGTTATTAGGGGCAGCGGGATAGTTCCAAAAGCCGTGGTGTACTGCCAACACACCATTATCCACTTCTTTATCTACGCTTGGCAAATCCAGTAGCAAATGTTGTATGCTAAATTTGTGGAGTACTGGCACACAATCAGGCATTAGGTAAGTACTGTTTGTGTTAGAATAATTGTGATGTAACTTTTGCTCTGCATTAGGTAAGGTACGTAGTACTAATGCCGTAACATTGGCGGTGGCATTGCTTTGTAGCGCAGTATGCAATTGTTGAGCGGTAATAACGGTATCGCCATTAGGTAATAGCTGTGGGGTTATGCTTACCAATTGTGCTAGGCAATGGGTGTGCGTAAGCATATCGTTTATACTATATAATTGGGTGCTAATATGCCCTACACACTCAGTGTGCGTACCGTTGCCATGCGGATTAAAACTTATATTATTAAAATTTACATTGCCACCTAAACGCACGCTTCCTACAAAACCATTAGCTATTACAGGGCTTATATCAATATCATTAACATACCAAGCCTTGGCTCTGTTAGCACCATGTACCAGCGGAATACATATGTTAATAGGCTGTGCTAAATTTACAGTTATGGTATGCGTAGCCGATAAATGAATAGTTGCAATCATTACATGTGGTGCTAATAGATTATTAAAATTAGGTATTTGTACCTATGTTATTAGAGTACTTGTACTTAGTAAAAGTTAATGATTATAATATAGTTTTGTTTAACAAACATAATGCAATTATATAATTAATAACTAAATTCATTAAGCCCATGAAAAAAATAACTTTAATAGCAGGTGTAGTACTAGCAATTACATTGGCCTGCAAAAAAGATAAAACTACCACTGCGCCAGCAACCACTACTACCACTACCACGCCAACTGCTACTACACCACCAACTACCATCACAGGTTTTGTGTGGAGCGAAGATGGTGGTGCTAACATTACTGCCGACTCAGCACATTTTACTAACCAGTACAAAACACTAATTGCATACAAAGCGGGGCAAACCAAATTTGAAATAAACTTAAACGGAACTACCCCAGCTACCTATACCGTTGATACTACTGGTGCTAACGCACTTACTTTTGTAGCAAATAACGCCTACAGCACTGCAAAATCAGGTACGGTAAAAATTACAGCCAATGCCGCTGCCAAAATTAGTGGTAACTTTAATGTCGTAATGAAAGCTGGCGCACCAGCTTCGCTTAAAGGAACGTTTACCGATGTAGTAATCAAATAAATAGTCATATAACAACCTAAACCCATCATCAAATGAAAACAATTTTATCCATTGCAGTAGGCTTAAGCCTGGCAGCACAAGCGTTAACAGCACAAACATTGCCCACTAATTTAAGTGCGAAAGTAGGCGCACCAGCCGATTTATTAGACAGTACCTATTACTGGAAATTAGATACTGTAACTAATACGTACACACCAACTAGCCGTATTATTGGTATTACTTACGATGCCAACAATAATCAAACAAGCTACATAAGCCAATCGTATACTAACGGCACGTGGGTTAATTATTACCAAATATTAATTACGTACGGAGCTAATAATAAAATAACAAGTTTTATTGACCAAAATTATACTGCAGGTGCATGGGTTAACAATAACCGAAAAACTTATGCACAAGACGCTAACGGAAACGAAATTCTTAATCAAGTAGAAAAATGGGTAAGCGGTGCATGGGAAGGCGTAAGTAAATCTACCAATGTGTATAATGGTAATAATAGAATAACAAGTGGCTTGTACGAAACTTGGGCTAATAGTGCGTGGCAAAATGCGTCGCAAGGTATGTACACTTACACTAACAATAGTGTATATACCCGATATGAACAGTGGGCTAATAATGCTTGGGTAATTAGTTATACTGATTCTACAGTAACATCGGCAACAGGCAAAATTACTTATGTTGAAAATTATAATTATTATAATGGAGCTGTTAACGGAGGTAACAGGTATGTGTATACTTATAACGCTAATGACGACGCTCCATTAATAGAAACCTATAGCTTTAGCCAAGGCATGTGGAACAACGCCAGCCGCAGTACTTTTACTTACGACAATAACCACAATGCGTTAACGTATATAAATGAATACTATAACGCTGGAGTATGGAATAATAGTGCAAAATCAACTTATACTTATGATGCAAGTAACAACCAAATATCAACAATTAATCAAAACTATACTAATAATGCTTGGGAAAACACCACTAAAACAATACGTGTTTTTAATGCAAATAATGCAGTTATTAATAATCAAGGATACAAATGGTTGAGTAACACTTGGGTTAAAAACAATGAGGTAAATACCACTTACGATACCAACAAAAACAAAATAGCTACGCATACGGTTAACAAATATATTTATCCGGGAGTGGTGTACACCTACACTGATAGCGTGCATTGGTACTACCGCAATGGCCCTACAAAGTTAGCCAACAATACTACTAATACTACATTTAGTAGCTATCCTAACCCTAGTAATGGCACGTTTACTATTGATGTTGCATTACCTACCACCACTATTATTACTAACATGTTAGGGCAAGTAGTGTATAACCAATTATTGGCACAAGGGGCTACTACCATAACACTGCCTAATGCTAAAGCGGGCGTGTATGTAGTGCGAGCAAGCAACGCAACCGAACAACGGACCTACAAAATAAATATTGAGTAACACTTATTACAGTACAATATTTATAAAATAAATTATGGGGCAAAGCACTAAAATAAGTGCTTTGCCCCATAATTTTTAACACAACTCCACTGCTAATAATTAGTACTTTTGTTGAGTATATTATTAGCGCACAAACCATTGATACCACAACTACTAGCCCATTACGCACAGCACCCACACATTACACAACTTGCCGCATTGCTTACGCAACAAGCCAATACTATTATACAATGTAAAAACGGTGTGGGCAGTGCCAAGGCATTTATTGCCACTACACTACATACTACGCTACAACGCTCATTATTGTTAGTGCTAAACGATAAAGAGGAAGCCGCTTACCTGTACAACGATATGCAAACCTTGGGCGAACAAAACTCGGTATTATTTTTCCCAGCATCGTACCGCAAAGTATTTGATACCGAAAGCATTGATAATGCTAATGTTTTGCAACGTGCCGAGGTGCTTAATACCATAAGCAATAACAAAAAACCGTGCGTAGTAGTTACCTATGCCGAGGCAATGATTGAGAATGTACTTACCCAAAAAACGTTAAAAGAAAATACACTCGCCATAAAAAAAGGCGAAAAAATAAATATTGATTTTATTAACGAACTACTGTATAGCTATGCCTTTGAGCGGGTTGATTTTGTGGCGCAACCTGGCGAATTTAGCATACGTGGGGGCATTGTTGATGTGTTTTCATTCAGCAACGACTATCCGTTTCGTATTGAGTTTTTTGGTAACGAGGTGGATAGTATTCGTTCGTTTGACGTAAGCGACCAGCTCTCTATAAAACATTACGAGCACATACAAATTATACCCAACGTGCAAGGCAAAATTATGCAAGCGCAGCAAGTATCGTTTGTGGAGTATATGCCTACCGACACTATTTTGGTGCTAAATAATTCTACCACTTTATTTGAAAAATTAACCAAAGCCTATGATAAATCAGTAGAGGTACGTAGGGCTAACAATGCTACTGCAGTAATTACTCAACTGGATAACGACACCGTGTTTACAAACCCTAGCACATTGTATAACCAAACATTACAAAGAGGAATTGTACTATTTGGGTCGTTAAATTATTACACACCACAACACACCGTAACATTTAACATAAGCCCTCAACCACCATTTAACAAAGAGTTTGAGCGCTTGCGCCAAAGTTTTATTGATAACACAAAACTAGGAATTGAAAATTATTTGTTTACTGATACTCCCAAGCAAATTGAACGTATTTATCAATTATTTGAAGACTTACCACAAACCGCTACCGAGGTAAGCGAAACACAATTTAACCCACTTAACGCATCGTTGCACGAAGGCTTTATTGATACCGATGTGCGCCTAGCGTGCTACACCGACCATCAAGTGTTTGAACGTTACCATAAGTTTAAGCTCAATCAAATTAATGCGCAAAACAAACAAAGTCTAAGCATTAAGGAATTAATGAGTCTGCAAGTGGGCGACTTTGTAACCCACATTGACCACGGCGTGGGACGATTTAGCGGTTTAGAAAAAATGGACGTAAACGGTACTACGCACGAGGTAGTACGCCTTGTGTATCGTGATAACGATGTGCTGTATGTGAGCATACACTCGTTGCACCGTATTGCTAAGTTTTCGGGTAGTGAGGGTATTGCACCTAAGCTTAACAAAATAGGTTCGCCTGCTTGGGGCTTACTCAAACAAAAAACTAAAGCCAAGGTTAAGGAAGTAGCGTTTGATTTAATAAAACTATATGCCAAACGCAAAGCGGTACAAGGCTTTGCATTTAGTCCCGATTCGTATTTGCAACACGAGCTAGAGGCCTCATTTATTTACGAAGACACGCCCGACCAACTAAAAGCCACACAAGTAGTAAAGCAAGACATGGAGAGCAACTCGCCCATGGACAGATTAATATGTGGCGATGTAGGTTTTGGCAAAACCGAAATAGCTATACGTGCCGCATTTAAAGCGGCGTGCGATGGCAAGCAAGTAGCCATACTTGTACCAACAACTATACTTGCCATGCAACACGCCAAAACATTTGCCGCACGGTTAGAAAAATTCCCTGTTACTGTGGATTATATTAACAGATTTAAAACTAAGAAACAGGAAAAAGAAACCCTCGAAAAATTAAAAAACGGCAAGATAGATATACTCATAGGTACGCACCGTTTGCTGAGCAAAGACATTGTGTACAAAGACTTGGGCTTGTTAATAATTGACGAGGAACAAAAGTTTGGTGTGGGTGCTAAAGACAAGTTAAAAACCTTACGTACCAACCTCGACACACTTACACTATCGGCCACGCCCATACCACGTACCTTGCAATTTAGCATGATGGGCGCACGAGATTTATCAGTAATAACTACTCCACCACCTAACCGCTACCCTGTGGAAACCGTTGTGGCTACTAGCAACGAGGAACTTATACGCGATGCGGTAAGCTACGAAGTGGCACGTGGCGGGCAAGTATTTTTTATACATAACCGTGTAGCCAATATTAAAGATATGGCAGGCATGATACAACGCCTGGTGCCTGATGCCCGCATTTGCGTAGGGCATGGGCAAATGCAAGGCGATGAACTGGAGCAAGTAATGCTAGCGTTTATTGAGGGCGAGTACGACGTGTTAGTAGCTACCACTATTATTGAATCGGGGTTGGATATATCCAACGCTAATACCATATTAATTAATCATGCTGAGAATTTTGGCTTGAGCGACCTCCACCAAATGCGTGGGCGTGTGGGGCGTAGCAACAAAAAAGCATTTTGCTACTTGCTTACTCCGCCACAAACTATACTTAGCAACGAGGCGCAGCGCAGGTTACGTGCCTTAGAAGAATTTAGCGACCTTGGTAGTGGATTTAACATAGCTATGAAAGACCTTGATATACGTGGTGCGGGCAACTTATTAGGAGGCGAGCAAAGTGGATTTATTTCGGACATTGGTTTTGAGATGTACCAAAAAATATTAGACGAAGCCGTGCAGGAATTAAAGGAAGAAGAATTTGCTGATTTGTTTACGACTGATGATAACAGTGGCGCACGAGTAAGTGGTAGCAGTGTGTTTTTAAAAGCATTTGTAAACGATTGCAGCATTGATACCGACCTTAGCATACATTTTCCTACATACTATATTGAGAGTAGTGCCGAGCGTTTATTATTGTACAAAGAACTAGATGATATTAAAAACGAAGAGGCCTTACAAACCTTTAACCACAAGCTAATTGACCGTTTTGGGGCATTGCCCAACGAAGCCATAGACCTCCTTAACATAGTGCGCCTGCGTTGGTTAAGCCGCAACCTAGGGTTAGAAAAAATAGTAATGAAACAAGGCAAAATGTTTGGTTTGTTTACCGCCAAGCACGACTCCCCTTTCTACGACTCCCCTACGTTTATGCATATACTTAAATTTATGCAACGTAATACTAAGCTGGTAACGATGCAAGAAAAAAACAAACGCCTTACGCTTACTTTTATATCGCAGGTGCGCACCGTTAATGGTGCCATAAAACTTATGACTACGCTTAGCGAGGGGTTAGAAGTATAACTATTTTAAATTATTAATTAACTACAATACAATAAATACATGCGCTCTTTTAACTGCTTAATTTTTATACTTCTATATTCCATAAATATTCATGCTCAAACTATAATTAAACAATTTAGCAGTGATTCTGTTACTAATTATTTAAAAAATGCAGCAGAGGTAACTAACAAGTTAATGCCCACCGAGTATGCGTCGGTTATTAAACTAGCATTGATGTATTATCCTGAATTAGCGCATACACACATAAAAATACGTGTTAAAAAACAACCCTCGCCATTAACGGCCCGCCCATCAGTATGGGCAATGTTTCAACAACCTGCTAAACGCAAGTACTTAATTACCATAAGTAATAAAGTAGCTCCACAGTTTAGCGCAATACTGCTTAGTAACCTTTCGTTTAATGCGCAAGTTGGCGTTATTGGGCACGAACTTAGCCACGTAGTCGATTATAATAATCAAAAAGGACGTTATTTTATTAAGTTACTAGCTATGCAACTTAATTCAAAAGCTATAAATAAATTTGAGTATGCTACCGATATGCGCTGTATTGCTCACGGATTAGGTTATCAATTACTAGCGTGGAGTACCGAGGTAAGGCTTAAACTCAACCTAGTACAATGGAAAGGAATTAAAGAGCTAAATAAACCTGGAAATGAACGCTATATGAACCCAGAAAGTATTAAGAGAGCTATGGTCGAAAGTAAAATGCATAATTAAATTTCCCTTATCGACAGCTATTATCGCGATAGAAATATGTATTTTTGTCTCACAATAAATGTAATACCATATACATTGAATAAGAGCTTATCTGGTTAAAAAAACATTTTAAGGTGACGAAAATCGAAATACCAAGACGACAATTGACAGTTGAATCTATTGACTTGCTGCAATCGACACTTGTTTCCGTTTTGACAGAAATGTTAAAGGAGTCTTGCCCCTGTCATTATCCTAGATTTAGAGAATTGACAATGTTTTTACACGACAACTTTAACGCTGGACCTGTATTTTGTGCTGATACGAACCATCTCATGTCTTGTTCCACAAAAAAGAAATTGAATTATTTGACAGAGACCAAAAGAATTAGTGATAGAGATTTGGGTGACTATGACGACATAATTTATTCTTGTAACAAATGTTCGACAACGTATCGTCAAATTACAAGACAATACAGTATTAATTTTGAGTTCTTATATTTTATAATCGAGGACAAGAAATTTGGAAAGGACGTTGGAGAAAAAGTAGTTAGACCTTTTCCTTTGCTGCAAGGTTTATTCGGTTTTAACGACAGTGAAATATTGAAATGCTCAAAGGACTTTACACTGACAGACTCTTTTGAATTCTATAATTATTTAACTAAGACGATTAAACAATGAAATTCTTTGAGGAATTTAACATAACATATTATCGCAAATAAAAAAATAAAGACTCCTTAAACTAAACCTTTTGTAATACATAAATCCACCATTAAATTAAATAATATAGATTTACTCAACTATAAAAACTAATAACGATGATATACAAACACCATTTATTTATATGCAACCACGAGCGTACTAATGCCGACAATAAAAGTTGTGGTGACGCAGCAGGCTTGGCGTTGGTAGCTGAATTTAAACGATTAATTAAAGTCGCCAACTTACCCATACCCATACGTGCCCAAAAGGCAGGGTGTTTTAATCTATGTAACCACGGGTCAATGGTGGCGGTATACCCCGAGGGAGTATTTTATAAAAACATTACCTTAGCCGATGTGTCAACTATTGTAACCGAACACTTAATTAATGGAAACATAGTGGAAGCACTACGCTATTATACCTTACAGCCTAACGTTTAACAACTCAACAAAATGCACCACTTAAAAACACTAGCCTTAGCTACAACACTTGTAATAATAAACCTTACAAGCTATGCACAAAAACAAAACATTACGCTTGAGGATATTTGGAGTAGCCCCAAACTACGTACCCAAACTATTGATGGGCTTAACAACATGAATGATGGCGAGCATTATAGCGTGTTGGAGGAAGACGAAAATAACCACTTGCTAATTAATAAATACAACTACAAAACAGGCAAAAAAGTAGCCACGTTGCTTAACTCGGCTACGTTAAAAAACCCTATTAATAGCGAGGAAATAAAATTTGATGATTATACGTTTGATGCTACCGAAACCAAGCTATTGCTTACTACTAACAAAACTACTATCTACCGTCATTCGTTTGATGCAGCCTATGTAGTGGTAGATTTAAAAACACAAAAAGTAGAGTTGTTAGATGACGTTATTAAGCAACAACTACCTACATTTAACCCACAAAGTAGCGCTATTGCTTACGTACAAAAAAACAATGTGTACGTAAAGCAGTTAGGTAATAATGTAGCGCAACAAATAACTTTTGACGGCAAAAAAAACAATATTATTAACGGTACTACCGACTGGGTGTACGAAGAAGAGTTTGGTTTTGACCGTGCATTTTATTGGAGTAACGATGGCAAAAAAATAGCTTATTACAAGTTTGACGAAAGTGGAGTAAAAGAGTTTAATATGACTATGTTTAATGGGCTTTACCCGAGTGATAACAAATTCAAATATCCTAAAGCGGGCGAAAAAAACAGTGTAGTTTCAATTTATATTTATGATGTAGAAAAAGGCACTACCATCAAAGCCAATATTGACCCTAGCACTTACGAATACTTACCCCGCATAACGTGGCACCCTAGCGGTACGTTAATGGTAAGTACATTAAATAGAGCGCAAAACAAACTAACCATTTATACCGTTGATGCCACCAGTGGCAATGCTAGCCAATGGTACAGCCGTATCGACGAAAAATATATTGATATATCTGAAGGGCAAGAAAACTTTTTTTACCCCACCGCCGATGGTAAAAATGTACTACTACTGTCTGACGAAGATGGCTACCTACACCTCTACAAAATTAACTACGCCACAGGTGCTAAAACACTACTTACTGCGGGTAATTTTGATGTAAAAAAACTACACGGCATCGACCAAAAAAACCAACTAATTTATTACAGTAGCACAGAGGTAAGCCCAAGCGAAGACCATACTTATGTAATAGATTTTAATGGTGCTAACAAACGCCAATTAACTACTAGCAAAGGCTTTAACGATGTGAGCTTTAGTGCTAATTACAATTATTTTATTTGTACTAATAGTAGTTTTGGCGTACCGCCTATTACCACATTGCACACTACCAAAACATTAAAAACGGTACGTGTATTAGAAAACAATGCTGCCTTGTTAAGTGTTATAAACACAATAAACACAAGCCCTGTGGAGCTAATAAATGTAAAAACACTTGATGGCACTATACTTAATGGTTATATGGTAAAGCCTTATAATTTTGATGCAAGTAAAAAATACCCTGTGTTTCAAACCTATTACGGTGGGCCAGGCAAGGCTGAGGTAGAGCAAGAGTGGGGAGGTAGCAATTATTGGTGGCATCAGTTTTTGGCACAACATGGCTATGTGGTGGTGTGTGTGGACAATAGAGGAACGCCTAACAGAGGTAATGCGTTTAAAAAAGCTACCTACAAAAACTTGGGTAAGCTAGAGGTAGAAGATCAAATAGAGGTAGCTAAATATTTAGGCACATTACCTTATGTTGATAAAACTCGTATAGCCTGTATGGGCTGGAGTTTTGGAGGATATTTAACAGCACTATGCATGACCAAAGGTGCTGATTATTTTAAGGCAGGTATAGCCGTAGCACCTGTTACTAATTGGAGGTATTATGATAGTATTTATACTGAGCGTTTCCTACTTACTCCGCAAGACAACGCCAAGGGTTACGATGATAATTCGCCCATTAATTTTACTGATAAACTCAAGGGAGCATTTTTGCTTGTACATGGCAGTGCCGATGATAATGTGCATGTGCAAAATAGTATGGAAATGAGTACCGCACTAGTAAAATCTAACAAACCATTTGATCAAATGATATACACCAACAAGGCACACGGCATATCGGGTGGTAATACACGCCTACATTTATATACTAAAATGTTTGATTTTTTACAGCAGAATTTATAGTTACAATTTTACCAAAGTAATTTATAAATTTGTGCATCTTATACAAAACCCTTACAAATGGCAAAAGTAACCATTGATAACATTGAAATAGAAGTTCCGGACGGAACAACCATACTTAATGCAGCCCGCATGATGGGCGGGCCAAGCGTACCACCTGCTATGTGCTATTATAGCAAACTCAAAGGTAGTGGGGGTAAGTGCCGTACTTGCTTAGTTAAAGTAAGTGCAGGTTCTACCAAAGACCCTCGCCCTATGCCTAAGCTAGTGGTATCGTGCTCTACACCTGTGCAAGACGGAATGGTGGTACAAAACATTACCAGCCCCGAAGTGTTGGAGGCACGCCGTGGTGTGGTAGAATTTTTGTTAATTAATCACCCATTAGATTGTCCCGTGTGCGACCAAGCAGGCGAGTGCCACCTACAAGACCTTGGCTACGAACACGGCTTGCAACGAACCCGCTACGAGTTTGAACGCCGTACGTTTGATGTAATTGATATTGGCGAAAAAATTAAACTACACATGAACCGTTGCATACTTTGCTATCGTTGTGTATATACCGCTAACCAAATTACTAACGGACGTGTGCATGGTATAATTAACCGTGGTGATCATGCCGAAATTTCAACTTATATTGAACAAGCTATTGATAACGACTTTAGTGGTAACGTAATTGATGTGTGCCCTGTGGGTGCGCTAACCGACCGTACGGCACGCTTTGCTAACCGTGTGTGGTTTCTTAAACCAATGGATGCCCACCGCAACTGTACCAAGTGTAGTGGCAAAGCCGTAGTATGGCAAAAAGGAACTGAAATTATTAGAGTTACAGGTCGTAAAGATAAGTATGGCGAGGTAGACGAATTTATTTGTAATACGTGCCGTTTTGATAGTAAAGACGTAGCGCAATGGACTATTGAAGGACCTCGTGCTATTGAAAGTAACTCCGTAATATCTCAAAATCATTATACTAACTTGCATCAAATGAATGCAAGCGTAAAAAAAATGTTACTCGAAAAACAAACCTTACAAATAACTAAATAACTACACACGCAATGACCTATTTAGAATTTGAAAAACCCATACAATTATTAGTTGAACAGTTAGAACAACTCAACGAAACTGCCGAAAAAACTAAAGTTGATGTAAGTGCTGGTATTGCTGAGCTGGAACAAAAAATAATTGAAACCCGCAAAACCATATATGCTAACCTTACGCCTTGGCAACGTGTACAGGCAAGTCGCCACCCCGACCGCCCTTACACGCTAAGCTACATGAATGCCGTAAGCGATAATACGTTTATGGAACTGCACGGCGACCGCACTGTAGGCGACGACAAGGCAATGGTAGGTGGTTTTGGGCAAATTGATGGCCGTACCGTAATGTTTGTAGGTCAGCAAAAAGGCATCAATACCAAAATGCGTCAAATACGTAGGTTTGGTATGGCTAACCCTGAGGGCTACCGTAAAGCTTTACGTTTGTTTAAATTAGCGGAACGTTTTAACAAACCCATTGTAACTTTTATTGATACCCCTGGTGCGTACCCAGGACTAGAGGCCGAAGAACGTGGGCAAGGCGAAGCCATAGCCCGCAACATATTTGAAATGGCGCAACTTAAAGTGCCCGTAATATGTATTATACTGGGCGAAGGTGCATCGGGCGGAGCCTTAGGTATTGGCGTGGGAGATAAGGTGTGTATGCTCGAAAATACTTGGTATTCGGTTATTTCGCCAGAGTCGTGCTCGTCTATATTATGGCGCAACTGGGACAATAAAGAAACCGCAGCTACTGCACTAAAACTTACTCCTGCTGATATGCTTGCCAATAAATTAGTGGATGCCGTAATACCCGAACCTATTGGTGGAGCGCACAACAATATTGACGAGGCACATCAAATAGTAAAGCAACACATCATAAGTTACCTTAAAGAACTAGACGCTATACCTGCCGACGTACGTGTGAACCAACGTATTGATAAGTTTTGTAATATGGGTGTGGTGGTGGAGTAAAAAATCATTTTGCTAAGGAATTGATATTATTATTTAATGAGAGCAACAATAACGGCTACTGTTTTATTAATTTTTTCTAGTGTCATTTTTGGTAAGCCAAGAAATTTTGATTTAGTTAATAAAAAGACCAATCAGTGGTTGAGTTTCTCTATGAGCCTATTAGGAAAAAATGGGTATCATAAGTTTTATTTAATAACAAAAAGTTTAAATTATAATAATAAATGCGATGTGAAAGAATTTAGAGTCTCCAATAGTCGTAATATTAATTATTTCCTTGATTCGTTGCAAAGGGAAGGTTGGACAAGCCGCATTAAATTTTACTCTACACAAAAAAGATATACTCCAACAATAGAACTGAACTCAATAAGTTTTCTCAAAATGAATAATGAAGATTCATTATTTCAATTTAGTTATAAAATTTGGTTGTTTGATACTAAGAAGAAAATTTCTGTAACACAATTAGATACTTTAGTTGGTACGGAAAGAAAGCATGTGACAAATGCTTTTTTGACCAACGACTATAAATTTAATGATATTATAATTCAAAAAGGAACAGGTATAATATTAGTTAGGCTTTACTCAGATGGGTTATTAAAAACTTTCAAAAAAGAGCATTATCACCCTGTATTTGAACTATCCGCGCCGTATTATTTTTAATTGCTCATAACAACCACTTAATTCAGTAGTGTAAAGTATAATTTTTTGAACAAAAAATAGTATCCACAATTAAAAACGAGCATAAACGACTCTACTACTTGCTGAAAAAATATTTCTGCATGTATTTATAAATTTTTGTACCAATTAAGATAACACCCAAGCGTTATTAAAACATAAAACTGTTATGTTTGCAATAATGATTCAATTCTCATTTTAGTTATTAACTACTAACAAATACACCCAATGAACTACACAGCACACATTAACATTATGCCTCACAAAGCCCTGTTAGACCCACAAGGCAAAGCCATAACCGCAAGTATGACCAACATTGGTTTGCCACAAATACACAACGTGCGCATAGGCAAACATATTACATTAGAAATTACAGCTGACACCAAAGCCCTTGCTACACAAGCCGCTGACGATGCCTGTAAAAAACTATTATGTAACCAAATTATGGAGGAATACACTATTGAAATTACCGAAGCGTAATTAATAAATAATTATAATAGTATACTGCACTAAAGTCTTGCGTCAATCCTTTATGAAATAAAGCCAAATTGCCCTAAGTAACAAGGGAGTATAACGCTTCAAAAAATAACGCAATGATTTATCAAAACATTAGAGAGGAAGAGCTTAAAAACAAAGTAGCACAAGACTATTTTGCGGACTATGATTGCTCAAAAATTGTGGGCAATGTTGATTTTACTGTTGTAATAAAAAACGACAATAAACAACAGCAACAATTTTCAGAGGATCATTCTCTGCTGTGGGCTGAAGCTAAAACTGGCAATTTCGAGCTCATCGCTATGTTTGCACAACTTATATTAACAATAGGTAAAGCCCGAACTTTTGACAAAAATCTACCGCCTGCGTTTTTGGGTGCTTTTGATTTTGTGAAGATTGCTTTTGTACCCTACGAAAAAATACAACACCTGTTTTTTAAAAACGATTTTAACTGGAACGTAACCGCAAGCAACCACGAAAGCAAAGAGTTTAAAGAAATACACACGTTAATTAAAACTATTTTAAAAACGGATAAGTACGAATATCAATTTGGTAAAGACGATGCGGAGTTAAAATTCTTTATTAAAAACAACATTGCTAAGGGTACCGAAAGTGGAAAAATACAAATAGACAAAAACAACTTTGTGCCTATTTACTTACGTTGGCTTGATGTGGTGAAACCACTCATCAATTTCGATTTTGCAGAAGGCAAAAAACAAAACATAGTAGATAGTGATTTCTATTTAGCAGACTTGTTTGTGGACGACCACGATACTGCAACAACTGACGATGATACTCCGTTAAAAGAAGAGTTGTTTGTAGTGTTTAGAAACGGACATTATCAAATTGCGAAAGAAAATTTAAAATCGTTGTTTAACGCAACGATAGAATTTACTGATAAAAAAGCTTACGAGCAGTTTTGGAAACGTTACAAACGCCCGCCTATAAACGAGTTCCATAACTACATTATTGAGCGCAGAGATTTGCTAGTGCCACAGGACATACGGGAGCGCAAAGGAGCGTTTTTTACGCCACGCCAATGGGTAGAACTTTCGCAAAAATATTTGGCTGATGTATTGGGTAAAAACTGGCAAGACGAATACTACGTGTGGGACTGTGCCGCGGGTACAGGCAACTTATTGGCTGGACTTACTAACAAGTATAATATATGGGCAAGCACCTTAGACCAAGCTGACGTAAACGTAATGCACGACCGTATTACTAACGGAGCAAACTTATTGCAAAACCACGTGTTTCAATTTGATTTTTTGAACGATGATTTTACTAAGTTACCACAAGCATTACAAGATATTATTAACGATGAAGAGAAACGTAAAAAACTTGTAATTTATATTAATCCGCCTTATGCGGAGGCTACAACAGCTAGAACTGTAAGTGGTACAGGAGAAAATAAGGGTGGAGTTGCTACAAATAATAAAATTAACGAATACTATAATTTAAGAATAGGGAATGCTTCTAATGAAATTTTTGCATTGTTTATGGCGAAAATTTACGAAAAAATACCTAATGCTACTTTAGCACAGTTTTCTAAATTAAAATTTATACAAGGCAGTAATTTTATAAAATTTAAAGAATATTTTTTGGCAAAATATCTAGATGGATTTATAGTCCCCGCCAATACATTTGATAATGTAAAAGGCACTTTCCCTATTGGTTTTACAATTTGGAGCTTGGACGCAAAAACTAAAATAAAAAAAATTAATACTAAAGTATATAGCAAAACAGTCGAGCATCTTGGTAAAAAATATTTTTATGGGGTATTGCCCAAAAGTATTAATAAATGGGTTAAATCATTTGACACTAGCGATAGTCCTAGTATTGGGTTTATGGAAAATCCCACACCTGATTTTCAAAATAATAAATTTTTAAATATCACTAACAACGCAGGTTCTCGCCACAATAATTATTATTCTTATAATTTTAAAAACTTATTGCAGGGTTGTATTTATTTCTCTGCACGCTTTAGTATTAAACCTACTTGGCTTAATGATAGGGATCAATTTTTATATCCAAATGAAAGTTGGAAAAAAGATAAAGAGTTTCAGAATGATTGTTTGAGTTACGCAATTTTTCATGGGCAAAACCGTATTTCCTCAAAACTGGGGATTAATAATTGGCTACCTTTTACTGAACAACAAGTAAATGCTAAAGAAAAATTTGCAAGCAATTTTATGACTGATTTCATACAAGGAAAAATAAATCCTAATAATCCTAATAATCCTAATGCCTCTGATTTATTTATAGTGAGTGAACCCGAACTACATTATCAAATACCATTAAAATTTTCAAGCGAAGCTACCGATGTATTTGATGCAGGACGTGAGCTTTGGACATATTATCACGCACAAAAATTTCCGTCGCACGGAGATTGTATGTATAATGTAAATGCAAGTTTTTACGACATACGAGAGTACTTTCAAGGCCGTAATGATAAGGGACGAATGAATACAAAAAGTACAGACCCAACTTATACTCAACTAATTAGTAACCTGCGTGAACAACTCAATAATCTTGCTAATACAATAGCACCAAAAGTGTATGAATATGAGTTTTTAAAAGAATAAATTTATTTGTTTATTCTAAATTCGCACTAATAAAAATAACACCCACACTACATGGAATTAGCAAAAAACTTTGATTGGGCAACTGCCGAAAACCGTTGGTATAACTACTGGTTAACCAATAAGTATTTTAAATCAACCCCTGATGAGCGTGAGCCCTACACCATAGTAATACCTCCGCCCAATGTTACGGGCGTGCTACACATGGGTCACATGCTTAACAATACCATACAAGATGTGTTAGTACGCAAGGCACGTATGCAAGGCAAAAATGCCTGCTGGGTACCCGGCACCGACCATGCAAGCATTGCCACCGAAGCCAAAGTAGTAGCCATGCTGAAGGAAAAAGGTATAAACAAAAGCGACTTAACTCGTGAGGAGTTTTTGAAACATGCCTTTGAATGGAAAGAAAAATACGGAGGGATAATACTATCCCAACTACAAACCTTAGGCGCATCGTGCGATTGGGATCGTACCCGTTTTACTATGGAGGAAGATATGAGTCAAGCCGTGTTAGATGTATTTATTGATCTCTATAACAAAGGACATATTTACCGTGGCGTACGTATGGTAAACTGGGACCCACAGGGCTTAACAGCCCTTTCGGACGAGGAAGTAATACACAAAGAAGCTGATTCGCAACTGGTGTACATTAAATATTATTTGCAAGATTCAACTACCGAATTTTTAACCGTAGCCACCACTCGCCCCGAAACCATAATGGGCGATACCGCCCTGTGCGTTAACCCTACTGACGAACGCTATAAAGCCTTTATTGGCAAGCAAGTAATGATACCGCTTGTAAACCGTGCCGTTACGGTTATTGCCGATGAGTATGTGGAAGTAGAGTTTGGTACAGGGGTACTTAAAGTTACGCCAGCACACGACATTAACGATTACAATCTAGGAATAAAACACAAACTCAAAACTATTGATGTACTTACCAACGAGGGAAAAATAAGCCCTGTTGCTGGGCTGTATGTGGGTTTAGATAGATTTGCTTGCCGTAAACAAATTATTAAAGACCTTACCGAAGCAGGTCTAGTTGTTAAAATTGAAAACACTAAAAACAAGGTAGGTTACAGCGAGCGCACCAATGCTGTAATAGAGCCTAAGCTGTCATTACAGTGGTTTTTAAAAATGGAAAACTTGGCTGGTCCTGCGTTAGAAAACGTAATGAACGACAACATACAGTTGTTCCCCGAAAAGTTTAAAAACACGTATCGCCATTGGATGGAAAATGTACATGATTGGTGCATTAGCCGACAGTTGTGGTGGGGGCAGCGCATACCTGCATGGTACAATGCTGATAACGATATTGTGGCATGCAATACCTTAGCTGAAGCGCAACAATTATTTGCGGATAAAGGATTATCTACACAAGATATTCATCAGGACGAAGATGTGCTTGACACTTGGTTTAGCTCGTGGTTGTGGCCTATTAGCGTGTTTGATGGTTTTAAAAATCCTGACGGAAAAGACATTAATTACTACTACCCTACTAACGACTTAGTTACAGCACCCGAAATACTGTTTTTTTGGGTAGCACGTATGGTTATGGCTGGGTACGAATATCGTGGCGAGATGCCATTTAAACGCGTGTATCTTACGGGAATTGTGCGCGACAAGCAAGGGCGAAAAATGAGTAAATCGCTTGGCAATAGCCCCGACCCATTAGATTTAATTAAGCAATTTGGTGCCGATGGTGTGCGTACAGGCATGCTCATGTGTTCGCCTGCAGGTAACGATTTGTTGTACGATGATAGCTACTGCGAACAAGGCCGAAATTTTACCAACAAAATATGGAATGCCTACCGCTTAATTACTACTTGGAAGGTAGATGCAACCTTGCCAACTCCAGCAATTAATAGCGTTGCCAACGATTGGTTTGCGAGCAAGTTTAATCAACAACTTACACTAATTAACGACCATTACGACAAACTACGTATGAGCGATGCCGTAATGACTACCTACAAATTAGTGTGGGACGACTACTGCGCCCTGTATCTCGAAATGGTAAAGCCCACTTATACCAACGGCGAAGCGGCATCGGTAGATGCTCCAACGTACAAGGCAGCTATTGCACATTTTGAAAATTTATTAAAAATAATGCATCCTTTTATGCCATTTGTTACTGAAGAACTGTGGCACATTATTAAAACCCGCTCAACGCAAGAAGCCATGATTATAAGTGCTTGGCCAACCGCAGGTATCGTAAATGACGAACAACTAACTAAGGTAGAATTTACACAAAACCTAGTAAGCGAACTGCGTAACGTACGTAATAGCAAAGGAATTTCGCCTAAAGAAAAACTAAACATTACCTACGATTTTAACGCAACTACCGATGTATTGCAAGATGTTGTAACCAAGCTAGCCAATATTGATACCATAACTAACAGTACTGAAAAACCAGCAACTGCAATAGCTGTGGCGTTAAACGGAATTTCGTTTTATGTGCCAATAACAGGTAATGTAGATGTAGTAGCCGAACGCGAAAAGCTAACTAAAGAATTAGAATATACTAAGGGTTTCTTAACTAGCGTGATGACAAAACTCAACAACGAAAAATTTGTAGCCAATGCAAAACCTGAGCTCATAGCCAACGAAACAAACAAGAAAAACGATGCCTTAGCCAAGATAAAACAGTTGGAAGAGGAGCTATTGAATTTGTAAAGAATTAACTGTATATTTACTCGTTAAATTGCATTTAAAATTAAATCAAAACAATTAACTATGAGAAAACTATTACTCCTTGCCAGTATATGCACAATTATTGTAAATAGTACGTTTGGGCAACAAGTAAATACCGATAGCATAAAAGCATTGCTAAAAACTAACGGTAACTATTTTGCGTTTTTAGCAGTAACGCCCCTAGAGTTAAATGCTCGTATGGCAGTTGATGCAACTTATGAACCTCGTTTGTTTCAAAAAACGTTATCAAGTTTTTATGGGTTTGACATTACAAAATTTCAAGCTAATAATACCGCAACATTTAACCACCGTATGCCCAATGCTCCTGAGCAACAATGTAATAGTGCAATACCCGTTTGTCAAAACAATTACTCGCAAACAGCATCGTACTCAGGGTACGGTGCTACGCAGGAAATACCAAGTAATTCAAGTTGTTTGGGTTCGCAAGAAAAAAACAGTGTGTGGTACACATTTACGTCTCAAAGTGCAGGGAGCTTAAAGTTTTTAATTAATTCTACCGCTGATTATGATTGGGCATTGTATGATATTACAGGCGCAAGCTGTGCTGACATTGCCAGTGGAGCGGTTACTCCTGTACGCTGTAATTTTTCGGCCACTGCAGGCAATACAGGGCTTGATGCGTCGGCATCTAATAATAGTGAGGGGTCTGGAGGCTCGCCTTATTCTAATCCGTTAAACGTTGCGATAAACTACACCTTTGTATTAATTGTAAGTAATTATAGTTCTACTCAAGCGGGTTACACCTTAAATTTTAGTGGGGGCACTGCTGATATTTTTGATGTTACACCACCTACAACCGTGTCGGCATCAGCACCATGTGGCTCTAATACTATCAACGTAACGTTTACTGAGCCCATATTATGTAGCACATTAGCCGCTAACGGAAGCGATTTTACAGTAAGTGGGCCAGGCGGACCATATACCGTAACGGCAGCGGCTGGTCCTGATTGTGGTACAGGATCAATACACATGGATTTAACCGTAACGCCTGTACTTAGCGGTGGTGGACCTTGGACAATAACTGCAAAAAATGGTGCTGATGGCAATACCGTTAGCGATTTGTGTGGCAATACTACACCAATAGGCACAGTGTTAATTAATAACGTTAGCCCTGCCCCAAGTACGGTAGTAATAACCGGTACAGATTCAGCTTGCAAGGGATCATTAGCAACATTAATAGCTTCAGCAGGTACGGGTTATGCTTGGACAGGCCCAGGTGGATTTACCGCCACAACACAATCGGTAAGTGTACCAACTACTACAGTAGGCACTCAAACATACAATGTAACAGTGCAAAATGGTTCGTGCCCAGCAGGAACAGGAACTATAAATGTGGTAATATTATCAGGAGTTGAGTCGAACTTTACTTATGCACCAAATCCTGTATGTGCGGGGCAAGCTATATCGTTTACTAATACATCAATATTGCCAGGTTTGTGTGGTGGGCTCAGTCCTAGTTTTTGCGAAAATATAGGTTCTAGTTGTGGTTTCTTAACAACTTGTAAAGCTGGTCAATATACTGATAGCGAATTTGATTTTATATGGAATTTTGGAGATGGATCGCCTTCAGCATCTGGTCGCCCAGGTAATCAAACCCATACTTATACCACAGCTGGAACCTACACGGTATCAATGCAGGGTAAAGGCGAAATTACAGGATTATTTGGAGGGCTATTTGGAGGAGGAGGAGTAGCTTGTAATAATATTAAAACACAAACAATAACCGTACTACCCAACTCAAGTACATTACAAGTGCGTGCTGATAAAATTATTTGCCCTGGCGATACGTTTCACTTAAAAGCATCGGGCGGAGCTACCTACACTTGGAAAGACTCAGCCACAGGAGCTACAATTGGCACAACCGACGATGAATTAGTAAGACCTACTAAAACCACTAAATACTACGTAGAAACACCTGGTTGTGGTGGATTAATAACTAAAGATAGCATAACAGTAACTATAAAAGATGCAGCTATGATTCTTACACCAAAATCGCCAGGTATTTGTATTGGAGATTCTATTGACCTTACAGCTAATTATGCAGGCATCTGGACAAGTAACCCCGCAGGTTTTACAGCTGGGCCGCTAAACGTAGTAAATGTTAAGCCAATAATACCCACTAAATACTATTGTACATTTACCACTACTAACGGTTGTGTACTCAAAGATTCTACATCAATAGCCGTTGCAGGTAATCCGTTTACTATTAATACACCTGTAATTACGCCTAATACTTGTGGTGCTAACCCTCCAACAGGCGGTATATCAGTTACGCTAAATAATGTGAGTACTGCACCTACTTACGCTTGGGCTGATAGTACTACTAATGCTCCAGTAGGCGGTACAACCGGCATATTAAGTGGTGTGGTTGATGGTGGCTACCTATTAACCGTAAGTGCCAATGGTTGCGTTAAAACAAAATACATACACATACCATTAGGTGGTACCCCCACAATAACTACTAATTACACCAACGAAACTATATGCAAAGGCGACACATTAGTACTAGTGGCCAATGGTGCAAGCAATTACAACTGGCAAGCTAACCCTGCAATAGTAAGCGTGGTAAGCACCAATTCAATAATAGTGCAACCTATGGTAAGCACCACCATTACGGTTGATGGCTACAATACTACCTTAGCCTGCAAAACCACTAAAAAAATTATTCTCACGGTATTACCCAACCCAATACTTGCAGTTACGCCCAACACACCTACAATATGCAACGGCGACTCTATACTTATTACATTAAGTGGTGGTGCGCAGTATGGTTACGACTTGGTAAGTACATTCCCTAACAATTTAATAGCAGTGGTAGGCAATAGTTTTTACTTAACACCAACCGCTACTACCAACTATATTATTGCAGGGCTAGACGTGAACCAATGCCCTGATACAGCCACGTTAAGCATAAGTGTAAATAATACACCCACATTTACACTAGGTGCAGGCAAAACATTAATATGCGAAGATTCGAGTACTGTACTAAATGTAATTAGCACAGGGACAAACACTTACGCTTGGGCGCCAAGCAACGGCCTATCAAGCACTACTGGGGCTAGTGTTACTGCAATGCCTGTGGTAACTACAATGTATGTAATTACGGCTACTGACCCATTAACACTATGTACCAAACAAGATAGTATAAAAATAACTACTAAGCCCAAACCACTTGCCGATGCTGGCAAAGATGTATTTATTTGCGAAGGCAAACGAATTAAATTAACTGCAGCCGGTGGACAAAAATATTGGTGGAGTCCTAAGTTAGGCTTGTCGGACTCTACCATATACAACCCGTTTGCAAACCCTAAAGTAACCACAACCTACCACTTACTCACTGAGCTTAATGGTTGTTTTGATACTGCAAGCGTAAATTTAGGGGTGTACCCAATAACGACTATTAAAGCTTATGGAGATACCACTATTTTGTACGGCGAATCAACACAGATAGTGGTTACAGGCGCTAATACCGGTACTTACACATGGTTGCCTAGCACTGAAATTCCGTGCGAAACCTGCATGAAAAACAATGTGCGCCCTGAGGAAACTACTTATTTTACAGTAATGTATGTTGATGTAAACGGCTGTGTGCAAAAGGATACAGTAGTGGTAACCATTAATACTGATTACGGAGTGTTTATACCCAACGCATTTAGTGTTGATGGCAATAATTTGAACGATTTTTTTACTCCAAAAGTATGGGGAGTTAAAAGCTATCGTCTGCAAGTGTACGACCGCTGGGGCTTACGTGTGTACGATGGTATTGAAAACCAACCTGGTTGGAATGGCGAAAAAGGTAGTGATGTAGCACCACAAGATGTGTACATCTACACATTAGATGTAGTGCCTAATAAAAGTTCGCGTACTCGAAAAACAGGAACCGTTACCTTATTACGTTAACTACTAATTTATAATTAAAAAAAGCCTTTGCATTACTCAAAAAAATGCAAAGGCTTTTTTTTTGATTTTAAACAATGATTGAACCCACTATAAAAAAACTACTACAAGCTATTGGTAACTTACCTGGGCAAGAGGCACAATACCTAATGGCTCCGCCTGTGCGCAAGTTATACGCTGATACAGCCTCATACAAAGCCACCGCAAAACAATCGGCAGTGTGCGTGGCGCTGCATTTGAATATTAATAACGAATGGTGCGTGTACCTTATGCAGCGTACCAACCAAGGGGTGCATGGCCACCAAATAAGTTTTCCGGGTGGTAAGGTTGATGCCGAAGATGTTACTTACTTGCATACTGCCCTACGCGAATTTAACGAGGAAGTAGGGAGTATAACCGAACATGTTGTTATAGGTATGCTTACACCACTTTATATTCCGCCAAGTAATTTTTATGTGGAGCCTTACCTTGTAGTAGTGCAAGCTCCAATTGTACTTAATATTAGTAGTGATGAGGTAGAAAAATTATATAGTGTACCGCTGCATAGTTTGTTTAACAATGCTAATGTAAGCACAACACAAAGTACATTGCCTAACGGAGAAGTGCTTCAAACTCCTTGCTTTAAAATTACCGAACTAGTAATATGGGGTGCAACAGCAATGATACTAAGCGAATTAAAACAATGGTACATTACTAATAATTTAATGTAACTACTTGACAGTTAATCACTGCTGTATTTTATAATATAGATGCTTTGCTAATTTAGGTTGTACTCGTTGCGTCTTGATTATCGCTCAAAAATAGGGCGAAACTGATTATAATTAAGGTCTTTGTTATAGATGTTTCAATTTAGAATGTCTTGCCCGTTATGTTTTAAATCAAAATTAGTTTTGGTTGCTCTAGTAATATTCGTTATTACCATTCTAGATACGCAAGTGGTAAAGTTTTATTTTACCGTTGTTTTCTTGTAAAGATTGATAGTTGGCGATATTATTTGTTCAGGAATAATTGAATATTCATTCTTATTAAATCCCACACATGTTGTTTTTATTGTAAGTGTTTTCTTCTTTAAACTACCAGCAATATTGATTTTAAAATTGCCATCAAAATCTGTTTTCTTAATCCCTATAATTATATTATCAACCCTAAAGACTGTTGTGTTTATTATTTGAATGTAAGATGCGCAATGTGAGAAGATTCCTATAATTAGAATAAATTATAATTAGAATAAAATTATCAAAGATTATCCCTTTTAGAATTTTAAAAGCAATTTAAAACTACACATAAATATTAGGATTGTTTAGTAAATACAAAAGAGCAACCTTACAGTTGCTCTTTTGTATTTTAAAAGTTAATACGTATTTAGTTATTTAACACTTACTAATTCTACATCAAATTTCAAGGTTGAAAATGGTGGTATTGGTCCTGAACCATTTGGTCCGTAGGCAATAGTAGATGGTATAAGTATTGTTGCTTTTTCGCCTACTTTCATCATAGCTATAGCTTCGTCCCAACCTGGTATAACCTGTCCTTGTCCTAACGGAAATTCGATAGGCTTAAACTTACGGTTAGCATCATATATATTTCCTTTGCGAGCATCTGCTTCAACACTGGTATCAAACATTTTTCCGTCTAATAATGTACCCGTATAGTTTACTGATACCGTTTTGCCCGCTTCAGCTTTAGCTCCACTACCTGCTTTTTTACTAATGAATACTAACCCCGAGGCAGTAGCTTTAGTGTTAATTTTATTTTCCGCTAAGTATTTCGCAAGTGTTGATGCCTCAACATTTTTTAACGAATCCATTACCACTTGTTGGCTAGCCTGTGCTTGCGCTTGCTGTTTTTCAAAAGCAACTTTAGGTGTAATATCAATCATCTTTACGTTAAATGACAAATAGCTTCCTTTAGCAATGAATGGAGGTAACTGTCCACCTAAAAATTTCATAAAAAACGAATCAGCCACGGTTTTAAACGCTGCACTATCGCCCTTACTCATCATAGCAAACCCTTCTTCTAAACTACCTTTGTATGATGGTGTACGTAATACTACTTGTATAGGGCGCCCTGTTTTTTTTGAGTCAAATAATACGCTGTCTTTTTCGGTTTTGTATATCACCTCCATCGTTATTAAATCGCCTTCTTTGGCAGTACTGCCTTTTTTATCGTGTGTTATTAAATTGTATAGTAATCCGCTGTCGCTTTTGTCCATACCATTTTTGTCTTTGCAAGCTACGAGGCCTACCATTGCTACTACTGCCGCTAGGCTTAGTGTTTTTTTCATTGTTGAGTTTATTGGGTTTGTTAATTATTACTTTATTATTTCGAGTTCATATACTAATGGGGTAAAAGGTGGTACAATACCTGTGGACGAGCCGTGTACGCCAAACGCTACGGATGATGTAAGTAGTACTATAGCTTTGTCGCCTTTGTTCATTTTTATTAGTGTTGTTTCTAATCCTTTTATTAATTGGTCGGGCGTTCCTTTTTTGTATTCAAATGCTTCTTCTACCTCCACATTACTATCTATTATTTTTCCATCGAGAGTTGTTCCTTTATAGCGCACGAAAATAGTTTTTTGAGTTGGAATTCCGTAATTAATTTCATTTTTAAGCATCATTACACCATCAGTGGTAAGTAACGAATCTAATTTTTGCGCTTTAGTGTAATTATTTATTAACGCATTTTCAATAGCTAATAGTTCATTTGTCCATAGTTTGTAGCTTAAAGAGTCGGTGTGTTGCATGGCAATTGTTTTTACTTTTATTACTTTAGCTTCAACGGTTAATAAACTACCTTTCTTTACATTCTTGGGTAATCCTACATTAAACAATCGGTTAAATACTACGTTGGCATTCAATTTAAATATAGCGCTATCGCCCTCGCTTACTAAAGCGCAACACTCTTCTAGCGTACCTTGCCTAACGCCTGCCGTTAGCGCTAAACCTATTAATCCATTATAACTATCAGTAGTTGAGTTAAATATAATTACGTTAGCCGAGTTTTTAAATATTGCCTGCAAATACACGCTATCGCCACGTTGTGGAGTATAACTACTATCGCCAATGGTTATTATTTTATACGCAATACCTGAGGGTGTTGTACTAAACTCACTTTTTTTATTGCCCGTACATCCCGCTATTATTAACACACACAACGCAACGAATAGTTTTATAATTTTATTCATCCTAATTATTTTGGAGTAATGCCGTGTTAATTTTTTTAACCAATGCAGGGCCTTCATAAATAAACCCAGTGTATAATTGCACAAGACTAGCACCTGCATTAAGTTTATCTTGTGCATCTTGCGCAGTAAATATCCCGCCCACCGCAATTATTGGAAACGCCCCTTTGCTTTGTGTATGCAAATACTTTACTACCTCTGTAGCCCTAGCGGTTAATGGCTTACCGCTTAATCCGCCCATTTGTTGTGTAAGCGTTACGTTAGCCGTTAGGTCTTCTCTGCTTAATGTAGTGTTAGCCGCCACCACACCTGCAATGCCTGTTAACGCTACTATTTCAACAATGTCATCCAGCTGAGTATTAGTTAAATCAGGCGCTATTTTTAATAGTATTGGTTTAGGGTTAGCTTTTTTATTATTTGTAATTTGTAAGGTAGTAAGTAATTGTTGTAACGGTTCTTTATCTTGCAGGGCACGTAAATTGAGCGTATTGGGCGAGCTTACATTTACCACAAAATAATCAACGTAGTTAAACAGAGCTTCAAAACAATACAAATAATCATCTACTGCATTTTCGTTAGGTGTATTTTTATTTTTACCAATGTTACCGCCAATAATTATTGAGTTATTACGTTGTTTTAAGCGTGTAATAGCAGCTTCCACCCCCTCGTTATTAAACCCCATACGGTTAATTATGGCACCATCGTTCACTAGCCTAAACAGTCGTGGTTGCTCATTTCCCGCTTGTGCTTTGGGGGTAATAGTACCTATCTCTACAAAACCAAAACCATAGTTGCCCCATTCATTTATTAACTTGGCATCTTTATCAAAACCTGCGGCTAACCCTACAGGATTTTTAAACGTTAAGCCAAAAAAAGTACGTGAAAGTTGAGTATTGTTAACGGTATATAATGCCCTGTTAATGGCACCTACAAACGGAATGCGATGTAGTAGTTTAACGAGCTTAAACGTAGTGTAATGCGCCTGCTCAGCGTCTAACTTAAATAATAATGGGCGAATAATTGTATGATACATTAGTATTAGAATTTAGCCGTAACGCCTAGGTTAGCAATAACTTCGTAGGCAAAAAAACTATGGCGTGCAGTACCTTGATAAATACGCAAGCCAAAGTAATTAGCATAATCGCCTTTTTGGCAAAGCTCTAAATACACATGTTTAAAAAACGTAGCGCGCAATGCCATTTCCAGCCCTGCATTTACACCTCCTAACTGAAAATGCGATTTATTATCATGCCCTAGTATTGTGTTTTCAACATGCGGAATTACTGGCCCTGCACCTGCTTTAAGTATAGTGTGCAACACAAACCATTGGTGGTTAGTTGCCTCAAAATTTTTGAAACGCTTTACCAAGTTAAAACAAAAAAAGTTAGCGCCATTATTTAAGTTGTAATCAAAATTGTTGCGCGTAGTAAGTGAGTCGTAACTTACGACTTGCCCGTTAATAGTGCCTTGCCAGTGCGCTAACTGCCCACGAGTAACAATGAATTTGGTATGGTCAAAATTTAATTCAAACCCTAACGAGTTGTTTTTTTTAAACCACCACCCCAACCTATAATTATACTGAGGCACGGTTAACGGGCGTTGCAACACTTTGTCCCAGCCTATGTGGTCGTGTCCTTGTGCTTTTACCAACGTAAAATCATTACCTAAACTAGGCTGTACAACATGTATGCTACTTGGGGTGTACCACTCTTTATTATAGCCCCACGAAAAATAAAATTCGCGTGCGGTTTTAGTACTTGTGTTGGTAGTTTCTTGCGCTTGAGTAATGTTAGCAAACACATACAATGTAAATAATAATATTATAAATTTCATAGCTGTAAAAGTAATATAAAATATAAAAAATAGGAAACTGGTTATAAGGCTTACTGCTTTTTTAGCGTAATATTCATTAATAGCTTATACCAATAATTCATATACCCCCGCTTGCGTAGCAAGCGGGGGTATATGAATATGTAATTGTTGTAGTTAATTAATTATTAATTTACAACTACCTTATAACGTTGGCTTGCACTATTAGCATAATGTATCTCCAACCAATACATACCCGCTACGCTAGGTGCATTAAAATTCAGGTTAGGTACTAAAGCTTTGTTAGTGTACTCTATGCACTTAACGCCTTGGGCGTTGTATAGCACTAGCTTATTTACATTAGTGCCAGTAATGCTTACTTGCGTATTGGCACTTACAGGGTTGGGGTATATGCTTACTTGGGTAGCAATATTTGGGGTAGTGGAAATACTGGTAACAAAATTGCAAGTGCTTGATGCGTTAGTGTTATATCCCCACGTGCTAGGATTACTTTGGTAGCTAAGCCCTGTGCTATCAGTATAGCAACGTAGTGTATACGGATCACTTATTTCTGTTGCCACACAATGTTGATTAGTTACCTGTAAGAACAACGATATACCGCCTATTTTTTCTATTATTTCATGTCCAATGGTTCCTCTATCGTTTACTGAATGTACAAACAATTGACGCAATACTTGCCCATTTATGGTTATGTTTTTAACGCTATCTACTTTTACACTATCCGTTTTAATTTGGAATGTAGTGTCGCAGTAGGCTACAATAGTACTATCTAAGGCTATTTCCCAGTAGTCGCCTGCATTTGCGGCAAAATTATATAGTAGGTTAAATTTATTATTTTTAAAAAGATACACTTTATCACTATCAGCGTAAGTATATTCATAACCATACACACCTTGATAGGTTGTTTGTTGAATATAATTATATACCTCTTGATATTTTTGCAATACATCACACACTTTTCCTTGTATTAAGGTATCTTTTGTTTTGGTTATTTTGGCATAGCCATCTGTAGCATAGCCACTTACACAATAATGCCATGTAGCACTGGTGGTTGCCCAAGGTTGGGCTTTGCTTAGTAATGCACTTACGAGTAGTAAGGTAGTTAGTATAATTGTTTTCATAATATGAGTTGGTTTTTAGTTGGTTTTGTTAATATTATTATTGAATGATTATTTTTTGTGTGCTAATAATACCTGTGCTAGTACGTAGCATGGCTAGGTGCATGCCTTGTGCTAGGTTAGTGCTACTAATTGTTATGTAATGCTCGTTAGGGTTTAATGGATATGATTTGGCTAATGTACCATTAATAGTGTAAATATCTAACCGTGCATTAGTAAGTGGTTGTGCTATAGTATAATATACCGTGGCTTGGTTAGTAAATACGGTAGGTTGTATGCTTAGCGTGTTTATAACTGGCAGTTGCTCATTAGCCACACCTACCGTGTTGCACCCTGCTACATAGCAGCCAAGGCTATCGGTTTTAACTAGCCAAATACTATTAAGAGTAGCGTATGGAGTAGTGTTAAAGTGTTTTGATGATTGCCCAATCATTATAAAGCCATTGTCAAACGTTTTATTTAACGAATTTAAATAATTATAATCAGCATTATAATCAAATTCTCTAGTCCATAATGTATCTCCGTTTATGTTAAAACTTTTAAGAACTCCCTTGTTCATAGAACCTTGCTTGACGTTTCCAGATACTAGTAAATCACTATTAGAGGTTTCTACGAGACCTGTGAAATCATCATTGCGACTATCTCCATAATTATATTCCCACAGTACATTACCTTGTGGATCTATTTTTAACAAAAAACCTTGCGCATTACCACTGCCAACAGTTGAACCTAATAAGCGGCTACCTACTATTACATAGTTACCATCTTTTGTAGCTATTATTTTACTCCCTCGCTCTAAGTTAGGGGTGGAGTAGGTTTGGTTCCACTCTTGGTTACCTAAGCTATCTAACTTATACACCACTACACCAGCATTTTGTGTGCCTTGCTGTTGCTTAAATGCTAATACCAACGCACCACTATCGGGCGTTGCTACTACTGAGCTAGCTCCGTCATAATCATTACTTGCGCCGTATTGATATTTCCACAATTGGTTGCCTAAGCTATCCGTTTTTATAATCAAAGTTTGATTTAAGTTTCCAGCTCCTCCCAATGCTTGAGTATAACCTACTAATAATAAACCTCTGTCGTATGTTTCTATTACATCAAACGTATTAGAGATAATACCTGTATTAAATATTTTACAAAAAATAGTATCGCCACTAAGATTAATTTTACATAGCATAGCGCCTTGGGAATAGTTTTTATAATAATAAGTGCCTACCATTACGCAATTATTATCAAATGTTCTTATAATAGCATTAGGTTCAAAATTTGAAAGTAAACTATCAGAATAGACTTTTAAACTATTCGTAATACCAGCACTATTTAGTTTGTAAATTAATAAATGCTGGCTTGGTAAACCATTTATAGTTGCTCCAGATAATGAGGGTATTATAAATTCGCCATTTGATAAAGTTAACAAGCAGTGACCACCATCAGATTGATCTATGGTATCATTACCTTGATATAAATAAGTATTATTAAATCGTGTTTGTGAAAATGAATTATTTATAGCGTAAAATAAAAATAATATGATAAGTAGGGGTGATTTAATCATGGCTAAAATATTAAAACCCTAAAGCGTTAATCCGCTTTAGGGTTGTGTAAATAAAAAAATTACTCCTGTACTATCATTCTTTTAGCATCTATCAACTTATTATTATCAATTAAATAATAAAAGTATAGGCCTGCCACCAAGTTGTTACTGGTTATTTCAATGGTATTATCGCCTTTGGCTAACTTTGTAGTCTTAACTACTTTGCCTAACGCAGTGGTTACCTGCAAGGTAGCATTAACTGCCGTAGTAGCTACCCATACCTTAATAGTAGTGGTGCTGGTAAACGGGTTAGGTTGGTTAGCGTATAAGTGCGATATCCCTTCGTTGTTGGCAAACTCGTCCACGCCTGTTACCTCTGCCTCAGTTAATGGGTTAACCTCAGGGTTACGATTAATGGTTTGTTGGTTAATTGATTCCAACACCAATTGCGCATTAGTAGCTACCGTGGTATTAGCTTGTGCAATAGCACTGAGCATTTTTTGCTGTGCAGGCGTGCTGTTATAAAATGTTTTGCCTTGTGCATACAAATTTATAGCTATGCTATAATAGTTGTAAAACATTTTGTTTTCGTCAGTACTCAAGTCAAGCGCATTTAACAGCACTTTAGCGGCATCAAACTTAGCGTTTGCTATAGACTCGGCTATTAGCACTTTGCTAGCATCTTCAGTATTTAATTCGGCAAGCAATGTACTGTTTTGTGCAAAATTCCCTTGCTCGTTATTTGTACGAATAATAGCACTTGCTAGCTGGTGTTTAGTAACACTATTAGTTTCGGCTTGCATTTTTATGCGTTGTGCACCTGCACAAGCTTGAGTAGTGCAAGGAGGTGCTTCGTAACACGATTGGTCAGGATTTACACTACTAAAATTGTTCATTATGTTTCCAATTTTACAAGCGGGGCTATATTTATTACTAGGGTTAGTTTGAACTGTACCAATAACATAATAGTTAAAATTATTATTTAAGTATGAATGTATATGACGCCCACTACCTACTGGAGTACAAGCATCGTTAAATACATTTCCAGCTCTTAAATCTCCATTTGCAGTACCTGTTCCTTGACTAGGAAACAATCCGTTAACCGACGTAGGATTTAAACTCCACGATTTGGTGTTGTTGGTATAGGTATTGCAACTAATTTTTAACAATTGGTTGTTGAGTTCGGTTTGGTTGGCAAAGTTTAAACCTGTAAACGTATTAAAAGCTATAGTGCCTCCAAACGACTCTGACCCCTTAACCACCACACCATAACTTTGGTTGAGGCTTAACCCTGTAAATTCGTTGTGGTTAATGTTAAAACCTTTGGCGCCATCGAGGTATATTCCCCATTGCTTTAAGCTAGACGGATTACCTACAAAACCAGGTATGGTAAAGGTGTTGTTATCTATTGAACCAAAGTTTAGGTTACCTTGTATACCCTGCTGATTGTTGGTAAACAACGTATTTTTAATAGTAAGGTAACGGCTTGCAGTGGTTAAAAACGTTTTGGCATACACGCCATAAGTTAGGTCTTTAAACTCAGTTTTATCCATTGAACTACCTGTGCCTAATGCCACTATGGTGTATGATGCGTCTTCGCTATAAATACCGCATCCTCTTAAATCAATATCAAACGCACCTGTGGTTTGAAACGTACAGCCTCTAAAAAACACTCCTACTACATCCTGCAAGGTTACAAAGGTTTGTGTGCCAGTTCTGCGTCCGTAAGTATCCACATAAACGGGGTCGTTTAAGGCAGCAGTACTAATAAACGTACAGTTATTAAAAAAACTATTGTTGCCGTCAATACCTGATGGTTTGTGGTATCCCAAAAACTCAATACATCGTTTGTTATTTTTAAACGTAGCGTCGGTTGCTTGTATAACTCCACCATTAAACGCATAACCTGCGCCAGCTTTAGATAAGCTAACTCCGTTGCGTGCGTTTTCAATAGTAGCACCATTGCTCATTACCAAGTATCCTTGGGTAGTTGTGTTTTGTATTTGTGTGGCATCTCCCCATACTTCAATACCTTGCCACATTAATCCGCAACCGTTGGTTATTGTTCCACCATCAATAATTAATTTACCCCCTTGTTTTACTATTATTCTGGCTTCATCGGGCATTAGCACTTTACATTTTACGGTTAAGGTCGCGCCCGCTTCCACTATTATATCGGAGTAAAATTTAATGTCAAAATCCCAAGTTTCGTTTGTAGTAATGCTTTTAGCTACTGTGCTATAAGCACAGTTTTTTACATAACGGCGTACTGATTTTAAGGCTAATGCACGGTGCATTTTACCCATTTGCATAGGCGATAAATAACCTCCTGATTTGCAACCGCCCATAGTATTATTAGTTCCTGTATTCGTAGCTAAGAAAGGATCTACAAACCAACCTCCGTCGTGTGGGCATGGACCGTTATTAAATATATCGCTCAAATAATCTAAACTAGTCGTGTTACAATTGGCTCCTCCGTAGGTATGCTCTAAATCTAAGCAATGTCCTAATTCATGAGCAATGGTTCCTGCAAAAGCATAGTCAGATACTGGGTTAGAACCATTATTAAAAGCAACAATATAGCTATCCATATTTAAATTATTTGTAGAGTTAGGAAAGACTGCAAAATCTGAAGCACCAAAATATGATCCTAATGTGATGTGAATGTTTAATGCTTCTAGCCTCTTAGGGTCTATTGCAGCAACTGCCGTGTTTAAGGTAATTCCATCGCTTCCGCCCGCAGATCCTAAATAACACATAGCTGAGTTTTGATAAAAAAAGACGTTTTGTAATTCAATTCTAATTTTAGAATCTAGAATAAAAGACACGCCACTAACTATATCGGAAGGAGTAGTAATATACTGATAGGTATTATTTGCCCAATTTATAATTTGATTTAATCGCACTAAGTCGTTAGCATTATTTTGCCAACTACCTGTACCGTTATTGGGTTGCCATACGTTAATATTAACTTTGATGGTTTTTACAGGTGTATTAGCATCAGGTATATGATAAGCGTATCTACCATATTTTGTAGTGTAATCAGCTGAAGCATTTAAACAAGAGGCATTAGCAGTGCTATTTCCCGCAGTTGGACTTGCCACATAACTACATTGAAAGTTTGTTTGTGCTTGTGTTCTACTTGTATTTAGTACGCTCCAACACACAAATGTTAGGAGTATCGCTTCTATAAAATTTAATTTATTCATTTGTAATTATTGTTAGGTTAATTTTAAGTAATAATATCTCGCTTACGAGCTGCTGTGTTATGTTTTTTAATTCATTTGTTTAGTTGTATTAATACTATAAGCTGTCTCTACAATAGTTGGTTAATAATTTTAAGAGCGTGAGACAGTTGCTGTTACTCGCCTTGAAGGTTCGACCAAAAACCCAGAAACAAAGTAAAAGCAACGCTCACGTCTTAACGTGAGCGTTGTGCTTGTACTCCCTGTTTCTTTTCCAATTTGGTCGATTTTCAAAGCAGGATAATTTAGCAAACGCTATATATTTCAATAGATAATATAGTATTATCTACTGTTGTATGTTAATTTTAGGTAAAAGTACCATTAAATTAGACAAATTAAAATTAAATTTTAGTAAGGCTTTGCTCTTTTTACAATATTAGTAAAATATGAATTCAAACCAAGCTGTAGTTTATTAAACAACCGTTAGCTCCCTGATTTTTTCATCAAAGGGACGGATACATTCAAAGTCTTACAAACGTCCGTTTGTTGAAAAATCATAGAACTACGCACAAAGTAGGGCGGATTTTTAAATTAATTAATATGGAACTCGTTTGCAGTTATAGTAGTATAGTTCGGATGACTTAACAATCCTAGTAATTTGGTGTTTTTGGTAATAGTATAGTGTTAATAACGATCTCAGTTTTAGAATCTGACTATTTCAAACAATTAGTTATCAATAGTTTAGTTACATTTTAATAATTATTTAGTAAATATATTAGGAAGTTAGTGATTAATTACGACATTTGCACTCCCAACAACGAGGTAGTATTAGTGAGGTAGGCGTCGGTAAATTCCTTGAGAAAGTGTTAGATTAATTATTTTAAAAATAGTCAAAATTAAATTTGGTTAATTAAAAAATAGTTTGTTCATTTGCACTCTCAAAAATAATGAGTAAGTTCTTTGTTAGAGTGTGTAGAAAACAATTATTAAAAATAAGTCAAAATAAATTTGGTAAATTAAAAAATAGTTTGTTCATTTGCACTCTCAAAAATAACGAGTAAAGATTATTAAAAAGGCGAAAGCTAATTTAGATATAGAGTAATTAAGTTCTTTGAAAATATTGAAGCAAGCAAAAACAATAAGTGATGCTAAAGTTGAGTGATAAGTAGCTCAACGATATTTAGTTTAACTTTATCCAAAA
>JAYWFU010000009.1:0-3477 GCA_043778625.1 Bacteroidia bacterium | reverse complement strand
TAAGAAAGTTGTACCTGGTAAAAAATCTAAATCAATAATTAAGTCCTGAGATGAACCTGTAGTGCTAGCTAAAAAACTAACATTTTTTATGTGCCAAGAATGAGATAAACCTAAGGCGATTGAAAATAATTCGTTACTATTCATAATTACAAAGATAGACTACCCACACCAAACGTCATAGACCCGTAACTATAGTACTATACTACACAATGCCCAACAAAAAAGCCTCGTACAATAAGTACAAGGCTTTAAGTAATTAGCTTAATTAAACTAATTATTTTTTCTTAGCTGGCGCTGCTTTTTTAGCTACCACTTTTTTAGCTGGTGCTGCCTTTTTAGCTACTACTTTTTTAGCTACCACTTTTTTAGCTGGTGCTGCTTTTTTAACTGTTGCCATTGTTTATTGGTTTTAAATTGTTTGTGCATTACAAATATTGTAAAACTATGATGCGTACCTTACTATGCAACAACTTAATTATTAACATCAATATGTTAATTCTTACAAAATTAATTTGCAATTAATAACCCCTTAAAACACTTGCTAATTATAGTTATATGCATAAATATAGATATATAACTATATAAATTTTAAATTTCAATAATGTGAACAACCTTACTAGTGTTAAATTATTTTTGTGTTACAACACCAAACAAGCAGTACTAATTTATTGCAATACAAAATTATTAGTGAGTTTAAATCCTCGCAAAAAATCGTGTATAGTCATTCGTTTTTTTCCGGCAAGCTGTAAATTAAGTACGCTTATTAAATGCTGTTGCGTGTGCACGTGCATATATGTTTTACCATCGGTAACTACTGTTCCGCACATATTGTTTACTGTGCTATTATCAATAATTATAGTTTCAAATATTTTAAGGCTTAGTTCGTTTTTATTTTCATCAATTAATACTGTGTGTGCTGTTGGATAAGGGCTTAACCCACGTACTAAGTTATGTATGTGTTGGGCAGTAGTGTTCCAGTTTATCTTGGTGTTGTCTTTAAATAATTTGGGTGCATGTTTAATTTCGTAGTTAGGTTGTGGTTGCTCAACAATAGTGTTGTTTACTAATCCGTTAATTGTTTTTACAATTAATTCGCCACCCAAATTCATTAATATATCATGTAGCTCTCCTGCATTCATATCATGCGTAATATCCACCGCTTGGTGCAATAGTATATCGCCCGTATCAATTTGTTGTTGTAACTTAAACGTAGTAATGCCCGATTGCAATTCGCCATTAATTAACGCCCAATTAATAGGTGCTGCGCCACGGTATTGGGGCAATAGCGAGCCATGCAAATTTACTGTACCCATGCGGGGAATTGCCCACACTATTTCGGGTAGCATTCTAAATGCTACTACTATCTGCAAGTCGGCATTATAGCTTTTGAGTGTAGCTATAAAGTCCTCGTTTTTTAATTTTTCGGGTTGTAGCACATCAATATTATTTGCAACCGCATATTGTTTTACGGCACTTTGGCTTAGCTGCTGCCCACGTCCTGCGGGCTTGTCGGGCGCAGTTATTACTGCTACTACGTTATAGTTAGCGGTGCGTATAGCATCAAGTGTGGCTACTGCAAATTCGGGCGTGCCCATAAATATAATGCGAGGGTTTTGTATCATGAGTTGTTGGTTTGAGTTTTAGCACCCACCCCTCCCTCAAAAGGAGGGGAATAGCATGGTGTGAGTATTATAGTGTGTAAATTTAGATGAACAATTTTATGTTTTGTTAGTTGTCAAGTTTCACAAGGTTATTGACAGGGTAAACGCACTACACGTTTATAATTCATAATTCAAATTACCTTTTAAGTAAATTAAACTAAAAATATGCTTTGTGTATTTTTGCTGATATTCAATTAATTTTAATTCCGATTCTAGCCACTTATTTTCACGTGTGTTAATTAAAAACAGAGAGCTTTCGCCGTTATCAAATTTTATTTTTTCGGCCATAACCATCGCCTTACTGTAAGCTACAGTACTTGTTGCTGTTGTTAGTTGTTTGGCTACAATAGCTATGGCGTTAGTAGTAAGTGCTATTTTATTTTGCAATTCGTTTTGCTTGTTATCCAGCTCGTAAGTGGTATTTTGCAAGTTGAGTTTTGCAATTTTAAGCTCGGCAATTGAGGTGCGTAACAATAACGGAAACGAAAGCGTTGCGCCCCATTTGTAATTATTGGTAGATAGTGTAGCACTAAAATTAGTTGGGCTACTAGTGGTTAAAAAATTATACTTAACATCTAACTTAGGTTTAATTAATTCAGCTTTATAACGTTTTTCAACCTGTAACAATTTTTGTTTTGCAATGTATTGTTCAATCAACGGGTTGTTAGTAGTGCTTCCGTTTAATTCTGCCATCATTTTTAATCTCAAATCAGTAAGTAATTTGCTCAAACTATCTGTTGATTTTAGTGCTAACGAAAACACATCAGCCCTATCGCTTTGCCAATTACTGGTGGCAACATCCGCTATTTTTTTTTGATTTTCGACACTGGCACTCAAGTACTCTAATAACCGTTGTTGTGCCAGCATTGATGCCTCTGTGGTATCCACGCCTGATCGTTCGCCACTTAACGTAAGTTGTTTAATAGCCACTAACCGCTCGTTAGCTAGTGTGTTAAAATAAGCAAACACATTTAGCACACGCTGAGCATACAGCCACTCAGCGTAGTTTACTGAAGCATCAAACAAAATAGCGTTTGTTAATTGCTTTTGTTCAGCCGCACTAATGGCTTTGTATTGCTGGGCTTTTAACACTTCGGCTCTACGTTTATCAATTACTAAGCCTTGTAGTAACGAGGCCTCTATGCCAATATACCCTAAGCCATAAGCTGAGGTAGTCTCTTCGGGGCTTATGTTTGCGCCTTGCCCATATTCATACCCCACTTTTAAATATTGATTAGTAAAAATGGGTTGTTTAATTTCCGAATTTAAAATACTGTAATAATTTTTACCACTATAATATTTATTATCATAATTAGTAGCTAGTGTAGGGTCGTAATTTCCTCGGGCACTTTGTAACTGCGCATTTCCTATTTGGGCAACATTTTGCGCACGTTTTATTAACGGATGGTTTTTTTTTACATTGGCAATGTAAGTACTATAATCTAGCGATTGTTGTGCTAACAAAGGGAATTGTAGCAACGTACATACAATTAGGGTACCGATTAATTTACTAGTCATTTGCTACTTTTTTATTTTTGCAGGTTCTTTAGACGCTTCGTAAAATTCAGGCGGAAACCCATTTGCCTTTCGCCATAACTCATACACTACGGGTACATTATTTAACAGTGCAAAGCCTGTTACACCACTTCCTATTTGTATGGCATCTGGCCATTTTTCATTTTGCTTAATTGCTAATATTCTAAATTTTCCGTTATCCGAAATAGATTTATCCACCGCAATAATTTTAGCGCTATACGTTCCAAAACTTGCGCCAGGCCACCCACTAAACGTAAATGCAGGCCACCCATCAAAGGTT
>JAYWFU010000008.1:0-9692 GCA_043778625.1 Bacteroidia bacterium | reverse complement strand
CCTATACTGATAGACCTACTATCATCTTTTATACAACATTGAATAACTACTATAAATAGTCGCTATTCATTCACAGCACAACTGGGACTAGCAGGGGGCGAGCATTTTGCTCGTGTTTATTGTTATGTACTGGTTTAACTTCATTATTCATGTTTTACAGTTATGGTACGGTTTACTAAATACAAGCAATATGCTCGCACTAGCCTAAACTGCATGGTTATGTGACGCTTGGACTAGCAATGGTGATGTTTTTTAAGCACTAATTTTAGTTCTTACACTCAAATACTAAATTAATTTACTTTTTCTTAGCCCCCCGCTGGCGCGAGCTTGCAGCTCGTGTCCGCTACCATTGTACCTAACCTTATTTTTTTGTTTACTATCATTAATCATTACAATTAGTTTTTATTTTTTAATGAATACGAGCAACATGCTCGCACTAGCCTAAACTGCATGGCTACCTAACGCTCGCCCCCGCTGGCGCAAGCTTGCAGCTCGTGTCCGCTACCATTGTACCCACCGCTAGCGCGAGCATGTTGCTCGTGTTTATTGTTATGTACTGGTTTAACTTCATTTCTTATATTTAATATTTATGGTACGGTTTAGTAAATACGAGCAAAATGCTCGCACTAGCCTCAACTACAGGGTTATCTTGGGCTTGCACTAGCAGGGCATTACTTCCAAACCGATTTAATTTCACTTTCCCATTTCTTAATGTATTCACTATTTAAGCAATAAACACTAACAGGTAAGGACATTCCAATTCTCCCAAATCTTTGTATTTTTTTTTTATTAAAAATTTCAAAGTTACACTGTCCACCCCTATAATAAATTTCAATAAAAATTTCAAAATCTTTCACATTATTTTCGATAAAAAAAAGATAATTTTTTTCTATAAAATCTACAAAATCACTTTCATAATCTATAATTTTATCTTCCGTTGAACTTTTTTTAGGATGACAAAATGAAATTCCGCCGTAATCATATTCATCAAGAGAATTATTAAACTTTTTATCTTTTGGACTAAAAAAAGAATCTATTATAAAATCTCCTTGAAGTTTATTGACGATTTTTTCAGGATAAAAATTATCTCCCGCGATTGAGAGTGTATATTTGTATATCATAATTAATTAAAATTTTTACCGCTAGCGCGAGCATTTTGCTCGTGTTTATTGTTATGTACTGGTTTACTTCATTTCTTATATTTAATATTTATGGTACGGTTTAGTAAATACGAGCAAAATGCTCGCACTAGCCTAAACTGCTTGGTTATGTGACGCTTGGACTATCATTGGTGATGTTTTTTGTGCGCTAATTTTAGTTCTTACACTCAAATAATAAAACATAAGCGTCTTTAGTTTTTTTAACTAAAGACCCTTGCGATTTATTACTAAATTAATTTACTTTTTTTTAGGTACAACACGCTTTGTGGCAGTTTTTTTGGCGGCTACTTTACGTGGGGCAGTAGCTTTTTTTACGGTGGTTTTCTTAGCGGTAGTTTTCTTAACTGCAGTTTTTTTGGCTACTACTTCTTTAATTCCGCCTTGTGCATTTATTAATATCATGGCCTCGTCAAATGATATTGCAGTGGCTTCTGTAGTTTTTGGTATTTTAAAGTTTTGCTTGTCTACAGCTATATATGGCCCCCAACGCCCGTTAAGTACCTTAACACGTGCATCTTCAGCATACTCACATATTAGTTTTAACGAGTCGGCTAAGCGTTTGGCCTCTATTAGTTCTACGGCACGTTCGGTTTCAATAGTCATTGGGTCGTCTTCTTTGCGCATCGAATAAAACTTGCTATCGTGTAATATATAGGGGCCAAAACGACCTATGTTGGCTTTCATTTCTTTGCCCTCAAATTCGCCAATTATACGTGGCATTTTAAACAAGTCGAGCGCCTCTTCTAGCGTTACAGTTTCTAATCGCTGATTGTTTCTAAGGCTTGCAAAGGCAGGTTTTTCGCCCGTTTCTTCGTTCAATACTCCCACTTGTACTAATGGTCCATAACGGCCTACACGCACAATAATAGGTAAGCCACTTACGGGGTGGTTACCCAAGGCACGCTCTCCGCTGGCACGTTCGGCGGTATCTAAAGTTATGTCTACCGTTTTATGAAACGGCACATAAAAATCTTCAATCATTTTATGCCAAACAATTTGCCCTTCCGCTATTTCGTCAAACTCAGCCTCTACTTTTGCCGTAAAGTTATAATCAACAATTTTCTCAAAATGTTGTACCAAAAAATCGTTTACCACCGTACCAATATCGGTAGGAAATAGTTTTTGTTTTTCGGCACCCGTGTTCTCTGTTTTTATTTCTTTTTTAATGTCTTTATTATCTAATACAAACACATTATAGTTACGTGGGCGTCCCTCTCGGTCTTCCTTTACCACATAATTACGTTTTATAACGGTAGATATTGTAGGTGCGTAGGTTGACGGACGACCAATACCTAGTTCCTCTAATTTTTTAACCAACGAAGCTTCTGTAAAACGTGCTGCAGCGTAGGTAAAGCGTTCGGTTGCGCTTATTTCCTTACGCCCCACTTGCTCGCCCACAGTTACTTTGGGCAACATTCCGCTTTGTTCGTCGGTATTTTCGTCGTCAGTTCCTTCTAAGTATACTTTTAAAAAACCCTCAAACTGTATTACTTCGCCATTGGCTACAAAACGTTCAGTACCAGCGGTATCAAAGGTTATTACGGTTTTTTCGAGTTGAGCATCGGCCATTTGCGAGGCTATGGTGCGTTTCCATATTAAGTCGTACAAACGCTGTTCGTTACGCTCGCCATCAACGCCTGTGTTTTCAATATAGGTGGGGCGCACGGCCTCGTGTGCCTCTTGTGCGCTGGCATTTTTGTTTTTGTACTTGCGTATTTGCACAAATTTTTGCCCATACGTTTTTTCAATATGGTTACCAATATTACCCAGTGCCAGCTCTGATAAGTTTACCGAATCGGTACGCATATAGGTTATTTTTCCAGCCTCGTATAGGCGTTGTGCCAAGGTCATTGTTTGTAATACACTAAAACCCAGTTTACGAGCCGCCTCTTGTTGTAGGGTTGATGTGGTAAACGGAGCCGATGGCGTACGTTTGGCAGGTTTTACCTCTAAGTTTTCTACTTTAAAATTATGGTTTGCAGCAGCTTGCAAAAACATTTGTGCCTCAGCCTCCGTAGCAAATTTTTTATTTAATTCGGCTTTAATACTTTGTCCAGCTTTGTTGGTAAACACTGCCGTTACACGGTAATAGTTACTGGTGCTATGGTCAGCTATTTCACGTTCTCTATCTACAATTAAGCGCACCGTTACTGATTGTACACGCCCTGCGCTTAACGAGGGCTTAACTTTTTTCCACAACACTGGCGATAATTCAAAACCCACAATTCTATCCAACACACGGCGTGCTTGCTGTGCGTTTACAAGGTTCATATCAATATTACGTGGGTTTTCAACCGCTTTTAATATGGCGGGTTTAGTAATTTCGTGAAACACAATACGCTTAGTGTCTTTTTTTTGTAGTTGTAGTGTTTCATACAAATGCCATGATATAGCTTCCCCCTCACGATCCTCATCGGAGGCTAACCACACCGTATCGGCTTCTTTGGTTAGTTTTTTTAGTTCGCTTACTATTTTTAGTTTTTCGGGCGATACTTCGTAAGTAGGCTCAAAATTATTTTTCATATCAATACCAAAATCTTTCTTTACCAAATCTCTAATGTGTCCAAAACTGGCTTTTACCAAAAAATCTTTACCCAAAAAACCCTCTATGGTCTTTGCCTTTGCTGGACTTTCTACAATTACAAGATTTTTTGCCATGATATATATAGTATGTATGTTATATTTTAAATATTATTAATGTATGATATTTTCAGTTTGCAAATAAAGCCACAAAATATCCATAACTCAAAATTTAATTTACCTTTTGGTTGTTTTATAGTTAAATCACAAGTTTACAACTACGTTATTCAATTGTTTTTTTTAGAGAAGTATGGATGCGTAACAATCATTAGATAAACTATTTATTTTTGCTATTTTCACGGTTTGATAATTAATATACGTAATAAATGAGTAATAAAATAAAATTTGCCATAGTTGGACAAGGGCATATAGGTAAGCGTCATGCCGAAATGGTACGTCGCCACCCCGAAGCTGAGCTTGTAGCCGTTTGCGATATTCAACACAAGGATAAACTAGGAATAACTGATATTACCGAAAATTTTTATAATTCGATTGATGAAATGCTACTTGCCCACCTCGATGTGCAGGTAGTAAACATAGCAAGCCCTAACGGCCTACACGCCGAACACGCATTAAAAGCACTTGAAGCCCAAAAACACATTGTATGCGAAAAACCAATGGCGCTAACCAAGGCCGATTGCGAAACAATTATTTATAAGGCGTTAAACATGCACAAGCAAGTGTTTTGTGTAATGCAAAACCGTTATAGTCCGCCAAGTGAATGGATTAAAAACGTTATTGACCAAAAATTATTGGGCGACGTTTACACCGTGCAGCTTAATTGTTATTGGAATAGAGATGATCGTTACTATAAAGCTGGCGGCTGGAAGGGCACACAAGATTTGGACGGCGGTACTTTGTTTACACAATTTTCGCACTTTATTGATATTATGTACTGGTTATTTGGCGATATTAAAAACATACAGGCTAAGTTTAACGACTTTGCTCATGCGCACAGTACAGCATTTGAAGATTCGGGGCTAATAAATTTTGATTTTGTAAACGGAGGTATGGGCTGTATTAATTACAGTACCGCTGTATGGGACACCAACCTCGAAAGTAGCCTTACCGTTATTGGTAGCAAAGGCAGCGTAAAAATAGGTGGGCAATATATGAACGAAGTAGAGTACTGCCATATTAAAGACTATACATTACCCGAACTTGCCCCTACTAACCCTGGTAACGATTATGGGCATTACAAAGGCTCAGCGGCCAACCACCACTACATTATTGAAAACGTAGTGGACGTGCTACAAGGCCGTAGTACCATTACCACCAATGCCCTAGAGGGACTAAAAGTGGTTGATATTATTGAGCGTATATACGCCTTACGTGCACCTAATTACAAAAGTTAAAATCTAAATTAAATACACTATTCAATTCAAAATTAGTTTACTTTTACACTAAATAATTTTACACTAAAAAAACATAATTCTACTATGAACTTTACACTAAGCGAAGAGCATTTGGCCATACGCCAAGCCGCAAGAGATTTTGCACAAAAAGAATGTTTACCTGGCGTTATTGAACGCGACGAACACCAAAAATTTCCTGCAGAACAAATTAAAAAATTAGGAGAGCTAGGCTTTATGGGTATGATGGTAGATACTAAATACGGCGGAAGTGGCATGGATACCTTATCGTATGCTATTGCTATTGAAGAGATTTCGAAAGTAGATGCATCGGTATCAGTTGCTATGAGCGTTAATAACTCGCTGGTATGCTGGGGACTTGAAACATTTGGCTCAGAGGAACAAAAAGTAAAATACTTAACCCCATTAGCAAGCGGACAAAAACTAGGTGCGTTTTGTTTATCGGAGCCTGAAGCAGGTAGCGATGCCACCTCGCAAAGTACCACCGCCATTGACATGGGCGACTATTACTTACTTAATGGTACTAAAAACTGGATAACCAACGGTAGTAGCGCAAGTACTTATTTAGTTATTGCACAAACTGATGTAGCCAAAGGGCACAAAGGTATTAACGCTTTTATTATTGAGCGTGGTATGGAGGGGTTTATAGTAGGAGCTAAAGAAAACAAACTAGGCATACGTGGTAGCGATACACACACATTACTATTTAACGATGTAAAAGTACCTAAAGCTAACCGCATAGGCGAAGATGGTTTTGGTTTTAAATTTGCCATGAAAGTATTGAGTGGAGGCCGTATAGGTATTGCAGCACAAGCATTAGGCATTGCAGCAGGCGCATACGAATTGGCACTAGGGTACAGTAAGCAACGCAAAGCATTTGGCAAAGAAATTATGCACCACCAAGCCATACAATTTAAACTAGCTGACATGGCCACTGATATTGAAGCCGCTCGTTTATTAGTATACAAAAGTGCTCGCCTAAAAGATGCGCATGAAAATTATGATTTAGCAAGCTCTATGGCTAAATTATTTGCCTCAAAAGTAGCCATGGAAACTACCGTGGAAGCAGTGCAGGTACACGGTGGTTATGGTTTTGTGAAAGAATATCATGTAGAACGATTAATGCGCGATGCTAAAATAACACAGATATACGAAGGTACGAGCGAAGTGCAAAAAATAGTAATATCGCGTGCAGTATTGTCGTAACACAAAAATAAGTTATGTAATGTGCCTAAAGCCATTATATTTGTTAAAAAAATAATAAGTAAACTAACAATTAAAAAAAGAGTAATAATGGAATTATCAGGAATTATTTCGATAGCTGGACATAGCGGATTGTTTAAAATTATAGCCCGCTCAAAAGCAGGATTAATAGTAGAGGGTATTGTTGATAAAAAACGTGTAGCAATACAAGCGTCAGAAAAAGTAAGTTCGTTAGAAGACATAGGGATATTTACAGCTGAAGAAGACGAACAATTAACTAAAATTTTTGATAGCATATTTGCGCTAGAAAAAGGAGGGGTAACAGCAGTTGACCACAAAGCCGATGGTGCTACACTTGCTACCTACTTTAAAAAAGTATTACCCACCTACGATGCTGACCGTGTGTATGCCTCAAATATTAAAAAAGTAATAGAGTGGTATAACCTATTGCATAAGGCCGAATTACTAATTCCTACTGAAGTAAAAGTTGAAGAAACCGAAACTACAGAAGAAGGTAAAAAAGCCACTAAAAAAGCAAAGACTGAAACTACGGCCAAAGCACCAAAAGCTACAGCTACAAAAACTGCTACACCACGTGTAAATAGCAAAGGCAGTGGAGGAGCTAAAGGTACTACTCGAAAATCAGGCGTGGCATAATAGTAAATTTTAATAATCACTAATTATAGTTATTAAGTCAAAGTTGTAAGAAAAAAATTTAACAAGCAACTACAATACCTACTACAACAAAGCCCTGCAATGCAGGGCTTTTATTTTTTTCACTTGTTTTAATATCAATCATAGTTCACTAAAAAAGCCTTGCTAATAGGTATTAGCAAGGCTTTTTTAGTGAGTATATTGTTACTTTTTATTTTACTAACAGGAACTACTGTGCCTAAGCAACCAGATGAACTAGTAGTAAACCCAGGTATAAAAAATAAATAAGGACAAAAACAACCCCACAATGCGCTTAACTTAAATTTTGTATTTAATGATCGTGTAAAAAATTGATTATCAATATTATCAATATTTGCAGCCTCCACGTATCTTTTGTCGTCTGATTTAGCGTTAGGTTTATTAAGCACATATTTTTGTTTGTTAAATGCTCCAGTTTTATAATCAAATACGGCATACTCTAAGTCACTATGTTCAAATACTATTTGGTCAAAAAACTTTAAATCTTTCATTTTGTCTTTACTCGACTCGTTTTCAACATAACCAATTATAGGAATGTTTACCACTTCTTTCATGGTTGTTTTATCATGAGCAGCAAAACGTATTTTTTTACTTCCGGAGCTGTATCGAGCATATACATACTTTTCGTTAGCACCTATAAACCCATCAAAATAACCTGTTTTTTTGTTATACTTTATTTTTTCGCTCCATTTTACATCTATGTTTTGCGCTTGGCTTACTACTGCGCTAGCACTTAGGGCTACGGCTACTATTAATTTTTTTAGTTGCATTGTTTTTGTTTTGTTATTTTATTAGTAATTAATTAGTGGGTTTAATTACACCAACTTTTTGATAATTATCAGAGGTTACAAAATAGATTCTATTTTGTAATTCTACTAAATTGTCAAGAATAATTAATTTTCTATCTTTTTTTACAATATTCTCAGTATTTATAACCAATTTTTGAATATTATATTTGCCTGTTTCTCTATCTATTGAAATATAATCAACTTCATATCCAGTCTCTTTAAATCCAATAAATTTATATTTAATTGGAATTTTATTAGGTTTACATTGCTCTTTTAGGATTATATTTTCAAAATTTGTGGCAAATACATAAATTTTATTTTCGTCAACTATAGTTTTAATTTTTGGTAAAGTTGTTAATGTACGGTTTTCAGGTCTAAATATTCTCTTCCCCCATTTTATTTTTCCTGAACCACTAACATTAAGTAAAACTACGTTTGTTTGTATTGGAAATGATGTTGTATAAATTGTTTTAACAGCTGTAATTACTATGTTATCATCATTAACGACTTCAATTTTATGAATACCAAAATTAATACTGTTATCAATAAAATGGCTGTAATATACATCAATTCTATTATGTTCTTCTTCTTCTTGTTTTTCGTCAATGTTTTTACTTTTGAAGTATTCAAAAAATTCTTCTTTTAATTTCTCATCAATTTCGTTAAATACTGGTTTTGATATTTCGGCTGTATTATTATTAATTTCAGTGTAAAATACCCCATCAAAATCTTGCTTGTATTTACTTTTTTCCACATCGGAATATAACCCCACTACTTTGGTTTTATCATCTTGTATAAAAAATTTAACCTTTGATGAATTTTTGTTTTTGTACTTAAATGTATAGCTGTTTATTTTACCAGTAGATGGATCAATGATAGATAACAAGCTAGTTACATTACTTTCCTTACTAATTAATGTTTGGTCAGTTTTTGTGGTAAGATATACGTTACTATATATTAAGCCGTTGTCTTCCAGCGTTATTGCTTTAGTAGTATTCCATGCTGTATTATCCGTTTTTGTTTTTGTATAAGGCAATATTGTTTGGTTCGAATATTCAACCGCTAAATTGGTGTTTAATACACGGTATTCAATTTTAACCTCGTCGCCTTCTTCTTTTCTAAATTCACTTCCAATTAAAATTTTATTTCCTGCTTTTACATTTTTAGTTATAAAAAAGTCAGGATAGTCGTATTTTTTAAACTCAAATACTTTTTTTATTGGTATTTTAGTATTCAGTTTTTCATCAAACGGTTGTGCATAAATTTCTATTTTATCTTTTTCAGTTTTACACCAAAATAGTACTACAGTATTATCAAACACTAACATACTGTGATACGTCATTTTTTTTATAGCGTCTTTATCTACCGCATTGTTATCCTTAAAACCAAATATTTGCTTACTCACCACTTCTTGCAGAGTAGTTTTATCACTTACAATTATTTTTATCTTTTTGTACTTATATATATTATAGTCACTATCATACGGACTATTAATACTAGTCAATTTCAAAGAGGTTGAATACACGTACTTATTATTTACATCAATAATTTCCTTTGATACAGTCTCATTATCTAATACGGCATCTGTTTGGCATGTTATACCCAAACTCTGCGCTTGGCTTACTACTGCGGTAGCACTTAGGGCTACGGCTACTATTAATTTTTTTAGTTGCATTGTTTTGGTTGTTAGTTGTTATTTAAAAATTATTATTATTTGCCAAATCCTATACCAAATGCATAGCCTATGTTAAAAAAAGGAAGTAGTTGCGTACTTAATTTAGAGTCAGATGTAAAGGTTAAGAGCCTGTTTAAATTTTATTCAATAATAATTTTATAGCAGACAGCTTAACCATTTCTTCAGCTGTTTCAAAAAGCAGTTCGTAATTTCTGCATAA
>JAYWFU010000007.1:0-9749 GCA_043778625.1 Bacteroidia bacterium | reverse complement strand
ATTTTTCGCCCACCTCTTTGCACTCGTCCCAATAACCACTTGTAAATGCAGGATTTCCACAGCAAGTTTGTTCAGTATTATAATTTACTACGCAGCCCGCTTGTTCAAGCAAGGCAACGGTTTTAAGCCCTATTTCGGGTTTTAATTGATCAATGTAACAGGGTATAAAAATATCTACTAACACACTACTAAAATTTAAAAAACAATGAAACTAAAATTTTATTTTTTTGTTTTTAGCAAGCTACCATCTAACCTAAATAGCAATAATAAACCTACCACAAAAAATATAATTAACGACAATATTGGCGTACGCATGTTGCTCGAAAGCTGAGTAATAACCCCAAAAGTAACCATACCAAGCACTATACTTAGCTTTTCGGCGATGTCGTAAAAACTAAAGTAACCGCTATGCTCCTCGGCATCGGGCAACATTTTGCTATAAGTACTACGCGAAAGCGATTGTATACCTCCCATAACTAAACCTACCACAGCCGCTACACAATAAAACTCATTTACGGTATGTACCACCTGAAAAGTAATAATGCAGATTAATGCCCAAATACAGACCGCTACACGCAGCATAAATAAATTGCCCTTAATTTTTGACACGTACGAAAATAAGTAAGCACCTATTAACGCCACAAACTGTATAATAAGTATGGTTATAATTAATTGTGCGCTTTCCATTTTTATTTCTTGGCTGGCAAAGTGCGTGGCTATTAGCATTACAGTTTGCACGCCCATACTATAGACAAAAAACGAAGAGAGAAATTTAAGCAATTCGGATTGTGTTTTTATTACCTGCCACACCGCTATTATTTTGGAGTAGCCCTCAGTAATTTTTACCCTAACCGCATTTTGCTTTTTATTATTAGGTAAATAATGAAACGGAATAAGCGAAAACAATAACCACCACACCCCTACTGTGATAAACGCCATGCGGGTAGCCTCGCCTTTGTTGGCAAAACCAAACGTATCAAACTTTTCAATCATTATTAAATTAACAATTAACAAAAATGCGCTACCTGCATACCCCATAGCAAAGCCACGTGCGCTTAGGTTATCCTGCTCGTTGGGTTTGGCTATTTCGGGCAAGTAAGCGTTGTAAAACACCAAACTACCCGAATACCCCATGCAGGCCGTAATAGCTAACAATATACCTAGCGTAACGTGGTTGGCATCAAACCAATACATTCCCAAGCATGAGGCCACACCTATGTAACAAAACAGTTGCATATATTTTTTTTTATTCCCACTACCATCGGCAAGGCCTGATAATACTGGCACTACAAATATGGTAAGTAGGTAGGCCGTAGCTATTGAAAAATCGTATAACGCAGTATTTTTAAAATTAAAACCTAAAAAATTTACAGTATCGGAAATTACAACGCCTTGCTCGTTTTTAATTTCGGTTACGGCTTTGTAATAAATAGGAAAAATAGTGGCCGTAATAACCAAGTTATACACCGAGTTAGCAAGGTCGTAAGTGGCCCAAGCATACTTTATTTTTTTTGATTGTTGAGGGGTTATAGTTGTATCCATTGTTGCAAATATAAAAAATTACAGCCGTAAAAAACGTTCCCCTACATTTTAATTATTAATTGCGTTTTAACACAACATACTTTACTTTTAAATATGCTAAGCATTACGTACTCTTACACTCTACCTCTAAACTATTTGCAGGGCTTAATGGTGTTTAATAATGTTTTGCTTACTAGTTAAAATTTATAACTGTACCCCACTCTAATCACTTGTGTTTCGTAATAATCGTTGCTAGTATAATTAAATCCTTGACCGTTTATTTCTTTTTTAATAATCATGGTGTTAAGCAAATCAGTAGCATTTAAAAATAACTCTCCTCTTTCTTTTTGAATACTTTTTTTGATTCCACAATCTAACGAAAATCTAGCTTTTATTTTACCCTGCGGAATAATATCCGGGGCTAAGTAAATAGCTGTTATTTGTATCTTAGTGTTTTTAGCAATATCAAGGGTATTGTTTAACTTTATGTTACCTGAAACTATTTGTTGCGTATTTGCAGTAAATAAATGAGTTGTGGGATATTTATTCACTACCGTAAATCCGTCTATTTGGTTTATGTACCCGTTTACATTCATATTAAACGAATAGTGCTTTGAAACCTCTTGAGACCATACCATTTCTGCACCCATATTATAGCTTTTATTTACGTTTTGAAACGTTGCATAAATGATGTTACTTCCTACTACTGTACTCGAAATTCGAGTAATTGTACCGTCAGCAAATCGGTAATAAAGAGCATTATATAAGTTTCCTTTTGTCCAACTTTTTTTGTACCCAACCTCTACTGAATTAGTAAATTGTGGGCGCAAAGCTGGGTTGCCCACCTTTATAATTTCGGCATCGTCATATTTTGGAAAAATACGAATATCAACCTCGTTTGGTCGGTCTACTCTTCGGGTATAAAACGCCGTAATTTTTTTATCATCAGTTATTTTGTAAGCTAATCTAAAATTTGGGAAAGGCTGTGCATAGTTGTAGCCAGCACTTTTGTACACACTATGATTAGGATTTACATCGTACTGAATTTTTACATACTCAACTCTTAAACCTAACTCAACCTCCCATTTTTTATCTTCAAAAACATAATTGCTATACACTGCCGGAATAAGTTCTTTATAAGTTGCCCAACCACCAGCACTAGTATCTAATACCGAATTTACACCTGGTATAAATTGCATATTAGTGGGTATGTTTCTGTTGCGAAACTTTACTCCTGTTTCAAATCGTCCGTATTTTAATGGCTTTGTGTAATCTAAATTAAAATCATACACCTGCTCGTCCGACAATAGTTTAAAGGCATCTGTACCTTTTGATAATGATAAATAGTTGTCGTAAAAATATTTTTCATCTTCACGATGAAACGTATAATTAAACCCAACATTTAACAAATGCCCAGCCTCTTTAAATTTGTGCTGAAAACTTGTAGTTGCCATAACCGTAGTTTTTAGCTCGTCTTCTAAAAACTGCCAAAGTCGTTTGCGTTGTGTTAAATCGTTATTAAAAAAAGGTTGGTCGCCACGGTCAATTATTTTTTCACTGCCAAAAAGTGTAGAAACAGCAAATGAATTTTGGTCGTTAATTGCGTAATCAACACCTAATTTTGAGGTTGTAAAATGTGTGTTTCGATTTCGTTTTAATTGCGAAACTATAACATCACCATTATCATAATTTCGGGTTACAAATTCGTTTTTATTTAGTGTTTCGGTATATAAATAATCTGCCTGGAAAAAAACATTTACTTTGTTTTTTCGATAGTTAAGAGAGATGCTTGGATTTATTTTGGGCGTAAAAGTATATTGAGGTCTTATGGTTGGTAAATTTTTATTACGTACCCACAATGAGCCTAAACCAGTAGTAAATCCAACCTTTCCGTTAAATCCATCTTTTTTATTTTTCTTGTAAATAATGTTAATAATGCCTGCATTACCATTTGCGTCGTATTTTGCAGAAGGATTATTAATTATTTCAATTTTTTCGATAGCCGACGCTGGAATATTATCTAACCCCGATTGATTTCCAAACCCCGTTATTGACGTTTGTTTTCCGTCAATCAATATGGTTACCTTATCGTTCCCGCGCAATTGTACCTTACCATCTTGTACGGTTACACTTGGCAAATTTTGCATTGCCTGCAATGCCGAACCTCCACTTTGGCTAATATTATCAGCAACCGAAAATGTTTTTTTATCCATTCGCTCGTTTATTTCGCTCATTTTAGCGGTTATAACAACCTCATTTAACAAAGTGGATTTTTCGTCTATTTCAATAGTATTAACCACTAAATATTCAGTAAGGTTTCCAATAAAAAGAGTCTGTTGTTTAGTGTTATAACCAACATAAGAGGTTTCTATGTAATAGCTACCTGATTTTAATTTTGATAGTGAAAAATGCCCATCTTCGCTGGTAATTGTGCCGCCAACAAAAACACTATCTATTTCTGTTTTCAACACTACATTTACAAAAGGTAAAGCTACCTTAGTATTTTTGTCTCTTACCGTTCCCGAAATTGTTACACTTGTTTGCGCATTCGATATTGAAAAAGCAAAAAAGCTCAATACTAAATTTAATAATAGTTTACCGTTCATTATTTTATTTGCCAATTATTTCAACTGTAAAAATACTATATTATTTAGTGCATTATGCTATCAAATAATAAACATGTGGAGGTTATACATTTGTTAAAATTAATACGGTATTCAACATATTAAAATAGCGCAACAACAGTTGCAACTAATTTAATAATTGCGCACAACAATTACTTCCAATTTATTACATTAAAGTTGGTTTTAATAGGCTTGTTAAGCAATTGCTCAATGCTATTTATTATTTTTTGTATGGTTATGTTTTTTGTATTTCTATTGCTCTGTACTCCAATAATAGCACGCACAGGCGAGTTATTAGTTGCGCTATCGGTTATTTTATTAAACTCGCCATTTCCGTTACTTAGCAAGGGCTTGTAGTAGTTGGGTACGAGGGTGTATCCGCCATTAATATCTACCATTTTAATCAACAATTCGATATTTCCGCCTTCAAAATCCCAATCGTTAGTGGCCGCAGCCGACGACAGTGTACAAAACTCCATCATTTGTGAGCGCAAACAATTACCCTTATTAAGCAACCATGGTTTTTGGATAGATAGTTGGTTAGTTTTTATTCCATTTTTAAATCTATCTTTAGTATAGGCAAGTAATTCCTCCATGTAAAGTGGTGTAGTATTCCATTTGGTTTCGAGTAACGGTCCTGCAATAATTCCAAAATCGAGTTGCTTGTTTTCGAGCTGCACAAGTATTTCTTCCGTTTTGCATTCTTTAATTATTAATCGTGTTTGCTTTAATTGTTTTTTCCAAGTTGGATACAACATTGGTATTAAATACGGAGCTATAGTAGGTATTATGCCTATTGTTAATTCCTCAATATAAGTACCATTGGCACGTTTTGATAGCTGTACTATAGCTGCATTAAGCACGTTCATCTCCTTAATAATAGGTAGTAACGCATTACCCATAGTGGTTAATTGTAACGGACTGCGGTTACGATCAAATAATAAAAAACCCAATACTTCCTCCGCCTTTTTAATTTGCATGGATAGCGTGGGCTGTGTTACAAAACAAGCGTCTGCTGCTTTACTAAAATTTTTAGTTTCGTATAGTTGTAAAATGTAGTGTATTTGTTGGGTTGAAATCATGTATAAGCATTATCTATGCAAATATAATTATTATTGATTATGTCAATAATAAAATTAAACCTACTTTTGATGTAAAGAAAAACGAAAATCGTGTTCTTTATTATAACAATTTAAACATAAAATAATCATGAGTTTTGTAGGCAAAAAATTTCCGTCAATTTCGGTAAAAGCAATGGATGAAATGGGCGATGCGTTTCAATTAGATATATTGAAATTAGCAATAGAAAAAAAGAAAAAAGTAGTGTTGTTTTGGTATCCTAAAGATTTTACGTTTGTATGTCCTACCGAAATACACGCATTTGAAGCGGCACGTGCCGAGTTTGAAAAACGCAATACTATCGTTATTGGTGCATCGTGCGATACTGCCGAAGTACATTTTGCGTGGCTAACTACTGCTAAAGACAATGGTGGAATTGAGGGTGTGAAGTTTCCGCTATTGGCTGATTCTACTCGCAAATTGGCATCAGTATTAGATATACTTGATTATGACCAATATGACGAAGACGATACCACTGGAGATAACGTAACGTACAGAGCTACTTACTTAGTTGATGAGGAAGGTACGGTGTTTCACGAATCAGTAAACCACATGCCAGTAGGGCGCAATGTAAACGAATACCTACGTTTGATTGATGCCTATGCACACGTACAACAACATGGCGAGGTATGCCCTGCCAACTGGGAATTAGGTAAGGAGGCTATGAGTGCTTCGCCAACAGGCGTTGCTGATTATTTAAGCAAACAATAAACGATATGTATACCGAATTAACTAACGATAATTTAAACGAACTGTTAAGTGCTACGCCACAGGTAATGGTGCAGTATGGTGCGGCTTGGTGCGGAAATTGCAAAATAACTAAACCAAAATTTAAACGTATGGCTGAGGAAAATCCTACCATTGAATTTGTGTATGTAGATGCCGAAAAGTTTCCTAATGCACGCCAGTACGCCAACGTATCAAACCTCCCAACATTTGCTAGTTTTAATAACGGAGTAGTAGTTGCACAGCAACAAGGCAACAAAGTAGAAACCATTGAAACCGTACTACATGCGCTTACCACTAATTAAACATATTGTAACATTTATTGCCCAAAACGACGAGGATTACATACACGAAACAATGCTAACACTCGAAAATTTAATTGACCTGCCCACCATAAAAGAAGAGGAGCTTGATGTAATTGGGGAGTTACTATCTAACATGTCGGGGGCACTTGAGGTAAACCAATTAATTAAAAACGGTAAAACCGAACGAGAAGCATTAAACGAATTTATGAAACGAGTAGTAGGTGCTATTGATAAAACGGAATAATTAACTATTTTTTTTTAAACCAAAAAAGGTTCAACATTAAAATTAATGTTGAACCTTTTTTTTGATTTATGGGTATAATGATTTTTTATTGCACTACTAGCGTAGTGTCAATTTCTTTGCTCCATGCCATTATACCTCCCTTAACGTTAAACACGTTGGTGTAACCATTGTTCATTAACGCATTGCATATAGCACCGCTACGTGAGCCACTACGGCAGTGTATGTACACAGGTTTGTCTTTGGGTATTTCGGTTAATCTGTCCAACACCTCGCCCATAGCTATGTGGGTAGCACCAATGTTAGCGGCATCTACTTCGTGTTGTTCGCGCACATCTATTACCAATATATCTTGTTTAGCATCTAATGCTTGTTTTACTTCAAGTACGGTTATTTCTTGTATCATTTTTCGTTTAAAAATTCGTTGTAGTATTATTTTTATAATGCTCACTGTGGTGCTATTTTAATTCTCGGTTCAATTCTTTGGGCAAGTAGTCAAAAAAAGTATCGCCACGCAAGCCTATACGCAAGGTTTCAAGGGCTATTAAGTCATGTGGAGCTATGTTACCTAGGTTTACGTTTTGATCAAACTTTTTAATAAACCATACTTGCTGCGATTTTATTGGGGCTTCCCACAATATATCGTCATTAGCTACCTTATTGGTAATTTGGTCAATAAGCAAGGTGTGTGTTTTTCCATCTTTATGAAATATACCTACCGTACCACTTTCGCGAGCTTCGGCTATTACCTTCCACGAACCTGCCGCCAACTCAGCATTCATCATACTTACCCAACGGCGTGGGTGTATTATTATTCCCTCTTCTTTTGAACCTACTTCGCTCAATACCGTAAAATCTTTACTTAATTGATTAATGTATTTACATTTTAAATCGTGGTCAAGCACAATACTACCGTCCGAAACTTCTACCGTAGTTAGTTTGTATTTATCTAATAGTCTACGGTAATCATCAAATTGATTACGAATAATAAAAGCTTCAAACAAAGTTCCTCCCAAGTATACTTTCATACCTGCATTGTGGTACATTTTTATTTTAGCATCAAGGTTTTTGGTAACATAGCTTGTGCCAAAACCTAGTTTTACTAAGTCGCAGTATTCAGCGCCAGCATCCATAAAGTTTTCGGCTTCGCGCAAGCTAAGCCCCTTATCCATAACCATTGTTAAGCCTTTTTGGCGAGGTTGTGCTGGGCGTTCGGGTAAGTGTAATAATTCAAAATTCATTTTGTAAATGTATATGTACTGTTTATGTATAAATAAAAATAATGTTGCAAATATAGCTTTTAAAAAATTATTCTTTTACAAAATTGGCTGTAGCACTTGTTGTGGTAACCTGTAATAGTATGTTTTGGTTAAAAAACTAACTTGTATTTAATTGTCCATACGAGTTACTTTGTGCACACCTTGTACAGTTTTTAATTTATCAATTAATTTATCGAGATGAGAGGTGTCGTGTACATACACCATTATGGTGCCTGTAAATATCCCATCGTCAGTGTCAAAACTAATGCTACGCATGTTTACCATTAAATCTTCTGATATTATTTTGGTTAAATTATTTACAATACCCACATCATCAACCCCTTCTAATTTAATACCTGATAAAAACTGTATTGCCTCTTGGCTTGTCCACTTAGCCTTAACTACACGGTAGGCATAGTTACTTAATAATTGTACTGCGTTAGGGCATGATACTCGGTGTATTTTAATACCCTCGCCTATGGTTATAAAACCAAACACATCGTCGCCAGGTATTGGGTTGCAGCACGGCGATAATTTATAATCTATCTTATCGAGTTTGTCGCCAAGCACCAGTGTTTCTGTACTTCCACGTATTTCGCTTACTACTTGTTCAAATGGTTTTTCCTTAGGCGTATTACTATCTACTACATGACCATTTTCATCAATAATATCTTTTAATTTATTGAGATTGATGGTGGCTTTAGCAATACGATAGTATAAATCTAAGGCGGAAGAAACTTTGTAAAATGCTACTATTTTTTTAAGTGCAGGCGCATCAATTTTTGCAGCCAGTGTTTTTATTTTTTTCTCAAAAATTAATTTACCCTCTTCGGCCACTAGCTTCTTTTCGTTGCGCAAGGCTTCTCGTATACGGTTTTTAGCTTTTGAGGTTACTACATATTTAAGCCAATCTTCTTTGGGTTGTTGTTTTTTACTGGTGAGTATTTCTACTTGGTCGCCACTTTTAAGGGCATAACTCAGTGGTACTAACTTACTATTTACCTTAGCACCAATGCAGCTTACGCCTACCCTACTGTGTATTTCAAAGGCAAAGTCTAACGCAGTGGCATTACTAGGCAGCCTACGTAATTCTCCGTTAGGGGTAAATACAAATATTTCCTCGGCAAATAAATTTAATTTAAACTCGTCCAAAAACTCCAAAGCGTTGGCATCAGGGTTTTCGAGCGTTTCACGTATTTTAGCTATCCAAGTGTCTAGGGCATTTTCATTGGTATTACTTTCTTTGTATTTCCAATGCGCGGCATATCCTTTCTCGGCTATTTCGTCCATGCGCACGGTACGTATTTGCACCTCTACCCACTTACCTTCAGGTCCCATTACGGTAGTGTGCAAACTCTCGTAACCATTGGTTTTAGGCGTACTTACCCAATCACGCAATCTGTCAGGGCTTGGTAAATAATGGTCGGTTACAATGCTGTACGATTTCCAACACAATGCTTTTTCGTCAGCCAATACATCTTGCATACTTTCGCTATCAATAATTATGCGTATGGCAAATATGTCGTATATTTCTTCAAAAGCAATGCCTTGCTTTTTTAACTTATTATTAATACTATTAATGCTTTTGGGCCTGCCCTTCATAGTGTATTTAATACCAGCAGTATCAAGGCTTTGAAGCAATGGCTCACAAAATTTAGTAATGTATTTTTTACGTTCTTTTTCGGAGTCTTTTAATTTTTGAACAATAAATTCGTATTGTTCAGGCTCAGTAAATTTTAGGCTTAAATCTTCAAGTTCAGTTTTAATGCTGTTAAGCCCCAAGCGGTGCGCCAATGGCGCATAAAGGTACTGTGTTTCCGACGCAATTTTTAGTTGCTTGTCGCGCTTCATGTTCTCTAGCGTACGCATATTGTGTAGGCGGTCGGCTAGTTTTATAAGTATTACACGTACATCGTCGCTCATGGTGAGCAACATTTTTTTAAAATTTTCTAAC
>JAYWFU010000006.1:0-9793 GCA_043778625.1 Bacteroidia bacterium | reverse complement strand
GTAATACTTCGGAGTAAGCTGGCACTAACAGTACGTCGTCGTAGGTAAGTCCTTCGCCAACAAATTTTGAATTGCTATTCATGGTAATTGAACATTTTAGTGTTAAATATTCGTACAAATATAAGCTATATTATTGGTTTTAGTTGTGGTGTATTGTTTTTAGCATTTACATTAAATAGGGATAATTAAATAATACTATTTTTGTGCAAAGCCCCTTAACAAATGTATAGTACTGTATTTGGCAGTTTGCGCAAAATAATATTACCCCTTGTATTAATAGTAACCATAGTTATTATTGGTATAGTAGGTTTTATAGTATTAGAGGATTATAGCATACTCGATGCCTTTTATATGACTATAATTACCGTGGCTACGGTGGGGTTTAGCGAGGTACACCAACTATCGCAGGCAGGCAAATTGTTTACTTCGTTTCTTATTGTTACAAGTTTTGGTACATTTGCCTACGCTGTTACTTCGCTTACGCAATATGTAGCCGATGGCGAATTTAAACGCAACTTAAAATTACTTCGTATGCAAACATCAATTGATAAATTATCAGGGCACGTTATAATATGTGGTTATGGACGTAATGGTAAGCAGGCGGCGCATGTGCTCAAAAACCAAGGACAACGATTTGTAATTATTGAACAAAAACAACCCATTGTTGATGCCTTTACTCACGATTATAAAGAGCTGGTGTTATGTGGCGATGCCTCGCACGACGACGTGTTGCTAAAGGCAGGTGTAGAAAGGGCTACAGCCTTAATAACTACATTGCCTATTGATGCCGACAACTTGTTTATTGTGCTTTCGGCTAGGCAAATAAATCAAAAATTAACCATAATAAGCCGTGCTAGCGACGACAATAGCGACAAAAAGCTATACACTGCAGGAGCCAATAATGTAATAATGCCTGATAAAATTGGCGGCGCACACATGGCGTCGTTAGTAATGAAACCTGATGTAATAGAGTTTATTGACCGCTTGAGTAGTGCCGATGGTTTAACCCAAAACTTAGTAGAACTTACCTTTGATACTATCCCCGAGGCATTTTTAAACAAAACAATTAAAGAGCTTGAAATACGTAACCGCACAGGGGCTAATATTGTAGGGTTTAAGAGTAGTGCAGGGGCTTATGTTATTAATCCATCGCCCGATACTACACTAACTCCTGATGCCAAATTATTTGTATTAGGAAGCATTGAACAAATACAATTATTAACCGCAATATTTAAAGAGGCATAGTTGGATTGTTATAGTTGGGTATTAATCAATATTCAAATGATACTGCACCAAGCTATCAGTGGGCGATGCATTTACTTTGTTTCGTGTCCTCACGAAACAATTAATACGCTATTGATTCGTGAGGACACGAACCAAGGCGCATAGTTACGTTGTTATAGTTGGGTGTTAATCAATGTTTAAATGATACTGTACCAAGCTATCAGTAGGCGATGCACTTACTGTGCCCAAGTGGTAGTTATTATCCAACAAAGTGGTAGCTAATTCAGCTTTAAAATTATAGGCTATTGAGCCTGTAAAATGTACTAGCTCGTTTTTAATAGGATAAAAACTTAGTTGAGTATCTACAAATTCCTGAAAACTTTGGGTAATAATACTTTTAAAACGAGTATCGTACTTGTGCGCATGCACAAACTCAGCAAATTTAGCTATAAAACGGTTAGGGAACGCTTGCTTGTACACGGCGTTGAGTATATCTTCGGTGGTGTAATTGTATTTATCTAAAAAATGGGCTTGTACGGTTTCGTCAAAACCTTTACTCATTAATTTTTTCAAGAATAATTTACCCATATAACTTCCGCTACCTTCATCGCCCAGCACATACCCTAACGAGGTTACGTTGTGGGTTATAACATTGCCATTGTACATGCAGCTATTGCTACCAGTGCCCAGTATGCAAGCCACGCCAGCATTAACTCCACATAGTGCGCGGGCAGCGGCTAACAAATCATGATTAACCTCAATACGTGCCGTTTTAAAATGTTGTTGCAGGCAATCGTACATAAATTTCTTTTTTTCGGCAGTGGAGCAACCCGTACCATAAAAATAAATTTCGGTAATTTCTTTTTCGTCAATACTATCAAAAGCTATACTTACGGTTTGCGCCACAATATCAGCACTTACTTGGTAGGGGTTAAGCCCAATGGTGTGTGTAATAAAATGTTGAATGCCGTTTTTAATAATGCGCCAATCGGTTTTGGTGGAGCCACTGTCTGCTATTAGTATCATAGTGTGGTGAGTTGGTTTAGGTATAGTTGTTTTCAAAGATAATAAAAACGGAGTAACTAAATTTTTAGTGTTCGTTTTTCGTTCAAACACCAAGTATTTTTTAGATAATACTATTACCCAATATATTTTAATCCAATTTTATAATCACGCCACGAATTCCCCCTCTTGTGTTACTCAGGTTTATTTTAGTATTTTATTTCGTGAAGGCTTCGCCGTTGGGAGGGGTGGGTTTTATAAAACAATTGCGCTATTTTATAATAAGCTACTGCCTTGGTTCGTGTCCCCACGAAACAATTAATTACTGTTTTGGTTCGTGTCCCCACGAACCAAGGCAATACAATACATTTTTTTTAGTTATCCTAAGTTTAATTATGTATTTTAGCAACATAATTAATTATAACAGTAGTTAACCAACTGTTTTTAAATTAAGTTTTAACTATTTAAATTTATACTCCCTTACATTATGAAATTTAATTTACTATCCACATTAACATTATGCGCTATAACTACGGTTGCTACAGCGCAAAACGTAGGTATTAACAATACCACACCACATCCTAGTGCCATATTAGATATTGCTTCTACTAACAAAGGCCTGTTAATACCACGCCTGCCACTAACCTCTACGTTAGACGTTACCACCGTACCTGCGCCACAAACCAGTGTTATGGTGTACAACACTGCCACGGCAGGCATTGCGCCCAATAACGTAAAACCAGGCTACTATTACTACGATGGCGCTAAGTGGGCAACCATAGGTGGCGGCGATGCTTGGATGCTTACAGGCAACGCAGGTACTAACTCCGCTACTAACTTTGTAGGTACTACCGATGCGCAAGATTTAGTATTTAAAACAAATAGCGTTGAAAATATGCGCATACTTAACAGTAATGGTAATATAGGGATTGGTACAACCGCACCAACCGAAAAGTTACAAGTTACAGGTAAAATATTATCAACTAATGCTTTTAGCCCAACCAACAGTGCATTAATTTATACTAATAACACTGATTATTTATTTTTAGGTCCTCAATCAGGTTCTACTGTAAACGGAGCTACAATAGGGCTTTTTGGAGCTACTAATAACGAAGCTATGGTGCCTAACCCTGGAGGTATTGATTTAAGTGTTATTGGCGCATCGCCTGCATTACGCGTATTAAGCACTGGCAACGTAGGTATTGGTACAACTGCACCGAATAATAAATTAGAAATAACAGGTACAGGCTCAGGCCTACGCTTTACTAACCTACCAAGTGCAGGAGTGTTAGGTACTAATGCAAGTGGCGATGTTATAAACCAAACAACACCTAATGCCGCTAATGCACTATTTTGGGGGCTTACAGGTAATAGTGGCACTACGCCTGCTACTAACTTTGTAGGCACTACCGATGCGCAGGATTTAGTAGTTAGAACAAATAGCATAGAAAAAATGCGCATATTAAGCAACGGACAAATAGGCATTGGTATTGCTATACCCAACGCTGGAGCATTGGTGGATATTGTAGGCCCCGTAAAATTATTAGAACCTACAATAGCTAACCCAATAAGTACACTAATATACACCGACCCTGCTGTTACTGGTGTACCACTTAGCGATGCGTTTAGATTAAAATACGACGTTAATTTTTTCGGACCAGTAATAGACGCATTAGTTTTTGAAAAAACAGATGCAAACGACCTAGGCGCAGCCGATGGAGGAATGGCATTTGTAAACACCGACATGGCAGGAACCTCTAAAACGGCAATGGTAATAAGAGGAGACGGCAAAGTAGGTATTGGTACAACCGCACCTGGCACAACACTACATTTACACTCTAGCTCAAACAACCACCACGCCCTACGCTTTACTGCCGAAAATCAAACTGATTACTGGGACTTAGTAAAACGCGGGCAAACTTATGGTGGCGGGGCTAACAATAATTTCGTGTTTTCATATAATAGTGCCGAATTAATTGATATTACTCCTAGTGGAAATTTAGGTATTAATGTAGTTACCCCAACGGAAAAATTACACATAGCTGGTAGTGTACGCATAGTAGATGGTACTGAGGGCTTAGGTAAAAAATTGACAAGCGATGCTACGGGCAAAGGTAGTTGGGCAATACCAGCTAGCGATGTTATTGATGTTCAGCTGCCAGTACTGTCAGGCTCAAATGTGCCTATAGTGTATACTAACTATACTACTTTAAATAAAGGCACATATTTAGTAACTTACTATAATTGTATGCCTGTTGCACCCTCTGTTAATTATTTTTTAGTTGCTAGCGCAGAGGCTAGTGCAGGCAATGTATATGTTCCTAATGCATTTGTTTGGGATTACGTGGATAACAAGCCATATACCTCTACTCCGTTTGTAATGAAAGTTACCACAGCTACAGCTAACGTGAGAGGTAGAGTATCTCATAATAATGGGGGTACTCTTAGTGATTCGGGAATCAGTACTGGCGGCTGCTCTTCATTTACCTTTGTACGCATTGGCGATTAAAAATTATGTTAGGTTAAGTAACCCTATCCTCCTGCTGGCGCGAGCTTGCAGCTCGTGTCCGCTACCATTGTACCAAACCTTATTTTCTTGTTTATTATCATTACTCACTATAATTAGTTTTTATTTTTTAATGAATACGAGCAACATGCTCGCACTAGCCTAAACTTAACGGATAACTAACGCTAGGACTAGCGGTGGAAAAAATGCATGTTTCGAACGCTTGTGACTTGCAGCTCGTGTCCGCTATCATTGTACCAAACCTTATTTTCTTGTTTATTATCATTACTCACTATAATTAGTTTCTATTTTTTAATGAATACGAGCAACATGCTCGCACTAGTCTAAACTTAACGGATATCTAACGCTAGGACTAGCGATGCAGTTGTGCAGTTGTGTGTTTTAGTTATTTATTTGTTACTAAGCTACTATACAAAATCACTACATCTGTTAATTCAACTAACTTTTTACAACAAAAATAACAGTACTATTGTAATAATTATAACAACGTTAAATTATTATTAATAATGCCTACCACACAATGGACTACCTTGCTACAGCCACTGCGTTTTCGTAGTTCGGCCAAGGCGCAAGAGCAACACCACCTGGACGCACGCAATGCGTTTGATAGCGATTATGCACGCATAATATCTTCGGCACCATTTCGTAGGTTGCAAGACAAGGCACAGGTATTTCCGTTAGAAAAAAACGATTTTATACGCACGCGTTTAACCCACTCGTTAGAGGTAAGTAATTTTGCACGAGGCTTAGGATTAAGTGTTGAAAAAAAACTAATTGAACAGGGTGTACTAGCTCCACAACTCAAGGGGCAAATACCCTCGTTGCTTGCCACGGCAGGTTTGGTGCACGATATAGGCAATCCGCCATTTGGGCATTTTGGCGAGGAGGTAATACAGCAATATTTTAGTAAGTTTTTTAAAGCTAACTACAACGCTGAAGCCGACACTTATTTTGGCGAAAAATGGACTGCTGAGGAACTAGCCGATTTTACCAATTTTGATGGTAACGTGCAAGGCTTACGTATATTGCGCAAGCTAAATTTAAGCAAAGACCAATATAGCTACAACCTTACTTACCCAGTGCTTGCCAGCATTATTAAATATCCTCGTAGTTCAACACAAGGCAACAGAAAAGACAAAACGTTGAGCTACAAAAAATTTGGTTACTTTCAATCAGAAAGCACCGATTTTGAAGCAATAAATACTGCCTTACAATTGGGTAACAATAGGCATCCGCTCACATTTTTGTTAGAAGCTGCTGATGATATTGCCTACTGTATTGCTGATATTGAGGATGGTTGCAAAAAAGGAATTATTACACAAGATGTACTGTTAACAATACTTAACGAGTACTTGCAAAACGATAATTGCGCTTATTTAATTGAAACATTTACTACTATTAGTGCAAGTTTACCCAACGATTTCCCTAACAAAATACAACTAATAATACAAGAGTTTAGGGTAGCCGTGCAAACCAAAATGATTGAAGAGGCGGCCACCACTTTTATGGCTAATTTAAACAACATACATACAGGCGCATTTGATGCCGACCTGCTTGAAAGCTCTAATGCCAAGCAACTACGTAAGATATTTAAAAAATTAAGTATACTTAATTTTAACCATCCAAGTGTATTAAAACGCGAGTTAGCGGGCGAGCAATTGCTCCATTTTTTGTTAGAGGCATTTACTAAAGCCATTATTTGGCCCAAGGGCAAAAAAGAAAGTAAACTGTGCCAATTAATCTCGAGCAACTACACCTATGTGCGCAATAATTACACTACCTATCCTAACCAATCGTACAACGACTTACAGCTCGTAACCGATTTTATTAGCAGCATGACCGATACCTACGCCCTAAGCCTATACCAAGAATTAAGCGGGCAGGTGGTAAAGTAAAGTGTTATGAAAGGAATATTATTTACCCTGTTAATTGTTATTAGCATATCAACATATGCTCAAAAAGGGGTGTGTAATAATCATATCCCTTATTTTAAAACATTAAACGTTAAAACATTATCTCGCAGTCTTACACAAAAATTAGGCAACGATAGCGCAAAAGTTTATGCGATACATTGTTGGATAACCCATCATATAAAATATGATGTTAAAAAAATGAACACGTTTAATTACAAGAAGGTAAGAGTAAAACGAATATTATGGCGAAGAAAAGCCGTTTGTACAGGCTATAGCGACTTGCTTAATGAATTGTGTAAACAGGCTGGAATTGTTTCCACAGAAGTGGTAGGCTATTCAAAAAATATGCACACTGACCTTAACGATAAATTTTATTTTGATGACCATTCATGGAACGCAGTATATATTAATGGCGAATGGAAACTGATAGATGCTTGTTGGGATGCGGGCTATATTAACCCCTATCGTCGCACAGCGTATGGCTATGTGATTTATTTCATATCAAAAGGAAAGAGAGACAACGTAAAATTTAAATCAAAATTTATTTTTCGTCCAACTACTTATTATTACTGCAAAAGCGGGGAGAAATTTATTATAAATCATATACCTTCAAACCCTATTTGGCAATTAAATGAAGATGAAAAAAGCGTAAGCACTGTTGAAAAAGATAGCGCTTTTTTTTTAGGTAAAAAAAATGAAAATGATGTGTCGTCCATATTTGTAGAATATAATTATGAAAGACTACGTGTTGCAAAAATGACACAAGTTGAAAAAGATATTTATACTGGTCCTATAGTAAATAAATATAATATTAAAAATCATTACCCTTTAGCGATTAGATTTGCTACGCAAGCTAACGAACTATATAATGATTTTGATTTTACGACGAAAGATTCAATTGCGGTAGTAAAAGTATGCGACAGTATTGCAGGTAAATTATCTAATTCACTATTAAATTTTGATAGTGCTATTGTGTATTTGAACCAACAAAAAGCAGAATTGAAAATTAATAATTTAAAAAAGAATACGATTTTCCGAAGTCAAAATAAAAGATTAATGGTGTCAACCAATAACTCTCTAAATCATCTAGCTACAGGAAATAAAATTGCAAAGCGGGGCAAAAAAAACTGTATCAAAATAGTAAAATTGAATACAAAAAACACGAGAAACTTACAACGAAATACTAGTTTTGAAAAAGCTCAATTGCTCAAAAAATACAGAAGTATTGATTCGGCACAAGCTGTGTTACGAATAGCCATTTTAAAAGACTCTTTACTATCAGCTAACACAGCCATAGCCTTACAGTATAATATATTGAACAAATTATATGAAGTGTATCATAAGAAACGTGTTAAGTACTCCTACGGCACTATAGCAAATGAGAAGATTACAAATAACGTAACGAACTACCGAATGAATTACTCTGACGATTTAGATTATAAAGTACGTGAACTTAAAGATACGCTACTTAGTTTTAAATTTAAAAACGATTCTCTCTTGATAGACACTAACGGAATGTTTATTTATAAATCATTTTTAAATCTAACAAAATCACTCAAAAAAAAATATAACACACTTTATAGATACCATAAATCAATATCAAGTGAATATACAAAACTTAAAAAATTTAAAACAAATATTGAAGTTTTAAAACCGCTGTACGACCTTAATATTAAAGCGTTTAATAACACTTTAAATAACTATAAAAACAATTTAACTCCGCTGAGAAAACAATTCACTGAAATAAAAAGAGATTGTAAGAAACAAAAAAAGTTAACTGTTACTGAGCTCTTTGGATATTTAAATGAAAGCCGTATTGAATCTATTTTATTTAAAAAAAGAACCTTGTATATTACTAGGTATCATAAATCATTAGTTAACTTATGTAAGACTAATAACAAAATTTACAAGAAACAAAAAAGACAAATTTTAAAAGTTCAAAAAAAATTTACTCGAAAAGTAAAATAGCTTTATATTTAACCATAAAAAAGTTTAGAGTAGCCGTGCAAACCAAAATGATTGAGGAGGCGGCCGACATTTTTATTAAAAACTTACCCCAAATACACACAGGAGAATTTGATGCCGACTTGCTCGAAAGCTCCAATGCCAAGCAACTGCGCAAGATGTTTAAAAAAATTTAGCGTGCTAAATTTTAACCACCAAATAGTATGAAAAGGTGAGTTAGCTGGCGAGCAGTTACTTTATTTTCAACACACTAATCCTAACAATCGTTAAGCTTAACCATCGCAAACAAAACAGCGTATACAATAGTTGTAGTAAGCGCATCTTAATTTCCTTACGCATAAAATAGCTCGCCTGTAACCGTTAGGTTACAGGCGAGCTATTTTGTAAGTTATTACGTTTTACTAGCTATAGTACAATAGCGCTTTTAGCTTGGCTAAATGCTCCTTTTACTTTGCTCACAGGCGCAAACCTAAAGTGGAGTACTGTAGCGGGTATTTGCCCACTAAGGCTTACGGTGGCTAATTTGCTATAGGCTAATTCAAGCCACGTGGTGCCGCTATCAGTACTGTATTGATAAATAAACGATACTTCGCCCACATTGCGTGGTACACTTACCTGCATTATGCCATTGCCTAGGGCTGTTAGCGTAAGTTCGCTTACTAGGGTTTGCCCACCAGTTTTTTGCACCTCCATTCCTGCGGCTTCTATTACGGTTTTGGGGTCGGGGGTGTTGTTGGCTACCATTTCTACATAGGCACGCAGTAGGTTAAAAAACGATACCACTATTCGTTCCTTTTCATGCATATTACTTAACGCACCAGGTGTTCCTGTGCCTACTGCAAGTAGTGCCGTGTGCAGGGTTGTAATAGCAGTGCTTACCGATGCCAAAGGGATGGGCAAGTTAGCTGTTGGAAAATAGTTAGTGTTACGTTGTATAAAGCTTACTATAGTTTCGGCTTTGGTAACTTTGCCCTCAGGCGTTAGAGCGCTCATGCGGAGTGCTGCTTTGAATTTTGCATTCATAATTTCTAAAAAATTAACGATGATATATTATTACTTAAAACGGGTCTATGACGTTTGGTGTGGGTAATCAAATTTTAGTTTAGCGGTAAGAAAATAAATCATATTAATAAAGTTCTCTGTTTTTCTATATCCCCTCGCT
>JAYWFU010000005.1:0-36448 GCA_043778625.1 Bacteroidia bacterium | reverse complement strand
AGCCACTGGCTTGGCGTGTACTGTTATAGGCACATTTAGGCTATCAGCACAACCATGATTGCTGGTTACTACTAATTTGCTAATGTAATTTCCGCTTGTGGCGTGGTTATAATTTATGGTTTGATTTAAACCTGTAACGGTTTGCGTTTGCCCATTGCCCCAATTAATAACCATGCTTGCCATTGCGCTATTGTCAGTGCCTGTGGCAATGGTTGATGCGTTGCTAAACGTTATGGCTGTTGGGTAGCAAGGAGCCGTCATACTATAATTAGCCTTGGGTAATGGCCACACAATTACGGGTTTGCTCACGGTATCAGCACAGTTGTGGTTAGTAGTAACAATGAGCATTGCCACAGGTTTAGTTTGTGTAGCGGGCAGTGTGTATATGTGCGAGGTGTTAGGCGTAGTAGCGTTGGTGGTGTAGTTAGTGCCATCAAAGTTATAGTTCCATACTTGGCTTTGCACAACATCAGTAAAGCCAGCAGGCACGCTCAGTGCGGAGGTATTGGTAAAAGCGTTGGCTAGGTTAAGGCACACACTATCTACCATAAAGTTAGCCACAGGTTTGGGGTAAATAATAAGTGGTTTGGTGGTGTCTTTACTACACCCAAAGCCATCAATTACGTTTAAATTAATACTGTAATTACCTGCTGCGGTGTAGGTATAGCTGGCGTTGGTACTAATTACAGGTACTGGCGATAAGCCCAAACGCCACTTGCTAATTAGTGCGCTGGTAGTGCCTGCGCCATTGGTGCTGGTGTTGGTAAATTGTATCAAATCGTCGTACTCGCAGCCGTTATTGAACGTAAAATTAGGCACAGGCAAGCAATGTACTATTACAGGATTGGTGGCTACGCCCACACAGCCGCTATCGCTGGTTACTACTAGTGTGGCGTTGTTGGTGGCATTGTTACATTTATTATAGGTGTAAGTTGGGTTTTGAATATTGGCCGTTGGTACAGGAGTAATACCTGTGCCACCAAATACCCATGCCCAGCTTTTAAGGCTACCATTGGTCACGGTGCTATTGTCAGTAAAGGTGGTAGTGCCTTTGAAACAAGCGCTATCGCTGGTAAAATCAACAACTGGAGTGGGGTTAGCCACAATTATAACAGAATCTAATTTAGTACAATTCATACTATCAGTAATTGTTACAATATATTTGCCCTCTATAACACCTATTAATAAACTATCCGTTTGTATTGGTGTGGTGTTCCAACTATAGCCGTAAGGTGCTGTGGGCGAAGTATAAGGCGCACTACCACTAGCCGATACGTTAGCCGCTCCTGTAGCTTGACCAGGGCAATGTGCAATAGCCTTAACTTTAATTGAAGTTATTATTGCACTAAGTTGAGTGAGTTGTACGGTAGTATCAAACGAGCAACCAATATTAGATACCATGTGAAACGTGTACGCTCCTTGCGTTAGCCCAGTGGCAAGTATTGTACTATCATTTAATAACGAGCTTGTACTACTAGGCGTAATGGTGTAGGAAGTTATAGTTTGCCCTTGTGTTAAACCCACCGTGAGCGTACCGTTGCTACTACCAAAACAAGGTTGATGCTTAATTACTGATATTGCTTTGGTGGCTTTAAATTTTACGGTATCTTTAATAAATTGCGGAATACACGATGCGTCTTTAATAGTTACAATATGTATTCCTGCTGATAAATTTATGCGTATAGAATCTGTATTACCATCGTCCCACAAAAATGTAAATGGCGGAATACCCAATAACGGACGTACTTTTACGGTGTTAATTGTGGCGTCGCATGGGTTACTAGTAACAAAGGTCTTAATGCTTCCGCAAGACTCTCTACCAAAATCCAAACTTGTAGCAAAGCCTGAACCACATGCTATTATTTCGCCGTTAGAAGCGTAAGCAATGTCGAATACTGGGGAAGATGTGGCATGAAATTCTTTTTGCACTAAATTAAAATCAAAACGATACACACCGCTGTTTGAACCTACAAATAAATTATTGCATTTATCAGCTAGTATACCGCTGCTTGACATTGACATTCCTCCAGGTATAGCAACCGAAGCTAATAGTGCGTGTGTTGTTATGTCCCATTTTTTTATCTCGCCTCCATTAGAGGTAAATAAAAAGTTACTTCCTCCTAAAGCTATAGCGTTATATCCTATTCCTCCTGACGCATAGCCCGTAAAAGTGTAGGAAAACCCATGTCCACTATTTACTGATGTTATTACATTGTTGGCGTTATCCGTGAATACGAGTTGATCATTCACGCTAAGTTCGTATCCCTTACCTAGTTCATCAATAGCTAAACCTAGCATATCTGCACCATTTATACCTTTTATATTGGTTAGAGTTCCTGTAGGAACATCTATTTCAGCAATACTCATTGTGTATGTAGTTCCACCTCCTAATACTATAATTTTATTGGTAACACAATTAAGAGCCAAGCGCCAATGTTCTCTAAAGTCAGCACCTGGCGTAGTACTTGTCCAAATAAGTGCTGATGTAGGAGAAAATTTGTAAGAGTGTGCCCCCCCAGTATTAAACCCTTCTGATAAATAAAAATTTCCACTTCCTTCTACCAACATATCACCATAATAAGCTGTAGGGAAATTTAACGACCAAGTGGGGGCGGTGCCCGTTGCAGTGTATTTTTCAACAACATAGCCTTGTCCACACAAATAAATATTACCTAAATTATCAGTGCCATTATCAAAGGCTGGCGAGGCTGCTACAGGTACGACTGTCCAAGGATCAATAGTTATGGCTTGTTTATTAGGGTTATTTACATTAAACGAAATAACATTCTCTTTTAATGCAAAAGAAGATTCAATCTTATCTTTCATATCATTCGTTACGTAAGTAATAGGAGCATGATCAATTATATTGTCTTTTAAGTTTTTAATGATAAGATTTCCCTTGTCTAACAATAATTTAGTACTTGCGTTGTATCGCATGCGCACTTGGTTAATATCAGCTCCTGCACTAACTATCAAGTTATATTTAAAGCCCTCTTTTTCAGTAAAAAAATATTCTACATCAATACCATTATATAAATTTTTATAAATTATTTTGCTGTATCCTTTACAAAACTCGGTGTAGTCGTTCATACCTTTGTTACGCATCACATAATTATAGCTAGTGGTTTGTAACCCAATGGTTTCAATACTTACATTAGGGTTAAAATTTAACCATTCCATAGTAATATATTCATACTCTACATTTATCTCATGCTCTAAACGTTCTCGTTTTTCTTCACTCATAAAAAAAACTAACGCACCTAGTTTCTTATGGTTTATTTTTTTTATAACATAAGTTAATCCCTTTGGAGTAAATAAAACTCGTGCTCCGTTATCAATACAATAGTTAAAATTTTTGTATTGCTCAGGCAAAACTTCGTTGAACTGCCCTTTGTTTTCAATAAACGCTTTACGTTCAAAGGGTTTAACACTCCAACCCTTGGTTTGCGCATTAATAGTTGAGTGCAGTGTTACCAAAGCAAAAATAAGAATAGAAATATACTTCATAGCCAAATAATTTTATAACAATAATTATAGCTTAAATATATGTTTTTTTTTATAACGAAATTTTAAAATTTGGCAACAAGTACATGAGTGTACTTAATAATAACGCCCAAGCATATACACCACCTAATAGGTAAGTAAGTACGTAACGAGTATTTTTGTAATATTTAATATTAAAACGAGCGGCAATAATACTCCCCACGGGTACTGATAGTAAAGGAGGGGTTATAACCGCTAAGCCTAGCAAGCCATGGCTCTTGAGTACACGCACTATAAAACGATTAGTTTTAGTAAATACTTTTTTATTGGTTTTGGTTGCAGTTGAAAACCAACGTTGAATGATGTACTGCCCACCAAAATAACTAATAAATACGCCCAGTGTACCACCTAATGATAGGCTAAATAGGGTTTCTAAAAATGTAAGCTGCGATAGCTTAGCGAATGGGGTGGCTATTTTAAATGCAAAGCAAGCAAAAAAAGTAACCGTAATTATTTTAATTATACTGCTCATTGCTTATTTTGCATTTGTAAAAATTAGTAATCGTTTGGTAGTTTATTCCATTAACCCACGCCCTATTTTGGCTATATCGCCAGAGGCTTTGAGTTCAATTACCAATTTATCTAATATTCCGTTTACAAAGTTTTTACTTTTGTCGGTGCTATATTCTTTTGATAATTCAATGTATTCGTTAAGGGTAACTTTTATGGGTATTTCTTTAAAATAGGTAAGTTCCACAATAGCCATACGCATTAGCAATATGTCCATGTTAGCAATACGCTCCAGTTCCCAATTTTGAGTTTTGTCGGCTATTAGTTTTTCTAATTCGGTGTTACGCAATAGTACTCTACGAAATAATTCAAGCACAAATCGTTTGTCGTCATCAGCGTCTTTGTACAAGGGTTGTAGCCTCAAACTGTTGGTAGATGTTTCTTGCAAGCTTTCGATAGTTTTTACAACAGATACGTTTATCATGTAAAAATCGTCAGCCCAATAAATACTCATACCTTCGTAGTAGTCTTCAAAATATTCGTTGTTAGCAATAAACTCGACGTATATGTCAATTAAAAAACGCTTGGCATCGCTAAAGTAATTGGTACTTTTTTCCATATACGCTTTGTACGTGTCGCTTAGGCGTATTTTGTTAAATAACTTACGTAAGGTTTCGTGTTCATCAAGCCACGACACCTTGTATTGTTGCATTTTGGTGGTTAGCTCACTATTACTAACTAACATACGCAAAGCTAGATTATCAACAAATTTAGTATTAGGAGCTAAATCCTCACGTGTAGGTAATTGTTTTTGTTTACCATCATCAATAATACGCTCGGCTATGCGAAATAGCTCGCCAAATAGTGATAACTGATGAATATATAGGTCGTAGTATTTATCAATACTTTTTTGTAATTCTTTTTCTCCATGAATCATATCAAATTCGGGAGCGGAAAACTGAGCATAAAGGCTGTGTAGCGCTTTTACTCGTAAATGATGGCGATTGAGCATAGTACGAAGAACGATTTTAATATCGATTACAAACATAAAAAATACTTGTTACAATTACACCTTATTTACATTATAAATTCGTTATTAAATTTATTAATGTACTCAGACAATTATAATTTTGTAGTTGCAGCTTAAATTCAACGGTGGATTCAAGTAATAGATTAAACAACAGACCAAGAAAAGCGAAGCTCTCATGAAAAACAATAACAAAACAAACACCCGTAAAGAGATTCGGATTTAAAACTCCTAATGAAATGTTTAAGCTAAAACTTAATAATGCATCATAGCGTTTTGTTTATTTGTTGAATCCAGCAAACTATCTATTTTAAAATTGAATAATATACCTTCAAATAATGTACATTTGTTTTAATTTAAACTAAATAATAAAACAATTTAAAGTGATAAAAATATTAGAAAACGAACTGTGGAAGGACTTTGAAATAGCTTACGTAACCCCCGAAAAATACGCCGTGAGCAACTTTGGGCGCATTGCTACTTACATAGAAGTAATTGAAGATGGCGAAATACAAAAATGTAGAGTGTCGCGCTTGGGCTACCGTAACTATCATTACCGTGGCTTTGATGGCGAGCGTGTACTTGCTAAACACGTAATTGTACACGAGTTAGTAGCACAAAACTTTTTGCCCGAACCTACTGCCAATCAAACTCAAATAATACATATAAATGGGCAAATGAATAACAACCACCACGAAAACTTAAAGTGGGGTACACTCTCCGAATTTGAAACTGCAAGGGCTACTTATTTGCCTAAAAAATAAAAAAAGAGGAGGAATTAATTTTCCTCCTCTTCGTTTTCCTGCTCTTGTAGTTCTTTTTTGCTCTTGGTAGATAATCCTTCTACTACTATTACCAGCTCACCTTTTACTACTTTGTTGTTAAAATGAGTGTGGCATTCTTGCAAAGTGCCTCTATAATTTTCCTCAAATAATTTTGTTAATTCTCGGCTTACACTAGCACGGCGTGTGGCGCCACATACTTCAATAAGTTGTGCTAGTGCTTTAACTAATCGGTGCGGGCTTTCGTACAATACAAACGATTTATTATAGGTAGCCAGTTCGTTTAACCTAGTTTGACGTCCTTTTTTTTGTGGCAAAAATCCTTCAAAAACAAATCTATCGCAAGGCAAGCCACTATTAACAATAGCAGGTATTAAAGCCGTTGCGCCAGGTAGGCACTCTACATTAATATTGTTTTCGACACAGGCACGTACCAGCAAAAAACCAGGGTCGGATATTGCTGGTGTACCAGCATCACTTACTAAGGCACAAGTTTGCCCAGTTTGTATTTTACTTATTATACCCTGTAACGATTTGTGTTCATTATTTAAATGAAAGGCATACATTGGCTTTGATATTTGCAAATGCTTTAACAAAAAGCCCGAAGTACGTGTATCCTCGGCTACCACAAAATCAACGTTTTGTAACGTTTTAATACTGCGCAAGGTAATATCGTCGAGGTTGCCAATTGGCGTAGGTACTATGTATAGTTTACTCATGTAGTGTGGTGTAATTTATGAGTAAATATACATACAAATTTAATAGTGTAATTCCACTATTTTATAAGCGTAACTGAACCCGCCATACTTTCGTGGGTTACATTAAATAGGTCGGTATAGTTTAATCGCCAGTTGTATATTTCGGTTTTGCAGGCAACTCCAGTTTTGTAGTCGTTGCCGTCCCAGCCCTTTGATGCAGGGTCTTGCACAATGCCTACTACCTCGCCCCAACGGTCAAATATGGTTAAGGTAAGTGCTTTAATACCTACCCCTTTTATCATAAAATAATCGTTTATTTTATCCTCATTGGGTGTAAACACATTGGGTATGTACAGCGTATAAATTGGTTTTACACGCACCTGTTGTGTGGCACTATCCACACAACCATCAGCACTAGTGGTTATTTGTACTACGGTGTACATGCCCGAATCTTTGTAGCTGTAGGCAAACGGACGGATAGGAAACATCGGTGTGTCGTTAGTAACGGTAACAGTATCGCCACTTTTGTACACCCACTGCATGGTAGCTGCCAAGTGCGAAGCATCAGTAATTATTAATTGTGGGTTAAATAAATCAACTTCCTTGGGCGCTACCTCAAACTGAGCTTTGGAATTAGGGTACACCTCCACCACATTGGTTTGTGTAAGGGTATCGGCGCAGCCATAATCAGTACTCACAATTAACCTAACGGTATAGTGTTGGGTGGTATCGTTTAGGTTTTCGTAGCAATGCGAGGTATGTTTGCTGTTGGAAGTATTGTCCGATAATTTAATTACCGAATAATCGCCCAAGTTCCACACGTAGCTTGTAATAGGCTCGTTAGCAGGCAAGTTAGTTTGTGTACTGTTGTTAGTTAAATTAACACACAGCGGCGAGCAGCCTTGCGTGGGAGCCACGCCAAACAAGGCTTTAGGAGTAGGGTGTACAATAGTAGGCACTTGCAATTTTGTACTGCAGTTATGGTTGCTGGTAACGGTAAGCTCGGTAACATAGGCATTACTTACTGTGTAAGCGTGAGGCTTAACTTGGTTAGGGGTAGTTAATACATCAGTACTAGCATCGCCCCAAGTTAAATTCATGGTAGCTATTATACTATTATCAGTACCGTTGGATATGCTACTGTTGTTAGTTAGCACAGCGTTGGCAGGGAAACACGGCGCACTAACCGTGTAATTAGTTACGGGCAACGGCCACACTATTGCTTGCTTGGTAATAGTATCAGCACAGTTATTATTAGTAGTAACTATTAGTGCTATGGTGGGCATAGTTTCGGTAGCCGTAATGGGGTAAATAGTGCTAGCGCCCGATGTGGTGGCATCAATAGTAAAGCTATTATTTGAATAGTTATAATCCCATTTATAATCATTAATAACGTCGTTAAAACCAGCTATGGTAGCTAAGTTGGAAGTATTGCTCATTAATGTAGGTTTGCCAAAACAAGTTTTGGTAAGTGTAAAATCAGCCGTGGGTTTAGGATATATTTTTATGTTTTTTGACGTAGCATTTACACACCCATTAACATCGGCTACGCCCAAATTAATAACATAATTGCCTGCGGCAGCATATATTTTAGTAGGATTAGCCACTGTTGCTATTACTCCCGTAGCGGCATCTAAAAGCCATGCATTAGTAATAGCACCTGTGGTACCTGTACCGTTGGCACTGGTGTTGGTAAAATTAATTGTGTCGTTTTTTTCGCAACCATCGTTTACCGTAAAATTAGGTACAGGTAAGCAATACACTGTAGCAGGGGTAGCATTGTTGGATACCCCCACACAGTTTTTGTTGCTAATAGCTACTAACGATGCGGTGTAATTTTTGTTACAATCGGTAAACGGATAGGTAGGGTTTTCTGCAGAGCTAGTGGTATTAGGTGGCACGCCAGGCCCACTAAACAGCCATGCGTAGGTAACAATATCAGTTTTGGGTACAGTAGTAATTATACTTTTAAACTGTGATGGGGTGCCAATACACACGGAGTCTACAGTGTAGGCAACTGTTGGGTTGGCATTAACATCGTGTGTTACATTGGCGGTGGCAGTGCAATTATTTTGGTCTTTGGCCACCACGGTATATACAGTAGCTCCCACTACCGAATTACACACTATGGTGTTGGTGGTTGATGTATTGGGAGTCCAGCTATAACTATACATTGGGCCAGTGCCGTTAGTTGCTGTAGCGGTGAGTGTGGTTAGTGTGGCGGTTGCATCGTTAGCACAATTGGCTTTGTTGCCCGTTATGGCTACGGTAAGTTGTGTAGGCTCAGTAATAGTAGTTGTACCAGTAACTCTGCAGTTATTATCGTCGAGTACGGTGTAGGTGTAAGTGCCTTGTGTAAGATTAGTTGCTGTTACATTAACTTGCGGGGGCACAGTGTTCCATGCGTGTACGTAGGGCGGTGTACCACCAGTGGCTACAAGAGTGGCATCGCCATCGTTACCGCCAAAACATTTTACATTATTTACTACTACATTACTTACGCTTAATGCAGTGGCGGGCTGTGTTATAGTGGAACTGTTAGCTGCACTTACACAGCCATTAGCATCTGTTACTGTTAATGTATAAGTTGCAGGGGATAATGCAGTAATATTAGCAGTAATAGCTGCATTGCTCCACGCATAGGTATAAGGTGCTGTGCCTGTAGCTACAACGGTTGTTATTGCTCCATTGGCTGCACCAAAACAATCAATGTTAGTGGGTGTGAGTGTGGTGGTGGGTAGGGAATTAGGATTAACTGTAATTACATTAACTCCTTGGCAACCATATCTGTCAGTTGAGGTGGCGGTAAACGTATTTGCCACATTAGATTTAATTAGTATTGTATCGTTATTGCCTGTTTTGTCTATAAAAGCAATGGTACTATTGCCTATTTGAGTCCAAGTATAGGTATAATTAGGCGACCCTAAAATAGTACTTGCCACCAACATAACGTTAGCTCCCACACAATGGGTTGGTTTATTGGTGGTTATTGTTACTTGTGGGCAAAGGCTCACCTCAATTACCGATATTGAATTACGTGAGCAAGGCAAATCATTCCAAGTGCCATTAGTACGTATTTGTGTACAATCTTCATTTCCAGAATTATCGGGTTGAGACGGACTCCAGTTAGTGTAGGTAACAGAGCTACCATCGTACCACACGAAACTACCTTCAGTTACCGCATCACTAAATCCTAGCCATATAACGTTCCCTCCATAGTTTTGGTTAACCAAAGAGTTTCTAATTGCACTGTTTTCGGCGGCTGACTGTACTGATATTAAATTAGCCCCAAACGTTTGCGCATAGGCTTGTGCGGCAGGCTCCGTATTTGGTGTAGTATTTAAAAAGTATATACTGCACGAATTATCGTTATTTAATAACTCAATATTACCCGCAGCAACTAATGTGGTACGTATTAATGCAGTATTACAGTTGTTGGGCGCAGCTGTGCAGCCCGCATTATTGTTACCCGCAGTACATGGGCAGTTATCATTAAGGTTTACAATTCCATCCGCATCATCATCATTAGTGGCACTTGGCGCTGTGGTGTTAGCTACCAACAATAAACCATAAGGTCCGCCGCCGCCAGGCAGAGAATTATACACCAAAATATCTACATAATTAATCCCTGCTACCCAAGGACCATCGAGTATGATGTTTTTTTGCCCACCTGCGGCATAATTTCCACCAGGTGTAACTCCCTCGTCGTTACCGTTAATGTACACGGCTTCAATTTCATTGTCAACATAGCCATCAAAATTTAATACATAATTACCCGCCACAGTTACTGAGTTAGTACCACAAGCTGCGGGTAGGTTAAGCGTTAATCTAAAATAAGTATAACCTGGTATGCCAGTGCAAGCTGAGTTTGCACCAGTTATCCAATTACCGTTGTTAACGGGGGGCGGAAGTGTAGCAGGATCAATCCAAACGGAAGTACAACTATTTTGTATTAGCGCAGAGGTATATACCATGCTAGGGTCAGTAGGTAGTGGTGGAAGCGTAGTAAACCATTGAGAAGTTTGCCATATAGGATCGTTAGTGTTTATTGCGCCTTGCCCTGTAGATAAATCAGCTGCATCAGGGAAACTTTGTGCAAACGTATGTTGTGCTGTTAAGCTAATAAATAGGAGTAAAATATGTTTCATAGTAATAATGTTATTTAATTATTTTGTATTATTCAAATATAGTATAAAATATTGAGCGTTGCACACACTATTTTAATATATAATTTAAGCATAATCTAAACGTTAATTAGTGTGGTTAAAGTATCTATTTTAAAAATAGACGTTGCTTTATAACAACAAATTATTAGTTTTACCCTATTCCCTTTAATCATTAACTATTACGTATGAAACACCTTATTTTGTTATTTGTTACTTGTACGTTAACTTGTACCATTGTGGCACAAGAGCACACTACTTTTACGCCTTATATTACCCCTTACATTAGGTTAAGTACCGGCTACACGTTTAATCATATTAAAGCCACAAAACCACAGGTATTTAACTATAACACCACAAGTAGCCCTCGTATCGCTGGTGCTATTAATGGTGGCGTTGAGTGGTACTTTAAACCATGGCTATGTGCCACGTTAGGAGCAGGCGCAAGTGTGCATTCGTTTGAAAAAATAACTAATACTTTTAATGTAAAAAATGCCTATGCAGGTGGGCAATACATAGTTGCTACACGAACTGACACACTACTTATTCGTAATTTTTGTATAGAGTTACCTTTAGGTATTGGTACTAATTTTAACGGTTTTAAAACTAACTTGTACATAGCTCCAACAGGGGTGTTTTACTACTACGACGCTAATGGATACAGCAAGGTTAATTACTTGTTTAATGGGCTTAAAATAAATTCGGTACTGAGTGTTGAGTACGTATTTTCGTTTAAAAAAACAGGTGTTGGAATATTTGCGCAACAATCCTACCTAATTACCCCACTAAGATTGAACTACCAACAAGATTATATGCTAAAAATGCACCCCGCAATAACTTCGTTAGGAGTAACCCTTTACATAAAATCGTAGCTATTAACAAGCTAAAAATCACTAACAAAATTTATAAATAAATAAATAACATGCCAATACGAATAGTAGAAGACGAAAATAATACTCCTGAACAAGAAAGCAACGAAAGTAATCAACGCTCGTCGGGAGGCAATGGAGGTAGTGGTTTTGGCGGAGGAGGTATAGGTGGTATACTTATGTCATTACTGCTTATATTGATAAAAAATCCAAAACTATTAGTAGTAGTAGCTATATTAGGCGGAGGGTATTATATGTTTAGCGGAGGGTGTAGTGGCAACAGTGTTATGAACCAAGCCATTAGCGGGCTTGCCAAAGGTGCAAACCTCGACCCTGCCGAGTTTGATAAAGCCGAAGTGTTTGAACCGCTTTCGCCCGAAGGTAATACTTTGCCTGAGCGTGTAAGTTTAGAAAAATATGCTCCAAAACGTCTTAATCAAGGGCAACAAGGCTCATGCGTAGGTTGGGGAAGTAGTTATGCGGCGCGTACCATACTACAATCAATAGCTACGGGTAAAGACCCTAATAGCGTGGCATTTAGCCCATCGTTTTTGTATAATCAAATTGGGCTAGAAGGTTGCCAAGGTTCGTACGTACAAACTGCTATGGACAAATTAACTAACGTAGGCGATTTGCCTTTTACACAATTTGGGTACGACGAAAACTCCTGCGACACCAAACCCAACTCGTCGCAAATTAGTGCAGCAAGCCAATTTAGAATGAAAGGAGCTAACCGTTTAACCAAAAATGGCGATGACCAAACCTTGGATTTATTAGCCATGAAACAAAACATTGCACAAGGCGCGCCAGTAGTAATAGGAATGATGGTAGGAGGTTCATTTATGCAAGATATGATGGGGGCAAAAGTATGGCGCCCAACACAAGATGATTATGACATGGCGGGCTTTGGCGGACATTGTATGTGTGTAATTGGCTACGACGATTATTTGGAGGGAGGCTGTTTTCAACTCATGAATAGTTGGGGCGAAGAGTGGGGCCAAAAAGGATTGGCATGGGTACGCTACAAAGATTTTAAGCACTTTGCCAAAGAAGCCTATGGCGTGTACCCAATGGGTAGAGCCGACGTGCCTACCACCCAAAAATTTAAAGTAAATGTGGGTTTATTAAGCAACGCTATTAAGCAACTAATAGGGTTTAAACCCATTGATAAAAATGTGTTTGAAACTACTACACCATTAAACAAAGGCGATAAATTTAAAATACAAATACAAAACTCAACCGCTTGCTACACTTACGTATTTGGGCAAGAGGTTGATGGCAGTAGTTATATACTGTTTCCGTACACCGCCAAGCACTCGCCCTATTGTGGTATTGTGGGCACACGTGTTTTCCCTAAAGATTATAGTTTGCAGGCCGATGATAAAGGCACTAAAGATTATATGGCAGTGGTTATAACCAAACAACCAATTGATTATAAAAAACTAAACGATGCTATAAATACTAGCAAACAAGCCACTTACGCCACCAAAGTTAATGAAGTATTAGCTGCGGAACTTGCCAAAGTTAACTATACCGTAAGCACTACCATTAATATTGATGCTGAAGAAAATGGTAAAAACGCAACTGCATTTATACTCACCATTAATAAAAAGTAAGCATACTTGGATTATTAGTTATACTTATCCTGCACATCTTGTTTTTTTTAAAATAATTGTTATCACAAAACATAGTAAACCAACATGGCATTCATTAGTTGAATTTCAAGTGTTAATAAATTTCAAAAAAAAAGCGTTGAGTAAGAGTACTCAACGCTTTTGTAAATAATAATAATAATAATTTACTTTTTAAATGTAATAGTATAGGTTTTGGTTTTGTTGCCTTTAAATACGGTAACTGTAGCTTGATTATCGCAAGCTCCGTTGCCAAAATCTATCTGACGTTTGTAACCACTTGTACCTGTAGGCACAATTTCTAACACGCCTGAAGTAAATCGTTTGCAACCTCTTACTTTTTTATGTAATGCAGTTTTAATTTCGGCAGTGTAGGTAACCCCTTTTACACTTGTTCCGCCACCATTACCTGTAATATCATATTCGTCATCAATCCAACCTCCTCTGCCTATAGTGGCTTGCCCTGCGGTTTGTGTGCGTACACGCTCACTTGCCCATGATGCCGAGGTTGCATCAGTATAGGTTATTTTTCCGCCTACTACGCTTATTGTCCAGTACATTTGCCCACTACCATTTAGCCCTTTGTTCACTACCGTTTTAGCACCTTCTATTTTATTATCATCTTCATAAAAACTATCAAATGTAATAGTGTGGCTCGAACCCGCTTCGCGATACTTACCCGAATGAGTAATAATCATTTTTCCACGACGACTAATTCCATCTTTACACACACAATTATTAGTTCCAAAATCAATAGTAATTTTACGTGGATTGGCTATGCTATCCCAAGTAATTATTGCACACGAGCCTGCAAAAAAATCGTCAGTACCCATGCCTCGTGCTGTAATATCCGACCCGCTACCACCTGCTAATGCAGCATCGGCAACGGTACCACTATTATCAAATTTTGTTTCAGATGTCGTGGCATCACTTAGTGCCTCATTATTTTCGGTAGTTTCAGTCTTGTTTTCTTTTTTACAAGCAGTAAATGTTAACGAGGTTAACAATGCGGTGGCTAATAATAGCGCATTGGCTGTTGTTTTCATGGTTGTTTTTGTTTAGAGTTTATATTATTAAATTGTGTTATTTTGTTGTATGAGTTTTTATTTTAAAAAATCATTCACGAATGTACTAATTTTATGTAGTGTTACGTTATTTAAACTAACTAATTGTACTGCACAACAACTGCCTGATAGTATACAGTTTGTGGCCACACAACACAATTACTTTATGTTTGATAACAAATCAATTAATGTGCCAAAACAATTTACAGTGGTACACATTGGCGATTCACATATTCAAGCGGGCTATTGGGGTAATAATTTACTGCAACAGTTGGACAGCACAGCCATAACTACTATTGAACCCAATTTACTGCCTCATAGATTTATTAAAGGACAATTACTAACCCCAACAATTAGTATCCAAACATTTAATGATTATACTGTTAAAAGTTGCGCTAAAGCCAACTATGACAGTGCTTACAAGCAATTAAGTTATTTTAAAAGTTACGATTCATTGATAGGATTTATAGTAAAACACCCCTACAATACCCGTATTAATTTTGAAACCAATGACAATTATTCGTTACAACAAAAAACATTTACAACCTCACTAATTACAGTAGATACATTGTACTATACCCGCCACGATACTGGTGCATTTATATTATGGAATATTACCCAAACTTCGCCACAAACTAATACACAGTATTACAACCTTGGGTTAAATGGTGCAAGCTACACCACTACAGCCAAATACATACACTTATACGCGCCGTATTTAAACAAAGCTAATGTAGTTATACTTTCATTAGGGGCTAACGACGGTTACACCACCACATTTGATTCATCACAATTTTACCATAATGTAGTAAAAGTTGTTAATGCATGTAACGCACAACGTAATGCGCAAATTATTATTACTAATGCTGGGCATGCCCAATACTCTGCTACTAACGTGTGTAGCAATACTAAAGTTGTGAATAATGTACTAAAGCGTATTGCGATTGAATATAGCCTACGTTACTGGGATTGGTATACTATAATGGGGCAAAACAATGCCTTTCCCTATTGGTTACAATGTGGTTTGGCACGCAACGATTATATACACCTTACTCCACAAGGCTATAAATTGCAAGCAAGTTTATTTAATACACTATTTGTTAAATTACTAAACCAATAATATTGTTGTTTAGTTGCTATAAAGTATAATACTAAGCGGTTGACTTTATTTTGTGCGAGAATAAGAATATTAACTACCTTTAATGTGGTTAATATTAACTACATTATTTAAAAAACCAAAATGAACAAAACTAACATTTTAATAGCTGCGGCACTAATTGCTAGCACTACTGTAAAAGCCCAAAAAGTAATTGTAGAGGACACTAAAGAAGTATTTGCAATAGGTACAGTAAGTGCTTACAAAACAACAATACCCTACGCTAAGTTAAAAGATGTAACCTCGGCTTGGCAAAAATGGCAAAAAGATCATAAAGGAATAGTGAAAGAAACCAAAATGAATTTTTTTAGTGATAACACGGTTGTTCAGGAGCTAGGTACTGGTACAGTGGATGTGTACAGTACATTAAAAGAAAAAGATGCACAAAACGTAGAACTAATTGTAGCTTATGATTTTGATGGCAAATACATTAACTGCGTAGACATGGTCGAAAAATGTGCAATTGTAAGAACACAATTAAAAGATTTTGGACTAAAAATGGCATTAAACCAAGAGAGTGAAGATTTAAAAAATGCGAACAAAAATTTAGAAAAACTAGCCAGTAAACAAAAAAATTTAGAAAAAGATAATACCGATTTTAATGCTGAAATAAATAAAAACAAATCGAAAATTGAAAAAAAACTAAACGAATTACAATTTAAAGAGGAAGCATTAACCAAGAAAAAAGACGACGTAGCAATACAAAAACGTGTTGTAGATGCATCAGCTGCAGCGGTTGATGAGCAAGCGAAATCAGCAAAAAAAATATACGAAAAATTAAAATCGGCACAGTTAGGTTTAGAAAAAGACATTAAAAATCTAAAGAATGATGTAATTGATTGCAAGGATACTATTACTAAAAACGAAAATAAGTTAAAAGAAAACGAAGCTACACAAGTAACTACTAAACAAAACTTAGCTTCACAAACTACCTTAGTAGAAACTTTAGTAGCACAAATTAAAACGCTAACCGAATAAACTATTTTTTAAACATGAAACATTTACTAGCATTAGTCTTAACGCTAAATTATTATTGCACTACAAATGCACAAACATTTACCTCACAAAACGTAAATTTATTAAGCCGTTGGGAAGCCGTAGGCGAAAGTACCACCAGCTGGAACGGTAACTTATACGCAGGAGTCTGGGGCTGGTACGACGCTGTTAAAAATCGCGAGTATGCTATTGTGGGCGGTGCTAGTGGGTATTATTTTGTGGACGTAACCAATAAGGCTAACCCTGTGTTTTGCGACAGCGTTAAGGGCAATTATCCAAACGCAATTTGGCGCGAAATGAAAAGCTACCAACACTATGCTTACCTTACGAGTGACGACGCTGCAAATAATTTTTATACCGTAGATATGCAGTATCTACCCGATTCGGTGCATGTAGTATCACGTAAGCACAGCACTATAGAGGGTTCGCACACACTGTTTGTAGACGGCGATAAACTGTATTTAGGTATTGAAAAACATGGCGTAAATGGTGGTGGATATAACACTACAACAATGTCTGTATACTCGTTGGCTAACCCTGCTAACCCTGTTTTTTTACGTTCGCTTAACGATGATTATCCAAGTAACACTAACAACGTACATGATATGTATGTAAGGCATGATACGGTGTACGCCTCAAGTTCGTATGGCGGCTTGTATATTTACAAATACAATGCGTTACTAAATAAATTTGAAGCCCTAAGCACGCTTACCGTGTACGATGGTGCGGGCTACAACCATAGCAGCGCACTAACACCTAATGGAAAAAAATTAGTAATGTGCGACGAAGTGCCTGCTGCTCTTCCAATAAAAATTGTAGATGTAAGTAATATACTTTCGCCTGATGTGGATACTACTTTTGACAATGGTAACACAGGTGCAACACCTCACAATCCATTTATAATTAACGATAGCACACTTATTATGTCGTACTACCGTGATGGTATTGTTATTTACGACATTAGCGACACTAAACACCCCATACGTACTGGCTATTATGATTCATACCCTGATGCCAACACCTGCAATTACTGCGGGAGTTGGGGTAACTACCCATTTTTACCTAGTGGAGTAGTACTTAATATGGATATGAAATATGGCTTGTTTGTATTAGATATTTCGGCGGCATTAACTACTAGCACCAAAAACATTGCTAACGATTTTAGCACCAAAGTAACTGTGTACCCCAACCCTACTACACAGCAAGTTACGGTTAATGTGGCTAATGCTAAAGTAGCGTTTGTGGATATGTACGGCGTTACTCAACTTTCCACCATTAACTCCTCTCCTACTATTGATATTAAAACACTTAATAGTGGCATTTACACTGTTATTATTAAAACTAAGACTAACACCGCTACCAAAAAATTAGTAGTACTTAATTAATTACAAATTACTAGTTACGTTTCGCCTTGATTCGTGTCCCTACGAAACAATTAATAAACCTGCGCTAATAAACTTAGCCATAAAATAGTTAACAACAGTAGGGTGTATTACGTTCTTTTTTTGCAAATTTGCCACAAACGCAACTAAAGAATTTTAATGGAGAATATTACGAATAATAACAACGACAATAACAACGGCTTAACCAAAATAATACACATTGACGGCATGTACCAAAACTGGTTTTTGGACTATGCAAGCTATGTTATTTTGGAACGTGCCGTGCCCGCATTATACGACGGCTTAAAACCCGTACAACGCCGTATTATGCACAGTTTTAACGAGTTGGAAGATGGTCGCTACAACAAGGTTGCCAACGTTATTGGGCATTGCATGAAATATCACCCCCATGGCGACGCCAGTATTGGCGAGGCTATTACAGCTATTGGGCAAAAAGATTTGTTATTGGATACCCAAGGAAATTGGGGAAATATACTCACAGGAGATAGAGCAGCAGCAGCACGTTATATTGAAGCACGTTTATCAAAATTTGCGTTAGAAGTAGTATTTAATCCCAAAACTACCAAGTGGCAAAGTTCATACGACGGGCGAAATAAAGAACCTATTAACCTACCCGTAAAATTCCCGCTGCTACTAGCACAAGGTGTAGAGGGTATTGCGGTAGGTTTAGCGTGTAAAATATTACCCCATAATTTTATTGAATTAATTGATGCTTCCGTGGAAGTATTGCGTGGACGCCGACCTAATTTATTCCCAGATTTTGTTACGGGTGGGCAAGCCGATTTTAGTTTGTACAACGAAGGATTACGTGGGGGTAAAGTAAAAGTACGTGCCAAAATTGCCATTGAAAACACCAAAACGTTAAAGATAACTGAAGTACCTTTTGGCACAACAACTTCATCGTTAATTGATAGTATTATTGCCGCCAACGATAAGGATAAAATTAAAATTAGAAAAATAGAGGACAACACGTCCGAAAACGTGGAGATACTAGTGCATTTAACTCCAGGTATTTCGCCCGACAAAACTATTGACGCCCTGTATGCTTTTACGGATTGTGAAGTGTCAATATCACCCAACTCTGGCGTTATTGAAAACAATACACCTAAGTTTATTGGAGTAAATGAAATGTTGAAAATATCAACGCATCAAACCCTCGAATTACTTAAATTAGAACTTAAAATTAAAAAAGCGGAGCTTGAAGAAAACTGGCATTTTAGCTCGTTAGAAAAAATATTTATCGAAAAACGTATCTACCGCAACATTGAGGAGGCCGAAACTTGGGAAGCCGTAATAGCCACAATTGATGCAGGTTTAACGCCTTACAAACAATTATTTAAACGCAGCATTACCGAAAAAGACATTGTAGGCTTAACCGAAATACGCATTAAACGTATATCAAAATTCGATGCTAAAAAAGCCGACGAACAAATACTTGCCACCGAGCAAGCTATTAAAGACGTGCAAGCACACTTAGATAATATTATTAACTACACCATTGATTATTTTAAAGAACTGAAACGTAAGTATGGCAAAGGACGTGAACGCAAAACCGAAATTAAAATATTCGGCGCTATTAATACCCAAAGCGTAGTAGTAGCTAGCGAAAAATTATATGTAAACAAAGCGGAAGGATTTGTAGGTTTTGGGTTGAAAAAAGACGAATACATTGGCGATTGCTCTACCTTGGACGATGCCATAGTGTTTATGGCCAACGGCACTATGAAGGTTGTCCGCATAACCGACAAGGTGTTTGTAGGCAAAGATATTATACACGTGGCAGTATTTAAAAAAGGCGACGAGCACACGGTGTACAACCTCATATACCAAGATGGACCTAAAGGTGCAAGTTATTTTAAACGATTTAATGTAACCGGAGTAACTCGCGATAAGGAATATGACCTTAGTAAGGGTACTAAAGACAGTAAACTCTTATACTTTACCGCCAACGAAAATGGCGAAACTGAAGTAGTAAATATTCAATTAAAACCACACCCTAGCGTACGCAAAACCGAATTTGATATTGATTTTGCTCAAATTGATATTAAAGGACGTGGAGTATTAGGTAACTTGGTTACTAAAATGCCGATTAAAAAAATTGTATTAAAATCGAAATCGGCAAGTAAAACATCGCAACGTATGATATGGTTTGATGATACTACACAGCGCTTAAACATTGACGGATACGGTACTTATCTTGGCGCATTTGGTGGAGATGATAAAATTTTAACCATTAATCAATCAGGGCATTTTACGTTAAAATCGTTTGACTTGAGCAATCATTTTGACGACGATTTATTACTCATTGAACGCTTTGATGTACTTAAAACCATTAGCACTATTTACTTTGATGGCGACAAAAAAGAATATATTGTCAAACGCTTTAAAATTGAAAATCCTAACAACATCAACAAAACTATATTCATAACCGAACATGCCGATAGCCGTGTAGAGCTAGTAACTACGCACCACGAGCCTAAAATTGAAATAGTGTATGCTAAAGTTAAAGGGATTGAAACACCTAACGAAATCATTGACTTAACCCAAGTAATGGACATAGTGGGGCAACGTGCCAAAGGAAAACGATTAACGGTAAACAAAATTAAAGAGCTTAACTTAATAGTTCCACCAATAGTTGAAGTGGCCGAAACACCACCAGTGGCGCCAACCGCCGAAGAACTTGAGTTAGAACGTCAACGTGCAATACAAAAAATTGCCAACGACTTAAACCAAACTGAAATTGATTTTGAGTAATGGCCAAGTATATTACTTTAAGGAAAACTTTTATTAGTTGTCGGATTTTTAGGAAATACTAACTGCTAGGTCGTGTATACTAACTACTCAGTTATCTAACGCTAGAGCTTGCCGGGATTTTTTGCTTTACAAAATAATAATAATTTGAAACAACTATTTAATAGCAATACTATCTCCCAAAAACTTTGGCGATGTGTTTAATAACAAATCAATATATACTTTGTTACGGGCAAACACCTCTCTCACTTTTGTTTTAAATCCAAACGAAGCTCTTACTTCCTTAGCATTATAACCATAGGCATCAATACCAAATTTACGCCCAATAAATACCGCACGCTCGTTATGAAATTGTTGGGAGATGATAATAATTTTTTTTTGTCCAAAAATTTTAAGTGCCCGTACTACGGAGTCTAATGTTCTAAAGCCTGCAAAGTCAAGGTATATAGCACTATCGGGTATACCCTTTTTTATTAGTTCTAGTTGCATATCCTCAGGCTCGTTATAGTTTTTGTTGCCATTGTCGCCACTCACTATCACGTACTTTATTTTTCCGCTTTTAAATAAAGCTACAGTTGCATCTATTCTGTTAAAGAAAAACTCGTTGTCAGTACCATTTTTTAATGTTTTAGTAGTCCCTAACAATAAGCCTACTTTAGTAGTAGGTAGCTTGGTAATATCATAAGTTACAAAAGGTTTGCTTTGATTAATAATAGACGTGTTTGCCCAATAAGTAAACAACGCAATAGTAAGTAAACAAAGGGTAGTTAAGATTATTATTTTTTTGAACGGCATTTATTGAGGTGCTATTTGATTGTTTAATTTTAACAATACATTGTTCTTCATTAATAATGAGTTTTCAAAATAATTTTCAAAAAGCAATTAATCTAAATCTTCTATTTATTAAAATAAGAGCTAAATCTTTTAAAATAACTGAAAGCTGTTCGTCGTTAAATTTAGCGTAAAATTGTGCATTACCATGGAATACATTTATATTATTTACCTTATTTATGTTATTTGTAATTTCGGAGATTCTTTGTAAATATTGCTCAATTACTATAGGCTCTATACTTGTCTTCTGATTATAAGATTTTAAAAGTGCTAATCGAGCATCAATCTGTGCATTTAATTCTCGTCTTTTTATGGGGAATTCAGTCAAAGGAAGTCGATCAATATCTGCTTGAGTAATCGTTTTAGTAATAGGTGTTATGAATTCTTTACTTTCAAATGTCCACTCACTCAATTTTTCCTTAATTAAAATTAATGGACTACATTTTATGCAATAACCACTTCCTTTGTGTTTCCAATCAGTTCCACCGCAGAATCTACAGCAATTATATTTTTTATTCCAAAACATTTTTTACTACTTACCAACTATAACTCAATAAACCCCTCTCCTTTTTCAATACTAGCAAATACTTTTTGTAATCCTTCACTTGGTGCTACTACCTTACGGTCTTTCATACTTATCCAAGCACCCTCGGCTACTATTATGCAGGCCACGTCGCCATTGGGTTTAGTAAATGTGTGTTCAAAACTCCATTTTCTAAAATCTACACTACAACCAATAATTTTGCTCGTAAGTACAAAGGTATCAGTACCTCGTATTTCACGCAAAAAGCGAGCTTCTTCTCTAAACAAAATAGGTAAATACCCCTCTTGTTGTAGCTTATTAAGTGCAAAGCCGTTTTCATTTAAAATATTAATACGAGCCTGCGCACCATAGTCGTAGTAAGCACTGTGGCGCATGTGAATATTTGGGTCTAAATCCGACCAACGAGGTGCAAAAGAATATTGATAGTGCATATGATTATGATATATTTGTAGTGTAAATTTAATTAAAAATTTCAAACCATGAATATAACTAAAGGAGTACGCACGCTAGGCCAATTTATTATCGAACGACAATCGGATTTTCCGTATGCTAAAGGCGAGTTATCACGCCTGTTGCGCGACATAGGCATTGCTACCAAAATTGTGCACCGTGAGGTTAATAAAGCGGGCTTAGTAGATATACTAGGCGAAGCAGGCGCAAGCAATGTGCAAGGCGAACAACAAAAAAAGTTAGATGTATTTGCCAACGACCAGTTTATAGCCGCATTGGCATCGGGCGGAGAGTGCGCTGCTATTGTAAGTGAGGAAGATGAAAAAATTATTCATATTAATAATTCGGTATCCACCAACGCTAAATATGTAGTGTGCATGGACCCATTAGACGGCTCAAGCAACATTGATGTAAATGTATCCATAGGTACAATATTTAGTATTTATCGCCGTATTAGTGAAGTGGGTACACCCGCTAACGAAGAGGATTTTTTGCAAAAAGGTACCGAACAAATAGCGGCAGGTTATGTTATTTACGGTAGTTCTACTATGTTGGTATATACTACAGGTCGTGGCGTTAACGGATTTACGTTAGACCCATCAATAGGCGAATTTTGCCTATCACACCCTGATATTAAAATACCTAATGATGGCGCTATATATTCCTTAAATCAAGGTAATTTTGTACATTTTCCTGAAGGGGTAAAAGAATATGTACGTTATGCACAAGAGGACGATAGCACTACCAATCGCCCTTATAGCCTACGTTACATAGGTTCGTTAGTGGCGGACTTTCATCGTAATATGCTCAAAGGAGGTATATTTATTTATCCGCCCACTATTAAAGCCCCTAACGGAAAACTACGTTTGCTGTACGAATGTAACCCTATGGCGCTAATAGCCGAACAAGCTGGAGGTATTGCAACTACTGGCACGGAGCGCATATTAGATATGCAACCTAACAACATTCATCAACGTACTACATTATTTATTGGCTCTAAAAACATGGTGGATAAAGCTATGGGGTATATGGTGTAAGATATTTTAACAATATAAAGTTTTTTTTTTTCATTAAACACCCCACATGGCACGACACGGCGGCAACGACAACGATTTACCAAAAGTAAAGCTCAACAAAAACAATATAAAATTATTCGCTCGCATATTTAATTATGCAGGCAATCATAAATGGAAATTTTACCTAGGCCTTGTATTCCTTGGTTTTACAGGAGCTACGGCTTTACTGTTCCCTAAATACATGGGCGAATTGGTAGATTGCGCTAAAAACAATAACCTACCCGCGGCTAATAACATTATGCTGTTTTTGGGCGGAGTATTAATATTACAAGCGGTATTTAGCTTTCTGCGAATATTTTTATTTGTAAATTATACGGAGCATACCCTTGCTAACCTACGTTTGGCAATGTACACACACATAGTTAAGTTGCCCATTACGTTTTTTACTCAAAATCGTGTGGGCGAAATTAACAGCCGTATTAGCAACGATATTTCGCAAATACAAGAAACTCTCACTACTACTATTGCCGAGTTTTTGCGCCAAGTAATATTAATTATTGGTGGCATAATATTCCTATCGTACATATCGTTAAAGCTCACGTTGTTAATGCTGTGTATTGTACCATTGGTGGCAGTTGCAGCGGTTATCTTTGGACGATTTATTCGTAAAAACTCGCGCCTTGTGCAAGACCAAGTAGCCGAAAGCAATACCATTGTAGAGGAAACCTTGCAGGCAATATCTAATGTAAAATCGTTTGCTAACGAATTGTTTGAAATTAATCGCTATCAAACTTCAGTACTCAACATAGCCAAAACGGCTATTAATGGCGGAAAGTACCGTGGTTACTTTGCTAGTTTTATTATATTTTGTTTGTTTGGTTCCATAGTAGTAGTGCTTTGGTACGGTGTGGTGTTAGCCATTAATAAAGAAATATCAGTGGGCGAACTACTTTCATTTTTATTGTACAGTACCTTTGTTGGTGCCGCGTTTGGCGGTATTGCGGAGTTGTATGCCACTATTCAAAAAACGGCAGGAGCATCGGAGCGGGTGTTTGAAATATTGGACGAAACCGTAGAAGAACTTAATTTTGATGCGCCTACGATTACTATTAACGGTGATGTTGAATTTAAAAACGCACAATTTACCTATCCTTCACGCCCCGAATTACAAGTGCTTAACAACTTATCTTTTAAAGCCAAAGCGGGCGAACGTATAGCTATTGTGGGCAGTAGCGGTGCGGGCAAATCTACCATTGCGCAATTACTATTACGTTTTTATAATTTAAACGCAGGGCAATTATTAATTGATGGTAATGAAAGCACCACCTACGACTTGCACGCCCTGCGCAACAACATGGCCATAGTACCGCAAGACGTACTATTATTTGGCGGTACTATACGCGAAAACATTGCGTATGGTAAACCCAACGCCAACGATTTTGAAATAACACAAGCCGCACAACGTGCCAATGCTTGGGAGTTTATACAAACATTTACTGAAGGTCTAGCCACCATAGTAGGCGAGCGTGGCGTAAAACTAAGCGGTGGCCAACGCCAACGCATAGCCATAGCACGTGCATTGCTCAAAGACCCTCGTATATTATTGTTAGACGAAGCCACATCGGCCCTAGATAGTGAGTCGGAACGTGTGGTGCAAGCTGCCTTAGATGAACTAATGAAAGGACGTACATCAATAATTATAGCCCACCGATTATCTACCATTCGCGAAGCCGATAAAATTATTGTACTAGACAAAGGACAAGTAGTAGAGCAAGGTACACACTTAGAACTAATGCAAATTGACAATGGTTTTTACAAGCATTTAAGCGTGTTGCAGGGCAGAGAAAATTAATTAGTAAACCACACCACAATTATGACTAAATACAAATTCTTACTAATTACCGCACTAAGTTTTGGTGTAATGCAACTGTTACATTTACTTAATGCAGGCAACGATACCCTAAGCATAACACTCCGCTGGATAGGCGTAGCAAGCATTGTAGCGCATGCCTATACAAGCAAAAACCTAACGTGGTGGATATTTGCTGCCTTAATTGCAGGTGCTGTGTTTGGCTATGATTTTAAAGACATTGGTTTGAATTTGAAAATACTGAGCGATATTTTTCTTAAACTTATTAAATGCATCATTGCACCCTTACTTATATCTACGCTAGTGGTGGGCATTGCAGGGCATTCGGATATTAAGCAAGTGGGGCGCATGGGGCTCAAGGCCATTATTTATTTTGAAGTCGTTACCACTCTTGCCCTAATAATAGGGCTTACCGCCATTAACCTAAGCAAAGCAGGTGTAGGGCTTAAAAACACTGACATAGTACAAGGCGAAATACCTAAGGTAGGCAAGCAAAGTGCTACGGATATTATATTACATATATTTCCTGAGAATATAGCAAAATCAGTAGCTGACGGACAAATACTACAAATAGTAGTGTTTAGCGTATTGTTAGGTATTGGCTTGGCAATGGTAAGTGCCGAGAAGAAAAAACCGTTACTTAACTTTATGGAAAGCGTGTCGGAAGCCATGTTTAAATTTACCAACGTAGTTATGTACGCCGCTCCTGTTGGGGTGTTTGGGGCTATTGCCTATACTATTTCTAAAATGGGAATTGATGTACTAGGCAATCTCTTACAACTATTAGGTACGTTATACCTAGCGCTAATAGCCTTGATAGTACTGGTGTTTATACCAATATTATTGCTATTAAAAATTAAAGTACTTGATTTTTGGCAAGCGGTACGCGAACCATTTAGCATAGCCTTTGCCACCGCCAGTAGCGAGGCCGCACTACCACTAGCTATGGAGCGTATGGTGGAGTTTGGCGTATCACGCAAGGTGGTATCGTTTGTACTACCTACGGGTTATAGTTTTAATTTAGATGGTACTACGCTGTACTTAGCCTTAGCATCAGTATTTGTGGCGCAAGCGGCAGGTATCGACTTATCGTTTGGCCAACAATTATTAATAGTATTTACGCTAATGCTTACCAGTAAAGGCGTAGCAGGCGTGCCACGTGCCTCGTTAGTAATATTGTTGGGTACTATGGCCTCGTTTAACTTGCCCGAATGGCCAGTATATATTATACTAGGCATTGATACCCTTATGGATATGGCACGCACCGCCGTTAATGTTACAGGCAACTGCCTAGCATCAATAGTAGTGGCTAAATGGGAAGGAGAGTTTAGAACGGATGGCGAAGCTGTTTAAATATTAGATAAATATTAGTAGTGAAAATTTAAAAATAATTACCAATGCCGATAATGCAAAATAAAAATGAAGAGATAGAGAGTGAGTACACAGACGAATCTTTATCATTCATGGAGAAGCCTTTTGACCCTACAAAAATAAATATTGAAACTAAAACTCCCTCTTTAGATACTCTAATAAAAAGGATTGAAAGAAAAAGTATACAAATGGATACCACTACTTATTTTCAACGGAAAGACGATTTGTGGGATAAAACAAAGCAAAGTCGTTTAATCGAATCTATATTAATTCGTTTTCCTTTACCTGCTTTCTTTTTTGATGCTACCGATGATAACAACTGGTTAGTTGTTGACGGATTACAAAGACTAAGTAGTATTAGAAATTTTTGTGTTGAAGCAGACTCTAATAAAAAATTAATACTTTGTAATCTTGAATTTTTATCTACTCTTAATGGAAAATCATGGAATGATATAGGTGTTGACTTACAGCGTATAATTGAAGAGGCGCAAGTGGTAATTTATAAAATAATGCCAGGAACACCTACAGACGTTAAATTTAACATTTTTAAACGTATAAATACAGGAGGATTAGTATTGGAAGCCCAAGAAATTCGTCATGCTTTGTTTCAAGGAATACCAGCTAAATTTATTGATAAATTATCAAAGTTAGATTCTTTTTTGCAAGCTACCAATAATAAAATTAGCCCTAATCGTATGTTAGATAGAGATTTTGCAAATAGATTTTTAAGTTACTATTTGTTAGGAGTTAGTAATTACGGTAGTAAAGATTTTGGACAAGACTTAGATACCTACATGAGTAATGCAATGGCTAAACTTTATGATAAAACCGAATTAGAATTAGATCAAATTATAACTGATTTTGATAGAGCAATGAACATTGCTCATAAAATATTTGGCAACGATTGTTTTAGGAAGCCGAGTCTAAACGGGAGAAAATTACCAATAAATAAGGCTATATTTGATTCATTATCTACTCAAATAGCAATTCTAACAAAAGAAAGTAGTAATTTATTACTTGAAAATAAAGCTAAATTTAAAATTCAATTTGATAATATGTTTGCTAATAACAACGATTTTGTACAGTCTGTTACTAGCTCAACAGGCGATAAGAAACGCACTATATATCGTCACGAAGCAATCCAAAATTTAATTAAAAACACAATAACTGAGCAAAATGATTAAAATATTAGAATTACATAATTTTAAGTCAATTAAGAAAAAAAAATTTGAACTCCGTAATTTAAATGTTTTGCTTGGTTTAAATGGGCAAGGAAAGTCTTCGTTTATTCAATCGTTATTATTATTACGACAATCTTCTGATTGTCTTTCGGATGGTTATTTACGATTAAATGGTAGTGAAGTTTCATTAGGTACAATTAAAGATGTACTTTATCAATTTACAAAAAATGATTTATTCATTCAATTTTCTTTCATTGACAATAACTCGTACTCAATGTACTTTAAGTACGAGGCTGATAGTGATGTATTTACGCAAGATAATGAACAAACTGTAGCATCTACTAATTACTTGGGGAAAAATAATGAAGAAAGTCTTTTTAGCAAGGGGTTTCAGTATTTAGAAGCAAATAGAATAGAACCTAAAACAATTCATAATAAGAGTAGCCATAGTATAGTTAATAAAAACAATATAGGTAAAAACGGAGAATATACCGTTCATTACTTAGATTCTAGAGGAGGCGAAAATATTGAATTTGAAAATTGCGCACACAAAAATACAAATACATTTTTAATTCAAAACGAATTTGGACAAGAAACAAAAAAAGACATTTCATTAAAAAGCCAAGTAAACCTTTGGCTGGGAGAAATATCCCCAGGTGTAAATATAAAAACAACATCTATTTCTGGTGATCAAGTTAAATTAGAATATGAATTTAATCAACCTAATTTAGGTAAAACAAATGCCTTTACACCTGTTAATGTAGGTTTTGGAATATCATATGGGTTACACGTAATAACAGCATTGTTAGCAGCAAAAAAAGGACAATTATTAATAATTGAAAACCCAGAGAGCCATATTCATCCGAGAGGGCAAGCAGAGTTGGGTAAATTAATAGCCTTAGTTGCTCAAAACGATATTCAAATAGTGATTGAAACACACAGCGACCATATAATTAATGGAATAAGGGTTGGAGTAAAAGAAATGCCAAACTTAAAAGATAAAACAATATTGTTTTATTTTGAAAAAGAACTCTCGCAAAACGAACAGTTTAGCAAAATAACTGATATATTCATAGACGAAAATGGTACGCTGAGCAAATATCGAGATAATTTATTAGAAGAGTGGAGTAATCAATTACTTAAACTACTATAAAAATGGAGTTGATTTTTAATCAATTATCTGTATTTCCTTTAGCTAGCAATAATAATCTTGCTGAAGAACGATTTAAACAACTAATTAAGACCTATAAGCTTGCCAAGCAAAAAGTAGATTTTAAAGGTATTAGATTTTCAATAAATTTCAGTAACAAATTAATTACCCAAACAAACACTTTTTATGATTGGTTAAATCAACTGGAAAACAAAAATTTGAGAAATTTAATTCTTGGTTTAATTAAAAAACCATTTATTGACGACTTAAATAACGATGACTTAAATTCTTTTTATGATATTTCTGAATATTCAATTATAAATATTGATAAAGAAATTTATCCCGTAAGCGAGGACTCTTCAGCATTAGTAGTTGCTATTATAAAGTCTGTACCATTAATTAGCTTAAATTCTCATGTATGTTGGAATAATCGAAAAATTAATATTTTAACAAGCGACTCATTAAATTTAATAGCCTACAATATTTCTGGTGTAGAGGACTTAGTGTCAGTTGAATTTAACGAATGGAAAGATAATTTTTTAGGGGAATTAATTATTGATGAAGAGTCCCTAAAAAAATATTTAGGATTTGAAAAATATACAATCTGTTTTTCAACTAACTTTTTAACTCAATTATTCAATTGGAAAAAGGAAAATGAAGTTGAGTTTAATAAAATTCTATCGCTTATGAAAGATGTTCAAATACACCCATTTACAGGAGGAATTGGTAAAACTGAAAACCTAAGTAATAGAGGTAAGGAGGCTTCAAAAAGAATAACATTACTAGATAGATTAAGTTACTCTTTAGCCAACAATATAGTTACGTTTATTGCTTGTAAAGGTCATTACAATTTTCATCCGTAAATTTTAATTAATTTAAAATCAATTATACCTATGACCACCATTCAATCCGTTATTAGTTATTTAGAAGAGCTTGCCCCCTTACATTACCAAGAGAGTTACGACAACTGTGGGCTTATTGTAGGCAATGCCGCTACAGAGTGCAAAGGTGCATTAACCACCCTCGATTGCACCGAAGCTGTAGTGGAAGAAGCAATAGCCTTGGGCTGCAACCTAATAATAGCGCACCACCCCATAGTGTTTAAAGGTCTCAAAAAAATTAATGGTAACACCTATATTGAGCGTGTAGTTATTAAAGCCATACAACACAATATTGGTATATACGCCATACATACTAATCTCGACCACGTGATAGGCGGTGTAAATACCGCTATTGCTAGTAAACTAAACCTAACTAATACTCAAATACTCGCGCCTAAAAACGAAGTATGTACGCTTAAAAAATTAATTACCTACATCCCCGTTAAATATACCGATGCTGTGTTACAAGCCTTATTTAACAATGGTTTTGGACGTATTGGGCATTACGACGAATGTAATTTTATGATAAATGGCACAGGTACATTTAAGCCTTTGGAGGGTAGCAACCCTGTTATTGGGACAATTAATGTACGCGAAAAAGTAAACGAAACCCGTATTGAGGGAGTGTTTGAAGCTAAATACGAACAACAAATTATTACAGCACTAAAAACCAACCACCCTTACGAGGAAGTGGCTTACCAAGTTATTGCCCTCAATAACACCAACACTACTGTAGGTGCAGGCATTATTGGTACATTACCAACTCCACTATCCGAAACCGAATTTATGCAACTATTACAGCGTAAGTTTAACGTGCCAGTAGTCCGCCATAGTGCGTTAACTAATAATTTAATTAGCAAAGTTGCGGTGTGCGGTGGCGCAGGTTCATTTTTATTAAACCATGCTTTAGCACAAAAAGCTGATGTATTTGTAACGGGCGATTATAAATATCATGAGTTTTTTGATGCCGAAAACTGCCTGTTAATAGCCGATATAGGGCATTATGAAAGCGAACAGTACACTAAAGAATTATTATATGAGGTAGTAAACAAAAAATTTACTACTTTCGCAACTCATATATCAAAAATAAATACCAACTCTGTAAATTATTTTATATAACACAAATGGCAAAAGCAACAAAAACAGCAGCTGAAAAAATTGAAGTAACCATTGAAGAGCGTTTGAGAGCGTTGTATCAATTACAACAAATAGATGCAGCAATTGATAAAATTAAAACCGTAAGAGGCGAATTGCCTTTGGAGGTAAACGACCTAGAAGACGAAATACTAGGGCTTACCGTGCGTGTTGATAAAATAAAAGCCGAAATTGATGAGTTAGAAACATTAACTTCTGATAAAAACAACATCAAACGCGAAGCATTAGCATCAATAACACGTAACGAAAAAGCACAAGATAATGTGCGTAACAACCGTGAATTTGACGCTATTAGCAAAGAAATTGAGTACCAAAAACTAGAGATTGAACTGGCTGACAAAAAAATAAAAGAATACAAATTTGCGCTTGGTCAAAAAACCGAATTATACGAAACCTCTACTACAATGCTTAACGAGCGTACCAACGACTTGGAAGCTAAACGTAAGGAACTAAACGAAATTATTTCGGAAACTGAAAAAGAGGAAAAAATATTAACCGTAAAATCTAACGATGCTCAATCGCATATTGAGCCTCGCTTACTATCAGCCTACAAACGTATTAAAACCAATGCGCACAACGGCTTATCAGTAGTGGCTATTGAGCGTGATTCGTGCGGAGGGTGCTTTAACAAAATACCACCTCAAACACAAATGGACATTGCACTACACAAAAAAATTATCGTATGCGAGTATTGCGGACGTATTTTAGTAGACCACGCCGCATTATTAAACGAAATAATAGAATAATAAAAAATAACACTATTTTATTTGAATTATTCAAAATAAAAAAAGATATTTGCAATCAATATAAAAACAATAAAAAGAATTATATAACAAAATGGCTAATCATAAATCAGCAATCAAAAGAATTCGTTCAAATGCGGCTAAACGTGCATTGAATCGTTACCAACACAAAACAGTACGTAATGCAATACGCGATTTACGTGCCGAAAATTCAAAAACTGTAGCAACTACTAGCTTACCTAAAGTAGCATCAATGATTGCTAAATTGGCTAAACGCAATGTAATACACAAAAACAAAGCGGGTAATTTAATATCTAAACTTACTAAGCGTGTAAATACTTTAAAATAATTAATCTTAAAATATTTACCTTAAATAAAAAAAGCCTCACATAATTAATTGTGAGGCTTTTTTTATTAGTTAATTTTTACTTTCAAAAGTTAATTGAGCTTGTAGTAATAACTTATACTCCAACATATTCACGCCACGTTATTCCCCTCCTTTTTGTCTCAATAACTTATACTCCAACATACTCACGCCACGTTAATTCCCCTCCTTTTGAGGGCGGGGTGCCCGCAGGGCGGGGTGGGTGCTAAATACTATTTTCTTCCCTCAAAAAAAAAACTTAAAACATACCTCCATGTCAGTTACCAAAGCAATATATCATTTATCTAACGACCCAATACTAGCGCCAATAGTAAAGCAAGTAGGCATTGTGCCCATTACTCCCAACACTAATTTGTATGTTGTATTGCTTAGAGCCATTGTTGGGCAACAACTAAGTACTAAAGCCGCTGCTACTATTTGGCAACGATTTTTAGATTTGTTTCCGTACAACGAACCTTACGCTAACCTAGTATTAGCAGTAGATACTGAGCAACTTCGTAGTGTAGGACTGTCGTACCAAAAAGCAGGCTATATTAAAAACATAGCTCAGTTTTCAATAGATAAAACCTTAGATTATACACAATTACAAAAACAAACCAACGAAGAATTAATTGATTACCTCACCCAAATAAAAGGTGTGGGCAAATGGACGGTAGAAATGATACTAATGTTTAGCTTAGCACGCCCCGATGTGTTTACCACCGACGACCTAGGCATAGTTACCGCCATGAAAAACTTATACGGTATTGACCCCTCACAAACAAAAATCTACAAAAAACAAATGATTACCATAGCCCAACAATGGCAACCCTACCGTACTTACGCTTGTATGTGCCTCTGGAAATGGAAAGATGTACTTAAAACTGAATTAAAATAAAATATGTTTTTTTCGTTTAATTACCTTTCGCCTTGGTTCGTGTCCCCACGAACCAAAACAGTATTAATTGTTTCGTGAGGATACGAAACAAGGCGATGATTAATTCTTTTAATTTTTCAATATCTATAAAGGGTGAATTCCGATGGACGTACTTAAAGCGGAGTTAAAATATAAACACATTTTAATTTTATCAAACACATCGTTAGGATGGATGCACTTAGAGTTAGTAAAAATATAAACTCATTTTAATTTTTTCGCCTTTGTTCGTGTCCCCACGAAACAAAACGGCGATTAATTCTTTTAATTTTTCAATATCTATAAAATAATAAATTAGGCAATTAAACGGAGCATATTTTTAATTTTAGCAAACATAGTATTAATTAACTATTAATACTATGTTTGTCGAACAATATCTATCTACGATATGTTGTAAACACAAATTAATCTTATAAAACAATACCTAATGAAAACAATATACTCTTACGCAACCAAAACACTAGCATTAGCTACACTAAGTATAGTACTAACCCTAACTACCCAAGCCCAAAACAATGTGGGTATTGGTACCACAACCCCTCACCCCAAAGCTATACTGGAGTTACAAGCCATAGATAAAGGTGTGCTTGTACCGCGCCTAACAGCAGTACAAATGAACGCCATAACCACACCACCCAATGGTTTGCTAGTGTACAACACTACCGAAAATTGTTTTAACTATTATAACAGTACCATAACCAATTGGAAGAGCATGTGCGCCACCACGGGCATTGCCAATAGTGGCGATACAGTTATCATCAACCTATTAAAAGTAGATAGCTTATTTGTACACTATTTAAAAGCAGATAGTGCATTCATAACCAACTTATTTTCCACTTATATTAAGGCAGATAGTGCCTACATTAAGCTACTACGTGCCGATAGTATATTTACTAACTATCTGTACGCTAACACCATTAAGGCAGATACTATTATTGGCGGCTTTGGCAAGTTTGATAGCCTATATGTAGGCGGCCAAAACATACTGCAAACCATTAGCGATAGTATTGCTGCCCAAGCATGGCTACTCAAAGGTAATAACGCCAATGCTACCAACCAACTAGGCACACTTAATGCACGTAACCTTAACATTATAACTAATAACTCTGTACGTATAAGCGTAATGAGCGGCACAGGCAACGTGGGTATAGGGCAAACCCTACCTACCGAAAAACTAGATGTAATAGGCAACATAAAAACTACGGGTAGCGTAGAGTTTGGCAACGACCTTAAACCCGCCGGATTAAGCGGCACCATCGGCGACTTACTCATAAGCCAAGGCGCAGGCGTAGCACCTACATGGGTACCACAAATAACGATAGTGCCTACCACCACCAACACACTTACTAACCCAACTAACACCATAACCAGCACCGTTAATGGGGTAACAGCTACCGCACCAGCAGTAAACACCGTGAGTAATAGCCTTGCGGGTACTAACCTTACCACCACAGTTAATGGCGTGGCTGGTGCACCAGTTAACTTAAGCACCATAGTACCCGCCACTACAAATACTTTAGCAAGTGCCGGTAACACCATAACTAGTACCGTTAATGGGGTAACAGCTACCGCACCAGCAGTAAACACCGTGAGTAATACGTACAACACTACCACTGGCGACCTTAGCACTACCGTAAACGGAGTAACGGGCGCAAACGTGGTTATACCCGCCGCACAAAACATTACTGATAGTATTAAAGCCCAAGCATGGCTACTTAAAGGTAACGCCAGCACTACAGCAGGAGCTAACTTTGTAGGCACAACTGATGCACAAGATTTGGTACTAAAAACTAGAGGAATTGAAAACATGCGCATACTTAACACAAACGGCAACGTAGGTATAGGTACAGTAGCGCCTAGTACTATTTTAGATGTATTTGCAACGGGTCCTCGCAACGCTATACGCGAAACGGTAGATGGTGGCTATTCGGGTATGGAAGCATACTCTTACAGAGCTGGAAGTATTATAGCTCACCCTTACTTTATGGGCCTTGCAGCCAACGGCACTAAAGGAGGAGCTACCTACCCACTTTTCGATCATCCCTTATCAGCTTATATAGGGCGAGATGCTATTGATGGAAACAGTGGTGGTAATTATGGAGGTGCAAGTATGTACTTTTTTACTACTGAAGATTATACAATTACTAACAAGGGGACTAAAATAGAATTTCGTACTACTCCAAATAGTTCTAATTCAACAGATTTACCTCGTATGACAATAGACCATAATGGTAATGTGGGCATAGGCACAAAAACGCCAAATACTATTTTAGATATATTTGCCTCAGGTGCTAACAACGCTATACGCGGAACGGTAGAGGGTGGCTACTCAGGTATTGAAGCTTTTACTTATCGTAATGGAGCTGTTATAAACTACCACCCTTATTTTATAGGCAATTATGCACGTGGAAGTAAAACATCACCTGCTTATCCCCTAGCTGGCGATGTGCTATCAGCTTATATAGGGAGAGCTGCTATTGATGGAGGCAATGCTAATTATGGAGGTGCAAGCATGTACTTTTTCACTACTGAAGATTATACAACTAATAACAAGGGGACTAAAATAGAATTTCGTACTACTCCAAATAGTTCTAATTCAACAGATTTACCTCGTATGACAATAGACCATAATGGCAAAGTGGGAATAGGTACAGCTGCGCCTACTGAAAAACTACACGTAATTGGCAACATACTAGCTAGCGGTAGCATAACCCCAAGTGATGCACGTTATAAGCAAAACATTAATACCTTGCAAGAGGCATTAACTAACGTGCTTAAACTACGTGGCGTAAGCTACGAAATGAAAGCTGAACACAAAGAAAAAGGCTTTGGCACAGGCACACAAGTAGGCGTAATAGCGCAAGAGGTAGAAGCTGTGTACCCACAACTTATTAACACCAGTAGCGATGGCTACAAAGGTGTGGATTATAGTAAGTTTACCCCTATACTTATTGAGGCTATTAAGGAGTTAAACGCCAAGCACGAAGCTGCCTTGCAAGCACAACAAGCACAAATAGAATTACTTAAAAAACAAGTAGAGCTATTGCAAAAAAAGTAAATAAAACAAATAGTATATTTACTTTCAATTAATAAAACAACTATAATGAGTACTCCCGCCTTGGTTGGTGTCCTCACGAAACAATAGTGCATTAATTGTTTCGTGATGACACGAATCAAGGCGCTAATTCAGTTGTTTTAGGTGCCCCCTTAATATGAAGAAAAGGAATTAGGCATTCAAACGGACAATCATATTTTTTAATTACTATTTTTTGTTCATTTTTTTATTTAACTCTTTAAATGAAAAAATTATTTTCGTTACCTCTGTATTGTATTTGTTTACAATCAAGGTGTTTAATCGTTGTACATTTTCTATTACGGCTATGCCATCTTCTTTAATAATAGTACCGTCGTTATATTTCCAAAAC
>JAYWFU010000004.1:0-9888 GCA_043778625.1 Bacteroidia bacterium | reverse complement strand
GCGCAAACTGTATTATTTACTATATGATGTATTAAAATTTATAATTGAGAGAATTAAAATCATGAAAAAAATTATACTATTTATTGCAGTACTACTTTATATACATAGGGTTAGCGGGCAGACTAGTTTAGATTCATCTAATCTACCTATAGTTATTATTAATACTAACGGTCAGGGTATTAATCAAGGGGTTAAAACACCCAGTAGCATGCGCATTATATACAATGGCTCGGGGAGTTTTAACCACGTAACAGACGTGCCTAATAATTACAATAATAATATAGGTATTGAAGTTCGGGGGCAATCATCAACAGGGTTTGACCAATTGCAGTACAACATAGAAACCAGAGATAGTGCACAGGCTAAAAAAGATACCATAGTACTGGGTATGCCCACCCATGCCGATTGGGTACTATATGCGCCGTATACCGACAAATCGTTAATGCGTAATGTTATAACTTACCAACTAGCCCTAGATATGGGACATTGGGCAGCTCGCACTAAATTTTGCGAAGTAATTATTGATGGCGATTACAAAGGAGTATATGTGTTTATGGAGAAAATTAAACGCGATAAAAATCGTGTAAATATTAAAAAATTACTTCCTACCTCCAACTCGGCCGATAGCATTACAGGCGGATACATATTTAGCATTGACAAAGACCAACCCGATTTTTACTCTACCATTGCGCCTAACAACGCTACTAGTGGGCAAAACATTGGTTTTACGTTTAAATACCCTACAGCTGCCAATATAAGTACACCACAAGCCGAGTATTTAAAACATTATGTGTTGGATAGTTTTGAAAACACGCTAAATAGCCCCAATTTTATGGACCCTGTTAATGGCTATCGTAAATACGTAAGTATTAAATCGTTTATTGATTTTATGCTCATAAACGAAGTAAGCAAAAACGTAGATGGTTACCGCTTGAGTAGCTATTTTTATAAAGATAGATACAGTAACGGTGGCTTGCTAAAAGCGGGTCCCGTGTGGGATTTTAACCTAGCCTGGCATAACGCCGATTATTGTGCTGGCGAGTTAAGTAGCGGTTGGGCTTACAAATTTAACGATGTGTGCGGTGGCGATAATTGGGTAATACCATTTTGGTGGGATAAAATGATGACCGATACCGTGTATCAAAACAAACTATACTGCCGTTGGCAAGAGCTACGAGGTACGTTGTTAAACACCACTGTATTATTTGGAAAAATAGACTCCATGACCTTATTACTTAACGATGCGCAAGCAAGGCATTTTGTACGCTACCCAATACTAGGTACTTACGTGTGGCCTAACCCCAGCCCATTAGCCAACACCTATGCCGAAGAAATACTGGCTACTAAAAACTGGATTGTGGATAGATTAGCTTGGTTAGATGCCAACATACTACCCAACGGAACTTGCGCTCCGCCAGTAGTTACAGGCATTGGTAATAGCAACAAAATAAATTATAGTAATGTGTATCCTAATCCGTTTACTGATAAAGTATCGGTAACAGTTACTATACCTACTAATGATGTGTACACCACCGAACTATACAGTATAATGGGGCAAAAACTAGCCGTGCTATCTACCATTAATTACACCTCCGACGAATATACGCTAGTGTATAACCTAGGTACCGCTAATTACAAAGCAGGGATGTATTATTTAAAAATAAGCTCGTCAAGCAGTTCACAAACTATTAAAGTTGTAAAACAGTAGTTATACTATATACTATTGTTTACTCGCTTAGCTTTTTAATAGCTGCCATATAAAATCCGTCAAAACCCATACTTGGTAGTATGTATTGTTCGCGCAATAATTCGTAATTGGTATTCGCACTTAAAAACTGCTGTACTTGCAATTCGTTTTCTTGTGATAGCAAGCTACACGTGGCATACACAGCAACACCCCCTACTTTTAGCATGGTGGTATAATTACTTAATATATGTTGTTGTATGGCACATACTTCAGTAACAAATCCAGGAGTAAGTTTCCATTTAGCATCAGGGTTACGGCGCAATACTCCCAGCCCACTGCACGGTACATCAAGTAACAATCTATCCGCAGTATTGTGCAATCTCTTAATACTTTTTGACGATTCTATTGGGCGTGTTTCTACTATAGTAACACCATTACGCTTGGCACGTTTTTGTAATTCTTCTAGTTTATGCGCTTCAGTATCAAGGCTTATTATTTTGCCTTTATTGTGCATTAATGCGGCTAGGTACAATGTTTTGCCTCCTGCGCCTGCGCACGCATCAATTACACGCATACCCTCTTGCACATCAAGGTAGTGCGCTATCATTTGTGAACCAGCATCTTGCACCTCTACCCCACCCTGCTTAAACAACTGTGTGCCAAATATATTAGGACGGTTAGGGAGTATATATCCATTTTTTAATGGTGAAAAATTAGGGTTAGTTATTTTTTCAAACCTAATATTTTCAGCGACAAATTGCTCTTCAGCTTTTGCGTTAGTTGTTGTTAATGTATTAACACGCACTACTAACGATGCAGGAATATTTAATGCTATTAGCTCCTCTGTGGCAATGCCACTAGTGGCTATCCAATCAGGGTACGACTGTTGCAAAGCAATGTTATCAGCCGCTTGCGCAAAGCGTTGTTGTACTTGCTTGTACTCCTTGTCAGTAAATATTTTATTGGCATCTAACTGGTTAGTAAGTATCAAATGCAAATCAATAAGTGCCAAACAATCTTTGGGTGTTAGTGGCTTTAAGTACTCCATATTTAACGCAAAACAATAATTGCGGTACCAGCGCACAATTTCGTAAGTGGTGTTGGCTATAAAGCTTCTATCACGTTTTCCCCATTGTTTGTTGGCTTTAAAACAACGCTCTAATACTTTGTCGGCTTTTTGTTTTTCGTTAAGTATTGATGTTATGTTTTGTGCAACAGCATTAATAAGCACACGATGTAGTTTGGGGGTAACTGGGGCTGAAGTCATATTTTATACATTGTTGTTTTTTAAAAAGGATAGCCTATACCAAAGTTTAAATTAACGTGTTGGTAGTTTGTGTTTTTAGTGGCGTAATAATTACTATTCCAACTACGACTGTACAGGTGTGGCACCACCCAAGTATTACCGCTAGGGGCTTCGGGATCAATGATGCGGGTGGCAAAATCTAACCTAATAATTACGTACGTAAAATCTAACCTAAGCCCTAACCCTGTGCCTAAGGCTATGTTGGGGAGGATGTTTTTAGTTTCAAAATTTCCATTAATACGCTTAGCGTCGGGGTACAATAGCCAAATATTACCTGCATCAACAAAATAAGCTCCTTTAATAAATTTGTATAACGGAAAACGCACCTCAGTATTGGCCTCCAGTTTTAAATCGCCAATACGATTTAAGTTGCTACTGTTGGTTGTTCCAAACCCGCCAGGGCCTATGCTACGTGCGTCCCAAGCCCTAACATCATTACTGCCGCCAATAAAATAAGTTTTGGTATAAGGTACTACTTTGCCACTATTTAAGTACGGCATAGCAACACCTCCTAGCAACCTGTACACAAAAGCACTTTTGCGCCCTACGGGATGAAAGTAACGGTACTCCAAATCTACTTTGGTAAAGTTAGCATACGCATCGCCGCTATTGGTTAATTTATTGGTAAAAAATATGTACTGCCCATTTTCATTAGTATCTACGCTATGTTGCACGTATTTATTAAATAAATAAGTAAGCGTACCAGCAACCTCAATGCCTGCTTTAAAATAATGATAATTGCCACGAATGTTTATATCCTGACTTGACTTTTCGATTGCTGCCCTAAACGAAGTAATAAAAATATTACTAAACGTTTGTTGCAAACGTTCGTTTTTTTCGAGACGAGTAATTAACGTATTACTTAATTTGTAACGAGCATAACTTACATCGTACTGCGGAAAAAATAATATCCAACGTGGCTTAAACTTATATACGCCTGCAAATGTGGTGTTAAATGTGGTGCTTTGATAATCGGGGCGGTTTTGATACTTAAAGGCTGCGCCCATTTCGGTACGTGGCTTGTATATAGCAGGGAGTTTATTTAACTTGGTAAAAAAGAAATGCTTAGGCACAGTAACATTTAACTCGGGCGATATGAGTATAGTATTAAATTTATTAATTTGTTGTGTTTGTGAACTATCAATTAGTAGCTGCTGGTTTTCGATACCGCCACGTAGCTTTAGCTCGTAGGTTTCGGCGCCCATCAGTACGTTTTTATTTTGCAAACGCACTGTGCCACTTATCCCTAAATTGCCAATACCCGTGTTAGTACCATCTACCGACACGTCGTTTACCTGAAATTTGGCGGGAGATAGCTGCACGTGTACATCTAAATAATTAAATGCAGTATCAGAATTGTTTTGCTTAAACTGAATATTAATAAATTTAAAGGTACGTAAATCGGCAAATGATTTGTAGGTGTTTTCAACATCTTGCATACTATAATAACGCCCTTGTTCAAAAAACAAACTGCGCCTAATTATTTGTCGGGTAAACAAAAATTGCTTGTTATACACAAACTGATAACCACGCACTAATTCAGTATCTCCCTTTGTTTGTATGGCGTTTAGGGGGTTGTAATCTAAATCAACATAAATGTTATTGAGTAAGTATTGGCGCAAATAAAATGGCTTTTTGTTTTTGCTTAACGTGTCATAATCATTTACTATAAGGTTATTTAATTTCATAGTTACATCTACTTTCATGGCGTTACTACTACTATCTACCTCAAATTGAATAAACTCTTTGTCAAAAAAATAAAACCCATTGTTTTTTAATAGTTTAGTTACACGGTCGCGCTCGTGTTCAAGTTCGCTAACATCATAATTAACACCCTTGGTTACGTAAGCCGTTGTGCTATTGTTATTTACTAATTGGTCAATAACACTATCGCCCATGGCATAGGTATAGCTATTAATAGTATAGGGCTTACCTTCGCTAACTTTATACATAACATTTGCTTTTTTGCCCCTATAGTATACCGTGTCGGCTACAGTACACAAAAAATAACCTTTGTTGCGCAAGTAATTACTCATTTGCTTGCTTGTACGCTTGGTAAGTACCGAATCCAGTATTACTGGGGGTTCGCCTACTTTGTTACTAAAAAAATTATTCCATTTTTTACTTCGCCTAGCCATACCAAAATTATAAGCATACAAGTAAAATCGTGGGCCAGCTTGCACGCCAAGCGTTCTGTTAGGTTTTTGCTTGGCTATTTTTAACAGTTCCTCTTTATCTAATTTTAAATAATTTTCGAGTAAATTGTCGGATTTTATAGTAATAGAATTTAACAAATGTTGTCCTTCAGGCACATTACGAGCGGGGTTACACCCCACCATAACTACTAATAACAAGGCACTGTATTTAGCCATTTTGCTAGTAATTAATGTAATGGTGCTAGTGCTCATTTAGGTATCGTAACTATTTTTAGTGTTATTTGCTCAAAAGTATTAAAAAGAAACTATTTTCAAGCTGTTAAAAAAACAACCCTTTTTACTCCTGTTTACTATGCCTCAAAAACTTGCTTTAATAGTGTTTCCTGACGAATGGATTAATTATTCGCCCAGTATGCTTAACAGCATTAGTGTACTTAATGAGCAAAATTATAAAGTAGAGCTGCTATCGTTTGGACGCAGTGCATTTAATGTAAGCGCTATTAATGCGACGCACACACAAATAAACATTCCGTTTTGGTGCTATAAACTATTAGGTAAATTAAAACTATACGAAACGTTAAAGTATTGGATATTATGCACATTACTGTTTGTTAAACGCAATAATAAGTACACTACCGTTATAGGGGTTGATAACATTGGCTATGCAGGGGCTCGTAGGTTTTTTAAGCACGCCCTGTTTTTTTCGTTAGAAATAAAAAAAGATGTTTTTTTTGATAAATGTCTAGCACTCGGTATTAATTACTGCATCATACAATCCGCTGAGCGTTACAACTTTTTGTTTGATGACTTTACGCACAAACCCATACCACTATATGTACAAAATGCACCTACATTACCTCTAAATTTTAAGGTTACGGCGCACGAAATTAATAGTCGTACCAAGCAATTAATATATTGGGGTAATATTGCTAACTTTTACGGTATAGAACCGTTAATAGACGCACTGTTATTACTCCCCAGCGAATATACACTTACTTTACGTGGCATTAAAAACGAGAGTTACGATACTATTTTGCGCACTAAATACCAACAGCTTATAACTATCAACAGATTGTTTATTAATTATAATTATGTGTCGCAAGACGAATTATTAAACGAAATGAAAAAGTATTATATCGGTTTTGTAATGTTTGATTTTACAAAAATAAAAACTACTGATTACAACTGTATATCGTCGCCTAGTGGCAAACAATTTAATTACATGGCTGCAGGTGTGCCTACCATAGGGCAAAACATTGTGGGCTTTGCACCAATAGCACAAAATAGCGCAGGGATACTGTTAAATGAATTTAATACTACCACAATTATTAACGCTATAAGTACTGCGGAAACAAATTACACCTCGTTAGCTCACAACGCATTACAAGCGGCCAACCAATACGACTTTAAAACTTGCTTTAATAGAGCATTAAATACATTTAGCTTAAAATAAGTTGTGCTTACAATTAAAATTTTGTATGTTAGCTTAATAATATTTAAAAACTAGTCTTGAAATGAAAAAACTACTACTCCTAATTCTAACATCATTATTAATTAATAATGACGCTAACGCACAAAGCTGTGCTAATTACTCTGTTGCTCGTAACACAGGTATAACCTATACTTCGTTTGCTAGCACAGCAACTCCAATTCCTTTTTGGCGTAACCAAACGGGTAACCAAAACGATGATAACCGAAGCGATGCAATACCCATTGGTTTCGATTTTTGGTATTTGGGGCAACGCTACACTACTGTTAATGTTTCTACAAACGGTTTTATTGATTTTTCAAATACCATTTATGATGGAAACGTTGGAGGTGTTGTAAACCCAGCGGTAGGTGCTGCCGCATGTACTGCTGTACCCGGACCAGCACCATTTTCGTACCGAGAGCAAGGTCAAACATTGTATAACGTACCCTGCGGAACAGGTGTTCCTCCAAATTCTTATGACGGTACTTACTGGGCAGTAGCCGCTATGTATTGTGATTTGTGGACTGGAGCCGGAGGTGCTAGTGCATTAGGTAATTCAATAAAATACATAACCACAGGTACGGCTCCTAACCGTGTGCTTACAGTAGAATACATTGGCATGGACGACTTTGCAAACCCTGTGTTTAATTATAGTTTTCAAATAAAATTATACGAGAGTACCGGAATTATAGATATTGTGTACGGCAATATGCTACCAACAACTGGTATACCTACTCCCTACTCGTGTGGTATAAACGGGCGTATATTTACTAACCCACCCACTGCTGCCGAAATGTTAGTACAGCAAGCCAATAATTCGGGTACATTTAATAATGTAAATCCTGGTTTGCGTAATGCAATGCCTGAGTCTAATAGTAAAATAACATTTACACCTGTAGCACCTGCTAACCCAATTTTGCCAATAATATTTAGTGCTGTGGGTAACACAACTATGACATTAAATTGGATAGACTGGGCAACTAATGAACTTGCCTACGTGGTGTATAGTTCAACTGATAACGTTAATTTTACTTTTGCAGCACAATTACCTGCTAATTCAATATCATATACAGCAAACAATTTATTTGGGAATATTTATTATTGGAAGGTATATGCTGTAACTGAGGGTTGCCTAAGCAGCCCAGCGCAAGGCACACAAGCTACATTGCCCGCAGGCACATTTATATCAATAAAAACTGGTGTGTGGAGCGACCCAACTACATGGAGTGCTTTAGCAGTGCCATCTCTAGGCGACAACGTAATTATTAACAACACCCATGTCGTAACTATTGATGGTAATTATGGTTGTACTAACTTACAAGTTGGTAATGGCATTAGCGGTACATTATTATTAGGGAACGATGCCACCAACAGAGCATTTACCTTAATTGGCGATTTAACCGTAACTAACGTCGGTACTTTTACCGCAAACCCAGCGTTTGCGGCCACACATACCATTACTTCAACTGGAAACATTACCAATAACGGTACAATTAATTTTAGGCCAAATGCAACAAGTTTAGCCAATATAGAGTTTACTAAACCTGCCAACCAAACAATTAGTGGAGCGGGCGCAACTAACCAGTACAATAACTTTTTAATGAATTTAGGCAGCTCAATTAATAATACGTTAGAAGTAACATCAACAAATTTTGCTGCTCCAACAAATTTTTTAACTATGAATAATGGTACGTTCAAATTTAGTATACCATCCAATGCTATTACTTTAAATATATTTTCAACCCCAGTAACTATACCCACCACCTGCGGAATATGGATGAATAGTCCGAACTCAACCATGATATCGTTCTCTACCCTAACTTTTAGGGGAGACTTAACGTTAACCAACGGTAGATTCACCATTGGCAATGGTGTCAATGAAAATTTAATATCAAATGGTGCTAAATTAACTATAACTAATGGCGATATGGTAGTAGCGGGTAGATTAACCCGACCAAGCTATGTGGCTATAACAAAATTTAATATGAGTGGTGGTACGCTAACACTAAACACCCTAGGCTCTAACGATGCCACTCCTGCATCAGGTACAGTGGCAGCCTATCCGTTTATGATTGATGCCCCTGGCTCTTCATTTAACATGACGGGAGGTAAAATTATTATACGTAATTCAGGATCAGGTTCTGGGTTAACCAATGCTGGCTACTGTAATTTAAATTGTAACCCTTATGTGTTCAGTGGCGGTACGTTACAAATAGGTGATGCTACTACCATTGCATCACAACAAATGAGAATTAATACTGACAATAGCATTGCTAATTTGGTAGTAGATAACAGTAGTGCTAACACAGCGGCCAACATGCCTAAGGCGTTGCAAGTAACTGCCTTAACCGTAACCAAAGATGTGTGGATTAAAGGTAGCTGTTCGTTACTTTCGCAAAATCAAAACTTAACCATAGGGGGTAATTTTACTAATGATGGTATATACTCCTCGGGTACTAACACATTTACATTTAACGGTAGTGCAGCGCAACAAATGTTAGGCGCAAGCGCTACGCTTTCATTAAATAATTTGGCTATAAATAATACGCTGGGCGATGTAACTATTGCTACCACTACACAATTAATAAATATTGGAGCCACGCTGTCATTTATATCAGGCAAATTAATATTAGGTACTAATCGTATAGCTATTACTGGCACACTGCCTATTACGGGTTTTAATTCATCGCGCTATATTGTAACTAATGGTACTAATTCAACAGGACTATCAGCTGGCTATGTTCGTTTTTTAAACTTAGGTACTACTGCCAAAGATATACCTATTGGGGTGAGTACAAGTGAGTATACTCCTGTTTTAAATTTTTCGAATGCGGGTACGGTTGATAATTTTAACTTTAGAGTATTTCCAAACGTATATCAAAATGGTACTTCAGGCGCAATTAAAACATTATGTGTAAATAGGACTTGGGAAATTACTGAATCTACCGTGGGAGGATCAAACGTAAATATGACTTTGCAATGGAATACCAGTAACGAGCTTGCAGGATTTAATAATACGGATTGTTATATCTCCCATTACGGCCCAACTTGGGATCTTTCGGCTAACATAAGTCCTGCCACAGGAGGTGCGCCGTATCAACAATACCGTAATAATATTACTGTATTTTCTCCTTTTGCAATAGCAACAAGATCGTTTCCTTTACCTATTAATTTGGGTCTATGACGTTTGGTGTGGGTAATCAAATTTTAGTTTAGCGGTAAGAAAATAAATCATATTAATAAAGTTCTCTGTTTTTCTATATCCCCT
>JAYWFU010000003.1:0-10259 GCA_043778625.1 Bacteroidia bacterium | reverse complement strand
ACACCAACCAAGGCGTTAATTATGCTATTGGCGTAAAACCAATGTGTACTTTTCAGCAAGTAGTTAAATCAACTCGGCTTTCGGGTGCTTTTCACCTATAACGGGAAATCATTTTCAATTAATACTCTATGTTATACTAGTTACAAATATGTTTTAGTCCATTTATACAATCGCGCCCAGAATTTCCCTCCCGTGGAGGGGTGCTCTTTAGAGCGGGGTGGTTTTTTAACGGTATTTAATTATTAGCCTATTTTATAACTGCATTTGGTATTACTTTGGTAATTTGAAGCTTTTACCACTAAAATTTTACTAATGCCAAAAATATGGTGTTGACATGTAAAATAATTGTTATTATTACGTTATTATAAACATTAAATTTAAACTATCATGAAAAATTTAACGCAACACAACGCAATACAATACAACACACTCAAGCCACGCATTAGCGATAGTAATGGTGTAACACAATCGCACCCAGCATTCCCCTCCTACGGAGGGGTGCCCGCAGGGCGGGGTGGTTTTACCCGCCCTGCCCGCCCAGCACTTACCCGCCAATCGTCTAGTGTTTATTATCTAACATCTGTAGCACTAACCCTACTAATTCTTACCTGCTTAGGCACAATCTCCCTTGCCCAAAACGTAGGTATAAGCAATACCAGTACCACGCCCGACCCTAGCGCAATGTTGGACATTGTATCAGGCTCTAAAGGCTTGCTACTACCACGTGTAGCACTAACGGCTACTAACGTAGCGGCACCTGTAACCTCGCCAGCTCTAAGTTTATTAGTATATAACCTTAGCACAGCAGGCTCTGCGCCTAACAAGGTAACGCCCGGCTACTATTACTGGGACGGCACAAAATGGGTAAGCATAGCAGGCGGCACAACTGTAAGTAATACGTACAACACTACCACTGGTGACCTTAGCACTACCGTAAACGGAGTAACGGGCGCAAACGTGGTTATACCCACCGCACAAAACATTACTGATAGTATTAAAGCCCAAGCATGGCTACTCAAAGGTAACGCTGGCACTACAGCAGGAGCTAACTTTATAGGCACAACTGATGCACAAGATTTGGTACTAAAAACTAGGGGAATTGAAAACATGCGCATACTTAACATAAACGGCAACGTAGGTATAGGTACAGCAGCGCCAAATACTATTTTAGATATATTTGCAACAGGTTCTGGCAACGCCATACGCGGAACGGTAGATGGTGGCTATTCGGGTATGGAAGCATTTTCTTACAGAGGAGGAAATAGTATAGCTCACCCTTATTTTATAGGCTTTGCAGCCAACGGCACTAAAGCAGGAGCTACCTACCCACTTTTGAATCAGGTCTTATCAGCTTATATAGGGCGAGATGCTATTGATGTTAACAAGCCTAATTATGGAGGTGCAAGTATGTACTTTTATACTACTGAAGATTATTCAGCTGCTAACAAGGGCACTAAAATATTATTTAGTACTACTCCAAATAAATCTAATTTACCACCTTTACCTCGTATGACAATAGACCATAATGGTAATGTGGGCATAGGCACAACCACACCTGCGTATAAGTTAGATGTACGTGGAGATTGGGTTTTTAATCTAAGCGATAGTGCCTTTTCCGGATATATTAGTAATGTATACTCTAGTACTAACTCTAGTAATACAGCTTGTTTTATTGGGCAAAGAGCCAGGGGTACTTCCTCTACAGCAACAGATCCACTGAGGGACGATATTTTAGCTGCATTTCAAGGTAGGAATGCAGTTAATTCAATAGGGTTTACACAAATGGCTATGGTTGCCACCGAAAACCAGTCAGCTACTGCACAAGGGGCAAGAATAAAGTTTTGTACAGTAGAAAATGGTACTACAGCTACAACTGATAGAATGATTATTGACCATGATGGCAAAGTGGGTATAGGCACAAATACACCAAGCGAAAAACTGCACGTAATAGGTAACGTACTGGCTAGTAGTCACATGACCATAAGCGATGTTCGTTATAAGCAAAACATTAACACGCTACAAGGTTCGTTAACCAATGTGCTTAAGCTACGCGGAGTAAGCTACGAAATGAAAGCTGAACACAAAGAAAAAGGCTTTGGCACAGGCACACAAGTAGGCGTAATAGCGCAAGAGGTAGAGGCCGTATACCCACAACTTATTAACACCAGTAGCGACGGCTACAAAGGTGTGGATTATAGCAAGTTTACCCCTATACTTATTGAAGCTATTAAGGAGCTTAATGCCAAACACGAAGCCGCTTTGCAAGCACAACAAGCACAACAAGCACAAATAAATATGCTTAAAAAAGAACTCGAAGCATTAAAAAAGCAAATAAAATAAATAGTTCAGCTATAGAAATAATACCTGCCTCTTGTAGCACTACCGCTAGTTCCCTGAGTTTTCATCAAAGGGACGGATACAATTTTTTATACCAATATACGTCCCTTCGATGAAAACTCAGGGAACTACGCAAGAACCATTATTGTAATATAAATACTCAATTACAAAGACTACCTAATATTATTACCCCCATAAATGCAACACATTGCCCTAATTGATAACTACGATTCGTTTACACATTTGTTAAAACACTATGTAACTAATGCTGGTAATGTTACGGTACACATTATGCGTAACGATGCTATTGATTATAATTTAATAAACACTTGTAACAAACTAATATTAAGCCCTGGGGCAGGCCTACCAAAGCAAGCAGGGCAGTTAATGCAGGTTATTGATACCTACCATGTACACAAACCAATATTAGGTATTTGCTTGGGTCATCAAGCATTGGCTCAGTATTTTGGTGGCACATTATATAATTTACCACAGGTAATGCACGGCGAGGCTGATGTAATGCAGGTTACTAACTCTACATCAAAATTATTCAACAATATTCCCCCAGCTTATAACGTAGGGCGTTACCATTCGTGGGCGGTTACTATTAACAATGTTAAGTGCCTCGCTCCTACCGCCATAAGCACTACTGATGGTGCTATAATGGCTATGCAACATAGCATATTACCTATTGTGGGTGTGCAGTTTCACCCCGAATCAGTACTGAGCGAACATGGGCAAACGCTTATTAATAATTTTATTACGGAGTATTAAATTAGTCCTTTGTATAGTATAAATTGTGCCCTGAGTTTTCATACCAAGTTAGTGCTTACCTCCTATATATTCCAACCATCATATTCACGCCCTGCTACACCCCTCCCTGCAAGGGAGGGGTGCCACTTGTGGCGGGGTGGGTTTTACCCTCCCGCATTTTTTTATACGCTTTTATAGCTATTAACAATACCGCTATAACTATGGCAAGCCCTACTAACCCCCAAATCCAACTAAGAGTGTCTTTAAGCACTACTACAAATACTATGGCTATTAAAAACACGCTGGCCACCTCGTTCATTAATCTAAAAAAGGTACTCGATTTGGTATTAGTGCCCTTAATTATATTGCCTAATGTAATGTGTCCGTACACGTGATATATCCACAATAGCAACACAAATGCCAGTTTAATGTGCAACCATGGTTGCTGTACCCACAACCAACCGTACATGGCAAACATCATATAAAACCCAAAGAAACTAGCTAAAATAGCTGATGGCCAAGTAATACCGTACAGTAGGCGTTTCATCATAATTAAAAACTGGTCTTGCAGTATTGTTTTGGCAGGCTCGGTGCGTTCGCCTGCTTCGGTGTAATTAACAAATAAACGCCAGATATAAAACAAACCAGCAAACCAAGTGGTTACAAATACTATGTGTAGGGCTTTAATGTAAAGTATGTTCATGCAGTTATTAATTTAGTGCAATATTACTAAATAGATTATAGTAGATTTGCGCTAATAATAAATACTAATTAACTAGTTATTAAACAATGAATTTATCGAGAAACAAAATTTTTAACTACCTGTCGCTTTTCATGGCGTTTTTTTATGTGATATTAGGCATGTGGGTGTACAAATACAAAATGATAAGCCCAACTGACGAACTATTAAACATTGGCGCAGGGTTATTATTAGTGGTGTATGGAGGTTTTAGAGGCTACCGTGCATTTATGTGCATACGCGAAATGAATTTGTTAATAGACGAACAGAATGCCGCTAAATAATTATTGTTTTTTTGTATTAGCACCACTGTTGATGTTTGGGTGCACTACTACGCCATCCAAATTGTTGGACACTCCTACCGAAGGTACTATTACCGTGGCTGTGGATGAATCGTTTAAACCCTTAATGGAAGCGCAGTTTGAAACATTTGGTATGCTATACCCAGCATCAAACATTGTGGTGCGCTACGTACCAGAGGGTAAGGCTTACCAGCTATTATTAGCGGATAGCGTGCGTTTGGCGGTAGGTACACGTAAATTAACTACTAATGAATTAGCAACGTTTAACAAACTAAAAATTACACCTACTCAGCTTAAAATAGCAAGCGATGCCGTAGCGTTCATCTGCAATACAACTAACAAAGATACTGCACTAAGTACACTGCAAATGCAAGCATTACTAACAGGCAAAGCTACTACGTGGCACACATTAAATGGCAGTAATAACAATAACCCTGTGGCAGTAGTGTTTGACAATGCACAGTCGAGTACGGCACGTTATTTAAAAGAAAAGTTTTTGCCTACTACCGAGTTTCCTAAAAATATGTATGCGCTCAAAAATAATTTAGAAGTAATTAATTACGTAGCCACTCACCCCAATAGCATTGGTGTTATTGGCACTAGCTGGATATCCGACGGCGACGACCCCACCAGCGACAGCCTACGCAAACTAGTAACTGTAATGAACTTGCAAACTAAAGATGTAAAAACTCCCAACGAATATTACCAACCTTACCAAGCCTATTTGTCCATGGATAAGTATGCACTTACACGTTCAGTATATATTATTGGTAGAGAGTCGAGGCATGGCTTAGGTACTGGCTTTACAGCATTTGTACACGGCGAAAAAGGGCAACGCATTATACTTAAATCAGGCTTGCTACCCGCCAAAGTACCCGAACGTATTGTGGGGTTTGCTAACAATGATTAAGTTTGGCACAATAGTTAGTACTCAACAAATAATTAATATAATTAACACAAAATAAATAGTTGTAAAATATCATGAAAAACACATTAGCAATTGCTGCCTTACTTACTGCTACTAGCTTACAGGCACAAACATTACAAGACGGATTAACCGCCTACGAAAACGATAAGCTGGTGCGTGCCACAGCAATATTTACGCAACTGGTACAGGCGCAACCCAAAAACCCTGAGTTGTATTACCAGCTAGCCAACGTATATGCTACGCGCGAAATAATGGACTCAGCAAGTATGATGTACGACAAAGCATTTAAAATAATGCCTATTACCGCTTACGGCTACCTAGCCGATGCCCGTAACTACTTAAACGCTAACGCCAAAACCGACGCCAACAAAGCAACTGCATTAGCAAGTGCAAAATTAAGTATTGACAAAGCAATAGCTTTAGGTAAAGAAAAAGATGTTAAAACATTACATGAAGCCGCTTATGTGTATATTAAAGGTAACGTTAAAAATACCACGGCGGCATTGGAAATTGCCAACAAAGCGTTGTTGTTAGACAAAAAAAATGCAGACAGCTATATGCTACTAGGCGATATTTATACCGTAATTAATGATGGTGGCTTAGCTGCCAAAAATTACGACTATGCTGCCACTTTTAGCCCCGCTAATCCTCGCCCTTACCAGCGTATGGGGGTGCTGTACACCCAAGCACGTAACTTTAGTGTGTCGCAAGAAAACTTTAATACTGCCCTAAGCAAAGATGCCAATTTTGCACCTGCCTACCGCGATTTAGGCGACTTATATTACAAAGGAAAAAAATACGAAAAAGCTAAAGAAACTTACAAAAAATACTTGGAGTTAAGCGAGCCCAACACCGTTACGCTTACTAAATACGCTTACATTTTGTTTTTGAAAAAAGATTACCAAGAAGCTACCGAAGTAGTAAACCAAGTACAACACTTAGACTCTAGTAATATTATTTTAAAACGTTTGTTAGGATATTCGTACTGCGAGCAAAATAAGCCTAAAGAGGGTTTGGCAAGCATGCAAGCGTTTATGAATAAAATTGAGCCTAGCCGTATTATTGTAGAAGACTATGAATACTTGGCTAAACTTAACTTTAAAAATAATAAAGATTCGTTAGCGGTAGATAACTACAAAAAAGCGTTGGCCATGGATACTAGCAAAACCAACCTCTACTACGACCTTGGCGACACCTACTACCACTGGAAAAAATGGTTACCTGCAGCCGATGCTTACAGCATGAAAATAGCGAAATCGAAAAGCATAACGGCTGCGGATTATTTTGGATTAGGACGCTCGTTATATTTTGGAAAAAAGTATAGCGGTGCCGATAGTGCATTTATTAAATTATTAGACCTAAAACCCGATTATGCCCTAGGACACTTATACCGTGGTAAATGTAATAGTTTGATGAATGAAAAAAATCCTGACGTAGCCAAGCCGTTTTACGACAAATATTTGGAACTAGCCGCCAACGACCCTAAAGCCAATAAGCGCGACTTGAGCGAAGCCTACTCGTTTTTAGGATATTACAGTATTCAAAAAAATGATAACGCTAAAGCTAAAGAATTTTACACCAAAGTGTTAAGCGTAGACCCCGAAAACAAACAGGCTAAAGACATTGTAGGTAAATTAAAATAATACATATAAGTAGTAAAAAAGGTATACTGTCGTAGGTTTTAAAATCTACGACAGTATACCTTTTTTACTACTAAATAACCCCTACATTTACCACATAATGAAAATAGAATTTATCGATTTTTTATTGGCACTTATTTATATACTTATGTTTTGCATAGGAGGCTTTTTGTATCAACAAAAAATGCGCAAAACTACCCCAGTATATAGCTATTATATGAGCGGAATGATTGCCAAATTTGTAGGTGCATTAACCTTTAGTTTACTGTATGCTTTTTACTACAACGGTGGCGACACCACACTTTATAACAACGATAGTATAAGCTTAAATAATTTGTTTTTTAAATCGGTAAATGCGTATTACCACATTTTAATTGGAGATATACAGCCCAATTATTTAGCCGAGTTCGATGCCAATACTGGGCCTGCGGGTACTTATGTTAAAAACTACGAAACCTATTTTGTGGTACGTATTACTAGTGTGTTGCAGTTTTTTGCGTTTCGTAATTATTTAACCTGCACAATTATACTTAGTTTTTTGTCGTACATGGGTATTTGGAAATTATTTAAACTCCTTTGTCAATTTTACACTACTATTCAACATCGTTTGGCAATAGCTATTTTGTATGTGCCTTCGCCCTTGTTTTGGGGGTCAGGTATACTTAAAGATACCTATACCTTTGCGGCTACTTGTTGGCTTACCTACGCATTTTACATGGCATTTATTGCTAAAAAAAAAGCAGGTGCAAACCTATTCGCATTCATATTTAGTTCGCTTATTATTATAAATATTAAACCTTATATTTTTATTGCATTAATACCTGGTTTAGTATTCTGGCTCAATCAGCATTACATTACTAATTTTAAATACAAAATACTCAAAATACTTATTGGGCCTGTGTTTGCAATAGTAGTTGGAGGTACAGTACTTATTTTGTTTAATTCATTCAAAACCAGTTTTGGTCAATTTTCATCTACTGATAAAATATTAAACAAAGCTGTAGTAACCCAACAAGATTTAAAGGCAAGCTACTACAAAGGTAATTCGTTTGATATTGGTAGTTTTGACAATAGTATTTCCAGTGTATTAAGTAAAGCTCCTTTAGCTATTGTGGCGGGGCTATTTCGTCCGTTTGTTTGGGAAAGTAAAAATATAGTAATGGTATTGGCAGGTATAGAAAACTTTGTATTGCTATGGTTTTCAATATTATTATTAATAAGGCTTGGACCTTTCCGTATTTATAATAGCGTAAAAAACGACCCTGTTTTGTTTTTTTGTTTGGTTTTTTCACTATTTTTTGCATTTTCTATTGGCTTATCTACTTCTAACTTTGGAGCTTTGGTGCGTTACAAAATACCTTGTATTCCTTTTTATGCTGCTACATTAATTATATTGTATGATGTATATGATAAACACAAATTACAAAAGCAGCTACAATTAACCAAACGAATAAAAATACCGTTTAAATAATACAAACTATGATTATTACTTATTGCATACAACTAATACTTATTGCCATTAGTTGTTACATTGTTGGCCATTTGGTAACAAAGCCACTCAATAGTAAAGCTATAAATAACCTTAGTTATTACGCATTGTTTGTTAAGCTATTAATAGGTGTAATAGTAATTGTAACGTTGATTAGTGTAGTACTCACTAGGGGCAAAACAATATTTGCATTAGTTATTCCTTATGCTATTGGAGTATATTTATTAACTAAAAACATTAGTATAAACAATTGTACCACCACACCTACAAATAATAGTTTAATTAGCCTTATAGGGCTTGTAGTTATTTATTTAATTAGGTATATTTTCTTTTCAAACCCCACATTATCCTACGATGTTCCCAATGCAGATTATTGTTATTATGCTAAACTTTCACATACCTTACTTACTACTGGCATTGAAAACACCGTATTAATAAATCCTACGGGTATTAGCCCCTATCATTACCTGGAACTATGGTTAAATGCAGGTACGGCTTACTTAGCACACAACAATTCTCTAAATCATTTAATGCTAATAACATTTAGCCTACTAACTTTTATAGTTTGGGTTGGGTTGTGCGCTATAGCGGAAACCATGCGTATTAAAAATCAATTACTTATTGCCGGTATAGCCTTATTAGGTTTGTTTATTACAGGAATATCATTTACTATTTATGAAAACATGGGTTTTTTAAGTGGTATTTATAGTTTTGAGGTAGGAGATATATGGCTGTCGCCTAAAATTACTATGGCCTATATTATACTATGTGCAACTATACTACAGCTGTTATTAAACAATAAATTAGTAGCTACTACTTGCGTACTATTACTTATTTTTGTGTACACGCCTATAGCGCCAGTAGCATTTATTGCAGCAGTGTTAATTAGTAGTTACGAATTAATTAGTGGTAATAAACATCATAAAATACAAGCGCTAAAAGCACTATTGCTCACCATAGGCACAGCTATTTGTTTTGCTTGTTTTTACAACTATTTGCAAGATAATGGTGCTGTTAGTAGCAGTAATATAGTACATAATTTATTGATTAATATAAGAACTAAAATTAATATTGTAGGAGCCTCTACCCTACAAATAGCTGTGTTTTATGCTTTATTCATTATAGTGTTAGTTATTGGCTTATGGTCTTTAGTTTTAAAATATTGTTATCATAATTTGGTACTATTTGGTAGTGCTTGGTTTGTAAGCGGTCTGTTTGCTTGGTGTTGCTTTACTCCATTGGTTGATTCAGTGCAATTGTTTTCAAACAGTGTGATACCATTGTTAAATATAGGTGTATTTGTAGGCATTATTATTTGTTTAAAATCAAATCGTAAATATATTGTTGCTTGTTTAGCCGCAATTGTTGGAATTAATACATTTATTAAATGGCACAGTATTACTAAGTTTAGCAGTAATACCGTATATGATTTGCAATATAGTATTCTTTTAAAAAAACTACGTACCGTTAATCATTTAGGAGTTTCGTTTAGCTCAGTTAATGAGTTAAAATCTGTTTTTAATAAAAACACCAATGTTTATTTTGCAGGAGCTTATTTAATTAATACTTATGAAGACGCGTATAGTATAAATTTATCAGTACATAGCGCTGTAATTAATTCTAAGTCAGTATTGTTTGAGCAGGAGCAAAATTTAATTAAGGGTGCTCCATTTTATAATTACGTGCAACAACAACAATTACACGGTAAGTTTGTATCTGTTGCACAAAGCCAACTTAATTTTATTACTGACTTTAATATTAATTATTGTATTGTAAAAGATACCTCATTATTGCCAAGTACTATAAAACCATTCGTTAGCCAAGTACTATATTACAAAGATGATGTGTTTATGTTTATGAATACTCCTATTAAACAAAAATAACGAACGGTTATTATTCAAGCGAGATAAATTTCATTATTCATAATTATGGCGTAACGCCACCATAAATATTGATGTACTCACAAATTATATTTTATACCAATTTGAAATTTTAAGTAGTCCAATTAATTGCTTCAAAAACATATGAGTATGAGCAAATACTTTTTACAATTTCCTCAGATAATTTATTG
>JAYWFU010000002.1:0-37735 GCA_043778625.1 Bacteroidia bacterium | reverse complement strand
CACCTATACTGATAGACCTACTATCATCTTTTATACAACATTGAATAACTACTATAAATAGTCGCTATTCATTCACAGCACAACTTGGACTAGCAGGGTATTTAATTTAATAATGAATACGAGGGCTGAATTTCTTGGTTACGTATAGGTTAATGAAGTGAAGTTTTTGGTAGTCCAGTTCGCTTTAGAACATCGTTTGCTTTTGCTAACTGTTCAGGGAATAAAACTATCCCCTTATATTGTTCTAAAGATTTATCAATTGTAATAATTGGTTGTTTTTGGTTGTTTAATTCTTCTATTGTCATAATACACAAATTTAATCTTCAGTAATTGTTTCTTCCAACAAACCTTCTGCTATCATTTTGCCTACAAAGAAAGGGGCGTCGTCTGTTAAATTGCTACCATCTTCTCTCACAATACCATCATTATCTCTTGCAAAAATTACAGCATCCCACTTAGCATCAATAAAAAATTCTATTGCGGCTCTTCCTAATCCAGAACCTATTAAATTGCGAGGAACAAACATCCTAGCTAGTAGATATCTATTACCAATTTCGGATTCTAGAAAACTAAACTCTCCATCAAATTTGTTATCTGATACATCCCAAAATGTTATTATATCGTCATCCTCTAGTCTAAGAATAATATGATCTCCACTATTTATTAGATACTTTCGTTCATTACCATTATCTTCAATTAATACTGCTGTAGCCATAATTATTTTATTTCTAAATTAAGCATTAACCCCATGGCAGCTCTTAAACTTTTTGCCACTACCGCAAGGGCATAGGTCGTTACGCCCTATTTTAACTTCGGCACGTACAGGTTGTTGTTTGGGTGGAGCTTGTGGTTGGTTTTGCTCGTTTTCGTCAAACTCTTCACGCGAAGTTTGTAAGTCTATTTGCTCACGTACTGGTGCGCTTACTTCGTGTATTTGTTGCTGTTGCTCAATAGGTACTACGGCTTTTACAAGGTACGACACTATTTCACGGTTAACGTTCATTAACATTTGTTTAAACAATTTAAACGATTCAAACTTATATACTAACAGTGGGTCTTTTTGTTCATATACCGCATTTTGTACTGATTGTTTTAACTCGTCCATAGCACGCAAGTGTTCTTTCCACGAGTCGTCAATCATACTTAGTATTACTCCTTTTTCAAACGAGAGTAGTGCCTCACGTCCTTGTGTATCTAAAGTTTTTTGTATGGGTGTTATTACGTTTAATTGTTTGGCACCATCAGTAAATGGTATCATTATGTTTTCGTAAATACCTGGCGAGTTACGGTGCACGTTTTCTACCACTGGCACTATTTGCGTGGCTTGCATTTGTTTTTTTTGCGTGTAGCCTTTTATCATTACATCGTATAGCTTATTGGCTAATGCGTTGGGTGTGGCTTTGTTAAACTCGTCCTTAGTTACAGGGCATTCTAACGAAAGCACTTTTATTAATTCTAACACAAAGTTGTCGTAATCTTTATCTACCAAAAATACATCGGCAATTTCAAAACACACATCGTATATCATGTTGGCAATATCCACTGAAAGTTTTTCGCCAAACAATGCGTGCCTACGCTTTGTGTATATGGCTTCGCGCTGTTGGTTCATTACATCGTCGTACTCTAACAAGCGCTTGCGTGAACCAAAATTGTTTTCCTCCACTTTTTTCTGCGCACGCTCAATACTGTTGGTTACCATGCTGTGTTCAATTACTTCGCCTTCCTCTAAGCCCATTCTATCCATAATTTTGGCAATACGGTCGGAGCCAAACATACGCATCAAATCATCTTCTAACGACACAAAAAAGCGTGATGAACCTGGGTCACCTTGGCGACCTGAACGACCACGTAACTGCCTGTCCACACGGCGGCTATCATGGCGTTCAGTACCAATAATAGCCAATCCGCCAGCGGTTTTAACTTCTGTGGCTAATTTGATATCCGTACCACGGCCTGCCATGTTGGTAGCAATGGTTACGGCACCTACTTGCCCCGCCGAAGCTACAATTTCGGCTTCTTTTTGGTGTAATTTAGCATTTAATACATTGTGCTTAATGTTGCGTTGCTTGAGCATACGGCTCAATAATTCCGATATTTCTACCGAAGTTGTACCTACTAACACTGAGCGGTTATCAGCTACTAGCTTGGTAACTTCCTCAATAACGGCATTATATTTTTCACGCTTAGTTTTGTACACTAAGTCGTTACTATCCTTACGAGATATATCACGGTTGGTAGGTATTACTATTACATCAAGTTTGTATATGTCCATAAACTCGCCCGCTTCGGTTTCGGCAGTACCCGTCATACCTGCTAGTTTGTGGTACATACGGAAATAGTTTTGCAACGTTACCGTAGCATACGTTTGTGTGGCAGCTTCAATAGTTACGTTTTCTTTGGCTTCAATAGCTTGATGCAAACCATCGCTATAACGTCGTCCATCAAGGATACGACCCGTTTGCTCATCTACAATTTTAATTTTATTATCCATTACCACATACTCCACATCGCGCTCAAATAGAGTGTATGATTTTAGTAATTGGTTTACTGAGTGTATGCGGTCGGCCTTTACGGAGTAGTCACGCATTAAGGCATCTTTACGCTCAATTTTTTCTTGTGGCGTAGCGTTCGATTTCTCAATTTCAACAATTAATGCACCAACATCAGGTAGTATAAAAAAGCTAGTGTCGTTGCTATTACCTGTAATTAGGTTAATCCCTTTTTCGGTAAGTTCAATCGAATTGTTTTTTTCGTCAATAGTGTAATACAATTCCGCATCTATTTTGTGCATTTCGCGGTTATTGTCCTGTATGTAAAATCCTTCAGTTTTAGTCATTTCGGCACGCATACCTGGCTCGCTCAAAAATTTAATGGTAGCCTTGTTCTTAGGTGCAGCACGGTGTGCACGCAGTAAAGCTATGTTACCCTCCTCACGTTCGGCTTTGCTTGTACCTGGGGCTAACAAACGTTTAGCATCAGCAAGGAACGTATTTACTAATGATTTTTGGGCATTTACAATAACTTCTACACGAGGTTTAAGTTCTAAAAACTCATGTATATCGCCGTTAGGTGTAGGCCCTGATATAATTAATGGCGTACGTGCATCATCAATTAATACACTATCCACCTCATCTACAATAGCATAAAAATGTTCGCGCTGTACTAAGTCGGTAGGATTGCTGGCCATGTTATCGCGCAGGTAATCAAACCCAAATTCGTTGTTGGTACCGTAGGTAACGTCCGCCAAATAAGCGTTGCGGCGTGCTTGCGAGTTAGGTTCGTGCTTGTCAATACAATCTACACTTATGCCGTGCATTTCAAATAATGGGGCATTCCACTCCGCATCACGTTTTGATAAATAGGTATTTACTGTAACCAAATGTACGCCCTTACCGCTCAACGCATTAAGAAACACTGGCAATGTAGCCACTAAGGTTTTACCCTCGCCAGTAGCCATTTCGGATATTTTACCTTGGTGTAATACCGTACCGCCTATTAACTGCACATCGTAGTGTACCATGTTCCATAGCACATCGTTGCCTGCGGCTTTCCACGTGTTAGCGTATATTGCTTTGTTGCCCTCAATGGTAACAAAGTCACGGGTGCGGGCAAGTTCGTGATCGCGCTCGTTGGCGGTAAACGTTAATTGTGTATTTTCAGTTAAGCGGCGTGCGGTTTCTTTAACCGCTGCAAATGCTTTAGGTTGAAACTCGTTGAGCTTCTCTCCTATGGTTTCTTTCACACGTTTTTTGAGTACGTCAATGTTTTTATAAATGGCCTCTTGCTGATCAGTTTGGTCTTCGTCCAAGGCAGCTGCTTTAGTTTTTAAGTCGTCAATTTCTTTTTCGTCAGCAGCCACGGCTTCATTTATTTGCGCACGAATATCTTGTACAAACGCCCGTAGTTGGTCGTCGGTTAAGGATTGTAACTGTGCGTACTCTGCTTTAATTAGTTCAACTATGGGTAGTATTGCTGCTACGTCGCGGTCTGATTTTTTGCCAAAAAATTTTGTGAATACTTTTGTTATTGATTCAATCATGAGGTGGAATTGTTGTATGAATAATGATAATTAATTAGTTAAAATTTTGATGTGCGAATGTACTTATTATTTGGCGGATACACTAGCTTTTGCAATACGAAAAAAACGAATAAATTTACTCAACAACTAATGCCATTACAGTGCCGAAGCAAGCTACAACCCACTAATTATACAAATAATTGACATTATTACTTACTACTGCCGTAAGGCGTGCCATTAGTGCAGTAGAAATTTAATTAACAATGCACAATTACAACTTAACTACAAAACTTATTTTAACGCCAAACGGCTTGGCATCAGCGTTACTAAGGTAAGTTAAGCGATGAAAAAAATCAACCGATAAGCATTTAAAAATATTATCAACTCCATAATTAACCTCAGCATACGGTATGTTATTATTAAATTGAGGAATTTGCGCTACCGCATAATTATCTTGGTCGTAGGGTGCAATAATATTTTTATTAGCATTGCTTATACCCCCATAAAGTATGCGACCGCCCATGTGTGTACGCCACGCCAACTTGCGTAGCAATGGTACTCGGTTAAAAAACAAGCCCTGAAAATCGTGGTAGTAGCGTAGTGCCAAATACTTATCACTAATAAATTCAAAATACCCCATCATGTTATAAGATGCATCGATAGTAAAGGGCGACTTATTACCTTGATGCACAAACAATACTGGGTAAGGCACCGTGTTGGGTACATAGCCACCTAATAACTCCACATTACTACGCCCTAATATACCCATACGAAACGATTTGCTTATACTACCTAATATTTTATGATACTCAAACTGAGCACCCAGCACCTTTGTAGCATAGGTGTAGCGCAGGGTAAATATAGGGTAGTTGTTATTAAACGTTAGGCGCACGGCATTGTTGTGGCTGGTACGGCTTACGTACTCGCCTCGTGCATAGCGTATTAAACCTGTAATTTCGTGGGTGTAGATGCTATTTTGAAGCGTACTATTATCAGGGGCATAATACGCAAACTTAAACTCAGGCGAAAAATGTTTGGCACGCAAATCGGCACGTAAGCTTAGGCCGTTAATAGGTTCATAGTTAGTATATAAATTTACATCGCTTATATAATAGGGGCGTTTAAACTGCCCAAAGCGCGAGAACGCACCAAATAACGCATACGAAAAGTCGCTGTTAAAATTAAGTACATCGTCAGGATTTAAGCCAATTTGTTCTACCTCGCGCGTTACTCTAAAACCAATATCAGCATACTTTTTTTTGGCTAACACACGTACAATATCCACATTAAATTTGAGCGGATGTGGGTCGCCAGTGCTTAGTGCCACGTGGCTACGAATATTCCACCACTTACTAAATTTTTCGTTGGTACGCATTCCTATTCTAAATCTGTCGCCTTCAAACCTGTTCCGGGCATAAATGTAAGGCCATGGCCCTAGTTCTATTTTGCCTACGGGGATAAATGTATTTACAATTAAATCAATGGTGTTAATCCATTTTTTAAGTATCGGAATACTTTTTATAGAGTCTATGGTGGCTATTGCAGCAAGCTCCTCAGCAGTTTGGGTATAAGGGCGGGCACTGCTCCAGTAGGCGGTATCGCCCTGTTGGTCGTCAAGCTGTTGAAACGGTACATCAAAAAACTCCTTGCCTAAAGTATTATTTAATTTAATAAAACTATTGCTGGTATAGCTTTTAATTAATACGCCTGAGGCATAGTCTTTTAACTGCCCCACATCAATAAGCAAGCGTCCGTTAGTTTGCATCCACGCAGTGCTATCAATAAATTTAAACTCCTGCTGTACTTTAATTTTTTCAATAAAATTAATGTTAGCATCTTTAGTTATTGTAGCATCTATTTGTGCTAATGCAAAGGTTTGTTTGTCAATCCACATTTTGCCCACAAATGCTAAATCCATTGGGTTACGTGGTTTAAATTCAATTAAATAGGTGGTTCTATTATGGAGTTCAATACTATCAATTAAGTAATAACGATACGTAATTTTCCAGCTTTCGGCCAAGGGCGAAGTAAAATCTTTACTTAATAACGATATGTAATTATTGTAAAAATTAAAACCTTGTATGCCCTGCCCCAAAAACTGATTAATGATACTATTGCCCTCAAAACCTACACCTTGTACTTTCGATTTTTTAATTATCTCCTTAAATTTTACTGGCTGCGCATTATAAAAATAATCGCTCACGGCTTCGCTTACGAATAGGGGTAGTACCATGCGCCCACTATCGCCACTGTTAATGCGGGTAACATTATCAACCGAGCGAGCTACCTTACCTGTAATTTTGTTTTTTTTAATAGCAGGCGCTAAGTTGTCAATATCCATTTCGCTACGGGTATAGGCTTGGTACTGGTAGGCTTTGAGCAATCGTTTGGGGTCGTTATCGCTTTTGTGGGCAAGCACTTGGCGCATAATAGCCCATGATGGGTTTTCGCCAGGCTTAATAACAACTTCAGTTAATTGTACGTTGCTTTGGTTAAGTTTAACATCAATAACTTGGTTGGCTAGAGCTTTATTTACTTTAAGTTTTTGAGTTTCGTAACCAATACAAGTAATTATAATAGTATCAGTTAAGGTAGCATTGGATAGCGAATAAGTGCCCTCAAACGAGGTAACTGCGCCTATAGTAGTACCTTTGAGTTGCACGCTCGCAAACGGCACCGACTCGTTGGTTTGCCCATCGAGTATTTTGCCTGTAATAGTTTTAGTTTGTGCATACGTAAGTGTAGCACAGTAAAATAAGGTGGTTAGAAGTAAAAATGTACTATAAATGTATCGCATAAACAAAATGGGGTTAATTATTTTATAGCGCTTTCTACTATTTGTATTTCCTCCACTGTTAGTGCATATACGTCATACACCAATTTGTTAATTTGCACGTCTATATTCATGCACTTTTCGATTATGTAATTTTTATCACGCTCTATTATTGCCTGTTGCTGTTGTGCTTTGGCTATTAGCATTTGCTCCACTAGCGCTATTAATTTATTTTCAATAGCGGAGTTATTTGTTTGATGTATAGGTATTTGCAGTAATGGTTCTTTATCTATTTGAAATATACTGCCTTGCATTTTACCTTTTTTGAGTAACCAAAATTTAACTAAATTAGAGTTTAAAATAGCTGTAAGATATTTTAAATTGATAGCATTTGATTTTATTACATTAAATGCCATCATTACATAAAGTTCCTTTGCAGTGTATTGAAATGTTGGAGTTAGACATTTTCTAACAGAAATTATTTTTTCTCCAATCTCAAAAAATTGATTATTTCTAGGCCAATGTAAGTGGTAATATTTTAGCAAGCCGCTCACATTTTCACGCCGCTCTGCCATGATTTCTTTGAATTTTTCAAGATGTTTAACTAAAGTAGGTGCATCTTCTTTATAATTAATTTTTGTTATATAAATTAATTCCTTATCGGACTCTTGATTTGAATATCTATCAAATAAATAGGGTTCGTATAATGGTTTTAAGTAAGCGGACTCTTTTTTATTTAATCCTTTAAAATGATTTTTAGGTACCACGAAGACGCCATCGCCTACAAATATTGGCGATGACTTTTTTTGTGGTATTTTTAAAATATTTTTATTGTTTACCACATCGGGATTTGGAACTATTCCTTGAGCAACTTCTTTTTTTGAATCTAACTCAAAATTTTTAGCCTCAAGTATTTTATTTAACAACGCTGTTTCACTATCGTTATCAAATTTTAAAAATATATTTAAGTTTTTCTTACGTGCTATTTTAGGAAACGTAATTATTGATTTAACTTGGGTTTGGTTGGCTAGGTCAGCCACTAGGTCAATTTCTTTTATTTTTTTATCAGTAAAAACTTGCTGTAAAAATTTGTAATTGTTTTTTGTTTTATTCTTACGCAGGTTTACAATCATGGTTTGTATTGACGCATCTTTAAACACCATAAAATTATTAAAGTTTATTAAACTAATAATTTGCGCATCGTTAATTACCTTGTTACGCAAAATACTTGCGCCAGCATTACTTATCCAGTTATTAGGTATTATGTAACCCAAAGCTCCCTCGTCTTTTAATATATCTAAACCATAACAAGCAAAGAAATACCACAAGTCCATTTTTCCTTGATAATACTTGGTTAGTTTACCTAGTTTAATGTTTTCAAATATTTCGCGCTCGGTATATTCTTTCACGTAGGGCGGGTTGCCAATAATGGCATCAAAACCTCCGTTATTAAACACTTTGGCAAACGACAATTCAAAATCAAACGGATTTAATTTTCGTTCGTGGGCTAAATCCAAGTCAAGTTTATAGGTAAGTATTTCGGTGCCAATAAGAGAGTTTCCGCTCTTAATGTTGTTGCTTAAATTAGGTAATATTTTTTCGTGAAACAACACCATCATGTCGTTAGTTGAACTAGTAGTTTCGTCCTCTAACATTTTTAAAAACAATGATAGTTGTGTAACCTCTGTAGCCTGATAATCAATATCAACACCATAAATATTGTTAAGTAATATTTGTTGTTTTTGCTGAATTGACAATACATAGATACCAAAGTCTTCGTTGTATTTACAACCTTCTTTTTTAGCTTGGATTGGGTTATCATTGTAATACGTGTTATGATAATCAAGTAAATATTCAAATACTCCAATTAAAAAACTGCCACTACCACAGGCTATATCGGCAAAAGCAAGTTCGGTTATTTGCTTAGGGGTTTTTCCTTCAATTATTTTTCCAACCGTATTTTTTACAATATAATCTACTATGTATTTAGGGGTGTAAAATACGCCACCTGCTTTGCGCACTTCAGGCTTCTCTTCAATAGCAGCCTTGCCATTTTCTATAATTACAATTTTACCTAAAAACCGCTCGTAAATACTTCCTAAAATATGTATTGGTATATAGTTAAAATCATATGGGGTATTGGTGTGATCAAGCGCTAGGCATAACTCACGGAACATATCGTTGTTAGCTCCTGCAAATTTTTTATCATCAATAAATAATGGTTTAAACACTACTCCATTATACTTTCCGTCTAAGTAACGTGAGTATTCAATAAACTTAGCCCAAGGGTGTGGGTGTGTGGCTATGGTGTGTATTATATTTTCAGGTTCAATGAGTTTATCTTCCAAAAAACGAATAAATACAATTCGATCAATGGTGCGTTGTGTAGCTTCAGTAAGCGAGTAAGCATCGAGGTTAGTATTATTTTGATAAAATGCTGTAGCTAATTCAAATCGTTTAGTATCAATGTAATTTAAAAAACTTTCGTCAATACTTTGGTATTTACCTCCAAAAAATTTTAGTTGCTTACTTCCTACTTTTGGTTTGGGAAGTTGCTCAATGTACACGCTTAAATTGCCTGCTGCTACTGCCTCACGCGAAAATATCCAATACAGTTCCTCAAACACATCTATGTTTTTAAAATCAGTGTATTTGTAATACTTAATTTCAGTGTGCAGTATGGTGTCAAAATCCGGTTGAAACCTACAGTCAATTATTACCAGCTCTTCAAAATCAGTAAGTATAGATACTCCTGTGCCAGCATTCCAGCCATATTTAGCAGTTTGAAAATAATCATCTTTATTTTGGCGTAATGTACGTGATGGCTTTTTAGCCTCTACAAAGAATAATTCTTTTTTATAATTAGGTGCTGAAAAAAAAGCGTAATCAGCACGTTTTTGCCCTAAAGCACCTTGTTGTCGTTGTGCTTTTTCAATTTTAACTTCCTGTTCAAATGGATTTTTTTGAAACTCATGATTAACGTCCCAACCTAATACCGTAAAAAATTTATCAATATATTCCTTACGCACCTCTGCCTCTTGATAATTGGCAGATAAGTAATGCTCAATACCTGCATCAAAATCAGTTATTAATTTTTGTGTTTGTTCAAATGCGGTAGTGAAAAGCGTATTGGGCATATTTTCTTGTTTGGTAACAACGATTATTTTAATAAAAAACTATTACTTAGGCCCAAACAAGCCCTTAATGGCATCTTTGCCCTTGTCCTTAGCTTGTTGCTTTAGTTTTTCGGCTTCGGCTTTTGCTTGCGCTTCCAATTTAGCTTTTTCGGCTTCGGCTTGTTGTTTTAACTTTTCTTTTTCTTCGTTAAATTTTTGTTCCCCTTGTGCTTTTAACTTATCAGCTTCGGCACGGGCTTTAGCTTCCAGTATGGCTTTTTGCTTTTCTAATTCTTCTTTGGCTTTAGCTTTAGCGTCGTCCACTAGCTTATTAATAGCACCTTTGGCGGCATCTTTCAAGCCCGTTTTAACAATAGGATTAGCAAATGTACCTCCAATTATGGCATCAAAATTAATACGCTCGCCTGCGCTAAAGTTAGCCCCTTTGCTATTAGCTTGGCTTATTAACCCATTAATAACATTGTTGGCGGCACTACCAAGCTCGGCACGAGGTATGTCAAAATTCATAGTGTAACCAATACGCTGGTCAAAATAATTTTCGCCCTTAATATTTATTTTACTGTCTTTGTATTTAATGTCAAATGGTTTTACGATTACTTTACCATTAGCAAATTCATAGGTTAAATTAGTGTTGCCCACAGGTAATCGTTTAAATGATTCTTGCTTCAAGGCATCGGCAATTTTAATTAAACTAGGCGTGCCACTTACTACTACATCAATAGTTTTGAGCTGCCCATTACCTGTAAGGCTGTTAAGGTCAGGGGTCATATCAGGTTTTAATACACTTGTAAATTTAAGCGTAGTGCTTACCTTACCCACAGCGTACTTAGCGGCAGGTGCTAATTTTTGTACAGTATTAAATGCAGCAAATGTTTTAGGTAAATCAAAGTTTTGCACGTCCATATCAAAATCTACCTTAGGCTTACGTACATCTTGTGTGCTGTACGTTCCGTTTAATTTTAAAGTACCGTCCAAAGTATTCATAGTCACATCTTTCATAGTTACGGTAGCATCTTTTACAACAATAATTCCTCTTACATTTTGCATAGTTAACTTATCATATAACACCGTTTTAAAGTTTGACGTTAATGTAAAATCTAAGTTAGTAGGTACAGGTATTACCGTCATTGGCTCTTCGGCAGCTGCAGGTTTACCTTCAGCTACGGTAGGCTCAGTCATAAACTGGTTTAAGTCCATGTGGTTACTCGTGGCGGTAAACGTGCCTTGTAGCAAGTCGTCTTTGAGGGCATAGGCTATAAAGTTGTTTAATTGCCCAGTGGCTTGTATGTCGTTTTTACCCAATAGGGCATCAAAAGCTATTAAATCAACGGTTTTGGGGTTAAATTTTAAATCGCACTCTTTAATATTTACTCCGTACGGTAAATCTTTACTTACATACTCCATGCCTTTAATAGCAAGTGTACCAGCGGCCTTAAATTGTTCGTATTGTTTTTTGTCAATCATGCTTTGGCTACCTTTTAAGGTAACATCGGCAATAATAGTCCCTGAAAGTTTTTGGTCGCTTTCTAACGGAATAAAATCTTTAACTGATGCTAACACAACCTTGCCCTTAACTACGCCATCAATAGTAGGGTTGCTTACTGGGCGTGTAACTAGCATACGCACATCAATGGGGTTATCAGCCATTTCAACATGAAATTGCTTAATATTAATTACCGTATTATCAGGCACGCCATTAGGGTTTTGTAGCGCAATATCTATATTAATATTTTTAACATCTTTGGGTAACGATGGATATTTAAAATAGCCATTGTTTATTTTTAAATTAACACCAAACGCAGGCATTTGTTTTAACTTGTCGTTGTACATACCTTTTACAAAGCCATCAAACGCTAGCTTTCCGCTGGTTTTAATATCCGCAAAATCTTTAGTATAAATACCTGGTACAAGGCTCAAGAATTCTTTAAACGAAGCTTGTTTGCTAGTGTATTTTAAATCCATAGTAATGCTTTCGGTAGGCATTGCCACAACTCCATCAAGCCCAAACACTAGGGCATTTAACCTAAATTCGTTTTGAGTAAATGTGTATTTGCTCAACGGCATATTAATACTAGCATTAAAATCGGTACCAAATTTAGCCTTGTTTAAATACGCTACACCACCAGTACTGTAGCTTAGTTGGGCTATTTCGGTAGTGCTTACAATATCAAATACGTCTTGGGTAAAATCGCCTTTAAGGGTGTGGTCTAAATGATTAATAGTGGCTAACTGCGCACCTTGTAAGTCGTTATAGTTAATGTAACCATCAATAATTTCAAAGCGTTGTAGTGCCATTTTAAATTTAGTAGGTTCAGTACTTGTGGCGGTTTTAGTAGTGGTGTCGGGCTTGGTAATGTCGTAGTTGGCCTTACCATTTTTAAGTACTATTACATTAATGCGAGGCTGGTTAAGCACGATGCTGTGTATGCTCATTTGCTCGCCTTTAATAACGCTCATTACATCTAAGTTAACTTGTAATTTGGGTAAACTTACCAAGGTGTCATTAGCAAAATCGTCAATACCTATGAGTGTAAAATCGTTTAGCTCAAAACCTAATTTAGGGAACGATTTTAATATTGTTAAATCGGCCGATGACCAATTGAGTTTAGCATTTAATTGCTTATTAGCCTCGTCCTTAGCCATTTGTACGAGTTTGTCTTTAAACAAAAATGGCACAGCAATTACGCCACCTATTACTACTACTAAAAAAATGAAAATGTATTTGATAAATTTGCCCATGTGCTGTTTTAGTTTATTTAATTAATTGATAACGATGTTGTGATATTAATATTTTACTAAACTAATAATATTTTCGCATTCAGGTTTTAAAATAGCCGCACCTCCCAAAAACTCTAGCTCCACCAAAAACGCAAATGCCGAAATAGTTGCCCCTTGACGCTTAATTAAACGTGCGGCAGCAGCTGCGGTTCCGCCAGTGGCAAGTAAGTCGTCGTGTATTAATACATTTTGCCCAGCGGTTATGGCGTCCACGTGCATTTCAATTTTGGCTGTGCCATATTCTAACGAATACTCTTCACTAACAACGTCGTAAGGTAGTTTACCCGCTTTACGTATGGGCACAAACGGTATTTGTAGGGCTTGCGCCAAATGAAAACCAAAAAAGAAACCTCGGCTCTCTACCCCTACTATCACGTCTATTTTTAAGGTTTTACAGTGTTGTATAAACTCCTCGGTTATTTGTGCGCACAATTGGGGTTGTGCAAATATTGGAGTAATGTCTTTAAATAATATTCCCTCTTTAGGGAAATTAGGCACGTCGCGTATTGCAGCGGATATTAGGTTGGATAGCATTGTGGGTGGGTTAATTATTTTATGAATTAATTTATGTTTTATTACTTTGGTTTGTGGGGACCAAACCAAGGCTGAAGTGTCAATAGCTTCTTTTATTATCAAATAAATATTTTTTAATTTCAAGCTCCATACAATAGTGTTTTGGTTTTGGTTTTATTAATTGATTGAATAAAGTACGGATTTGATAATGAATTTTCGGTAACTAAATCTACAGGGCGATTAAACAAATTTTCAAACTCTTCAGCTAATGCAAAGTAAGTGTCAGCATAATCACCATACTCCATTGGATTAAATGTTATTAACAAGTCTACATCGCTATAGTCATTAAAAGCTGTGGTACACACTGAACCAAATGCACACAATGTTTTCACATTATGCGCAATACACAATTTGTTTATTTGGCTTAGGTTGGTAGATATGAGTTGGTGCATTGGTATTGTATTCGTTAGCTATTTGTAATTTTGATTCACAATAGCTTTAGAAAATTCTTTTCCTTTTAAACTTAGAGTGTATTTATGACCTTCTATTTTTGTAATATAATCATTGGCTTCAAAAAAGTCAAAACCATCAGCTAATACTAAATCGCCATAAGCTCCTGTATCTATAAGTTTCTTAATAATTTGAAAATGTCTTGTGAGTAACTTATTTGCTAATAAATTTTGCATTTCTGTATAATTTTTGACCTTACTATTCAAAGCGACTTCATTACTATTTATGTTTTTTTTCTCTTTATTTTTTTCCGACAATTCTAATTCCAAGTTTTTTATTTTTTCATCTTTTTCAATCAACAATTCATTTAATTCAATTTCTTGTTTTCTAACTAACTCTCTTAATTTGAATGATTGTTCTTTAGTTAAAAATTGTTTTAATTCAATCTTATGTTTTTGATTAATACGCCATTGTTTAAATTTTAAGTCAAGCCAATAAGCTCCATTTGCAACAAAAGGGACGAGTAACAATATAATAGCCGTTGAAGAAAGAGGCTTCCAAATTAAGTGTTTATAATCATATAAATGAGTTTGTATATACTCTAGTTTATTGTGGATTATATTTTCACTGACAAAAAAAGTTACATAAAATATTCTCCAATTCCATATTACCCACGAAATTATAATAGTCCCGTATAAAGGACTTCTTACTCTTTCATACAAGACAGAATTTATAGACTTTTTTATATTCTCAAGCATTTTTTTATTTTTTATAAGGTCGCAAATTGCGACCTTAAAATTAGTTAGTATTTACAATTAAGCTTGCCCCATAGTACCATTAAAATTCATAGGTATTCCGCTTGGCGCATCTACGTTTTTAATAACGCCATTGGCTTGTTCGTAGCGAGCAATATTATCGCGCAAGGCCATAAACAAACGCTTGGCGTGCTCAGGTGTTAGTACAATACGCGATTTTACTTTTGCTTTAGGCGCACCAGGCATCATGCGTATAAAATCTACTACAAACTCTGAGGTGGAGTGCGTAATTATAGCCAAGTTGCTGTAAATACCTTCCGCCATATCTTCGGTTAATTCTATTTCAATTTGGTTTTCTGCGGGTTGTTGTTCGTTTGCCATGGTTATGTTATTTAAAGTTTAAGTTATTAATTTTACAATATATCCAGTCCAATATCAGTGCGGTAATACTTCCCCTCGTAGCTTACTTGTGCGGCGGCTTGTTGCGATAGTTTACGTGCTTCTTTAGCATTAACGTGCAAGGCAGTAAGCGCAAGTACACGTCCTCCGTTGGTTACTACGTTATCGTTAATATTAGTAGTACCCGCATGAAACACCAGGACATTTTGTACAGCGTTTAAATTTTCAATTACATTTCCCTTTTCATAATCTTCAGGATATCCACCCGCTACGCACACGGTAGTAATGGCGGTGCGAGGGTCAATATCCAAGGTTTGTGTAGCTAATGTTTGTGTAGCTACGGCATCAAACAAATCCAATATATCGTTGTTAATGCGTGGTAGCACGGCTTCGGTTTCAGGGTCGCCCATACGGCAGTTGTATTCTATTACGTAAGGTTCGCCACCTACGTTCATTATACCTATAAACACAAAACCACGGTAATCAATACCATCGGCTATTAGGCCATTAATGGTAGGTTGTATTATGTTGGTTTCGAGCTTGTGCATAAATGCTGTATCGCAAAATGGTACTGGGCTTACAGCACCCATTCCGCCAGTATTTAAACCTGTGTCGCCCTCACCTATACGCTTGTAATCTTTAGCTACGGGCAGTACTTTGTAAGTTTTACCATCAGTTAATACAAACACTGAACATTCCACCCCTTGCAAAAATTCTTCAATAACCACCGTGGCCGATGCTGCCCCAAACTTGGCGTTGGTAAGCATTTCGGTTAATTCGGCAATTGCTTCGATTATACTTTCGGTTATTATTACACCCTTACCAGCTGCTAATCCGTCGGCTTTAAGCACGTAGGGTGCTTGTAAGGTGTGCAAAAACGCTATGCCTTGCTCCAACGTAGCTTGTGTAAACGAAGCATAGGATGCAGTAGGTATGCCATGCTTTACCATAAATTGTTTGGAGAAATCTTTACTGCCTTCTAACAACGCACCATCTTTTTTAGGCCCAATTATGGGTATGGTTTTGAGTAATTCGTCTTGCAAAAAATAATCGTGTATACCCAATGTTAGCGGAGTTTCAGCGCCTACCACTACCATATCAATGGCGTTAGTCCACACAAAGTTTTTAATGGCTTCAAAATCGGTATCGGGCATAGCTACATTAGTACCACAACGGGCTGTACCTGCATTACCAGGGGCAATGTACAGGTTTTGCAAATGTTTGCTTTGTGCTATTTTCCAAGCAAAAGCGTGTTCTCTTCCGCCACTACCTAGCAATAATATATTTAGTTGTTTTCCCATGGATTATACGTTGCTCAAAACTAATAAAATGTGTTATAAATCAATGCTTTTGTAGTACTAATATTTTTTGTTTTTTTAGCAACAAAACTCCTTTAGTGTGCAAGTGGTTTTGTATCTTTGTATATTAAATAATTTTAACATAACTAATTTATACCATGATAACTGTTAGCGAAACTGCAAAAACACGTGCCATAGAACTAATGCGCGAAGAGGGCAAGCCCGAAACCTCGTTTATACGTGTAGGCGTTAAGGGCGGTGGGTGTAGCGGATTGTCGTACTCGTTAGAATTTGATAACGACTCTCGCCCCGACGACCGTATGTTTGAAGACAAAGGAATGAAAATAGTGGTGGACAAAAAAAGTTTCCTTTACCTAGTGGGTACCGAACTAGAATACTCGGGAGGCTTAAACGGCAAAGGCTTTAGCTTTAATAACCCCAACGCAAGCCGTACCTGTGGCTGTGGCGAATCATTCTCGGTATAACAACAATTATACTATTTTAACATTAAATTACTACTAATTACCCAACTACTTACACTATGGCTAACGAACTTTTTGACGAAATAACTTCCAAGGAATACGAATACGGTTTTGTAACCAATATTGATAGCGACGATGCCCCCAAGGGGTTAAACGAAGGTATTATTCGTTTTATTTCGGCCAAGAAAAACGAGCCTCCTTTTGTACTGGAGTATCGTTTAAAAGCCTATGCACATTGGCTTACGCTTACTGAGCCCGAATGGGCGCATGTGCAGTATCCTAAAATAGATTTTAACGACATTATTTATTACTCCGCTCCAAAACCCAAAAAACAATTAAGTAGTTTGGACGAAGTGGACCCCGAATTGTTAGACACCTTTAAACGCTTAGGCATAAGCATAGACGAGCAAAAACGCCTTAACAACGTAGCCGTTGATATTGTAATGGACAGCGTAAGTGTGGCTACCACGTTTAAAGCTACACTTAAAGAAAAAGGTATTATATTTTGCTCCATGAGCGATGCTATTAAAGATTATCCTGAGCTTATTAAGCAATATATGGGCAGTGTAATACCGTATACTGATAATTTTTACGCAGCATTAAATAGTGCCGTGTTTACCGACGGTTCATTTTGCTACATACCCAAAGGCGTGCGTTGCCCTATGGAATTAAGTACTTATTTTCGTATAAATAGCGCAGGCACTGGCCAGTTTGAACGCACATTAATTGTGTGTGATGATGATGCCTATGTTTCGTACCTCGAAGGCTGTACTGCCCCCATGCGCGACGAAAACCAACTGCACGCTGCCGTGGTAGAAATTGTGGCTATGAACAATGCCGAAGTAAAATATAGTACCGTACAAAACTGGTACCCAGGCGATAAAGAGGGCAAGGGTGGTATTTACAACTTTGTAACAAAGCGTGGAATATGCATGGGTAACAACAGCAAAATAAGCTGGACACAAGTAGAAACAGGCAGTGCTATAACTTGGAAATATCCATCGGTTATATTAAAGGGAGATGGTAGCACTGGCGAATTTTTTAGCGTAGCCGTTACCAACAACATGCAACAGGCTGATACGGGTACTAAAATGATACATATTGGGCGCAATACTAAATCCACCATTATAAGTAAAGGCATAAGTGCAGGCAAGAGTAATAATAGCTACCGTGGTTTAGTTAAAATAAACAAGAGCGCGAGCAATGCACGTAATTTTAGCCAATGCGATAGTTTGCTAATGGGCGACCAGTGTGGTGCACACACCTTCCCGTACATTGAAATTGATAACGCCACCAGCAAAGTAGAGCACGAAGCTACCACTAGCAAAATAGGCGAAGACCAACTATTTTACTGTAACTCACGAGGTATTAATACCGAAAAAGCTATTGGCTTAATTGTAAACGGCTATTGCAAAGATGTGCTAAACAAGCTACCTATGGAATTTGCGGTAGAAGCCCAAAAGCTACTGAATGTGAGCTTGGAAGGAAGTGTTGGGTAAATAAATCAGGACATAACAATGAAAAAATTAAATAAAAATGGATAATATAATTTATGAAAATATAATTTGTGTAGGATACGGCCGACAAAGGCAAGTATTAGGTTTTTCTGATACTACTACTTTTGACGAACTAGAAAGACTAGAGTCAAGAAGGGACGACAACGAGAGTTCAAGATTAACATACGCGTGCAAATGCGTTGAGATTTCAACATATATTATAACAGCAATAACTTTATTTGAGCTTAGAAATAATAGTATCAGTGAAGAAAATACAAGAGAATTAAGCAGATTAAAAGATACTTTAGACATCAATGCTATTCTTTTTCCAGATTTAACTGTTATAAGAGTTGCTATTAATGAAATAAACAGAATACTCAACTCTGTTAGTCCTAACTAATAAACAAAGAATTTATAATAATTTTAGCAGCTATTTTTTAAGCTAAAATAACTGTAGTATTTAACTTTTAATTTACTTACACTAAAGCCTATTTGCGTAGCTAGAGGTAATGGTATTAATGTAGTATTTGAGGATGATGTAATTTTAAAACTACAAAACAACAATGAAGATAATTGCGAAGGTAGATTACACTTTAGTTTTTATACAAAATCTACTAATGAACTTGATAAACTTGAATTATTTACTGCAAAAAAGGTAAAGAAAATTGAATTAATAACCGTACTCGCTAAATACGAAATTAATGTAGCGGCTGAAAATTCCTCTGAATTAATGCAAATCACAAAGTGTGTGTATGATACTAAAGTAAATGCTTTTAAAGATCCTTCGCCCGAATTTAAAATAGATGCTAGTACGATTCAAATTTCAAAAAAGGAAGATTCTATCAAAAAAGCATCTCCAATTTTTACAGTAGTAGAGTGTATGCCTGAGTTCCCTGGAGGAGACGAAAGTATGTTTGCGTATTTGAGTAGTAATATTAAGTACCCAAACTTTGAAAAAGATAATAATATTTCAGGGACGGTTTATATTACTTTTTTTATTGATATAGATGGTTCAATAAATGACGCTAAAGTATTGAGAGGAGTTAAGGATGGTGAAGGATTAGACAAGGAAGCGCTACGCGTAATAAATGCAATGCCTAATTGGAAAGCAGGTATGCAAAATGGTGGAAAAGTACGTGTACAATATAATTTGCCAATTAGGTTTAGCTTACGAGGTAAAAAATAAGTTATAAAGTAACTTTCAATTATTTAATAACTCGTTTCAAATAAAAAGTACCAAACGGAATAAACGAAAGTACAAGTGCTATTGCCGCTTTTTTTAACGGCAACTTAGCAAATACTACCATCATAGTTAATAGCGTTGCAAACAACACAAATAGCACTCCGTGTAACATACCTACCGAGCGAATATATTGTGGCATAGCAAACCAATATTTTAAGGGCATGGCCACAAATAATAATACTAAATAACTGTAACCTTCAATGCTGCCCGTGCGCAAAAACCAAGTGGTAATAGTGGGGTTGTTAGTTTCCATTAATAGTAAAATGTAGGGTTTAAATAATAACACAAATGTAGCATATTAGTTATTAACTACATACCCCACAATTAAATTGCTATAGTATCTTTGAATACTAAAATTAAGCATACCTCCATGGAAAACACGCGCAACATAGCAATACTAGGCAGTACGGGCAGCATAGGCACACAAGCCTTAGATGTAATACGTGCCAACAAAGATAAATTTACAGTAGAGGTACTTACCTCCAACACCAATGCTGACTTACTTATAGCGCAAGCTATTGAGTTTGATGCTAATGCCGTGGTAATAGTAGACGACACCAAGTATAATTATGTAAAACAACAACTCTCGCATACTGATGTTAAGGTATTTGCAGGTGCAGCGGCACTTACACAAGTAGTAGCGTTTGATGCTGTGGACATTGTACTTACCGCATTAGTAGGCTACGCAGGCCTTTTGCCAACCATAGCAGCAATTAAAGCCAACAAAACTATTGCCCTTGCCAACAAAGAAACCTTGGTAGTAGCGGGCGAATTAATTACGCAACTAGCACAGCAACACTCGGTAAACATTTACCCTGTAGATAGCGAGCATTCAGCCATATTTCAGTGCCTTGCAGGCGAATGGACTAACCCTATTGAAAAAATATACCTTACCGCCAGCGGTGGACCATTTAGGGGCTATACTCGTGAACAATTAGCTATTGTTACCAAAGCCCAAGCTCTCAAGCATCCTAATTGGGAAATGGGGGCTAAAATAACTATAGACTCCGCAAGCCTTATGAACAAAGGGCTGGAGGTTATTGAAGCCAAATGGTTATTTCATTTAAAACCTGAGCAAATTGATGTAATAGTGCACCCACAAAGCATTGTACATAGTTTGGTACAGTTTACTGACGGCAGCATGAAAGCCCAAATGGGCTTGCCCGACATGAAGTTACCCATACAATATGCCTTGGCATATCCGCATCGTATAGCGGCTGATTTTCCACGATTTAATTTTATGAACTATCCGCAACTTACCTTTGAACAGCCCGACCGCACCACGTTTCGTAACCTTGACCTTGCTTACTACGCCATGCACAAAGGCGGTAATATGGCTTGTGCATTAAATGCCGCTAACGAAGTAGCTGTGGCGGCTTTCTTAGCCGATAAAGTTTCGTTCCTCGGAATGAGTGATGTGGTAGAAAACGCCATGCAAAAAATAAATTTTATAGCTCAACCCACCCTCGATGATTACATAGGTACTGATGCTTTGGCAAGGGAAATAAGTAATGTGGGATTGTAAAATTAAATGTAATTTGAAGCTAAATACCTTAACATGATACCCCACATCAAAACAATAGCAACCTCCATAAGCCCTTATTTAATAGGCGTTAGAAGGCATTTGCACCAACACCCCGAACTATCGTTTAACGAGTATGAAACTAGTAAATATATTCAAAATGCGTTAACTGAGTATGGTATTGAATTTACGGCAGGTATTGTAAACACAGGTATTGTGGCACTTATTAAGGGTAATAACTCCAATAGCAAATGTGTTGCACTACGTGCTGATATAGATGCACTGCCTATACAGGAAACTAACGCTGTGCCCTACGCAAGCCAACACATGGGCATTATGCACGCCTGCGGACACGATGTGCATACTACCTGTGCATTAGGCGCAGCTATTATTTTGAACAAACTAAAACACGAAATTGAGGGTACGGTTAAAATTATATTTCAGCCTGCCGAAGAAAAACTACCAGGCGGAGCATCGTTAATGATTGATGCTGGAGTGTTATACAACCCAAGCGTACAAAGCATTGTAGGGCAACACGTACAAAACACCATACCCGTAGGGCAAGTAGGTTTTTGCAAAGGAATGTACATGGCCAGCACCGACGAACTATACATAACCCTTACCGCACAAGGCGGACACGGCGCTATGCCACACCTTACTACTGATACGGTGGTAGTAGCCGCACAAATTATTTTAGCATTACAAACAATAACCTCACGTAGCGCAAACCCAATAGTACCAACGGTATTAAGCATTGGCAAGGTGCAAGCCTTGGGTGCTACTAACGTATTACCAGCCACTGTAACTATGGAGGGAACTTTTAGAACCTTTGACGAAACGTGGCGCACTGCTGCCCACGAGCGTATTACCACCATTGTAAATGGTATTGCCCAGAGTATGAATTGTATTGCAGATGTCCGCATTGAACGTGGCTATCCGTTCTTAATAAACCACCCAGCCCTTACTGACACTTGCATTACAGCAGCACAAGAATATTTGGGTACTGCCAATGTGATTGAACAACCTATACGTATGACGGCTGAAGACTTTGCATATTACAGCCAACAAATACCTGCGTGTTTTTATAGGTTAGGTACTGGCAATGTTAGCAAGGGGATTACTGCCAACGTACACACCCCTAATTTTGATGTAGATGAAGACTCCATTGCCATTGGTGCTGGACTTATGGCGTATATTGCATTAAAAAAATGAGCGATAATATATCCATAAAAAATTGGGCCGATGATGATAAGCCTCGCGAAAAACTAATAACCAAAGGTAGGGCTGCGCTAAGCGATGCAGAGTTATTGGCAATATTAATAAACACAGGTAACACCACTGATTCCGCAGTAGATATAGCCAAAAAATTATTAACATCGGTAAATAACGATTTGTATAAGTTAAGTAAACTTACTGTTAAAGAATTGAGTAAAGTACGTGGCATAGGTCCTGCAAAAGCAGTAACCATAATAGCTGCAATGGAACTTGGCCTACGCAAAAAAAACGATGTAAAAGAAGAATTACTCATTATAGATTGTAGCACAAAGGCCTATAATCATTTGTTGCCTTACATGAGCGATTTGCCCCACGAAGAAATGTGGTTAGTACTACTTAACAAGCGTAACCAAATTATAGGTACCCACGTAGTAAGCCGTGGTGGCGTGGCAAGCACGGTATTTGACATTAAAATAATACTTAATCTAGCAATTGTACATTTAGCATCGGCTATGGTGTTAGCGCACAATCACCCATCAGGTAATTTGCAACCCAGCCAAGCTGATGTTGACATAACTGCCCAACTAAAAGCAGGTGCCGACCTGTTGGGTATTCAGTTAAACGACCACTTAATTATTACTCAAAAAAGCTATTATAGCTTTGCTGATGAAGGTATGCTAAAAAAAGAAGCATAGTACTTAATTATACTTCTTTTTTACCTTGCAAAATGCGTTCTAAAATTGGAGTATTATTTTTTAACGACTCGTCAAATTCAAATAGCTCGGTATGCTCGTCGTAGTTGAGTTGTAAGCCAATATCCAGTTGTAATAATCCTTCTTGTGGGCGTTGTGTGGCATGCAATAATGCACAATAAAAATAATAGTAATCAGCCCTTGCAGGGTGAAGTTTTATACCTTGACGAATGGTGTTTTCGGCATTATCAAAATCATCGGTTTCAAAATAAAAATTTGCTAAATCTACCCATATATCTTCGTTCATAGGTTCATAATCAATTACTTTGTGGTAAGCGTCATCAGCCTCGTCATACAAGCCTTCTTTACTTAATAAGTCAGCATATATGTACCAATAATCAGCATTATTACCTTCAATTTCTACCCCTTTTTTTACGTGTATTAATGCTTCACTCGTACGGTTTAAGGTATCCAATACTACGCCCATACCTACATGTGCATCGCTTGCATTGTTATCTAAACTTATTGTTTTTTGATAGTAATTCATTGCCTTTTCGGGCATTTCCATTTTTTCGTAGCACTCGCCTATGTAGTAGTAAATAACGCTATCGGCTATTTCGTAATCTAATGCCTGCTCGTACATAGCCACAGCTTCGGGGTAGCGCTCAAGGTTAACGTAGGTATTAGCTTTGTTAAAATAAGCTGAGGCAAAATCTTCATCAATAGCTATTGCAAAATCAAATGCCTCAAGGGCTTTTTCGTGCAATTCTAGTCTACTGTAACCCACTCCAAGGTTGTACCAAGCTGATGCCACTAATGGATTTTTCTCCGTATAATCAATAAAATATTCTACTCCCTCTTGTTTTTTGTTGGCTAGTTCGTAGCATAATGCTAATTCAAAAAGTGCAGCTTCGTTTTCGGGGTTTACCTCAATAGCCTTGCGCAAAAACACAATGGCTTTGTCAAAGTTACCAAGGTTTTCGTATTCAAACCCAATGTTGATGTAAATGTAGTCCATTTCCTCGGCATTAGCACTTATCAAGGCTTTGTTGTAGTTATCAATAGCTTTATTATAATCATTCATTTGACTATAAATACTACCACGGGTCATATAAAACTCTGCGTTGTTTTCCTCTGCAACTTCAATTTCGGTAAGCAAAGCCAAGGCCTCTTTATGTTCGAGATTAGCAGCTAGTATTTGTGCTTTGCGAAGTTTAAAATCTGTTTTAAAAGGGTATTGTTCTAAGCCTGCATCGCAAGCTTGGCGGGCATAGTCAAACGAGTTTATCGAAAAATAATAATCCACCAATGCTTCAAATTCATCACTATCAAAAAACACAGCTGTGTTTTCTTCCAATGTTTTTTCAAATTTCTCCACTAGCGCATCTAATTCTTTTTCATCGTCTTCGCCGTCAAATTCAAAATCTTCGTTGTTAAATCCCTCGTTACTCATTGCACATAATATTTTATAGTAATAGATATGTTAATTTACAACTAATTTGCCACATACGCAAGTTGTATCATAAGTTACACAATAACTGTCAATGTGGCTATTACCTTAGGTAGTAACTAACATACCGTCACGCATTTGAAACAACCTATCTACCTGCAGTGCAAGTTGGGTATTGTGGGTTACAATTACAAATGTTTGTTCAAAATCTTTGGATAGTTTAAAAAACAAATCATGCAGTTCTTTAGCGTGTTGTGTATCCAAGTTTCCGCTAGGTTCGTCAGCAAATATTACGGCAGGCTTGTTTATTAAAGCGCGTGCCACGGCTACACGCTGTTGCTCGCCCCCACTAAGTTGTGCAGGTTTGTGGCTTGCTCGGCTTGCTATACCTAAGTACTCCATAAGTTCCGTGGCCCTTGCTATTACTTGGGTGGTGGATAAGTCGCCCTTGATATAGGCTGGCAGGCAAATGTTTTCTAACGCTGTAAATTCAGGTAACAAATGATGAAACTGAAACACAAAGCCAATATTGGTGTTACGGAACACTGATAGTTCCTTATCGTTAAGTTGAGTAAGCAACTGGTTATTAATGCGCACCTCTCCCCCATCAGCTGTATCTAACGTGCCTAATAATTGTAATAAGGTAGATTTGCCAGCACCACTAGGTCCTACTATTGCTGCCACTTCGCCCTTGTTAATAGTTAGGCTAACCCCCTTGAGTATGGGTACGTTATTATAACTTTTGATAAGATTAGTGGCTTGTATCATAATTGTTTTTACGTTAAAAGAAACCCACCCCGCCCTGCGGGCAGCCCTCCCCAAAGGGGATTTCGTGGCGTGATTATATTATTAGATTAGTTAGTTACCTGTAAATTTTGGCGCACGTTTATCTACAAATGCTTGCACTCCCTCGTTATAGTCGTAGTAGGTGCTGGCAAGTGTTTGTAGGTCGTCTTCCAATTGTAATTGTTGTGCTAATGTGTTGGTAGCGCTAGCGTTAAGCGCACGCTTGGTTAAGCCTATTGCTTTGGTGGGCATATTGGCTAATGTTTGTGTAAGGGCAATCCCTGTGCTTTCAAGGCTTTCAACAGGTACAACTTGGTATATCATGCCCATTTTTTCGGCATCGGTGGCGCTTACCTTATCTCCCAATAACATTAATGCACTTGCCTTGCCCATACCAATAATACGTGGCAGGGTAAACGTTCCGCCACTATCAGGTATTAAACCTATTTTGCTAAACGCCTGCAAAAACGATGCGTTTTCAGCAGCTATTACTACATCGCACGCTAGGGCAATGTTAGCACCTGCCCCTGCGGCTACACCATTAACGCCGCACACAATTGGTTTTTCGATGTTGCGCAAGCGCATAACTATAGGGTTGTAGTGCTTACTTACAATTTCGGATATTGGTGGCCCGTTAGGGTCAGTAACTTCGCCAAGGTCTTGCCCTGCACAAAATGCTTTGCCCGAGCCCGTTAGGTACAAGGCACGGATAGCAGTATCTTGCTCAAAATCATCGAGTGCAGCTATAAACGCTAATGCCATGGGGCGCACAAAGCTGTTAAACTTATCAGCTCTGTTAAACGTAATAGTAGCGTAGTTAGTGTGTTTGGTGTAGGTAATAAATTCTGACATAATTGTTGTGGATTGTGTTATATAAAATAGATTAATATATTATTGTTTTAAAAAACCATACTCATACACCTTTGGCACTATTGCATTGGTTAAGTGTTGTAATTCGGTTCTAAGGTTTTTAATAAGTAGGGTATAGTGTTCGTCTTTACTACCAGCATTCATGCGGCCTTTATCATTACGCCCTTGAAAATACGCTCTAATATCATACAGCGAAGCATTAACATTGTATGGTACATCGCTTGTAAACTCTTGTGTATGATAGTAACTCCACAACTCTCGCCCTGCGCTAAACACGGCCTTGGCTTCGGTTGAAAAAACTAAGGGGAGTTGAGATTTTTTTTCAACCTTGGTAAATAAATCAGCAGTGGTTTCGGTGTCAATTTTACCTGCAATGTATTGCGTCATAAACTTACTTCCTAATTCTTGCCGTGTGTTTATTTCTTTTTCAGTAAAGGGTATCCAATGGTTAACGCCATAGCTTGATTGTATGTTGTTAGTAAACAAGGTATAAGTAAGACTATTATTTTGAAACTCAGTATCGGTTTCCCAACCATTGTTAGGATATAAAAATTGGTCTCTATCGTTTAACCAAGTAGCTGCAATACACTTGCGTACTGCAAAGTACACGCAGGCTTGTTTTATGTTTTTTTGATTGATTAAAAACTGACCTGCCTCAGTATTATAATCCATTTTGTGATGCACAATTTGAATCATATTTTGATTTTGAAAATCGCTACCCTTAAACGGAAATTTACCAATTAACTGATTAGTAATAACATCGCCTCTAAATGGTTTTATCCAATCATTAATATAATAACTATTGTCATAAGTGTAAAATGTTTTAGGCGCTATTTTTTTAGTTGAGCTGATATATACGTTAGCTTTAATTTTTTTAAATGCTTGTTTAACGCTAGTATCCCAAATCATAAATCCGATAGGAAATATTCCTTTTACATTATCAAAAGAATTGGCAGGACATACAAATGCCTTTTTTAATTTGGCTTTAAAAAACTGCCTAAAATCAAAAAAATGTGGTCCCGAAATGATTTTTAATTTAGAAAATTCTGCAATGGTACAATCAGGAATTTCAAAATAGATACGTGTTAAAAATTGCACAAATAATTCGGCATTTCCTTGCCCTAATTTTGGTGCGTATTTTTTATTTATTTTACTCTGTTCTACTCCTCTTTTCCCCTCTCTTTTATCAAATGTTTTTTTATCACTAGCCTCCGCATACGGCGGATTAATGTACATTACCAGTTTTTTACGTTTGGCAGGGTCATTAATTATGGCTTGTAATGTTGCAGGAAGTTTGGTAAAATCATCGTTCAAAAAATCAAACTGAAACACGTGGTCGTGTAGCAAATTTGCGCCGTTTTTTATAAGGTCGTGCATTACATCTACATCTTGTACGTCAAGCGTTGAGGCATACACATTGTATTTGTTAGTTAGCCCATTAAGCAAGTTGCCTGTACCTGCGGCACAGTCCCACACATAATATTCGTCTTGCCAATTGTCGCCTAGGGTATCAGCCAAATATTTTTGCGAAAGCTCCACCCATATTTGTGGTGTAAAAAAACTTCCCTTACGCTCGCGCACGTCTTGTGGCACAAGCAAATCTCGCCGTTCCACAATATAACTCCAGTATTCTTCGCGAGGAGGGCGGTCGTACTTATTCCAAAACTGTAAGTGTGCTTTTTGTTTGTCGTTAAATGTAGCCGAACTATTGCTAAACATGCCCATATCATTTAGCTTACGGTCGAGCTCGTAATGGTCGATTTTAAGCAATACATACAAACTTTCTTTTAACGATTTATTTTCTGCCGAAAGTAAATCGGCCAAATAAAAATCGCCATCAATAATGCCCGCTTTTTTGGCAATGTCCCAGTTTACGCTAATGGTGGGCTTTACGGCACTCAGCCATTTGTTGTACACCACCATAAAATTGTTTTTGTCAATTTTAATTTTAGAGGTACTTGTTTTTCCCTCTACAAAATTAAGTTGTATAAACTGGCGGAGTTCCTTATCATCATTACTATAATTAAATACTAAGGTATCAGTTTCTAATGTAGTTTTTACCTTGTTGTACAACAGTGTAAACTCCTTAGTATTGTGGTTGCTTGGGGTTACATTCCAATTAAAATCGTTAATGTAAAACACATCGCTAATGGCATTATAGGGCATAAAAGCAATATGCTCGGCATCAAAAGCACCTACAAACGCTGGGGGTAAATTACTATCAAACGTGCGTGCCTTACCAATAGTAAGTATAAGTTGCACTAACGATTTGTAAATATCGGCTTTGCCTTTTTTAGCCTCTGCCCACAGCAACGACTCTATATCAAATAATTGTTGGCTATGTTCGTTAACTAGGGTTACGCAAAAATCAACATTACCAATAATTTTGGCACAATTAAATGGCGCAAAATACTCTTGTGCAACACGGTTTTTAAGTTCTTCCTCTCTAATGTTAGCGTACGCCATTGTTAATTGTGTTTCGTGCTATATTTAATAATTATAGCTCAAAGTTATTAATTTTGAATTATAATTATGGTTCAATTAAAAAAGTAGTATTGATTTAGTTTTTTAGCCTTTTAATAGCCTAAAAAAATAATTCAAACCAAAAATTTACAAACGTAATTATCAATTGTTCATTATCAATTGTTATTGTAACTTTGTAACATAACCTTACACAGCACCATGGAACAGCTTACCCAATTACTTAAAGATGGTACAATGCAACTACAGCAAGTACCTATACCCACCCCTGATTACGGACAAGTAGTAGTACAAAATTATTACTCGGCCATAAGCATAGGCACTGAGGGTAAAACCGTAAGCGATGCCCGCAAGGGCTTAATTGGTAAGGCTTTATCGCGCAAGGCGGAGGTACAAAAAGTAATTAAATCAGCGCAAATATTAGGTATATTAAATACCTACGCATTGGTAATGAACAAGCTAGATAGCCCGCAAGGCTTAGGCTACAGCACTAGTGGAAAAGTTGTTGCCGTAGGCGAAGGCGTTACCACCATTAAACTAGGCGATTACGTAGCTTGTGCTGGCGCTAACCATGCGGAGTATGTAGTGGTAAACGAAAATTTAGCCGCTCCCCTACCTAACGAATCGTATATAAAAGAAGCATCGCTTACTACACTTGGTGCTATTGCCTTACAGGGAGTGCGCCAAGCTAACTTACACCTTGGCGAGAGCTGTGTGGTAATAGGTTTGGGCTTAATAGGGCAACTTACCTTACAATTACTACGAGGTTCGGGCGTTAATGCAATAGGGGTTGATGTTGATACTAAAACCGTACAACGTGCCATTGCCAATGGCTTTGAACATTGCTATACTACTAATACATCTAGTTTAATTAATACTATACAACACCTTACCAATGGTTTTGGGGCTGATGCCGTGATAATAACTGCCAGCACTACCAGCAACGACCCTATGGAGTTGGCTGGTAACGTGGCTCGCCGCAAAGCCGCCATAATTATTGTAGGTGCTGTGCCCACTGGGTTTGAACGCCCTAACTATTTTAAAAAAGAATTAGAAGTTAAAATGAGCTGCTCCTACGGGCCTGGGCGTTACGAAACTAACTACGAACAAAAAGGATTAGATTACCCCATTGAATACGTACGTTGGACAGAGAACCGCAACATGCAAGCATTTATTAATTTGTTGTACAGTGGGCAAATTAATCTCAACAACATAATAACCCACGAGTATAGTTTTGATAATTGCATCACGGCTTACAACGACCTAATGAGCAAGCAAATAACAGCTTGTGGCGTAGTGCTAAAGTACGATGTTGCAAAATCGAGCAAGGGCATTGCCGTAATAACAACCCCTACCCCACAACGCGAAAACGTAATAGTAGCGGGCTTTATTGGTGCAGGTTCGTTTGCACAAAATTTTATACTACCTAATCTTGGCCCAATAATTACACTTGATACCGTAGTAACCACTAGCCCTATAACCGCAAGCAATGCGCAAAACAAATACAAGTTTGCTACTGCAAGTTGCACGGCTAACGATGTGTTGAGCAACGATAAAATAAATACCGTATTTGTAATTACCCGCCACGATAGCCACGCTAAGTTTGTAATAGAGGCTATTAAAAATAATAAAAATGTATTTGTTGAAAAGCCCCTGTGCCTACACCCACACGAGCTTACCGAAATTGAAGAATTAATACAACTTACTAATTACAACAAAACCCTGCTAGTAGGCTATAACCGTAGGTTTGCGCCACTTACTACACAATTAGTTAAGCAACTTAACACGGCATTGCCCATAAGCATGCTCTACCGTGTTAATGCAGGTTACATACCTGCAAACCACTGGACACAAGACCTTGCCGTAGGTGGCGGCCGCCTACACGGCGAGGTGTGCCATTTTGTAGACTACTGTATGTTTGTAAACAATAGTAGCATAACTGCCGTAAGTGCCACTGCTACTAGTAATCAGGAGGGAGTTGAAGATAGTTACACACTACTATTACAGTTTGCAAACGGTAATAGTGCCAACGTTATTTATTCATCATTAGGCAGTAAAGAACAAGCCAAAGAATACATAGAAGTACACAATTCCCAACAATCGTGGGTACTGGACGATTATAAAACTCTTACCCATTACGCCAGCAAAACCACCGTAACCAAAAGCCCTAACCAAAATAAAGGGCATGCGTTAGAGTTACAATTGTTTGCCACTACCTTACAAACTGGGGCTACTGCACCTATTGCTCTGCAGGAGTTACTGCACATAAGTAAAGTAATGTTTGCCATACAACACAGCATAGCTAGTAATGGCGAACGTGTTTTAATAAATCAATAACACAATTTAAAACTACATTGCGCATGAAAGCCATCATTAATATCATCACACAATTTATTGCTGTTATTAAGCGTTTTCCGCTTACTATGGCGTGCGCAGGCATAGCTACTGGCATTGGTATTTACCATATTAATTATCGTCCAGAAGATGACAACTTGCCCTTAGTGTACACCGCACTTACCTGTTGGCTGGGGCTTACGTTGTTTTTTAGTATTCAATTATTTTGCGAAAGCAAAAGTTATTCCTCTGTAAACAAATGGCTGTTGTACGCCGTAGGCTTGGTATTACTGGTATTGTACCGTTTGTTTTTAATAAACGAATTGGAGCAAATTGAAACTACACGCTACATATTATTTAATTTAGGGTTGCATTTATTAGCATCGTTTGCGCCGTTTGTAGGCAGTAGTAACATTAGTGCGTTTTGGCAATACAACGAGGCGTTATTTATTCGTTTTTTAACCGCTACGTTGTATTCAGTGGTACTATATATAGGTATTGCAGGGGCATTACTGGCTATTGATAATTTATTTTCAGTAACTATTAAAGGCGAATTATATGGCACTGTGTGGTATTTAATAGCAGGAATATTTAACACGGCTTTCTTTTTAGTTGATGTGCCGCACACGGCTACTATTAACGAACAAAAGCCGTATCCCAAAGGGTTAAAACTGTTTACACAATTTGTATTGCTACCGTTGGTAAGCCTGTATTTACTAATATTGTATGGCTACCTAACCAAAATTATTGTTACGTGGAACTTGCCCTTGGGTTGGGTTTCGTATTTAATTATAGCATTTTCAGTATGCGGTATTTTTGCCTTATTACTTATTTACCCCATACGCAACAACGACGAAAACCGCTGGATTAAAACATTTTCAAAGGCTTTTTACATAGCCATAGTGCCGCTTATTGGGTTGTTGTTTGTGGCTATTTTTTACCGTGTGCATCAGTACGGCGTTACCGAGCTTAGGTATTATGTGTTATTGCTCGCATTTTGGTTATTGGGTATGGCTATTTATTTTTTAACGAGCAAAACCTACACTATTAAAGTAATACCTGTAAGCCTTGCCCTACTTTGCTTTTCCTCATCGTTTGGGCCTTGGGGAGCATTTTCAGTAGCACGTAACTCACAAATTAATACGCTTGAACAACTCTTAATTACTAATAAATTATTAGTAAACGGTAAGGTGGTAAAAACTACTAATACCATTAGTAAAGCAGATAATTATCAAATAACTTCCATAATTAATTACCTTGACAAAACGCATGGCTTTAGTTATTTGCAACCATGGTTTACACAAAATTTAGATAGTGTATTACCCGATAAGCGTCGCTACTCGTACCACGAGCAAGGCGATAAAATACATGAGTTACTAGGTGTAAAAGCGGAATATGACAATGAGTATAATAAAAGTACAAGAGCGAAATATTTTTATTATCAATCTCGTTTTGGTAATTTAGTTATAAACACTTTGGGCTTTAACTCTATTTTGGACTTTAGTTGTAATACGCACGAACAGCAATATAATATAAGTTCAACTGAAAATTTGACTTTAAAATCAGATACCGAAGAATTAACTCTAAAAGATAAGTCCAACAAAATAATAGGGCAATTAAATCTATTAGAAACTTATAATACACTTACTCCACTTATTACAAATAAAAACAGAGAAATTAATGACCTTCCTTTAGATTCCATACGTTTCAGTCTTAACACTGATAAAACTATTTTATTGCAATTAAAATCAATGTCTGGCACTATTGAAAATGATAGGATAAAAATTGATCAAATAGAAGGCTACCTCCTCTTTAAAAAATAATACATTAACACCACATGTTAACACCTACTACACTGCCCGTTATGGAGCATTTTTACACCCTGCAAGGCGAGGGATTTAACACTGGCACGGCTAGTTATTTTATACGCCTAGGAGGCTGTAATGTAGGTTGCCACTGGTGCGATGTAAAAGAAAGTTGGGACGCCACAGCCCACCCACACTACACCGTGCAGCAAATTGCTAGTTGGGTAACTACCGCCAACGCTACTAATGTAGTAATAACAGGTGGCGAGCCTTGCATGTACAATTTAACGGAACTTACCGCCGAACTCAAACTACACAACTGTACCATTTGTATTGAAACCAGTGGCGCTTACCCCATTACAGGTACTATTGATTGGATATGTGTATCGCCCAAAAAGTTTAAAGCTCCCCTACCCCAAACGCTTGCCCTTGCTAACGAACTTAAAGTGGTAGTATTTAACAAACACGATTTTGAGTGGGCTATCCAAAACTATGCCCTCTGCAACCCTGCGTGCATAGGCTACTTACAGCCCGAATGGGACAAAGCAAACGAGGTACACTCTTTGATAATAGATTTTATTAAGCAAAATCCTAAGTGGCGTTTATCGTTACAAACACACAAATACTTAAACATACCTTAAATTTAAAATCAACAAAATGTTATACCTATATAATAAATTAAAATATACCGCAACAGTAGTTACTACACTTGTTGTATTGGCTAACTCTACGTTTGCGCAGTTAAGCACCACTAACGACAAAGCTATTCGTAAGCTCGAAAATGCTAAAATGCTGTTTGATACCCGCCAACACAACAAGGCTATTGCGGAGTTAAACCAAGCCATTGACCTTGACCCTAACTTTGTAGAAGCCCACTTAATGCAAGCAAGTGTGTTCGATGATATTAAGGAATACGAAAATGCAGTACAAAAATACAAAGATGCCTTGGCTATTAATCCTGACTTTTTCCCTAACGCTTGGTACGCATTAGCTAAGGACGAAATGCTACTACTTAAATTTGCTGATGCTAAAGCTGATTTGGAAAAGTTTTTGGTCTACCCCAAAATAAATCCTGCACTGCAAAAAGAAGCTACTAAAAGTTTAGGCAACTGTACATTTGCCATATACGCCATGGCTAACCCCGTGCCGTTTAACCCTATTAACTTAGGTCCTACGGTAAATAGCAAGTACAAAGATTATTTCCCTAGCGTAAGTGCCGACGAGCAAACCTTGTTTTTTACCCGTGCATTGCCCATTGACACCACCAACCCAAAATCTCGCACGCAAGAAGATTTTTACACCAGCTCACGCAAAAATAATAATACTTGGGGCAAAGCTGCAAATGCAGGCACGCCGCTCAACACCAGTGCTAATGATGGTGCTCAGGCATTATCGCCCGATGGGCAAACTATATTTTTTACTGTGTGCGAAGAAACTGGCGGCTACCCCGAAGGACGTAAGGGTAACGGCAGGTGCGATGTTTTTTATTCGCTCCGTGATGGTGACCGTTGGGCCGAACCCCGCAACATTAACGAGCCCATAAGCTCTACCGCTTGGGACGCACAACCCTGTGTGGCTAGCGATGGGCGCACTGTGTATTTTATCAGCAACCGTAAGGGTGGCATAGGTGGTATGGATATTTGGATGTGTTTTGTACGTGATGATAATTCGTGGAGTGAGCCAATAAATTTAGGCACTAAAATAAATACCTCTGGCAACGAAATGAGTGTGTTTATTCACCCTGATAACCAAACGCTCTACTTTAGTAGCGACGGACACGTGGGCTTAGGCAAGCACGATTTGTTTGTAAGCAAGCGCGATAGCCTTAACCAATGGGCAGCACCCGAAAACTTGGGCTACCCAATTAATACCCCTAACGACGAATGGCGCTTAGTGGTAAATTCATTTGGCGACAAGGCCTACTACTCTAGCGATAGAGCGGGTGGCTACGGCGACTTGGACTTGTACGAGTTTACACTACCCGCCACAGCACGCCCTAAACCCGTGAGTTATTTTAAGGGAAAAATTATAGATTTTTATACCAAAAAACCTATTGGTGCTAAGCTAGAATTATTAGATTTGAATACGGGCAAAGTAGTAGTAAACGCTTACAGCAACGTGGGCAACGGCGAGTTTTTGATATGCTTACCGCCTAATAAAGATTATGCGTTAAATGTAAGCAAGGATAATTATTTGTTTTTCTCTGAAAATTTTTCGTTAAAAAATGAAAATGCTTCCAAACCATTTACTGCTGATATTAGTATGAAACCATTAAAGGTAGGCGAAAAAGTAATATTGAAAAATATTTTTTTTGAAACAGGTAAGTTTGATTTAAAACCCGAATCAAAAGTGGAGTTAGATAAGCTCGTAAACTTCTTGGCTAAGAATGCTACTGTTAAAATTGAAATTGGTGGACATACTGATAATGTAGGCGATAAAAAGGCAAACGTACTACTATCCGATAACCGTGCACGTGTAGTGTACGAATACTTAATAACCAAAAAAATAGTAGCCGAACGCCTAAGCTACAAAGGCTATGGCGACACACAACCCATTGACGTAAACACCACCGCTGCAGGCAAAGCCAATAATCGCAGAACGGAATTTGTAATTAAGGGATTGTAACGGCACAATTTGCCGAGAAATTTAGATAAATAATAGTGCAGATATTATGAAGTACTTTAAACAAATTTTGGTAATTATTTTGGTAATTATTTTGTTTAATATACCTACCGAATACGAATCGTTCCTCCTGTTTATTGCTGGGGTTTCTATAGTATTGTGGGGCCTTAAACAAATTTATTTTATAGATGATATTTACAAAAATGGTATCAAACGGAGAGGCAAAATAATTGCATTTGAAACCGATGTTGATGGTCATAAGTTGCCTATAATAGAATATCAAACTAGAGAGGGCGAAATTTGCTCCGGTATACCATTATTCTACACAACTACTGATTTAAGTATTTTCGCGCCAACTACTAAATTACTTGACACCAAAGTGATTATACAATATGACCTTTTTAACCCTAATAAATTTGTATTATATAACGATGATGAAGAAAGTTATATTGGTATATTTATTATAATTACAATAGGGCTAGTTTTTGTAATAGTTAGTTATTACGTTAAATAACTCCACCAGCTATTTTAAAGAAGAGAAAATACTTTAAAAACTTACAAAAAATACAACTCTCTATTTTTATTGCAAAAAAACATCTAATTTAATTAGATAAAATTTAATAGATCTAAATCAAAAGTAAATAATTGTTGTCTTTGAAGAAATGCTTTTGCATTTAATTACATTAAAGCTTAAAGATAAAATCTTATTTGCTAAAAAAATGAAGTGGCTAAGGAATATTAAAGAAAGTGAAGTTTGCGACTCACTAATTTTATAATAGTAATCTAATTATTAATGAACAAGTACAACGAAATGCGAAAATTTATAAGAGAATTTTCGGGTGCGTTAGCAATGGTAGTTTCTGCGGTAATAATACCATTAGTTTTAATGCCTTTTCTGGTGGCTTACAGGTACATTAAAAATAAATTAAAACGTTACTCTTAACCTCTTTAATCAACAACCCCTGTGTTTACGATGTAAACACAGGGGTTGTTGATTAAAGTTATAATTAATTATTTTGCCGCTATAGAAGCACCTATATAATCACGGTTCATGCGGGCAATGTTAGTTAGACTAATGCCTTTAGGGCATTCGGCCTCGCAGGCACCAGTGTTGGTGCAGCTACCAAAGCCTTCGGTTTCCATTTGGTTTACCATAGCTAACACACGCTCGTTGCGCTCTGCCTGCCCTTGGGGTAATAATGCGTACTGCGACACCTTAGCAGATACAAACAATGATGCAGAAGCATTTTTACAAGCCGCCACACAAGCACCACAACCTATACAGGCAGCAGCATAAAACGCCATATCGGCATCTTCCTTATTAACAGGTATGTTGTTGGCATCTTTAACTTGCCCTGTACTTACTGATATAAAGCCACCTGCGGCTTGTATTTTATCAAACGCACTGCGGTTTACTATCAAATCCTTAATTACAGGAAAAGCTTTGGCTCTAAAAGGCTCTATAGTAATAACTTCGCCATCAGTAAAATTGCGCATATACAATTGGCAAGTAGTACTTAGGCTCACCGGCCCATGTGCACGCCCATTAATGTGCATACTACACATGCCACATATTCCCTCACGGCAATCGTGGTCAAACGCCACAGGCTCATCGCCTTTAAGTATCAAGGATTCGTTAAGCTCGTCAATCATTTCGAGGAACGACATGTTTTCGTTAATGTTATCAATGGCATAATCCACCATTTTGCCTTGTGCAGTGTTGTTGGCTTGGCGCCATATTTTTAATGTAAATTTCATAATATTAAAGTTTTAGATAAATTATTTATAGCTACGCACTTGTAATTTAATGTTTTCGTACACCAACTCCTCTTTATGTAATATTGGAGGGGTATCTACGCTGGTGTGTTCCCAAGCTGATACAAATGCAAACAATTCGTCGTTACGTTTTGCCTCGCCTTCGTCTTGATATTCGGTACGAAAATGTCCTCCGCACGACTCTTCGCGGGTAAGTGCATCTAAAATCATTAGTTCGCCAAGTTCAATAAAATCGGCTACACGTGCGGCTTTTTCTAAATCAGGATTCAACCCATTGGCACTTCCCGAAACTTTTACGTCTTTCCAAAATTGTTTGCGTAATTCTTTAGTTAATTCTAACGCATGTGTTAAGCCCTCTTTATTACGAGCCATACCACAGTAGTTCCAAATAATTTTGCCTAATTCTTTATGAAAACTATCTACGGTACGTGTACCTTTGATGTTTAAAAGCGTATTTAAACGAGTGCTTACTGCTTTCTCTGCTTCGTCAAACGCAGGGTGTGTTAAATCAATGGGCTTAGTAAATATTTCGCCAGCTAAGTAGTTACCAATAGTGTAGGGTAATACAAAATAACCATCGGCCAAACCTTGCATTAGGGCCGATGCTCCAAGACGGTTAGCACCATGGTCGCTAAAGTTACATTCGCCTGCGGCATATAATCCGTTTACGGTAGTCATCAATTCATAATCAACCCACAAACCACCCATGGTGTAATGCACCGCTGGATAAATGCGCATAGGTACTTCATACGGATTTTCGTTAGTAATGTGCTTGTACATATCAAACAAGTTACCATAGCTTGCCTTAATGCTTTCTAATCCTTTGCGTTTAATGGCATC
>JAYWFU010000001.1:0-106267 GCA_043778625.1 Bacteroidia bacterium | reverse complement strand
CTCCCCTACCCTACTTAGATGCGGTGGCTGTAACTTTTGTATCGGACAAACAAACCGAATTTTTAGATTTTGTAAAAGGTAATATTGATTTTATATCGGGCATGGATGGGCGTGGAAGCTACAAGGACGAGATACTTACCCGTGACGGAAAACTAACGACTAAGTATGCGAGTAAAATGACTTTGCAATCGCAACCGTATTTAAACACGGAGTACATAGGTATTTATGTGGACGATAACCAACCCAACAAAGCAAGTAATCCGTTAACTAACAAGTTAGTGCGCCAAGCCATTAGCCATGGTATTGATAGAGTTAAACTAATTAGTTTTATGCGTAACAATGTAGGTACGCCTGCCGTTAATGGTATGGTACCAATGGGATTGCCATCGTTTAGCACTACGGTTAAGGGCTACGAATACAACCCCACCAAAGCCAAGCAATTATTAACCGAAGCAGGCTATGGTAGTAGTAAAAAATTACCCACCATAAAAATTAGCACTACCGAAAAACGGTTAGATATTTTTGAATTTATACAAAGCCAATTGGCTGAGATAGGCGTAAATGTTGCTTTAGAAGTTAATCCGTCGGCTGTGCATAGGCAAATGATTGCTAAATCAGCACTCAACGCATTTTGGGCAAGTTGGATAGCTGATTACCCCGATGCCGAAAATTATTTTACATTATTTTACAGCAAGAATCATTGCCCCGCAGGGCCTAATACTACACATTTTAGCAACAAAGCATTTGATATGCTGTACGATAAATCGCAAAATGAAACAGTAGATACATTACGGTATAAAATATATCAAAAAATGGATCAATTAATAATGGACGAAGCGCCTGTTATACCCTTGTATTACGACCAAGTAATACGCCTATACGGCAATAATATTGAAGGATTAGAGAGCAACGCATTAAATTTATTAACGCTTAAAAACGTACGTAAAAACTAACCAGTAATGTACGCCAACTGTAGTTATTATATGGTAAACAAACCTTACGGAATGCTATCGCAGTTTACTCGTGAGGGCAGGTGGAATGCGCTATGCGACCTTAATTATATATTTGAAAAAAACGTATACCCCGTAGGCAGATTAGATGCCGACAGCGAAGGCTTGCTATTACTCACTAACGACACACGCCTTAACGCATTACTATTACAACCCAAGCAACACATAACCAAAACGTACTTAGCACAGGTGGAGGGATTGGCTACACCTGAAACTATTACACAACTACGACAAGGAGTGTCGTTTAGCATTAATGGCAAACAACACGCTACTAACGCACTTAATGCTGCACTAACAGAGCAACCCAACTATATAATTGAACGTACTGAAGCACCAATACTTACCAAGCGTTTCCCCGTTACAAGTTGGATAACCCTAACTATTGACGAAGGAAAAAATAGGCAAGTACGCAAAATGACTGCTGCCGTTGGCTTGCCTACCTTGCGATTGGTACGTATTAGTTTAGGTAATTTTGAGTTGAAAGATTTTACTACACAAGCAATTACACCACTAACTTTATCACAAATAAAAACTGCATTTAACCTCACACAATTATAACTAAATGAAATATCTAGCACTACTTTTTTTAACACTACTAGTTACACTAAATGCCTGCAAAACCAAGCGCAGTGCGCAACGCAATACAAGTACACTAATTCGCAGATTAGACACCATTAACATTGTACCGCAAAATGGTGTAGCAAAATACAACGCAAGTGCTAAACGCTTAATTGATATTACACACATGGATTTAAGCGTAGATTTTGATTACGCACAACAAACCATGCACGGCGTGGCTATACTAACGCTACACCCTTACTACTACGCTACTGACAGTATTGTGCTGGAAGCCAAGAGCATGGATATTAATACAATAAAAATAAATACAAATTCAAAAACTGCATTTAAAAATTATACCTACATCAATGATAACTTAGTAATATACCTTACTAAAATTATAACTGCTACCGATACTATCTCTGTAAGTATTGATTATAGAGCTAATCCCGAACGTATTAAAAAAGAAAGTGGCAAAGCTATTACTGCCGACAAAGGATTATATTTTATAAACCCACTACGCACCGATAGCACCAAGCCACGCCAAGTATGGACACAAGGCGAAACCGAAGCTGCTAGTTGTTGGTTTCCGACAGTAAATGCTACTAACGAAAAGTTTACACACGACCTGCATATTTTTGTTGATGCCAATGATATAACATTAAGCAATGGGGTGCTAGTTAGTTCATCGTATTTGGAATCATTGAACAAAAGATGCGACGATTGGAAAATGATACAGCCCAACGCCCCATACCTTGTAATGCTTGCCGTGGGCGAGTTTGAGGTGGTTAAACAAAAATGGCGTGGTAAGGAGGTAAGTTATTATTTAGAAAAAAAATACGCTCCGTTAGCACAACAAAATTTTGGCGACACGCCCGAAATGCTCGAATATTTTAGTAATCTACTAGGTGTTGAGTATCCGTGGGCTAACTACAAGCAAGTAGTAGCACACGATTACGTAAGTGGCGCCATGGAAAATACTACCGCCACATTGCATGGCGAGTTTATGAACAAAACTGCGGCACAAGCTATTGATGCGCATCCGTTTGACTACTACCACGATGTAGTGGCGCATGAGTTGTTTCATCAATGGTTTGGCGATTTGGTTACGTGCGAAAGTTGGAGTAACTTGCCATTGAATGAATCGTTTGCAAGTTATGGCGAGTACCTTTGGATTGAACATAAATACGGCACACAAGCCGCCGATGACCATTTGCGTAAGCAGTTAACTGAATACTTGTACGAAGCACAAACCAAACAAGTACCCTTAATTAGATACGACTACGACCAACCCGATGATATGTTTGATGCGCACTCCTACCAAAAAGGCTCTCGCATATTGCACATGTTGCGCAAATACGTAGGCGATGCCGCATTTTTTAAATCGTTGCAAGTGTATTTAACACAAAATAAAATGAAAAGTGCTGAGGTTGCCAACCTACGCATGGCGTTTGAAGAAGTTACAGGTGAGGACTTAAATTGGTTTTTTAATCAATGGTTTTTTAACGCAGGGCATCCAGTACTTAGTTACAACTATACGTTTGATGAAGCACACAAAGAGTTAAAAATAGCCGTAAATCAACTGCAACAAAACGATGGTAATTCAGTAATTTATCAACTGCCAACCACACTTACCGTATGGGGTGCTAATAATGCTGTAACTACACACACTATTGTTATAAATAAAATTGATCAAACATTTACCCTACCCTGTACCACCCCACCAGCATTGGTATTGTTAGATGCCAACCACGATTTGTTAGCTCAGTTAATTGATACACTTAAAAATATAGAGCAATTAGAATATTTGCAAAAACACGCCACTACTTATGGCCAAAAACACACCGCTCTGGCAGGTACAAGCGCACAGCAAAACAACTATAGGGCACGCAATGTACTACGCCAACTATGCAACGATGATTACTGGGGAATGCAAATAGAAGCATTAGCCAAAATAGATTTTAAAGAGGAGTACAAACAAGAGTTTGCTACTACCATTAAAAACATAGCGCGTACTCACACCACTGTGCTAGTGCGTGGCGCAGCACTTGATATGTTGTTAGACGAAAGTTTTAAAAACGATACTGACGTAAACGAACTAATGAAAAAAATATTAGCCAACGATTCGTCAATTACTAACAAAGGTATTGCGTTAAACTACATACTTAACTCTAACGATAAAGTGGCTAACACTGGGTTAATAAAACAATACGAAAACAACGACGATGGCAATACCATTATTGCACTAGCAAGATATTATGCTAAAAATGCGGAAGCGAACAAATTTAATTTTTACAAACAAGCAATTAACAAAACCAAAAAACGCGATTTATTTTACGTGCTCGCCTACTACACCCAATATACTAATGCCTTACACGATGTAAACGAGTACGTAACCACATGCACCTATTTAACCAAACAAGCACAAGAAAAAGAAATGCCCGATTGGGCTAAAAACTACGTATATTACTATATTAAAGATTTGATAAACGACAATAGTGAACAATTAAAACTAGCTATTAAAGCCAACGATAATGATCAAAAAGAAAAACGACAAGAGGTGTCGCTTACGCTTAAAGCTATGCTAAACGGCGCATTAGCTAACGAAAGCAACGAAGTAAAGAAAAACGTAGAAAATTATAAATAAGCCTACACAAATTACACAAAATGGAAAACACACTCGAATATTACGCACACCCCACAGCAGTAATTGATGCAGGCTGTACTATTGGCAAAGGCACTAAAATATGGCACTTTAGCCACGTAATGCCTAACTGCACGCTTGGCGAAAATTGTAATATTGGACAAAATGTAGTGATAAGCCCTGAAGTAGTATTGGGAAAAAATGTTAAAGTACAAAACAATGTAAGTATATACACTGGCGTAACTTGCGCTAACGACGTGTTTCTTGGGCCATCAATGGTGTTTACTAATGTGCTAAACCCACGTAGTGCGGTTAATCGTAAGAACGAATACCTCAAAACCCACGTAGGCGAAGGCGCATCAATTGGTGCTAATGCTACCATTGTGTGCGGGCACGATATTGGTGCATTTGCATTTATTGGCGCAGGCGCAGTAGTTACTAAAAACGTACCCGCCTACTCGCTTTGGGTGGGTAACCCTGCCCGCCAAGTAGGCTATATGAGCGAATTTGGGCATCGTTTGAATTTTGAAGAAAACAACATAGCCACTTGCCCCGAAAGTAACATACAATATAAGCTGCACAATGGAGGTGTAAGTAAGGTACATTAAAACTTACCTTATAAAAATGTGGTGTAAAAACATAATTGCCAGTGGTATATTAGTAATAGCGTTTAGCGTGGCTACTAAAGCGCAGTTATACACCAACTTAGGCGAGCAACACAATCAGTTTTTTGTAGGTGCAGGTTATTACAATTCATTTAGCAACATTACTTATGGTTTTAACCACACTCGTTACTTTAAAGTAATAAAGCGTGATGTTACAGGTATTTTAGATTTTAGCTCGCCACTAGCTAAGCAATATTACACCCGCTTTGTATTTAGAAAAGGTTTTCAAATTGATGCGTATAAACACAACAATTTTAAAATTCCAGTAGCGATAGTTACCTCATCTATAAAAAAGAAATTAGCTATTTTTAGTTTGCATGATATTGTAACCAACATAAATATTTTACCAGGCATATACACTACTAAATACAGTATTGCTGGCGATGTTTCTGCTAATTTTTTATTATTTAGAAAAACACATGTAAAAAACTCGTTGATAATAAGGGAACGTTTAAATCCATCAACTAAACACCATAGACTAAACGTGAGCGCAGGTATTGTGGCAGCATACAATTTAAAACATTTTTCATTTCTAGCTACACTTGGCGTGCAACAAATTAGTTTAATAGAAATTCACCAGCAACCATTTTATGCCGAAGGAATAGTAGCCTACAAATTAAATTTTAAAAAACACAAAGCTCCCGAAGTTAAATTATAAAGTAAGTTACAAGGTACGGACGATTTTATTTCTTATTTTCACACAAACAAAACACACACTAAATTAATTAATTAATTATGACAAAGTATTTTATGCCACTATTTACGTTGCTATTATTAGCACTAGCAACCTCAACTAATGCACAAATAAAAACCCCTGTAAAGTGGACGTTTGAGAGCACTAAAACCAATGGTAATAAAGCTACGCTAAAATTTACGGCTACCATTGATAAACCTTGGCACATATACTCTACCCAACAAGGCGATGGCGGCCCTATTAAAACATCAATAACAATAACTAAAAATACAGGCATAAAATTAATAGGCAAAATAACAGAGCCTAAGCCACATAAAGAATACGACAAAAATTTTGCAATGAACGTGCTATCGTTTGAACGCAAAGTAACATTTACACAAGAGGTAGAAATAATAGCAAAAAACAAACAAACCATAACGGGCGAAATTGAATTTATGGCTTGCGACACTATGCAATGCTTACCACCCGACGTGGTAAAATTTAGTATCGTTGTTGATGGAGCTACAACCCTTGCCACCACTACTGATACCGCTACCGTGGCTACAGCAGATACTGCAACTGTTATTAGTACACCTCCATCAAATACAACAACTCCTAACAACACAACACCTACTGATAAAGAACCTACACGCTCATCGTGGGGCTTGTTAGTAGAGGGTTTCTTAGCAGGATTAGCGGCATTGCTTACCCCATGCGTGTTTCCGATGATACCTATGACGGTAAGTTTTTTTACCAAACGTAGCAAAACACGTGCTAAGGGCATTAGCAACGCATTAATTTATGCCGCGTCTATTATACTTATTTACCTAACACTAGGTTTGGGAGTATCCAAATTATTTGGCCCCGATGCACTTAATGCACTAAGCACTAATGTATATTTTAACCTCGGTTTTTTTGTATTACTTATTGTGTTTGCCCTATCGTTTTTAGGAGCGTTTGAAATTATATTGCCCTCATCATTCGTAAACAAAATGGACGCCCAAAGCGACCGTGGCGGCTTAATAGGCATCTTCTTCATGGCGTTTAGCTTGTCGCTGGTATCGTTTAGTTGCACAGGTCCTATTGTGGGGTCAGTACTGGTAGATAGTGCCACTAGCGGAGCTATTAGTGGGCCATTTTGGGTAATGCTGGGCTTTGGTAGTGCATTAGCATTGCCGTTTGGCTTATTTGCAGCATTCCCTGGGTGGTTAAATTCGTTACCAAAATCAGGCGGATGGCTCAACTCAGTTAAGGTGGTATTAGGTTTTTTGGAAATTGCTTTGGCGCTAAAATTTGCCAGCAACGCCGATCTTGTAGTACAAGCAGGCTACATAACCCGTGAGGTGTTTTTAAGTATTTGGATAGCCGTGTTTGGTATGCTTACCGCTTACTTATTGGGCGTGTTTAAAACAGCGCACGATAGCGAGTTGAAATTTGTGAGCGTACCTCGTTTGCTATTTGCATTACTTTCGTTTTCATTTACCATATATTTAATACCAGGGCTAACTAGCAATGCACCGTTGCAGTTAATTGCAGGTTTTCCGCCACCTGATTTTTATAGCGAAGCTACCATGAGTGGACAAAACAGAGCCAATGCCGAAACAACAGGAATATCTGAAAACAAAACGCATTGCCCTAATAACTTACCGTGTTACCATGATTATACCGAAGCTTTAGCCGCTGCCAAAGCGCAACACAAACCGCTAATGATAGACTTTACGGGCTGGGCATGTGTAAACTGCCGTAAGATGGAAAACACTGTGTGGAAACAACCACAAATAGATAAGCTACTACGCAACGATGTAATATTGGTGAGTTTGTATGTAGATGATAAAACAGCATTGCCCGCTAACGAACAAACTGTAAAAAAGCTGGGAGATAGAGATTTTACAATTAAAACCATTGGTAATAAATGGAGTTATATGCAGGCATCAGTATACAAAACCAATACACAACCTATGTATATTTTGGTAGATGAAAACGAACAATTATTAAACACCCCTACTAATTATAACCCCGATGTAAAAGCCTACGAACAGTGGCTTACCGAAGGTATTAATAAACTAAAATAAGTTACGCACCATGAATATTTTGGGTGTAATACCTGCACGCTACGCTAGTACTCGTTTTCCTGCTAAGCCGTTAATTGACATTGGTGGAAAAACAATGATACAGCGGGTGTACGAGCAAGCCTGCAAAGCCACACAACTCACTAAGGTAATTATAGCTACCGACGATGAGCGCATATACAACCACGCCCTTGCCATAGGTGCTAACGTATGCATGACGGCTACTACACACCTCAGCGGAACCGACCGTTGTGCCGAAGCAGTACAGCAACAAACCGAAGCGTACGATGTAGTAATAAACATACAGGGCGACGAACCATTTATACACCCCCAACAAATAAACGAACTAGCATTGTGCTTTGCTAACCCTGCCACACAAATAGCTACACTGGTTAAGCAAATAACTAACGTAGAAGATTTAGTAAGTACTACCGTAATGAAGGTAGCACTTACCAACACCTTGCAAGCACTGTACTTTAGCCGCAATGCCATACCCTATATGCGTGGCGTACCTATGGCTAATTGGCTTAATCAACATACCTACTACAAACACATAGGCATATATGGTTTTAGAGCAAATACACTATGTGAGGTAACTGCGCTTGCACCATCAACCCTTGAACTAACCGAAAGCCTTGAACAATTACGCTGGCTACAAAACGATTACAAAATACAAGTAGCCATAACCGAACTAGAAAGCGCATCAATAGATACGCCAGAAGACTTATTAAAAATAGCGCACTTGTATTAAAAGCTACCTACGGCGTACTACTTGATACAGGTATTATTTTACCATTAACTAAGCCATTATTACTGCGTACGAACTGCGCTATAAAGTTAGCCATGTTGGTAGTAGTAACATCAGTAACATAGTCAGGGAAAGCCTCGCTAAGCATTTCGGTAGCTACTGCGCCCAGTGCAAAAGCGTTAACTAATATGTTTTTATGCTTTAGTTCCTCGGCTAATACTTCAGTCATATTACTTAGCGTACCTTTAGTCATACTATACAACGATAAGCCCGCAAATTTTGATGTGCCCTGAAACCCGCCCATACTGCTAATGTTGTACACCGCTGCGCTAGAAGCAAACAAATTGCGCACTACTAATTGTTGTATTAAAAAATAAGGTGCGGCCACATTAGTATCAAATATCGTGGTGAAATCGTTGTGGGTAATAGTTTCAAACTGTTTGTTAATAAGCGTTGCGGCGTTATTAATTAATACATCAATTACTAAATTATTAGTGGTTAAATAATTTAGTAATTCTGTTAAGCCTGCGGGCGTGGTATAATTAAGTTGTAAATTATGTACGTTAGCCTGCGGAGCTTGGGGGGTGCGGCTTACCGCTATTACGCTAGTTGTGCTCGCACTTGCAAATTGTTGTACTAAGGCGTGGCCGACTCCGCGCGATGTGCCTGTAATTAATATGTTCATGAGTTTTTAGTAATTAGATGTTAGACAGATAGACATTAGATATTAGAATTTAGTAATTAGATATTAGACAGATAGATTTTAGTAGTTAGATTGACGAAGGATTTGAACTTATACCGTTTCTTGATATATTTTAGTCCGATTATATAATTACGCCACGCAATCCCCTCCTTTGTTACTCAATTTTTATTTTGTTATTTTGTTTCGTGAGGGCTACGCCGTTGGAGGGGTGCCCGCAGGGCGGGGTGGGTTATATATAGTTATTGAATAGTTTCATAATAAATACTAATGTTTTTTAAACTTGGCTTAGTACCTTACGTACTGGCCAAGCAGCGGCTATGTAGCCAATTATTACTACGGTGGTTAGCACATACACAACATCTAACCATTGTATGGCCACGGGGTAATATTGTATAATAAAGCTATCGTCAGTGCCTAGTTTTAATAACCCAAATTGTAGTTGTGCTATGCAAATAAGCAACCCTACCGTAACCCCTGCAATAGCACCGCCTAGCGATATTAAGAGACCTTCGGTTACAAATATTTTTTGTATTAATGCTTTGCTTGCGCCTAAGTAGGTAAGCACGGTTATGTCTTTTTTCTTATCTACAATAAGCATCGTAAGCGAGCCTATAATATTAAACGCTGCTATTAATAGTATAAAAGCAAGTATCATAAATATTGCCCACTTTTCGCTTTTCATTATTTTGTACAAAAACTCGTGTTGCTCAAAGCGATTTTGTATTTTGTACTTACTACCACACACGGCCTGCACCGCTTGCTGTACCTGCTGGGGGTTAGCATTAGGGGTTAGGCTTATTTCTAAGGCAGAAGTTTTGCCACGTTTGTTAATTAAATTCTCAACAAACGATAAGGGTACTATAATGTACTTAGCGTCAATTTCCTGCTGTATGCTATACACGCCTGCCGCATATATGTAGGCTTTGTTAAAACTATCTTCGGGGTTCAGCTCCGTTTGCTTGCCTGCCTTAGGCACATATACCTGCAGCGGGTTAAGTACATCGCCTAGGTTAAGCCCCAGTTGCGATGCTATGGTTTGCCCTATAACGGCGTAGTACTCGCTATCGTTGGGCTGTAGTAAGTACTGCCCCGCTACTAACATGCTATCCACGTTGGCCATGCGGCTAAAGCCTGCATCAACGCCCTTGAGCGTGGCTATAAATTGTTTGTCTTGATATTTTATTAGCGCATTTTCTTCTAACGACACCGCCACATCCTTAACGCCTGGTGTGTGTTTAATAGTATAAATAAATGTAGAGTCGGCATCAAAAAACTTGCCTTGGTTTAACGTTATTTTTAATGCAGGGTCAAACGAATTGTACAGCTTAGTAACTAAGCCCTCAAACCCATTAAATACTGATAACACAATAATTAACGCCGCAGCCCCAACAAACACGCCCAACAACGAAACTAATGTAATAACATTAACTAAGTTATGCGATTTTTTGGCAAATAAATACCGCTTGGCTATGAGTAGGGATACGTTCATTGGATTGGATAAGCTACACTATTCCATTTCTTTGATTAAGATAATGGCAAGGCAAAGAGTTTTTTATTTTAAATAATTAACTAACTCGATAACATCTCCGTACGCTTGTGTTATATTGTGCTTAGGCTTAAGTTTAAGCTGAGTGGGTGGTCGTTTAAATTTAGAGTGTGCAATAGCTCTATGTTCAACTTTATATGCTTTACTACATTGTCTGTTAACTGACTTTACTAAATAGTCAATAAATAAAGTAGTGCCCCATATTTGAGCATTCGGATTTCCTCCTCCATTTTTTAGTTCAACAACAACGGCCCATAATTTGTCGTTGAATTCGCTAAAAATTACGTAATCTGCTATTGAATTTAATCCTTTTACATTTTCTGTTTCTGCGAAAAAAGGATACAAACGAGGTTTTACAAGTTCAAAGTCATACAATAAATAGGAGGAACTAGTTGTTAAAGATAGTTTAGTATTAGTCTTTGGCTCAATCAAAAAATTACGGTTCTTACCTATAATTTCTGCTTTTGTATTTATACACTTTTGTAAATCGGTAAGGAAACTCATTTTTACAATTAGGTATTATTAAGTGTATAATACAAATCCATAGCTCTATTACTTTGTGAATTTATCTCCACATCAATACTTTCAATTTCAAACCCAGTATTATCAACAGGTATGTTTTTTAGCGTAATTTGTGATGTGTTTGATTTTGGAAAATGAAAATAATATACTCCCACATCTTCATATTTAACAACCTCGTCTAAGTTATAATATTTTACAATCTCATTGTTTTTTGAACTAATACTTGACGCCATTATCAAATTATTGAATTCCCTAATAACATAATCACTATGAGTACTTATCAATAATTTTAACCCTCTATTATATAATTGAGCAAATATTTTAGTTAATAGAATTTGATTATCAGGATGCAAATTCATTTCAGGTTCATCAATAATTAACAGATCATTTTTTTCTGCAGAATATTTCAAATAAAAAATTAAACTGGATAGTGTTTTCACTATAGAAGCAGTCATGTGTATTGGCATTTTTACTTTTTTATTTCTGTTAGAAACGAAAGAAATAACACCCGTTTTTTTATTTATTTGTAACTGGCCATTCAGTAGTTTTTTCTCTAAATCAACACCAAAATTATAATACTCACTTTTTATGTTGGACAATGTACCTAAATCATTAGATACATTTAAACCATCTTTTATTGCAAGAGGATATCTGTTTACCCCACCCATTAATAATTCGTACGAACTAACTTTTTTTCCATTACTAATCATTTGTAATTGGTCAATAAGCATATTCTTATTTATTGACAACTCTTTACTAAATGTAAAAATTGAATTTCGCTCAACGGGAAATATTACAGACTTACTTATAGGATATAATACGAGCCTATTAACGATATGCGACATTAATTTTAAACTATAGAAATTATCTGCAGCCAATAGTTCGCTATAATCGTATTCGTCTAGTAATTGTAACGAGGTTTTAAGTAATCCTTCTTTTTTAACTAATTTAAATCGATGACCTTCAATTATAAAAATTTCATCAAGTGCTATTGACTTTAATTTTTCGTCATTTGTTTTTTTGTCCTCTAACAAAACTAGGTCTAGGGTTTTAAACATTAATTCAGTATCCTCTTCAGAAATGCCAAATATTTTAGGTAGTTCTGATTTTATTGTTTTTATCGTTGCTTTTTTTCTTTCAAAAATATCTTCTGAATTAATATCAAACGAATAGTATTTTTCTTCAATTAATTTTTTTAGATCAATTTCTAAAACTCTAAATAAAAATTTATATCGAGTAATTGCATATATTATAAAGGAAAGATAAGTTTTACCCGTATTGTTTTGCCCACAAAATAAAGATATTGATTTATTTAAATCAACTACACCTTCTTTTATCGCACCTAATTCTTTTACTTGAATTTTCATTTTATCATTTTTATTTTACCTACCCCTTATACGCCCTCACAATTAACCCAGTACCTGTTGGGTTGTCGTTGTTGGTATCAAGATAATTAAGCACGTAGCATATTGGGTAAGTTACAAGGTAGTAAAACGGTACTAACACAAAAAATAATTTGCTTACGCCCAGTAGTTGTATAGGCCATTTCATGCTCATACGCCAAGCAATAGTGCCAAACTTACCGTAGGCGTAGCGGCTTACTATGTTGGTAAAGCCTGCTAGTTTTAATTTTGCTTCAATATCGGTTATGGCGTAGCCGTCGCGCACGTGTTCTTCAATAAACGAACCTTCTTCGCCTTCGTGTACATCGCTTCCGCCTTGGTCTGACGGAGTGGATATTAACAACATTCCGCCTGAGCGCAACGAGGTGTAAATGTTTTTAAACACTGCTACGTCTTCCAATATATGCTCCATAACATCTACTGATAGTGCCAAATCAAAGGCATTTGGTTTGTTGTATTGTGTTAAATCACCTACTTCAAATTTTACATTAGTTTTTCCCGCTTGCGCAAAAAACTGGTTGCAATCGGCTATTTGTTCTTCCTTAACATCTACCGCTACTATGTTAAATTTTGGGTTAAGGTTAGCCAAATAATAACTGTATTGTCCGTAGCCCGAGCCTGCATCAAACACCTCCGTTTTATTAGGGTTTAATACCATCCAAGCATTTAATTCTTTGTGTACGTGCCACGTGCGTAGCAATAATAAATCTAATAACTTGTAAAATATTTTGCGTAAAAATGGAGTTTGATTAAATACTCCTCCTAACGAACGTTTAATTGGGTCGTACTGCATGGTGTGTTGTTGTGTTTTTTGAAATTTATGTAAGTCGCTAAGTTGCAATTATTTTTTTAGTAAGCTATCAATTTTTTCGGCGTAATCCAACGAGTCATCTACATAAAAAATAAGTTCGGGCACTATCCTCAATTGCGATTTAGTAATCATGGATATGTACTTACGTATTTCGCGTTTTTGTTCGTTAATAGCATCGAGCAATTCTTCTTTACCAAATTTATTACCTACTATAAACAAACTCAAGTAGGCTTTAGCCACGCTCATATCAGGGCTTATACGCACTACGGTAACTGTTATTAATGCTCCGCCAAAAAACTCGCGGGTGTTGGCTCTAAAATATTCGCCTAGTTCTTTTTGTAGTAATCGTGCTACTTTTTGCTGTCTTACACTGTCCATATAATTATAGTATTTGTTGTTGTTTCGTTTAATGCGTTACTACTAATTTGTGTATGCTAGTAGTGTTATTATTACTTAGTTTAATAATGTACATGCCCGCACTCCATGTAGTAGTAGCAAGGGTTGTAGCAAGGGTTGTAGCGGTTAGGGTTTCAATAACTTTACCTGTATAATCCATTACTTCAATAGTAGTATTAATGGCGGTTTCAATAGTAACCTCGTTTGTTGCAGGATTGGGATATATTAATTTATGAGTATCATTTTGCTCCCCAATACCAATGGTACTGCCTGTTACAAACGGACAAGTGCCAAACACTGGGCGCAGCATCCAGCTACCTTGCACTATACTTTGGTTCCAGCCCAAGCCAGCATTGTAATACATGCGGGTGCTGCTTATGGTATTAAGGTCTAACCCTAAGTTAAGGTTATTGTTATGATTTTGTTGCAAACCTATGTAATACTTGCCAGCACCTAAGTTTACAGGGGTTGTAAGCGCATACTCGTAATAAAAATTAGTGCTAACGCCATACGTTGGGTTTGCGTTAGGCGTTTGTTCGTATTTAATTACGCCTGGTTTTCCTGCGCCATCATCTTCCCAAATAGTAATTTTAAAATCGTGCAAACGGGCATCAAGTATTTGGGGCAAAAAATAATAACGCACGGCTGTAAGTACATCGGGTGTTACCAATTCTACTTGGTAGGCTAACTTACCTTCGGGCAAAAACTGATTTAACTTTAGCTCGTAACCTGCCTCCGCCGTACCATCATCATACGACAAAAAGTTAGCAATGTATTGCTTGTAATACACGGTATCGTTATACGGATTAAGATCATTAGACTGGTGTACAAATTGTTTCATTACATAATACTTGCACACCTGCGAATCAGCGTACTGCGCAGCAGCAGGTATAATAGGGTGTATTAAATTATTAAAACCAATAGTATTACTGCCTGGCTGATTAACGCCTTGCCCTAATAGCACTGCAGCGCCAGTTCCGGGGGCATAGGTAAAGGTGTTTACGTTATTGTTTTCGGTTATAAAATAATTAGTGCTTGTGTTTTCGCTTAATGCATTAGGAGGATTTAAGTTGTTGATATAATTATCAAACGACGATTTAAAATTTGCTTTACGATATTGTTTGTAAGGCATGTGAGTGTAGCCGTTGAGCAAGTTTTGATTAGTATTAATAAATGCTACATCATCCAAATACCTATCGTTGTAGGTGCGCCCTTTATTAATATAAATATAATCGATATGCCAATGGTCGAACGCGCCCGAAAGTGTTGCGTAGTTCTTAAATCTAAACTGAAAACCAACTTTTAAAAATTTAAGGTCAATAATTGGAATATTTACCCATTTAAAATAATAACTGCCTGTGCTGTCGCCTTCGGCTTTCCATATATATGTCCATTCGGTGTCGTTAGGGGCTTTAAACTCCAGCACTAGTGAGTCTTGTGTGGCATTGGGGGCATTACCATAGCCTTTGGGTTCGTAATAAAAACTAAAGTAAACAGAGTCGTTTACACCATTGGGCACAAACAAGTTAATAGGTTTTGAAGTGAGCATATCTGCCAGCCCATACGCATTAGGGTTTACAAAATTATTATAAGGTAAGCCCTCATTATTTAACCCATCAAATGTGGCTACGCCTTGTGTAGGTTGGTTTTTAGGAAAACTATTGTTTACAAATACGTTGTTGTCAATATAATGCCCTGCCTTACCTTTCATTTGCACCACACGTATGGCAAAGGTGTCTAAATACCATGTGTTATTGGCTATAAATACGGAGTCTTTTTTGGTAACAATACCTCCAGCGGTATCAAAATTAACTTTATAATACGGAGGCCACACAGCAAAACCCTTAATGGGAGTAGTAAACGGAGGTAGGTTGTTAAGTGTGCCCAACGAATCAATAGCAAACTGAGGCAAGGGTGTTTTTACAATTGTATTATTTGTTATTGAATAACTAAAAGCGGTATCAGTATTAAACTGCACACTACTTTGGTAACTACCATTAACCGTAAAATTATAAAACGGATATATATCGTATTGCGCACTAGCGGGATAAGCGTAATTGCGGTAATCTGCCGTGAGGTCGCGACTAAAATCATCAATAAAAGGGAGTGCTAATGTATCTACCTGAAAGTAAAAATAACGCTTGTAGGTATTTGCCATACGTGCTGCTTGCGACTGCTGTTGAGCTTCTTGCTCCGTTATTTTTTGCTGAATTAGCGTTGGATTATAGCGTAGGGGCGTTACTACCTCTTGCACTTGCGCCATAGTTTGTAATGTGCCACACACCAGCAATGTAAGCGTTATTGCCTTAATCATTAGTGGTGGTATTAGTAGGTTCAACACTGTTATTTACATCAATGCTTGGTGTACTGGTGGTATCAGCCTCTTCGAGGCCATCGCCTAACACCAAATCAATGGTAGCACCATAGCTAAGCATAGCCCCTGCCTTAATTGCATTGCCTTTGTAACGTTGTTCTAACACGGCATCTTTGGCATAATCAGGTTTGTAAGTTAACTTACCCAACACTAAGCCGTACGACAGTAACACACTCTCGGCTTGGCGCAAGGAGGCATCTTTAAGATTAGGCATTTTTAATTGAGGAGGTGTACTTGCATTTACGGTAAGGTATATAACCCTATCGTTTTTTACTTTAAATGTAGGTGCAGGAGTTTGATCTATCACGGTGCCTTTGGGTTGTTTGGGGTCAAATATCGAATCAATGATTTCGTACTTTAACTGCAAATTAGCAAAAGTAGTATTAAGGGCACTTACTTTTATTCCTTTAAAATTAGGTACCTCAACACTTTGTCCATGGCGTGTAGCGGTATTAAGTAGCTTAAATGCTACAAAAGCAAGTACGCTAACTGTTAGTGCAGCCAATGATAAATGCAGCCAAAATTTTTTATTGCGTATAGTATCTAATAATTGCATTAAGCCTGTGGAGTAATAAATTTAGCTAAAGATACAATTATTTTAAATAAACGGAGGGTGTTATTGGCTTTGCAACACCTGCAAACTAGTTACTAATTTAGCTGTAAAAAAAGGCTTTTCGCAACTAATATATAATTAAGTGGTTCTTATCCTTTCAGAGCCTCTGCACCACCTACTATTTCTAATATTTCTTTGGTAATGGCGGCTTGGCGGGCTTTGTTGTAGGTAAGTTTTAGTTCTTTAATTAAGTTGCCCGCATTGTCGGTTGCTTTGTGCATAGCTATCATACTTTCGTTTATTTTCATTTCTTCGAAGAACTATTAAGAGCCTATTTTATTTTTAGTTATACTATCGTAAATGAAATTCTTGTGACCTACGCAAATAAGCGATATGCATTTTCTAAACTCCTTTTATCAATGTTTTTCATGTAATTTACATCTAAATTTCTTTGTTAAAAATACTTTAAAAGTTTGTAAATTATTTCAAAAATTTATTAGCTTTTTATTGTTTTAAGCACTTTAAAATTATGATGCGGTGCGTTTGCTACTAACGGTTTGGCGCTTGGCGAAGGTGGTTATTTTTACCACAAATATTCATGCGGAGAACGAAACTTTGATTAATCACACGACTGTCTTTGGAACACGAAAACCAGCCTTTTGGGTAGGTCCTGTTGGCAGTAGTTTTTATTATCCATTTATCATTGTCGTTTTTACAGCGAAAGGAAAATGATTTATTCGTTTCTCCGCCTTTTGTGATGGCACTTGTATTGTGTTAAAGGTTTCATTCAAATATATTTTAGCACGTTCGTGAGCAACGTTAATTGGTAATACGTTATATTTCTTATTAGTATCTCCCCAATTTTCTGCAACTTCAAGAAGTGATAATAAATAGGCAGTACCTTCTTCCGTGTCTAATGCTGTTTGATTTCTACTTGCAGCATAAAGAACAGTCAAACCTTCATCGGCTTTTAGAACTGCATTATCAAAGATTTTTCTTGTATTGGGTTTTCCTGTAAAATGCTCCAAAACATCTCCAAAAGCCTTAGTCAGTTCTCGTGCAGGACTAAAAAAACCTCTACAAGCGTCAACGATTAGAGTTTGTCTTTTAGCTGTGGTCTTTAAATTTAAAATAGGAACATCGCCATTTAACAACTCTACATATTGTCGTCTTCTCTCGTCTAGATTGATAAATCCGTGTCCTGTGAAAATTATAAAAGTATAGTCAGCCCCATTTAAAAATCTATTGATTGCATTTGCAACTTGAACAGAACTTAGATTTTGTAAGGAACATATTTCTTCATTATACCAATTCCCGCCCAAACTACTTGTTAAGTAGTCGAAAAAGTTTTGATTGTCGTGAGGTGGACCGTCTAATTCGCCACTTTCTGTATCGTTACAATAGATTATTAAAGCTCGTCTTATCATTTTAAATAGGCGTTTATGAATTTTTTAAACTCTTTTGAATATCCGTCTGCATTTTCAAAAGGCGTAGATGGATTTTCCCAACATTGTTTATGAACTCTAATCCAGTCCCTAACATTTAGATGTTTCCTAATTTCAACTTTGTCAAAATTGTAATGCTCACAAAGTCGTGACAAGTAATTAAAAACTAAAGTGCAATAATTGTCATAACGCAAATGTTTTTCGTCCTCAGAATTTTTGTTTGCTGTCCAAGTATTTGCAAAGGCAGTGTTTTCTAAATAGGGATACTGAATTGCGATTTTGATAATACCGTCAAGTTGGTTGTTTAATGTTTTTTTGCATTTGCCTTGTTAAGTCGTAACGCAACAATTGTTGCCACGCAACTTGAAATAATTGTCGCTATTGCTGCTGCTGTTATGTCCATTGTCATTAAATTGTTTTTAATTCAAATTTTCGTTAGCACTGTCGTCATAAAATTACTGCCAACTCTATACTATACGCAATACTACAATTTTATTTTCAATTATCTTAATAGGGTTAACTCCAAGTAAACTTAACAAACTAAGGTGTAAATAGTTGTAATACGCATTACGCATTTCAACTATTTACACCTTAGTTTGTTTTTAACTATTTATAATAGTACCTAATTATCCTTTTAATGCTTCTGCGCCACCTACTATTTCCAATATTTCTTTGGTAATGGCTGCTTGGCGGGCTTTGTTGTAGGTAAGTTTTAGTTCTTTAATTAAGTTGCCCGCATTGTCGGTTGCTTTGTGCATGGCGGTCATGCGCGCACCGTGCTCCGATGCTATACTGTCTAACACCGCTTTGTATAACTGAGTTTTAAGGCTTTTAGGTATTAATTCTGCTACAATAAATTCTTTGCTAGGTTCAAATATGTACTCGCTTGTAGTGGCTTTGGTGGCAGTAACTGGCGCAGGAGCTATAGGTAAAAATTGTTCCACTGTAACGTCTTGCACCGCTGCATTTTTAAATTGGTTATATACCAATACTACTTTTTGAAAATCGCTTTCTACAAAATCCGTCATTATAGCTTCCGCCACGTGTACTGTTTTATCGTAGCTAGGTGCGTTTACCAATTCGTTTAACTCATGGTCTTGCGGTAAGCCCATACCGTGTATATTATGCTCGGTACGCTTGTAAAAGTCCGCTCCTTTTTTACCAATACACAATACCGTTACATGCTTACCTGCGTAATCTTCGCGAATTAATGTGTTTACTTTTTTAATAATACTACCATTGAATCCTCCACACAATCCACGGTTAGATGTCATTAATACTACCAACACATTTTCAACAGGCGACACGCGTGAGCACACGTTTTCGCTAGTATCGAGGCTTGAGCTTAGGTTTTGTAATATTTCGCTTAGCTTGTTAGAGTAAGGGCGCATTTGCGTAATAGCATCGGTAGCACGCTTTAGCTTAGCGGCCGAAACCATTTTCATGGCTTTGGTTATTTGCTGTGTTGATGATATAGATACTATACGATTACGAACTTCTTTTAAATTTGGCATAGGTAGTAAAGTAATAAATGTGGGTTGAAATAGTTGCGTTTAATTAAAATTAATCAAACGCAACTATAAAAATTAGGTGGTATTAAATACTATTGTTTGCGGTAGCTCATTGCTAAATCTTTAGCTACTTGCTCTAATGTGCCAGTAATAGCATCATCAATTTTACCTGCTTTAATATCGTTTAGTACTCCCTTGTGTTTGTGTTCTAGTATTTCAAGGTATTCTTTTTCGTACTCACGTACACGGTTTACTGGCACTTCGCGCAATAATCCTTTAGTACCACAATATAGTATAGCTACTTGTTGTTCTACACGTTGTGGTGAGAATTGTCCTTGTTTTAAAATTTCTACGTTACGTGCACCTTTGTCTAATACTGCTTTAGTAGCAGCATCTAAATCTGATCCAAATTTAGAAAACGCTTCCAACTCACGGTACTGTGCTTGATCTAATTTAAGGGTACCTGCTACTTTTTTCATCGATTTAATTTGAGCGTTACCACCCACACGACTTACTGATATACCTACGTTAATAGCTGGACGTACCCCTGAGTTAAATAGGTTGGTTTCCAAAAATATTTGTCCGTCGGTAATCGAAATTACGTTAGTAGGTATGTACGCCGAAACGTCGCCAGCCTGTGTTTCAATAATTGGTAGTGCTGTTAACGAACCTCCACCCTTTACAATTCCTTTAATTGATTCAGGTAAATCGTTCATATCACGAGCAATATCATCGCTCGCATTAATTTTAGCAGCACGCTCTAGCAAACGACTGTGTAAGTAAAATACATCGCCTGGGTATGCCTCACGCCCTGGTGGACGACGTAATAATAATGAAACCTCACGGTAGGCTACGGCTTGCTTTGATAAATCGTCGTAAATAATTAATGCTGGACGGCCCGAATCGCGAAAATATTCGCCGATAGCTGCACCTGCAAACGGAGCGTAAAACTGCATTGGCGCAGGGTCAGATGCCGTAGCTGATACAATAGTAGTATATGCCATTGCGCCTGCATCTTCCAACGTACGTTGGATATTTGCAACTGTTGACCCTTTTTGGCCAATAGCTACATAAATACAATATACTGGTTTGCCCGCTTCGTAAAATTCTTTTTGGTTGATGATAGTATCAATAGCCACTGCTGTTTTACCTGTTTGGCGGTCGCCAATAATTAACTCACGCTGTCCACGACCAATAGGAATCATCGCATCAATAGCCTTAATACCCGTTTGTAATGGCTCATTAACTGGCTGACGATAAATAACGCCTGGTGCTTTACGTTCAATAGGCATATCGTACAATGTACCACCTATTTCGCCTTTGCCATCAATGGGGTTACCCAAAGTATCCACCACACGACCTAATATTTTTTCGCCTACTTTAATTGAGGCAATAGTTTTAGTACGTTTAGCGGTTGAGCCTTCTTTTAAGCCCACTGTACCGCCTAATAATACTATACCTACGTTATCTTCTTCTAAGTTTAATGCAATACCTTTAGCACCATTATCAAACTCAACTAACTCGCCTGATTGTACGTTGTTAAGCCCATACACACGAGCAATACCATCGCCCACTTGAAGTATTGTACCTACTTCCTCTAACTCTGCTGATGTTTTTACACCTGCTAATTGTTCTCTTAAAATTGCAGTTATTTCTGCTGGTTTAATTTCTGCCATAATCGTTTAATTATAAAGTGCTAGTTGTTTGTTTGATGATTAGTTAATCGTAAGTGCAACTGTTGAGGTGTTTTCTTTACGCTTATTTTTAGCCGTTAACTTAACATTATAAATTGCTGCCGTAGAATATTTGTGCTTAACTGACGCCCCTTCCGAAGCAGCTGTACCATCACCAAAATCCCATGAATAACTTGTAGCGTTTGTTGAGCATGATGCGTCAAACTGAACTTCCTCGTTAACTTTTGCTACCTTTCCTTTGTCGGCAACAAAGCACGCTTGAGGAGTTTTTGTACAACCAACTACAAATAAGATAGCCACAGGAAATAATAAATTTATTGTTTTCATAATGTTCATTTTTTTTAGTTATTTGATAATTTATTTTTAATTGCCTGCAAGCTACGTAATACACTATTGTCGTATTGTTTGCTACCTATGTTAAGTATGAATCCACCTATTATTGCGGTATCAATTTTTTCTACTATTTCAACCTCTGTGTTGTTTACTTGTTTTATTAAGTCGTACACACGTTGGCGTAAGGTGTCGTCAAGGCCAGTAGCAGTAACTACTTCCGCTTTAATAATATTGCGCATAGCGTTGTATTGCTCCTGAAACGACGTGGCAATACCTGCCAACAATCCCTCACGGCGTTTGTTAGCTAACAAGGTTAAAAACTGTAGAGTAAGTGGGCTAACCTTACCTTGAAACAATGCTTTAAGTACGCTTACTTTTTTATCGGCCGTTATTATTGGGCTTTTAATAAAGCTAACAAACTCCGCATCGTTTAGTACGGTTTGTAGTCCTTTAATGTCAGTATTTACTAGCTCCAAAGCATTTTGCTCCACAGCTAATTGTAGTAATGATTTCGCGTAGCGCGATGATGCAGCAACCGATTTCATAGTTAGTTTAATTTAATATCGTTAAGCAATTGTTCGTTCAATGCTTTTTGTTTGCTTTCGCTAGATAATTCTGCACGCACAATACGCTCAGCAATTTCAATTGATAAGGTAGCTACTTGGTTTTTAACTTCTGCCATAGCCGCATTTTTTTCGTTATTAATAGCTTCGCGTGCGCTCACCATTATTTTATCCGCTTCAATTTTAGCCGCATCTTTAGCAGTTTTAATAACTTCCTCACGGGCTTCGCGTGCTTCTTTAAGCATTGCATCGCGCTCAGCACGTGCTTCTAACAACAAACGTTCGTTAGTTTGATTTAGCTCACGTAATTCTTTTTTAGCTTGTTCGGCCGCTACTAATGCGTCTTCAATTCCTTTTTCGCGCTCGGCTATCATAGCCAATATTGGTTTCCAAGCAAACATTTTTAACAGAATAAATAATATTCCAAATGCAATGCTCATCCATATTAATAAGCCTAAGCCGGGGGTAACTAATTCCATAGTGTGTGGGATGTTTTAATTATATTAGTTTGATAATGATATTTTGTTGTTGTTGAATTAAAATAATTACCGTTGTGCAACCAACCGTTGCAGCAACGGTAATTATTTAAGTGTTGTTAAGCTGTGTGCTTAATCGGTTTTCGGGTACTATTTGAAAACGATTAACAAACATACCACAATCGCAAAAAATGCAGCTCCCTCAACTAAGGCAGCAGCTACGATCATGTTGGTACGAATGTCACCAGTAGCTTCTGGTTGACGTGCGATAGACTCTAAAGCAGAACCACCAATACGACCAATACCTAAACCTGCTGCCAAAGCAGCAATACCAGCACCAATACCAGCACCCATAAGGCCTGTAGTAGAGTCAGCTGTAGCTTGTAATAACATGTTTAATAACATAGTTTTGTTGTTTTTTGTTGTTAAATAAGCTCCCGACCATCGGGAGTTTGGGGTAAAATATTTGTTGTTGTAAATAATAATTAATGTGCGTGCTCTTCGGCGTGATGATGCTCCTCTACCGCTGAACCAAAGTAAATAGCGGAAAGTAACGTAAATACATAGGCTTGTAAAAATGCTACTAACAATTCCATAACGTCCATAAAAACTGCAAACGCTACCGATGCAATAGATACACCTAAGCCTACACCTACATTACTTTCGCCAAAAATAAATATCAAACCAATAAATGCTAATACAATAATGTGCCCTGCGGTAATGTTGGCAAACAAACGCAACGTTAGTACCACAGGCTTAGTTAATGCGCCCATAAGCTCCACTACTGGCATTAATGGCACAGGAAACTTTAACCACCATGGCACGCCTGGTGTGTTAAATATATGCATCCAGTAATCTTTGTTGGCTGATAACGTGGTAATAAAGAACACTATTAACGCCAATACCAACGTAACTGCAATATTACCTGTAACGTTAGCCCCACCTGGGAATATTGGGATAATACCCAATAAATTATTTACCCAAATAAAGAAAAATATAGTAAGCAATATGGGTAAGTAACGCTCGTACTTAGGACCTATGTTAGGCTTAGCAATTTCATCACGTACAAAAATAATGAATGGTTCTACTACCGACTGTATGCCTTTGGGCGCTTGGTTAGGGCGGCGTGTGTAAGCGCGAGCAGTTGATAAAAACACTACTAACAATACTGCAATGCTAATGAATATTGCCATTACGTTTTTAGTAATTGAAACATCATAAAAAGTTTCGTTGGCATCTTGGCTTACAATTTTTTGTTTAGCCAACGAGTAACCTTCGTAACTTGCATGACCATGCTCAAAGCGAGCTGACGAAAACAACTGCATGCCTTTGGTAGTAGAATAAATAATAATGGGTAACGGAAACCCTATTGGTTTGCCTGCATAATCGCAAATGTGCCAGTCGTGGGCATCGGTAATGTGCTCCACAATCATTTCGCCTGCGTTAAATTTTTTCTTTACATCGTCGTGGTTTACAATATCTGCACCTGCATTCTGTGCTTCCATTACCTCAGCTTCATTTATTTCGTTGGCAGGCACTACTACGGGTTGTGTTTCGTGCTGTGCTTTAACTACCGAATTATTAATTAATAAAATTGAAAACAGACCAATTAAAAACTTTTGTACTATTAGACGCATAGGTAATTGTTAAAGTGTGAATTTTGTGCAAATGTAGGTTTTAATGGCAAAGTATAAAACTTTTTACGTAAAAAAAACATATTGATTTTACTTCAACTCTAATTGATGTTAGTTAAACCTTTTTTGATTCATACTTAGGTTAGTTTGCACACTAATTTAAGTTAATTTTTAACCAAACAATCTATTTTTTGCGTATATTATTACATGAAAACAATTTACTACACAGCTTTTTTTATATTTTGTAATAGCAGCAATTTATTTGCTCAAAAAATAGACAATATGATTTCGTACAGAGATATGAAACGTGACGAATACTTTAGAATTAATTACGACAACGATTATTTTTCAAAAACTGACCGAAATTATACCCAAGGATATAGTTTTGAGCTAGTATCGAAAAAACTAACCAAAAATCCGTTAAATTATGTTTTTATACGTCCCAAACAAAACAATGAGTATAAATACGGTATAGCTGTTGAACACATAGGTTATACCGCCAATTATATTGAACGATATAACATTCAGTACGGCGACAGACCCTTTGCAGCCGCTATTATGCTCAAGAGTTTTGTAATAGCTACTGATACCGTAAAAAAGCACCGTATAGTTTCGTCATTTAACATAGGGGTAATTGGTTCGCTTGCGTTTGGTAATGCTATGCAAACGGGTATACACAAGGCTACTGGCAATATACTACCACATGGGTGGCATAATCAAATAAGTAATGATGTGGTACTAAATTATCAAATTGATTACGAGCAACAATTGCTTCGTTACAAAAACATAGTTTCGTTACAGGCTAATTCCTCCGTTAGGTTAGGTACATTATTTAGTAATGCTTCAGCGGGTTTTAATACCACTTTTGGGTTAATAAATAATCCTTTTTCGAGCATACAACACGTTAGTAAATTTCAGTTATATGGCTATATACAGCCCTTAGTAACTGCGGTGGGTTACGATGCTACCTTGCAAGGTGGCTTAATTAACCGCCAAAGCCCCTATACCATTAGCGCACAAGGCGTTAAGCGATTTACAGCCCAAGGCAACGTGGGTATTGTATTACAAACACGTAAGTTGTACTTAGAATATTCGAGAGCCTTAATAACCCGCGAATTTGAAACTGGGGAGGTGCCTGCAGGCTGGGGAGGTATTAAAATAGGTATTAAGTTTTAGCGCCGTATTAACTAATTGCACTTAGTATAATAATTAATAACATCGGTGCCATTGTGAGTATTTTGCATTAATTGTGCACGAGTAAGTAAAGGGGATTTGTATCCATTACTAATAACTAATTGCCCTGTAATAACTATGGCTTCGTGCCACAATTGTTGGTTAATACAACTTTGCAATAATTTAGCGCCCCCCTCTACTAGTACGCTACTAATGCCTTGAGAATATAATAGTTTAAATATGTGTAATAGCGTAGCATTTTTTTCAATTTTAAGGTATTGAATATGTTGTTCCGTTTCGGTTTTGATGGTGTTTAAAACTATAACAGGAGCGTTATTGGCAAAAAATAGTTTATCTAGCGGTAGCGTTAAATCATTATCAATAACAATACGTGTGGGGGTTGCCCCTGCTACGTGGCGTGTGGTAAGCGATGGATTATCAGTCATAACTGTATTGTAACCCACCATTATGGCTTGCTCGCCCGCACGGTATTGGTGCATAAGTTGGTTAGTGGTAGCATTGGTTATAGCCACGGGTTGCCTATTAGCATTGGCTATGCAGCCGTTAGCACTTTGGGCATATTTTAAAATAATATAGGGTAATTGCAGTGCTTGATTTACAAAAAACCGTTTATTGAGCTGTTGTGCCTCGTGTTGCAACACGCCTACTTCTACCGTTATACCTGCATTACCTAATAACTCAACGCCTTTACCCGCCACTAGAGGGTTAGGGTCGAGGGTGGCTACAACTACTTTGGCTACGTGGTGTTGCACTAATAAGTTAGCACAGGGTGGCGTCTTGCCAAAATGCGAACAAGGCTCAAGCGTAACATAGACCGTACTTTGAGGTAATAGTGCTTTATTGATTATACTATTTATTGCATTAACTTCAGCATGTGCTTGCCCATAGGTTTGGTGGTATCCCTCACCAATTATAACATCGTTGCACACAATAACACAACCCACCATAGGGTTAGGTGCTACGTTACCATAACCTTGCCCCGCCAGTTGTAGCGCACGTTGCATGTAGTGGGTGGGTGTATTCATTACTTTAATTTATAAAAATTAATTGGTATATTGTTTTGTTTCGTGAGGACACGAACCAAGGCGGCGGGGTGCTACGTTACCATAACCTTGCCTAGCCAATTGTAGCGCACGTTGCATGTAGTGGGTGTGTATGGTATTAATTAGTTAATTAACAATTAGCAAAGGCACTTTAATATTGTGGCGCACAGTTTCAACAGTAGTACCAAGTATTAAATCCATAAACGTATTATGCCCATGTACTGCCATTACTAGCAGGTCGCACTGTAAGTCGTTAACGCTGGTGGGTATGGCTTTTTTAGGGTTTCCAAATGCTAATTTGTAATTAACCGTATAGCCTTTGTTACGCAATTGCGATATGTAAGCATTAATATGATTGAGGTCGTCCTGAGTTTCTTTATCATCTACATCTTTACCAAAAACCAATGCCCCTACGGTTTCCACTACGTGTATTAAAGTGTAGTTGGCCGTTGTTCCACCTTGAGCAATGGCGTGGCTTACAGCGGTATCGTCCATGTTACTAAAGTCCACGGCAATAGCAATATTTTTATACGGAGTATTAACCACTATTGTTAATTCGTCGGCTCTGTTGTGCATGCCTTGCACTGCAGTTTCTTCCGCATTTAATTTAAACGGAGTAAAAGTTATGTAGAGTAGCAACACCAATATTGCCAGCGCTAACGGAAGTATCACCACATAAAAAACCACAGGATTAACAATGCTTTGTGCGTGCATGTTAATAATTTGTTCCACCACTAATTTTAAATTTAATGCCACAATAATACCTGCGCATATCCAGGCCGTAATTTTGGTTTTGAGGCTTATGGCAAAGGTGTTCATAGTAGTTTTATTACTTACATAGCGTATTAACGGAATAACCGCAAAGCCTAACTGTAAACTTAGTATAACTTGGCTACCAATAAGCATTTCGGTAGCTTTGCTCTCCCCATAATACACCAATACAAATAATGCAGGCACTACGGCCAGCATACGTGTAATAATGCGGCGTACCCATGGTTGCACACGTAAATTAATGTGCCCCTCCATAACTATTTGCCCTGCTAATGTACCTGTAATAGTGCTTGATTGCCCTGCCGCAATTAATGCTATGGCAAACAACATGGGCGCATATTTACTGCCTAATATGGGTTGTAGTAAATGGTGGGCTTCTTGCAAATCGCTTACTTGGTGCATACCTACTTTGTAAAATGTAGCTGCTGCAAGTATTAATAAAGCCGCATTAATTAAAAACGCTACGTTAAGAGCTATGGTACTATCAATTAAATTATACTTAATAGCTTTTTTGATTTCGGGTTCGGTGCGTTCAAACTTACGGGTTTGTACCAGCGACGAATGCAAGTACAAATTGTGTGGCATAACCGTAGCCCCAATAATACCAATGCTTATGTACAAGGCATCGGCGTTAAGCGCAGTAGGTACTAAGCCCTGCACTACATCGCCCAATACGGGTTGGGCAATAATCATTTGAATTAAAAACGACAATCCAATAATAGTTACCAAGGCTATTATAAAAGCTTCGAGCTTGCGCACACCGTAGTGTAGCAATATCAATAACAAAAAGGTATCAAGCACCGAAATTATTACACCGTACATTAACGGCATACCAAACAATAATTTAAGCCCAATAGCCATGCCTATAACTTCGGCTAAATCGCAGGCGGCTATGGCTATTTCGGCTAATATATACAAACAAATATTTACTGTTTTATTATAACTCTTGCGGCTTGCTTGCGCCAAATCTAATCCACTTACCAAGCCCAAGCGTGCGCTAAGGCTTTGTAATAATTGCGCTATTAAATTACTCATTAACAACACCCATATTAGTTTGTAGCCAAACTGTGAACCTCCCGCTATATCAGTGGCCCAGTTGCCAGGGTCCATATAGCCCACACTTACCATGTAGGCAGGACCTAGAAACGAAAAAAACTTTTTTAAACCTGTGCTTTTGTTGGTATCAACGGTTTGGTTTATGCTGTCTAACGATGTGTTCACGTAAATAATTATATTAAGGTGTAAATTTGTAACCTATGCCTCGTATGCTATGAAAATGCTGGGCTTCCTTGCTATTTAGTTCAAATAATTTGCGATAGGTAAGTATAAAATTATCAATAGTACGAGGCGTTGGCAACGACTCGTTGTTCCAGAGGCGTTCCAATATTTCGTCCCTAGATATTACTTGATTAGGGCGTTGCACAAGTAGGCGTAGCAATTCCATTTCGCGTTTGTTCAACTCTTTTTTTTCGCCTTTATAATTAATTACATCATAACTAATGTAATTAATAGTGTTGTTGTTAAAGGTGTACGATTGGTTTTCATCATGGTAAGAAGGGCTACGTTTTAATAAGTTTTTAACTCGCAACAAAAATTCTTCTAAATCAAACGGCTTGGTTAAATAATCGTCGGCGCCCAGCTTCAAGCCCAATACCCTGTCGGTACTTGTACCTTTGGCGGTTAAAAATAATATTGGTGTTGTAATGCCCGCCTTACGTGCCTCTTGGCAAATAGTAAAGCCGTCCATTTCGGGTAACATTACGTCAAGTATTAATAAATCGTACTTTTTTTTAACCGCATACTCTAACCCCTGCTTTCCTTTGCTGGCATGCGTTACTGAGTAGCCCTCTAGTTCTAAATTAAGTACAATGGTGGACGCTATATTTTCTTCGTCCTCTACCAATAATATATGCAAACTCATTACGGTTGTTGGTTAATTAATACCTGCTCGGCATACAGCATTTGTAATAACGTTTGCCCCACTGCCTTTAACGAATTTTTATCAATGCCGTTAATATTATCGTTGTGCGTGTGCCACGAGATAGGGAAATTACTTGGCGTACTAGCATCGTGGTGTATAATATCAATACACGGAATGTTGGCAAGGGTGTTTACGTACAGGTGATCATCTGTCATGGTTGCGCCAGTTTGTTGGTTTACAAACACATTACCAAAACCAGCAGCGGCAGCGGCTTTCCACACTTTTTCAACCACGCCATAGGCATATTGCAACGACACGCCATCTTTATAAAACGTAGCCCCCGATGCTCCTACCATATCTAGGTTAATACCAAATTTTGGTTGATATTCCATGGGTTTGTTTTTGGCCCAGTACTGCGAGCCTAAGCAATAACTATCCTCCATGGGCGGAAAGCCAGAATTGGCAGGCTGTCCGTAATCTTCACTATCCCATAGTATAATATCTATGCCAAGCGTAAATGCAGTATCGGCTTGCAATACACGTGCTATTTCCAATAGTACACCCACGCCACTCCCCGCATCATTAGCGCCGTCTATAGGTTCGTTTTGTTTTTGAGAATCTTGGTCGGCCACAGGGCGGGTATCCCAGTGAGCTGATAATAATATGCGATTGATTTTAACTTCAGGATTAATAGCCGCAATAACATTAGTGCTTTTAAGTTTTTTATTGTCGTAAGCGGTTACTGTAAAATTTTGCTCAGTTACAGTGCACCCCAATTGCTTGAGAGTACTCACCATATAGTTTTTGCAGGCTTCATGTCCTTTGGTATTAGGCACTCGTGGCCCAAAGCTAACCTGTGCCGCTACGTAATTAAACGCACTGTCCATATTAAATGCAGGAACATATATAGCAGGCGGTGTACTTGCTTCATTAATTTTTTGAGTTGTTGTAGTGTTATTATTGCAGGAAATTACGCTAGTAATAAGCGCATATACTGCAATTTTATAATAGGTAGTAAGTTGCATATAGAAGAATGTTTATTTGTAAGAATTTAACAGCGTAAATATATACAACTCCAAGTAAAATAATTGAACAAAATTTCAGAGGCATCACCAACCAATTTGTAACAAACCTAAGCAATACCATTACCTACTATAAAATAACACTAAAGGAAAATCATACGTATGATTTCCCTTTAGTGTGCACAAAACAATTATAATTACCCAAACGTTAAGCTGTTGGCTCTTCTACTACCGCAGCTGCAACTTGTGTTTTCATTGTTGCTTTTATTTTTAGCATTAACTCGTCTTGTAATTCAATATTATCAATAAGTATGGCTTTTACGGCATCTCTGCCTTGCCCTAACTTGGTGTCGCCGTAGCTAAACCACGAACCACTTTTTTTAATAATATTACGCTCAACACCTAAATCAATTATTTCGCCAATGCGTGATATACCCTCTCCGTATAATATATCAAACTCAGCAAAACGAAATGGTGGAGCTACTTTGTTTTTAATAATTTTAACTTTTACACGGTTACCTAATACTGTATCGCCGTCTTTAATTTGCGTAGAGCGACGAATATCAATACGAATTGACGCATAAAACTTTAATGCGTTACCACCCGTAGTTACTTCGGGGCTACCAAACATAACCCCTATTTTTTCGCGCAATTGATTAATAAATATTACGCAACAATTAGTTTTACTAATGCTTGCTGTAAGTTTACGTAATGCTTGGCTCATTAAGCGGGCGTGTAATCCCATTTTACTATCGCCCATTTCTCCCTCAATTTCACTTTTAGGCGTTAATGCTGCTACCGAGTCAATTACAATAATATCAATAGCACCTGAACGTATTAAATTATCAGCAATTTCCAATGCTTGCTCACCATTATCGGGTTGCGATATTAATAAATTTTCGGTGTCTACCCCCAAATTCTCAGCATAAAAACGATCAAAGGCATGCTCTGCATCAATAAAAGCGGCTATTCCACCCGATTTTTGGCAATTAGCAATAGCGTGTATTGCTAATGTTGTTTTACCCGACGATTCTGGCCCGTATATTTCAATGATTCTACCCTTGGGCAATCCGTTAATTCCTAGTGCAATATCTACCCCTAACGAGCCTGTTGATATTACCTCCATTTCTGGAATGGCGGTGTCACCCATTTTCATTATAGAACCTTTACCGTACGTTTTTTCTAACTTATCTAGGGTTAGTTGTAAGGCTTTTAATTTTTCTTTATTCTGTTCTTTTAACGTGTTTTTTTCGTCTTCTTTCTTTGCCATTATAATTGAGTTTTTAGTTAGTTAAAATTAAGTTGCGCTGCGTGTTCTTTGGTATTTACTTTAGTAATTATTTCTTCAATAATTCCTTGGGCATTAATTACGAATGTAGTACGCGTAATTCCATCGTAGGTTTTACCCATAAATTTTTTAGGTCCCCACACTCCATAAGCGGTACTAATACTTTTGTCTACATCAGCTAATAAATCAAATGGTAATTCGTATTTAGCTATAAATTTTGTATGCGATTTTTCGTCATCAGTACTCACGCCAAGCACTACATAACCTTGCGCTTGCATAGCTGTGTAATTATCGCGTAGGCTACAAGCTTGTGCTGTACAACCTGGTGTATTATCTTTAGGATAAAAATACAGCACTACTTTTTTACCCACAAAACTAGTTAGCTGTATTTTTTCTCCGTTTTGATTAGTAGCAGTAAAGTTTGGAGCTTTATTTCCTATAATTAATTTATCCATTACGTTATTTAAAATAAATGTTATTACTTTTTTATTATACTGCAAATTAAAAACAAATTGTTTATATAAACAACATTAAATTGATATTTTTTTTAACAATTTGTTTTATTGCTTGGTAATTATACTAACAAAAACGGCTACAACAGCTATTTTTACTCACTATTTTACTAATTCAATACTTCTATTAATTTCGTTACCAAGTTCGTCCACTACGGTTATACGATGTGTACCTGTGGTGGTTTCTATTTGCATTTCGTGAAAGTTTTGTGTAGTACCCCTAAAATTATTGTCAACGTACCAAAACAACCTAGCTTCTTTTTTAGCATGCGCTACCTTACATATTACGGGTTGTATTTGGCCGTTAAAATCTTTGGTTAAATATATTTTACTACTGGTTTTGGGATATATAAAATCCATGGTAGATTGTTGTGTTTGCAAGCAATTAGGGCTAAAAGCTGGCAATGGCAAATAATTAATATGTGTGGTTTTGTAATATAACTCCATTACGGGCGGCAACACAAACCACGGTTTAGTAACAATATCGTTTACTGGCGCGCAACTACTATTTACTTGATAATTTTGCGCAGTGTTTAAATGCACTAATTTATGATACGGGCACACACTTGTTTTTTTAATTGTGCGAGGTATTAGCTCCGTTTTTTTGGGGCAATTATCTTGCGCTAAATAACCACTAATGGCACATACCTCAGCGGTTTCTAAATCTTTGGTGGGCGTAGTAAACCACTTAGTATGCGGTAGCGTATTTACCACATCAAATAATAGCGGTGCCGCACTACCTACACCAGTAAGTGCAGCACGCCCTTCGCCTGTGGCATTGCCTACCCACACGCCCACCACATAGTTGGCAGTAGTGCCAATTGCCCACGCATCGCGGTTGCCAAAGCTAGTACCTGTTTTCCAAGCTAATTCAATGGCCGAATTATAAAATTTCCAAGCCTCATCGCCTTCAGGGCGGTTTACTTCCTTCATTGCATTGTAAGTAAGTGCAATAGCTCCTGCACCTATATTATTTTTGCGTATTAATTTCTTACCAAAATCAATGGCATAGTTATGCAAATAGTTAAGTTCGCAAAACTCGTTGCTACGATACATTCCGTTGCTTTTAGTATAATAATTTAACGTGGAAGATAGGTTGGCATAAGTACGGCACAAATCCCAAAGGTTAGATTCGGCACCACCCAATATTAACGAGAGCCCGTAATGGTCGGGGTGTTTTTTTATATCTCGTAGCTTAAATGTTTGAAGTAATTCGTAAAACTTAAACACACCATAGTCTTGCAACATTAGCACCGCAGGTATGTTAAGCGAGCGCGCCAAGGCGCGTTGTGCGGGCACAGCACCATCATACGAATAATTAAAATTTTGTGGCACATAACCCGCTATTTGAGTAGGTATGTCGGGTACTAAAGTATTAGGCAATAACTCGCCCTCGTTAAGCATAGCGGCGTATAGTAGCGGCTTTAATATACTACCTGTGCTACGTGGTGCTTGTATAATATCCACATCTTTGTTGTGTGCTACATCAGTAGGAGCGTTACCCACATAACTTATTACGTTGCGTGTTTTTACATCAATAATTAGCACTGCTAAATTATGCACCTCGTTGTGTTTATATTGATTATAGTAACTTTGTGCTAGTTGATTTACACGTTGTTGTAGGTTAATGTCTAGGGTAGTGGTAATGCGTTTACCATTGTGGTGTTGTGCCACTAGTTGTAATAAATGTGGTGCTATTTGCGGTAAGTTAAACGGCTTTTGAGGCAATGGTTCGGCCAGTGCAAGTTGGTAAGTAAGTGCATCAATTATTTTTTTGCGGTGTAGTTTTAGTAGCAACGTATTACGCTTGTTGAGTAACCGCTGTTGATTTTTACCAGGGTATATTAAACTTGGGGCATTAGGCAATACGGCAAGTGTAGCACTTTGTGCCCACGATAACTGATGTGCCTGCACACCAAAATAACGCCAAGCCGCCATTTCAATACCTACTACATTACCTCCGTAAGGTGCGTGGGCAGCGTATAGTGCCATAATTTCGGTTTTAGAATAACGTAATTCGGTACGTGTAGCTAACAGTAGTTCAATACCTTTTTCGAAGTAGGTACGTTTTTTGTTTTTACGCCACAACCGTACCACCTGCTGTGTTATAGTGCTACCACCACGCACTACTTGCCCCGCTTTATTATTTTGTAACATGGCATTGTACATAGCCACTGGATTAAAACCTGGGTGAGCGTAAAAATACTCGTCCTCAAAATGTATAATACAACTTGCAAACTTACTAGGTACACTATCTTGTGCAGGCAAGCGCCACTGCCCATCAGTAGCTATTTGAGCGGCTAATAATTCGCCACTATTGCTTTGTATAACTGTGGCGTAGGGTGCGTTAAATAGTACTGTAGGCAAACAAAAAAAATAGCCCATCACAACCAATAAAGTTAATGTTGAGGCTATTTTGTGGTTACGTAACCAATGTATTATTTTGTTAATTAATGAAACGTTCACTTGTTATATGTTTCTTCGCCTTTGTTCGTGTCCCCACGAAACAATTAATGTAGTCTTGTTTCATGGGGGCACGAACCAAGACAGAAAAAAATTTATAAACCATATTTAATATGGTAAATTATTCCTGTATTACAATTTTGTAGTTTTCGATTTGATTTTTATTTTCTACCACAATATGGTACATGCCCGATGCTAAATTGCTTATGTTAATACTACCTGTGGTAGTTGAGGTAGTAGATTGAGTAACAACAATTTCGCCTAATGCGTTTATTAATTTAATGGTAGCATTGCTATAATCAGTACTTGCACTAAACTGTAAAACATTAGTAGCTGGGTTTGGATAAAAATTAATAAACCCTTTAGCGGTTTTAAATTCAACGGACTCAATGTTGCTATATTCATAAGCACCGTCATTATCCACTTGTTTTAATCTGTAATACGAAACCCCTTTGTACGGATTTTCATCATTGGTGGTATAGGTTTGTTTGTTGGTGCTATTGCCACTACCGTAAGCATTTATGGTGGTTACGTATTCAAAATTAATACCGTCAATACTACGTTCAACCTCAAAACCATTGTTGTTAGTTTCCGACGCCGTTGCCCAACTTAATTTGGTGGTATTATTTTCTGCTTTAGCTGTAAAATATAATAATGCTACTGGCAATGGGTTAGTACCTCCTAATCTGTTACCTAAAGTAAACCTACTAAACGAGTTAAATGCAGTAGGGGTTGATGTAGATGTTACGCTTCCTGCACCAACACTAGCTCCTGTGCCACCAATATTAATCCAGGTAGTTGGTGCGCCATTAGTGTTTTTGCATATAGTAACGTTGGCAGGATCAGTAACCGAATCGCTTACGCCGTAATACAGCGTAACCGTAGCATTACCAGATAGGTTAGTACTGGGGCTATTTACACCCGTGCTGGTTACACTACGATTAATATCCCAATATCTGCGTGACGATACGTGAGTAACATTTACAGGTAACGTATAAAATAGCTCCCACGCATTAGCGTTAAACGCCTCCGAATTGTAGGTGTACGATGTAGCCGCATTATGCGCAACAATTAGTGTAACAGGGCGCCAGTTAGTGGCTTTGCCTATGGGCATGTTAAGTGTACGTGTACCGTTAAGAGCCATATCAGTATTCATAGGTCCATTAACATAACTTGTGGCACTGCCTCGCACGGGGCTTGCTATTGCTAAGTTATTCATGTTTAACACATTAGTAGCAGTAGTATTTATTAACCCTTGTGTAAGTGTAAGTGTTGCTGATATATTAACACGTGTGTTTAACGTTACGCTATTGCTTGCTTTATTTACCACTAAGCGTGTAAATGTGGGGTTACCAACGGTAGTGCCAATTTTATTTACTGTTTGTGAATTAGTTCCTGTAAGAGTAGCTGTACCTCCTGCTTGTCCAAACCCAATAGTGTAAGCTCCTGATGAACCAACTGATATATTACCTTCATACGTGCTATTAAAATTGTGATTAGGGTATAGTATTCCAACATTGTTTTGTACAAATATTACATCGCCCTTATAGGTGTCTCCGGCTGTTGAACCTCCCAACTGAAGATTTCCACCTACACCAGCATTGTTAGTTAATGTAAAGGTATTGTTAAAGGTATTACCTCCAGCTGACGCATCGTTTCCAACGCCATTTTTAGTGCTATTTACTGCCCCATTAAATATCGAGGAATTAAAAAATAAACGTCCACTTGTGGTAGTTGTAGCTCCCAATACTGAGGCAGGCCCAAAATCAATTTGTGTTGCACCTGTTGCTAAAAGCGAATTAGTAGCTGTACCTAATTGTGTAAAACGAGGCATTGAAATAAAGCCACTCGTAAAGCCAGCAACGCCAGTGGTTATTGATTTTGTTGTAGCTTGAGTTGATGTAGCGGTTAAATTAGTATTAAAATATACGGAGTTAGCGCCACCCGTGTTAGCCACACTAATGTTACCATTGTAGGTAGATGTACCTGCAATACCCATAGTTACATTGGTATTTACGTTAGTATTAGTCAGATTAATAGCAACATCGCCATTGTATATTCCAGTAGAGCCTGTACCTGCTAGTATTCTAAAGTTACTTTGTACCGCTCCTGCTATGTTTATAGTAAGCGGTGCATCAAAACGCACATTAGTATTAGGTCCATCGGCAATTAAATAACTCCAAGCATCAGCACCTCCAGTTTTGTTAGCATTTAATGTTACGGCTTGCGCAAATGTAGTAGTTTGCCCAGCATGATTATTTGCAATATAGGTACGGTAACTACCTGTGTTATTAAATGTTGTTAACCCATTAAAAGCATCGGCAGCGCCGTTGCCAAAATAAATTGATGCAGAGCTACTATTATTAATTGTAGTGGTAGTGTTAAATATATTGCCGCCTGATGAATAGTTATCGCTTGCTCCGTTTTTTTGTAATGTAGTAATTCCATTAAAAGTAGTGGTTGTAGTTGTAAATTGTGGGAAGTTAAAATTAACATCACCATCAAAGCGGCAAGTAGTAGACATTGTTAATAAAGCAGTGCCTGTCGTTTGTACTAGCGTTTGTGGCACAGCTCCCAATTGCGTAAAGCGTGCTAACGATAATGCACCAGCTGTAAAACCGACTGCTCCCAAGCTTATTGCTTTATTATTTAATGTTGAACTTGCAGTTGGCGTAGCGTTAAAATAAATACCGTTGGCACCACCTATATTTATTACACTAATGTTGCCATTGTAGGTTGATGTACCTGCTGTACCCATTTGTATAAATGTGTTGCTATTAGTATTAGTTAAATTAACAATAACATCTCCGTTATAAATTGCCGTTGAGGCTGTACCTTGTAGTATGCGCATATTACTTTGTAGCGCACCATTTATGTTTAGCGTTAATAAACCATCAAAGCGTACGTTAGTATTGTTGCCCTCGGCAATAAAATAACTCCATGTATCAGCACCTCCAGTTTTGTTAGCATTTAATGTTACGGCTTGTGCAAAGGTGGTTGTTTGCCCAGCATGATTATTTGCAATATAGGTACGGTAGCTACCTGTATTGTTAAATGTTGTTACCCCATTAAAAGCATCAGCTGCGCCGTTACCAAAATAAATTCCTCCAGAGCTACTATTATTAATTGTAGTGGTAGTATTAAACACATTACCTCCTGATGAATAATTATCGCTCGCTCCGTTTTTTTGTAATGTAGTAATACCATTAAAAGTAGTAGTGGTGGTGGTAAATTGAGGGAAGTTAAAATTAACATCGCCATCAAAACGGCAATTAGTAGCCATTGTTAATAAGGCTGTACCTATGGGTTGTAGCAGTGTTTGTGGCACAGCACCCAATTGCGTAAAGCGTACTAATGATAACCTTCCTGCTGTAAAACCACCTACTCCTAAACTTATAGCTTTGTTATTTAGCGTTGATGTAGCTGCGGAGTTATTATTAAAATAAATGCCGTTAGCACCACCAGTACTTAGCACACTAATGTTACCATTGTAGGTTGATGTACCTTGGCTACCCATGTACACTTGTGTATTGGCGTTGGTATTGCTTAAATTAACGATAACATCACCATTATATATTGCCGTAGTGGTATTACCATCTAATATACGTAAATTGCTTTGTAACGCTCCTGCTATATTTAAAGTTAATGCGCCATCAAAACGTACATTAGTGCTTGTGCCTTCGGCTATTAAATAGCTCCAAGCATCAGCACCCCCAGTTTTGTTAGCATTTAATGTTACGGCTTGCGCAAAGGTGGTAGTTTGCCCAGCATGATTATTTGCAATATAGGTACGGTAGCTACCTGTGTTATTAAATGTTGTTACCCCATTAAAAGCATCGGCCGCACCGTTACCAAAATAAATTGATGATGAACTACTATTGTTAATTGTGGCGGAGGCGTTAAAAACATTACCGCCTGATGAATAATTATCGCTCGCTCCGTTTTTTTGTAACGTAGTAATACCATTAAAAGTAGTAGTGGTGGTGGTAAATTGTGGGAAGTTAAAATTAACATCGCCATCAAATCGGCAGTTAGCATTCATTATTAATAAAGCTGTACCTGTGGGCTGTAGCAAGGTTTGTGGCACAGCACCCAATTGTGTAAAGCGGACTAACGACAGTGTTCCTGCTGTAAAACCTCCCGCTCCTAAGCTTATTGTTTTATTATTTAGCGTTGATGTAGCTGTAGTGTTAGTATTAAAATAAATTCCGTTAGCACCACCCGTACTTGCCACACTAATGTTGCCATTGTAGGTTGCTATACCATTATTGTTCATCTGTACTTGTGTATTAGCATTAGTGTTAGTTAAGTTAATTGTTACATCGCCATTATATATTGCGGTAGAGCCTGCGCCTGTTAGTATTCTAAAGTTACTTTGTACCGCTCCAGCTATGTTTATAGCTAGGCTTGCATCAAAACGTACGTTGGTGTTTGTTCCGTCGGCAATTAGGTAGCTCCAAGCATCAGCACCTCCTGTTTTGTTAGCATTTAAAGTAGTAGCTTGCGCAAATGTGGTCGTTTGTCCAGCATGGCTATGCGCAAAATAAATGCGGTAACTACCTGTATTATTAAAGGTGGTTATACCGTTAAAAATATCAGAATTTGTTCCTCCGGTAAGCAAATATCCACTACCCGAATTAGTAATTGTTGCTGTGCTATTAAATACATTACCACCATTACCATAATTATCACTAGCTCCATTTTTTTCAATTGTTGCTGTACCGTTATAAGTTGTACCGCTTAAAAACACTTGCGGAAAATTAAAATTTACATCGCCATTAAAGATATTTGTAGGGCCTAGTATTAATCTGGCAGTACCTGTTGTTTGTACCAGAGCTTGTGGTATAGCACCTAATTGTGTAAAACGTAATAACGACAAATCTCCTCCAGTAAATCCACCAGCTCCCAAACTTATAGTTTTATTATTTAACGTTGAACTTGCACTAGTACCCACATTAAAAAACACTCCTGAAGCTGCGCCAGTATTAGCCACACTAATATTACCATTGTAGGTTGCTATACCATTGTTGTTCATCTGTACTTGTGTGCTAGCATTGGTATTGGTTAAGTTAATTGTTACATCACCATTGTATATTCCGGTAGACCCTGCGCCTGTTAGTATTCTAAAATTACTTTGTACTGCTCCAGCTATGTTTATAGCTAGGCTTGCATCAAAACGTACGTTGGTGTTTGTTCCGTCGGCAATTAGGTAACTCCAAGCATCTCCGCTTGCAGTTTTGTTAGCATTTAATGTTACCGCTTGCGCAAATGTGGAGGTTTGCCCAGCATGATTATTTGCAATATGAATACGGTTACTACCCGTAATGTTAAATATAGCTACCCCATTAAATGCATCGGCAGTACCATTACCTAAATAAAGTATACCACTGCCCGAATTATTAATTGTGGTTGCACTATTAAAAACATTTCCTCCAGTACCTGCATCGTCAATAGCACCGTATTTAGTGGCGGTTACAGTGCCATTAAAAACACAGCCATTAAAGAATAAGCGGGGCGACGATGAAACTACATCTCCTCCCAAGCTCGACAACGGCCCGTACTGTAAGTAACCTGCCGTTGCGGTCATAGTTAAGTTAATTGGAGTGTTACCTAATTGTGTAAATTGTTTTAGTTGCAAATAACCCGCATTTAGCCCCAACCCTCCTGCGGCTATTGTTTTGCCTGCGGCTAGCGTAGCGGTAGCGGTGCTATTACCACCACAAAACTGGATACCTTGTGCACTACCACTAGTGTTTACATAAATATTACCATTAAACATATTACCTACCGTAGCCCATGCCGGTAATAATCTTTCGGAACCTGTGTTAGTAAACGTTACATCGCTATTCCAAATATCAGGGTTAGTATTACCCAGTAATAAATAGTTAGAACCTGCATTAGTAATGGTACAAACACCGTTAAAAATATTGCCTCCTTGGCTAAAATTACCTGCTGAACCTGTTTTTGTTATGTCGCTAGTGCCATTAAATACACAACCGTGTAGGTACAAATCAGGGCTTGTTGACACTACATTGCCACCAAGTGCTGATGATGGACCATACTGCAAATATCCTGCGGTTGATGTTAGCGTTAAGTTAACAGCTCCTGTACCCAACTGTGTAAAGCGTTGCAAAATTAAATATCCTTTATCAAAAACACCTGTACTTAGTGTACGCCCTGCTGCCATGGTGGCCGTAGCTCCTCCAGCAGCACAAAACTGTATTCCTAACGAACCGCCCGTTGAGCTTAACGTAACATTGCCATTAAATAATGTACCTACTGAGTTATAGGCCATGTATAATTGACTAGTACCACTGTTAGTAAAGGTTGCATCGGCGTTCCAAACATCAGCAGAGCCATTACCAAACATTAAATAACCACCGCCCATGTTTGTAAAACTAGAAACACTGTTAAAAGTATTTCCGCCTGCCCCTGCATTATTTGATACTCCGTTTTTGATTGAATTTACTGTACCATTGAACGTAGCACCATTAAAATAAACATTTGGAGTTATGGAGGTAATATTGCCATTAAAAACTGAATTACGTGCAAATAACAAGGAGGCTGTTGCCCCTGTAAATATTAAATTAACAGGGCTAGTGCCCAGTTGTGTAAACGTGTTAAAATTTAACCCTCCACCACTAAAGCCCGCTGCACCAACCGTTATGCTATAACCAGCAGCTTGTGTGGGCGTGCCTGTGCCTGAACTCCAACCCAAATTAATATCTTGCGTACCTGTGTTGGTAACTACAATATCGCCATTAAATAAATCGTTAGAATTATAGCCTAACATAAAATAACCTGTAGTACTCTGCTGATTAATAGTACAGCTACTATTAAATATATTTTGAATACCGTTGTTATGGTTGGATGTACCCCCTGTTTTTGTAAAAACAACTGCACTATTAAACACCCCTCCTCTTAATGTTATATCAGGCGCAGTTACTGTAAGTGTAGAGTTAAATGTTGGCGGAATTGAGTTGGTATTAGTTTCAAAATAAGCAGTGCCCGTTAGCGTTAAATTAATAGGAGTTGTTGTGCCTAATTGTGTAAAGCCTCCAAAGTGCAATGCACCTGCCGTGTAACCACCTGAGCCAATGCTAAGCGTTTTGCCAGCAGCTAACGTTGGTGTGCCCGTAGAACCAAACCAATCAAAATAAATACCGCCTGTACCCGTACTTGAAACGGTTACATTATCATTAAACTTATCAGCCGATTGATAACCCAACATAAAGTAACCAGTACTTTGATTTTGAATATTTAACGTAGCATTAAAAGTATTTAAGTAGCCCCCGTTATGATTATCAGTTCCTCCCGTTTTAATAAAACTTGTAGGAGCATTATGCGTTGAACCATAAGCATAAATATTAGGGGCGGTAATGGTTACGTTTCCGTTAAATACACTATTGTTTAATTGCACATTACTTATGCCAGTGGTAGTTAAATTAATAGCGGTGGTAGCCGCTGTTTGCATTTTGAGTAATTGCAAATAACCTGACGAAAAACTTCCGTTAACAAATACATTTTTGCCTGCAGCCAAATTAACAACAGGGAATGTTCCTCCCCAGCCCAACGCAATGCCCGAAGCAGTGGTTGTACCACTTTGGCTTACATAAATATTACCATTAAACTGACTTGTACAATTGTTACCAAATATTATTCGTCCACCAGTGGTTGAGGTATTGTTAGCATACACATCATTATTATATATATCAGTCGTACCATTAGCAAAACCAACATACCCCGAACTACTATTGTTTACGGTTAATACTCCGTTATACGTATTGCCCCCGCCACTCCAGTAATCAGCAATAGTACCTGCTATACTATAAGTTACGGCATTGCCAAAGGTAGATGTTTGCGCTATTACACGCCCAGCATTTACGGTTAATGCACTTGTAAAATTACAATTATTAATATTTACAATACCCGCATTACCAGGGGTTAATACCTGCGCAGTAGTACCCGTTTGTACTACCCTGTTAATATATAATGTGGCCCCTGCAAATGTACCACAACTAATAGTTGCCCCAGTAGTTAAGTTTACATTACCTGTATTACCCAAATATATTAAGGGCGAACCCGCAGTATTATTAACCGTTAGCGAACTATTAATGGTCATATCTCGTGTGTAACCTAAGTATAACGTACCTGTATTTGTAGCGTTTACGGTAGTAGGAGCGTTAAAAACATCTACACGCCCTACACCACCATTAGTGAGCAACAAAAATCCCGTACCCGAATTAGTAAGCGACGTTAGTCCGTTAAACGTATTGTTACCGTTACATGAATTGTTTGCAGCCCCAGTTTTTGTTGCCGTTACCGTTCCATTAAATATACTTCCGTTAAAATACAAATCGCTTACCGATGCCGTAACGTTAGCACCAAATGTGGTGCCTGCAAACGTGAGTGATGTAGCACTAGCGTTAAATGTACCGTTAGTGCAACTACCACCATTACACAACACAACGCCTGTTGAGGTAAGCGTAAATCCGTTCAAATTTAATATACCACTTGTTATTGTTAAGTTGGTAACAGTTGTATTAAGAGTTAATACACAGTTGTTAGCCCCTGTTACTATGGTTACGTTATCAGTAGGCAATGGTACTCCCACTGGCGACCAGTTAGTGGGAACACTAAATGCGGTAGAGGTTGCTCCTATCCAGGTATAGGAAGTTTGGGCAATAAGAGTATAGTTAAAAGTAAATGTGAAGGCAATTAGTAAAGCTATTTTGTTCATAACAAAAATTTTATTTTTATAAATCATAAATGTAATTATTTTTTAATCAATGGGCTGAAAGTTCCATCAATATACGATTTTAAACGTTAAGTGAGCTGTGAATTACCTAAAAATAGTGAGACAATAAAATATCTATTAATTTATTGTATTTAATTAACACACTTGGTTATATTTGCACAACTCACAATTAACTCAATAAATGAGCAATCCAATAAAAATATTTACAGGCACAGCCACTCGTTATTTGTCGGAGCAAATAGTTACGGCATTTGGTACTAACCTAGGTAACGTAATACTTACCAAATTTAGCGACGGCGAGTATCAAACCAGTTTTGAGGAAACTGTGCGTGGGTGCGATGTTTTCATTATTCAATCTACGTTTCAGCCCACTGATAACTTGTTTGAAATGTTGCTAATGGTTGATGCTGCTAAGCGAGCCTCGGCACACAAAGTAATAGCTGTAATGCCTTATTTTGGCTGGGCTAGGCAAGACCGTAAGGACAAGCCTCGTGTGGCTATTGGAGCTAAATTAGTGGCCGACTTGTTAGCGGCAGCAGGTGTTGATAGAGTTATGACAATGGACTTGCACGCTGACCAAATACAAGGTTTTTTTAACGTACCAGTGGATCATTTATACGCATCAACATTATTTTTGGAGCATATTCGTAGTTTAAACATTGAAAACCTAGTAATAGCTGCGCCCGATATGGGAGGTAGCAAACGTGCCAACGCCTATGCAAAGCACTTGGGTTGCGACATTGTAATATGTTACAAACAACGTTCGAGCTCTACTGCTAATGTTATTGAAAAAATGACTGTTATTGGCGATGTTGAAGGCAAAAACGTAGTAATAGTAGACGATATATGCGATACGGCAGGCACGCTTACCAAAGCTGCTGATATGATGATGGCCAAAGGGGCGCTGAGCGTACGTGCTGTATGTACACATGCCATATTAAGTGGTAAAGCTTACGAAAACCTCGAAAATTCGGCAATTAAGGAACTGGTGGTAACTGATACCATACCGTTACAAAAACTGAGCGAAAAAATAAAAGTAGTTTCGGTAGCTAATTTGTTTGCCGATGTAATAAATCGTGTAAATTCGCACGAAAGTATTAGCTCGCATTTTATAGTTTAAAAATAAATAATAACACAATTGCGCAACTAACCATTAATTAATCCGTTGCCTATGCGCATAAGCAACACAACAAAAACCAATGAAAACAACACAATTGAGCGGTTCGTTACGCGCGGACGTAGGAAGCAAAAATTCAAAAGCAATTCGTTTAACAGGTCAAGTACCTTGCGTATTGTATGGAGGTAAAGACCAAAAGTTTTTTCAAGTGGATTTACGCCACATTGAAAAATGCTTAACAACACCTGAGGTGTTTTGTTTTAATCTTGACATAGCTGGCGAAAAACGTAGTGCTATTGTACAAGAAGTACAGTTTCATCCAATATCAGATGCTATAACGCACGTTGACTTTTTGGAAGTTAATCCAACTAAAGCAATACGTATTGGTTTACCATTTAAAATTATTGGTAACTCTGAAGGTGTGAAAGCAGGTGGTAAATTAACTAAAGGTTTACGCAAAATTAAGGTAGAAGGTTTCTTAGAAAACATTCCTGACACTATTGAAATAGACGTTACCGCATTAAACATTGGTAATGCTATTAAAGTTAAAGACTTAAAAATAGCTAACGTAACTTTGTTAGATTCGGCTAACGTAGTTGTAGTGCGTGTTGAAATGACTCGTGCAGCAGCAGCAGCAGCGGCTGATGCCGCCAAAGCAGCAGCAGGTACTCCACCTAAAAAGAAAAAATAATTAGTTAATTATTTTTTGTAACACAATTAAATTTTACCAAACAGCCCCCAATAACTTAATGTTATCTGGGGGCTGTTTTTTTGTTTAATGGTAAAAAAGTAATGATGTATAACAATTGAGTACATTTCTCAACCAGCGGACAATACAAACCTATGCAAAACGTGTGTTTTTTCTAGCTAAGCCAATCGCGCAATAGAGATAAAAAAACATAGCTGGCAAATAACTCCATCATTTTAATACTATCGATGTATCGTAGGTGCTATTTTTTATTCCTTTATTAATTTAACATGCAATAGTTTGTCGTTTTGTATTATTGTTACATAATACACGCCATTGGCATATTGACCTAAATTAATAACTTGTTCGCCTTGGTTTATAGTACCTCTATAAACAATTTGCACCAACGAATTTATTATTGCTGCATTTACTGTAGAATTAGCAGTTATTTTAAACACGCCATTATTTGGGTTAGGATAAACAACTACGCCCTCATAAGCACTTAATGATGCAATGTTGGTTATAAAAATGGCTTTTACCAATTTTCAAATTTAGCAAATTCACCTCGTACCATAATTGAAAGTTTTGCAAATATGCCATTTTGTAGAAAAGATGAACAAAAAAACGCCTTACTAGCAATGCTACTTTTTTTTCAGCAGAATTAAATTATATTGAAATAGAAAAAGAGTTGTAGGTTTTTGTATCAGGTTTAAAATTTAAAAAAACATTCAATTCACTAATATTTATGATAACAGTTTACCATTAGAATTTCATGTGTTAAATTTATATTTCAGAACACATACAATTAGCACAAACCCTACGTTACCAAAAGAATAAAAGCGCTCGTTTTTGCGCAGTGTGTACTCTGTAATACTCTGTACTATTCGCCCTGTTTTAAAAGTACACGTTAAGTCAGGAGTACTTTTTGCTCCTTAAAAACAGTTTTTGGTTGAGAAATTTCAACCAAAAATAGACATGCTACCAAAAACGGATATTCGTACCGTTTTATGCCACTTCTCCGTGGGGAATTATGGTGGTTAAACAAACCGTGTTTTTAATGGATATTTACGACAAGTCCGAACAAGCAACTATTAGCAACCACGAACTACAAGCATTGATTAAAATTTTACAACAAAACTAAGCTAGCAAACACAAAACAAACAAAAAGCCCTGCACCTGCAGGGCTTTATACTTTTTATCCCGTTTATGAATACCAGCAACATGCTGGCACTAGCCTAAACTACACGATTACCTGACGCTCGCGCTAGCGGGGGAATTATTTAAGTTTACTAAAACCAAAAAATAAAATTATTCCTATGACAATAAAACCAATCCCTCCACCAATTCCTTGTAATTTTCTATTGTCATAGAATGGATTAGTTTTATCGTCATACTTAATTGTATCTCGCAAAGTGTACCAACCTATCAATATAAGCACTAAGCCAATTATATTATCTCTCATGCTTTTTACAAGTGCCTAACTGTACGACCATCTTTTTTTGCTCCTCCACTTTTGGGTTTCCCTCCACTTTTTGGTTTCCCTTCACTCTTTGGTTTTTCTTCACTCTTTGGTTTTTCAGTTTTTTTGCTGGATGCAGAACTTCCAAAATTATTATGGATAAAATCTTTAAACTTTCCTGACAGAAAATCTAAAGTAGCATTTAGTGCTAAATTACTTTGTGGAGCATTTGTAGGATGTATAGTAGCATCAATTTTTCCCCCGCTGGCGCGAGCATTTTGCTCGTGTCCGCTACCATTGTGCCAAACCTTATTTTCTTGTTTACTATCATTATTCGTTAACCTTGCTTTTTATAAATACTAGTAACATGTTGGCACTACCATTAAGCCTTTGAATCAATATAAAAAAGGGAAGAGAACTGAATTTTCAGTTTCTTCCCTTGGAGTGGTGCCTCCAGGAATCGAACCAGGGACACAAGGATTTTCAGTCCTTTGCTCTACCAACTGAGCTAAGGCACCAGCAGACCTTTTTTTGTTATAAATTGGTGATACAAATGTAGTATTATTTTGTAATTTCAAAAAATATTTAATATATATTTAATGAATTTAATTATTGATGCTGGCAACACCCGTTTAAAAGTGGCTATTTTTGAGCAAAATCAATGCTTACAGTACAGTACATATAATTCTTTAAACGAGTGTTTGAGTTCAACTATAACGCAACAGTATTCTATTACTAACGCCATTGTAAGCACCGTTAAAGGTAATGCTAATGAATTAATGGAGCAGTTGCATCAATTTAATATTAATGCGCTCTTGTTTCAAAACACACTAAAACTACCTATTGCTAACCACTATCAATCGGCCAGTACTTTGGGCAGCGATAGGCTTGCTGCAGCAGTAGGTGGCTATACGCACTACCCTAATAACAATGTGCTTACTATTGATATAGGTACATGTATCAAATACAATTTTACAAACGATAATAACGCCTATTTGGGTGGTGCTATTTCGCCAGGCGTGCGATTACGGTATCAAAGCATGCACGATTATACGGCTAAACTACCGTTACTTAGCCTAAATAATAACTATGCTACTTTAGTGGGCACAACTACCGAAACCTGCATTAACACTGGCGCACAGCTAGGTGCTGTTGCCGAAATTGATAGTTTTATTAATTACTACACTGCACAATATTCGCACTTAAAAGTACTACTTACAGGAGGTGATAGTTCTTATTTTGAAAAACACTTAAAAAATAAGATATTCGCAGATGAATTACTTTTAGTAAAAGGACTCAATTACATTTTAAATTTAAACTCGTGATTAAAATAATAACCCCAATTATAGTACTTATGCTACTATCAGTAACCGCTGCAAACAATAGTTATGCGCAACAAGTAGTGTCGCCAGTATCACAATTGGGCATAGGTGAGCCGTATACTAACATTGGTTTTATAAACACCGCCACTGGTGCGGGTGGGGTAAGTAGTTGGTTAAACGCAGCCAATATTGAAAACCCTGCAAGTTACTCCATGATGCGCTACACTACTTTTGAAGCCAACTTAGGCACCGATATACACCAGTACAACACTAATGCTGGCAAATTAAATTATAGCAAAACCGAATTTAAACAATTTAGCTTGGCAATGCCCACTACTAAAGGGTTAGGCGCTGTAATAGCTTATATGCCTTACTCACGCATGGGGTATGCGGGCGTTACTAATTCGGTTGATGTAGCGGGCGATTCTGTGCAATACACTAACGCAGGCAAGGGCGGCATTAACAGAGGCACATTGGGCTTAAGCTATAAGTTTGTTAATGACTCTACGTTTAAACTAAGCTCAGGGTTTAACATTAATGCGTTGTTTGGCGAGGTGCTACACCAACAGCGCAACGACTATTTAAAAAACACTCAAAAATTTGGCGCGCTGTACAAGCAATCGTCCTACTACACTGGTGCTAATGCTACGCTAGGTGTGCAAGCACAAATTATACCTAAAGCTTTACGTACTATTTATTTTGGCACTGCTTTTACACTCGAAACTAATGCTAAAACTGTGGTAAATAACGAGTTAATATCCTATACTACTAGCGGTACTACTTTTGTATACAAAGATACTGTAGCCACGGCAAGTAATCAAGCTTCGCACACTATAATTCCTAGCACGTTTACCATTGGTATAGCCTATGGTATAAAGCATGCATCAATGCTAGATGCCGACAAATATTATATGTCGCTTAATTACACATCAACCGCTTGGAAAACATCAACTTTTGGTACTAAAGCTACTCCGTTTTACGACAGTAAAACTATAAGTACAGCATTTATTTACAACCCACAAAACGGGCGTAAAATACGCAACAATTTACGTATGGGAGCTAAGTTAGCGGTACAACAGTGGTATTACGCTAAATCATTTAACGATTATAGCGCAACCGTAAGTTTGGGCATGCCCTTGCCTCGTAGTGTTTCGAGCCTTAATATAGCCTATACTATTGGTAGCCGTAAGTTATTAACTACATCAAAAGATACGTACCACAGTATATCAATAGCAGTATTGCTAAATGATATTTGGTTTATAAAACCTAAGGTAGATTAATGCACGTGCGCTATTTTATTTTTATTACGTTACTTATTAACTTGCTACTAATTGGCTGCACCAACAGCACTAAGCAAGTTAAGGCACTTACCCATAAAAGTAGCGAGGCAGCTAACCGTGTTATTAATGCCGAAATTATATACAGCGATAGCGGCCATGTAAGAGCAAAAATTACTGCGCCTATAATTGAAGATTATGAAGGCGAAAAACCCTATACCGAATTTAAGAGCGGAATATTAGCCATATTGTACGACGATGATTTAAAGGAAACTACTCGCATGAGTGCTAAGTACGCAGTAAAGCCCAATAAAAAAAACTATGTAGAGGCACGCAATAACGTAATAGTAATAAACGAAAAAGGCGACCAATTAAATACCGAACACATGATATGGGACCAAGAGCGCGACAAAATAACGTCGGACGCATTTGTGAAAATACGCACCAAAGACCAAATAATATTTGGGCAAGGATTAGAGTCCAACCAATCATTTAGTAAGTATCATATACTACGCCCTACAGGGTTTATTAACCTGAATGTGGATAACAACGATAGTACAGTAACACAATAAATTAGCCATGAAAAAAACACTACTAATTATGAAATATATTTGGCTAGGCATAGCCCTATTTGCACTATGTACTGGCGTATATTACGCTGCGTTAGGGCAATGGAAAGATAGTTTTTTCTTTTTTGCAATAGTACTAATAGGAGTAGTTATGTTTAAGATAAACTTAAACCGTCAGCACAAATATTACATAAATACACCCTCATAATAACGTATAGCTTATGCTCCACAACCCTTTATTTATAATACTATTAACGCTTATTACATGTGCTTTTTTTTCGGGTTTAGAAATTGCTTTTTTAACGGCTAACAAACTCAAAATAGAATTAGATAAAAATCAAGGCGTTTTATCGGCCAAAATATTTTCTAATTTTATTAAGCACCCCTCACGTTTTATAAGCACTACGCTATTGGGCAATTGTATTTCAATTGTTATTTATGGTATTTATTCTGAGGAATATCTCGAACCAATAATTGAACAATTTATACATTCTGCGCCAATAATATTTGTAATAAAAATAGCGCTATCCACTGTATTTATACTACTTACGGCAGAGTATATACCTAAATCCTTGTTTAGTATTAATCCTAATTTTACGTTACATATTTTTGCAATACCGTTTATTATAATTTATTACCTATTGTACCCGTTAGTATTTATTACTATGAATATTTCGGAGTTTATCATTAACAGATTTGCAGGTAGTTCGCACACAGCACAGCAATTAAGTTTTGGCAAAGTTGATTTAGAAAATTATTTGAACACCGTAAACAACACTGCCGATGCTAACAATAATAATGTGGATCATGAGGTAAAAATATTTCAAAACGCATTAGTGTTTTCGCAATTAAAAGCCCGCGATTGTATGGTGCCACGTACCGAAATTGCTGGTATTGAAGTAAATTCGGATATTGAAACTTTGCAACGCAAATTTGCCGACACTGGTTTTAGCAAAATAATACTATACCGCGATAGTATTGATAATATTATTGGCTATGTGCATTCGTTAGAATTATTTAGCAAGCCTACACAACTCAAAGCCCTAATGTTGCCAGTGGTTATAGTACCCGAAAGTAAGTCGGCACAAGAAACCCTTACACTCATGCTACAACAACGACGTAGTGTTGCCATAGTATTAGATGAATTTGGTGGTACTGCGGGCTTAATAACAACCGAAGATATTATTGAAGAAATTGTAGGCGATGTAGAGGACGAACACGACGATGATATGCCCATAGAACGTACCATAAACGAAAAAGAATATGTATTTTCGAGCCGATTAGAAATTGATTATCTCAACGAAAAATACGCGTTAAAATTACCCAACAATATTAAATACGAAACACTTGCAGGGCTTATTATACACCATTCGCAGAGCATACCTCAAAAAAACGATGTGATACGTGTGGGTAATTTTATTTTTACAATTTTGTCCGTTTCACAAAAACGAATTGAACTCGTAAAACTGAATATTGATAAATAATAATGCTACTTAATTTTTTGCTAATGCGCACACTATTACAACGCATACGTACTATTGTGGTACGCGCCCTACTTTTATTTTTTGTAGTAACTATTGGTTTAACGCTAGTGTACCGGTTTGTGCCCGTGCCACTAACTCCGCTAATGATACAGCGGTACATTGAACAAGATAATGCGCAATTCAAAAAAAACTGGGTACCACTTACCGCTATGAGCCCCGATATGCCTTTGGCAGTAGTGGCTAGTGAAGACCAATTGTTTTTAGACCACTATGGTTTTGATGTAAAAGCCATACAAAAAGCATTGGAATACAACAAAAAGAAAAACGGCAAAAAAGTAAAAGGGGCTTCAACCATTAGCCAACAAACTGCCAAAAACGTATTTTTGTGGCAAGGACGTACTTGGTTACGTAAGGGTTTAGAGGTTTATTTTACTGCGCTTATAGAGTTGCTGTGGAGTAAAGATAGAATTATTGAGGTGTACCTAAACGTAATAGAAATGGGGCGTGGCGTGTATGGCACCGATGCTGCGGCACACTATTATTTTAACAAAAATGCTAAGCAACTCTCCGCAAGCGAGTGTGCAAGCATAGCAGCAATATTGCCCAACCCTATTAAGTGGAATGCAAGTAAGCGCACAGGTTATATTGATAAGCGAAAAAACTGGATTGTACGCCAAATGAATTACTTACGCACAGGTGTAACCGACCAATTATTTAACGAAGCCGAACCCGAAGAGGAGGTGGAACTTGACACTAAAAAGTAAGCGTTTTTTTTAATTACATAATTACCTAGTTGCACACCATTGTGTAATTTGCGCTTCGTTTTCAAAGTCGTCTAACTCGCTTATTTTACGCCAGCTTTGGCATGCGCCTAGGGTGTCGTTAATGTATAACTTACAATAGCCTAGCTTGTAATGCGCATCGTCAATAGTGTTGTTAAGTGCCAATAACTGGGTGTAGTTAAGTAAAGCTTCGGTGTAGTTATTATGCCTATAATACAAGTTGGCCTTAGCTAATAAATACGCATTATTTGTAGGTTGTAAGGCTATAGCTTTATTAATAATTAATACCGCTACACTAAGTGTTGATGCCGCTATTAACGCCTTAAAATAATAAGCTTGTGCGCAAGTACTATCCTTACTTAGTTCAACATCAAAATACTTATTAGCCTCTTTGTAATTAGTTAAATTATACAGGCATAAACCCACCATAAAATTGGCTTTAGCAACCTGCTGTACGCTTGCTTGTTCAAAGTAAGGCAGTGCAGCGGTGTAATTACCTACACTAAATTGAGTGTTACCATTCTTCATTAGTTCATCGGTAGATTGCCCAACACAATGAATAACGCCTAGTAAATGAATAAATAATAAAGTGGATTTCATACGAAATTACTAAGGTTAAATTTAACTAACGTAAATGTACGTTAGTTAAAAAACACATACAATTATTTAATCCCTAACTATAATATTGCTCTAAATAATAAAAACAATAACCCCGAAAGTAGCATGGTTACAGGCAAGGTAAGTACCCATGCCAACAATATGTTTTTAATAGTTTTTGGTTGTAAATTTTTCAATCCTTTTTTAGCCACCATACTACCCGCTATACCGCTTGACAGCACGTGCGTAGTGCTTACAGGTAAGCCCAGTCCGGTGGATAAACCAATGGTGAGCGAAGCCACAATTTCTGCACTTGCGCCTTGCGCATAACTCATGTGTTGCTTACCAATTTTTTCGCCAATAGTTTTTACAATACGTTTCCAGCCTATCATTGTTCCTAGCCCTAACGAGAGCGATATCATTACTATTACCCATTTAGGGGCATAATCGGTAGCGGTGCGAGTGGTTTTAATGGTGGCGGTTAAGTCTTTAGTGTCATTATCGCTAAGGCTTAGATTACCTCCTTTTACTAACTTTTCGCAACCTTTAGTTATTTTAACAATGGTACTACGCACAGCAAAACGTTGGTCTTTAGGTAATGCGCTCGCATCAATGTTAGTGCTTATTAACGCTTCAGCTTCAATACATTTAGCTACAATTTCCTTGTGTGTTTTTATCTCCTTGGCCGACAGCCCAATAGTATCTGCCTTAACTACCAATAGGTGTATGTGCTCAATAGATGCTTTAGTATTTTGTAATTCCACCGAGCCATCAATAGCAAAGTAAGCGGGTACAATACCAATTAAAATAAGCATTACCAAGCCTACTCCTTTTTGCCCATCGTTACTACCATGAAAAAAACTAACCAACGAGCACGTAGTAATTAATATAGCACGCACCCACATTGGTGGTTCTTTTTCTTTATCAGCTTCTTTAAATATAAAATCGTTTTTAATAAATCGTTTAAAAATAAACATCATAAATATAGCACACGCAAAACCAAACAACGGCGATAGTAATAACGACAAACCAATTTCTTGGGCTTTACTCCAGTTAACTGCCGCACCCGAACTACCCGGCATAAATGTTAGTGCCACACCAACACCTAGTATCGAACCTATTAATGCATGCGAACTTGATGCTGGCAAGCCCACGTACCACGTGCCTAAATTCCAAATAATAGCACTTAACAATAGTGCTAATACCATGGCTACACTGTGCATTATATTGGCATCAACTAATGCTTCAACGGGTAATAAATTTACAATACCCATAGCCACTGCTATACCTCCGCTAAACACACCTATAAAGTTACATATACCGCTCCACACTACAGCTATGTTAGGTTTTAACGAGTTGGTATAAATAACCGTAGCTACTGCATTAGCCGTATCGTGAAAGCCGTTTACAAATTCAAACGCTATGGCACAAAGCAAACATACAAGTAATAAAATAGTAAGTGATAATGGTAAGTCAAACATGTTTAATGGCGTGTTTTTAATTAAGTTAAAAAATACTATTACAAATAAAGTTTAAATATATAGTGTGCAATATTAACAAATTATTAATTTTTTAAGCAGTGTTAATTTGTAGCATTATCTTTTGTTACTAGCGAAGCTATAATTAAAATCTGTTTAAGATTTAGGCAATGAAGTTATTTAAAGGCTTAGCGTCTACTCACTGTCCGTTGAATCAAAACCATACACAACTGGTACTTGTTACGCTAATTTGCTAATATTTTTACGTTCGTTAAGCAACACAAGTACAGCGTAGGCTATTAGTAACAACCAATTAACAAGTAAACTAGGCGCAAGCAGTATATAAATACCATATATAACAATTGTTATGCAGGCATAATAAATTAGTGTACGCCAATCAATGGGCAAGGTGTAGTAATATTGCCCTAGTACAACGCACGCTACACACATTAATGTGTAACACATTAATGTGGTGTAAGCCGCACCAACAATGCCAAATCGAGGTATTAATACTAAGTTACCTGCAATGGTTAAAACCGCACCACCAATGGCAAATAATGCCCCAAAATGGGTTTTATTATTGAGTTTAAACCACATACTTAAATTAGTATATAAAGCAAAAAACACATAGGCTAATAATAAATAAGGCACAATAATTAATCCGCCCCAATAACTTTGGCCTACAAAATATTTAATCCACGACAAATTAAATTGTATGCCCAAAAAAATAAATAAGCATATTACAAACAAATATTTTGTAGTAACAGCAAGGTTTGTACGGGTATCAGTATCAAGTTTACTATTAAAGAAAAATGGTTCGGCAGCAAACCTATACGCTTGTATAAATATACTCATAAGCATTGCCAACTTATAACACGCACCGTAGTTACCCGTTTCTACACCAATATTAACGGTACTTGGGAGCAATCTATCCATTAACGCCCTATCAATAGTTTCGTTAACCATACCTGCCAAACCCGCTACTAATAGCGGTAGTGCATACACTAACATTTTACGGAACAATACTTTATCAAACACCCAAGTAATTGAATACTGCGGCAATAGCAACAACAAAGTAATACCACTTGCTATTAGGTTAGCAATAAATATAAAGGCAACGCTGTCTACGTTAGTTAATATGCCAAAGTGTGGAAAAACTAATAAAAACAATATGTTAAGCCCTATGTTAACACCTACATTAATTAGTTTAATGCTTGCAAATGTTAGTGCTTTGTTTTGCTTACGTAAGCGAGCAAACGGCAATGCCGTAACAGCATCAAGGGCAAGTATTGCTGCAAAATAAAGCACGTAGTCGGTATGGTTGCCTACTCGCATGCCATATGCCAACGACGGTAAAAAAAACAATACTCCTATAAAAAACAGTACTGAAGTAGTTATGTGTGCTATTAATGCAGTACTAAACACCTGCTCCTCGTTATGTTCGTCAGTTCTGCTAAAATTAAAATAGGCGGTTTCCATACCATAAGTTAATAGTACTACCATAAACGCTACATAGGCGTAGAGTTTGGTCATTACTCCAAAATCAGCATTAACTAACACTCGTGTGTGTAGTGGCACTAGCAAGTAGTTGAGTACACGAGGTAGTATGCTACTAAGGCCGTAAAGTAATGTTTGTGAGGCAAGTTTTTTTATAGTGGACACGTGGTGCGTTATTAAAATGTGTAATTACCCTTGGCGTCAACAGTTACGTTTAATTGTTGATGCGTTTGTGTAAAGGTATCGTAGCCTATTTTTAAATTATTCCAAAAGTTTAAAAGGGCTGTGTTGCCTTTGTAAGTAGCGTAGTAACTAGTTATATTTTGTGTTGTGAATTTAAATGGAAACACGTACACGGGTATAATTTGTTTGTTACTATGGGCAAGTATAGCAAGTAAATATATTTCTTTTATTTTGTTGTTAGTCATAGGCAAGCAACCAATAGTAACACATTCGCCGTGTATAAATATATCGCCCCCTAAGTGTGTTGCGGTACTTTTTATGCGGTCGGCTTTGTTAGGGTAATTAAGCCCTAGCGACAAATAATAACTACTTGCGGGGTTGTAGTTAGCAACACTGTAAAATCCTTCGGGCACTTGCGCATCGCCCTGTTGGCGCTTAGGGCCTAGTTCGCCCGAGCTGGCGCAAATTGGGTAGCTAACTAATTTCACATAGTTTTTATCGTGTGTGTTTTTAGCATATACTTCCAATAATTGTTCTTGCTTATAGGCTACCAATAGTATATTAAGTGCAGATGGTTTTATGTTTTGGCCCGCTAATAATTTATTTACTATAGCTTCTTTACTAACAAATGCGGTGCGTACACGGCTATATGTTTTTTGTTGTGTCAAAAAATCATTCTGCTTAACTAGCGCAAGTATTAGTAGTAATAGTAGTTTCATTGATAACAAATGTAAAAATTTACCACTACTTTTAGCGTTTAACTTCAATTTAAAAAAATGAAATTAACCCGTACCGAACTTACCATACTGTTTACCCTTGCGCTCGTACAATTTACACACGTAATGGATTTTATGATTATGATGCCCTTAAGCCCGCAACTAATGCGTGCGTTGAGTATTACTACCAAACAGTTTTCGTTTTTAGTATCGTCGTTTAATATTGCTGCAGGCATTGCTGCGTTGCTAGGTGTATTTATTATTGATAGATTAGAACGTCGTAGAGCGTTAGTGTTTAACTATATTGGTTTTGTAATAGGTACTTATAGTTGCGCTATTGCCAATACTTACGAAACATTAATTGTAGCACGTATTGTAGCAGGTATGTTTGGGGGTATGTCATCGGCACTTATTATATCCATAATTAGCGATACTATTCCGCCTCAAAAACGTGGCGCAAGCATGGGCATAGTAATGTCGGCATTTTCGTTAGCGTCAATTATTGGAGTTCCGTTTGGGTTGCAACTTTCGTTGTGGTTTAACTGGCACGCACCGTTTGTGGTAGTAGGTAGTTTGGGATTATTGGTTATACCATTGGCGTTAAAGTTTATTCCGCCAATTAACGGGCATCTTGCCAATTTAGCACCATTTAGTATTACTAAACCGTTACAAAATGTGTTTAATTCATCGGCCAAAATATATGCCTTAGTGCTTAGTGCGTGTTTGATGTTGGGTTGGTTTATAATTATACCCTTTATAAGTCCTTATTTAGTGGGCAATGTAGGGTTTACCGAGGCGCAATTACCCTTAATTTATCTGGTAGGCGGAGCATGTAGCATATTAGCTTCACCGTTGGTAGGTAAGCTAACGGATAAGTACGGCAGTATAAAAGTATTTTATGTAGCTATATTGTTCTCGGTAGTGGTACTGCTTGCACTTACTAACTTAGGCGCAGTACCTATGTGGCAGGCGTTAATTGTAACTTCGTGTTTGTTTTTGTGTTCGAGTGCTCGTATGATACCCTCACAAGCATTAATATCCAAAAGTATTGATGCCCAAACACGAGGTAGCTTTATGAGTTTTAATTCGTTTGTGCAACAAACTACCTCAGGCATAGCCACCCTAATTGGCGGAAGCATAATGATAAAACACGCCAACGGAAGTTTTGAAAACTATGAAATACTAGGCTACATAGCTGCTACATTTAGTATAATTGCACTATTTGTTATTCGTAAAATTAAATAACTGAAGTATTTGTTAATAAAAAAACAACTAAAATAACGGCTCTCAAATGTTAGTTATACAATTTAAAGTATATATTTGAAATAAATAAAATAATTTTTTTAAACAAAAACAATTAATGAAACACGTTAAACTTTTAACATTATCAGTAGTTACTGCAAGTATCACATTTACAGCTTGTAACAACACGAGCAACAACACCACTAACCAAGAAAAAGATACAGTAGCACAAAACGCTATGAATAGTGAGGCGCGTAAAGTATTTTACAGCTTGCCCTCACCTATGGAATTATCAAGCTTATTACAAAAATCAGGTTCTAAATTTGACAAGGCTAACCTACATGATCTAAAAGCAGTTGATCATTATAATACTAACGACTCTCGCGCACTTAATTTAGGCGTTTACGGTGCCGATTTAAGCTATACCAGTGTGTTTGACCAAACACAAGAAACAATGCAATACCTAAAAGCAGCTCAAAAATTATCAGATGCCTTGGGTATATCATCAGCTTTTAACAAAGATGTGGTTGAGCGCATTCAAACAAATATGAACAACAAAGATTCGTTAATGAATATTATTAGTGATTCGTATTTAGAAACTGATGCTTTTTTGAACGAAAATGAACGTCAAAATATTTCAGCATTAATAATTTCAGGAGGTTGGATAGAGGGATTATACCTTGCTAGTAAAATGGCGTATGTAGCACCTAAAAACGAAGTATTATTAGGGCGTATTGCTGAGCAAAAATTATCGTTAGATAATTTATTAGGATTATTAAGCGCTTACCAACAACACGAATCAGTAAAAGATTTAACGCTTAAATTAAACGAGTTAAAAGAAATATTTGCAACCATTGATTTATCAACTGGCGAAAGCACAGTTAGCGTTGACCCTAAAACAAAAACTACCACAATTGGTAGCGACGCAAAATCAAATACGCTAAACGAAGAGCAATTGAAAAAAATTGCTTCGAAAGTTGCCGAAATTAGAACCGCAATAACCAAATAATTAGAACCAAATAAATAACATGAAAAAACTACTATTTACCCTACTTACAGGATTAGCCTTACTTATTAATATTAATGCTAATGCGCAATGCAACAATTTTACTAAAGGCAAATGTGTGCCATCGTTAAAGCCTTATATACACAATGGTCAATTAAACAGTACAGCTTTAGCGCCAGGTGAAAACGCTGAGTTAATGATGACTTTTTATGCAGGGCAAGAATATCGCATATACACCTGCGCACAAGAATTACTTGGTGCAGTACAATACAAAGTATTTGATAGTAATCACAAAGAAGTATTTAACAGCGAAAGTACTAATCAAAAAAACTTTGATTTTAATGTTAAAGCAACACAACAACTAATAATTGAGGTAACTGTACCTAAAGCTGAAGCTAAAACAGGTATAGTAGAGCAAGGTTGTGTAGCAGTACTTGTTGGATTTAAAAAATAAAAATAATCTATCTATGAACTTATAAAGGTTACTTTATATCTAATAAATAATAACCACCTATTAGAACTTGTGTTAAAGCAAAGCTATATCAGCGTTATACAAACTTTGTGTAGCATGATTAAAATTGGTAAGTAACACAAAATTTGCTTTACGCCCCACAGCAATACTTCCAAAATCAGCATCAATACCCAAAAACTTAGCTCCGTTGTAAGTTGCCCACTGCACAAGGGTTTGTGTAGGTATAGTGGGGTAATAACGCTGTATAGTTTGCATTTCTGACAGTATACATAACTTGTCGTTGCTCGCGAGGCTATCTGTACCAAGGGTTATAGTAGCATTGTGTTGCATAAGCATAGGTATGTTGGGTAAACTATTTTCGATATAAATATTAGCATTGGGACACAAACACCAATAAGTATTGGGGTTTAAGGCAATGCCCAACTCAACATCGTGTGCCGTAGCAAATGTATTGTGTACGTATTGTAAAGGAAGTTGCTTTGGTAATAGCGGTGCTACGTGTGCCATAGCCGATTGTTGTGTAGCATAATGAGTAGATAAATCAATACCAAAGTTTTGAATACGAGTGTAGGTTTTACCTGTGGCGCACTCAAAAAATTCATTTTCAGCCTTGCTCTCCTGTGTATGAATAGTTACTGGGCTATTGCTTACATTGCACGCAGTGGTTATAAGCTGCATTAACTCGCTACTTACGCTATAAGGCGCATGTGGCGTAATGCTTACGGCACAACCTTGTAATTGGCTTACCAATGCCATACCATTAGCATAAGCTGTTAATGCACGCTCAGGGCTAAAGCCGTACACTTCCACAAATGTGTGGTAGTACATGGCTGATTGTTGTTTTAGAGCAAAAGTATGCGCAGTATTACTAATATCTCCCACTGCCACTATACCGTTAGCTTGCATAGCTTGCTGTGCAAGTAATGCGTGATGTTCAACTATTGTAGCATCATTAGTTTTACATTGTTCGAGCGTGGCTATAAAATCATTAATACCTATGTACTTAGGTATTTTAGCATACAGGTACGATAATTCTAAATGGCAGTGCGCATTAATCATAGCGGGCATTACTGCGGCATCAAGCACTGTTACATTGCTATTATTAGTGGGAGCAGTTGTACCTATACTCACAATTATAGTGTGTTGCACGCCTATGTACACATTGCGGGCAACATTACCTAAACCATCAAATAACGTGGGGGTAAAATAATAGTGTATCACGCTACTTGTAATTAATGTGCGGTATGGTTAAATATATGTGTTAGTATGTCCACATCAACTAATGGTAACTCCATGTTACGGCGTGCATACACACGCTGTGCAAGTTCAATGGCTTTATCCAACTTAAATACTTCGCTGTCCGTTACCCCTCCCCACGTATAGCTAGGTATGTGTGTAGCTGGGAAACCCGCTCCAAACACATTAGCGCATACACCCACTACTGTGCCTGTGTTAAACATGGTGTTAATACCACATTTGCTATGATCAGCCATTATTAATCCGCAAAATTGCAGCGCTGTATCTTCGTTAGCTAGTGTAGCGTAGTTGTACAGCTTAACGTTAGCGTAATTGTTTTTTAAGTTTGAATTATTAGTATCAGCACCTAAGTTGCACCACTCGCCAATTACAGCATTACCCAAAAAACCATCGTGCCCCTTGTTACTATACCCAATTATTACAGAATTATTAACCTCCCCTCCTACTTTGCTATGCGGACCTATAGTAGTGGCTCCATATATTTTAGCACCTAATTTTAATGTTGCATTTTCGCATAGCGCTAGCGCACCTCGTACAATACAACCCTCCATAACCTCAGCATTAGCACTAATATATATAGGCCCTGTACTTGCGTTAAGTATGCTGCATTCTACCTTAGCGCCTTTTTCTATAAATATATTTTGGGGTGCGATGCAGGTATTAGTAGTTGATATAGGTTCCGAAACTCTACCCTTAGTTAACCGCGCAAAATCGTTGCGTAGTTCCACATCGTTGTAAGTAAATATATCGTTAGGACGGCTCAGTAGCGTGAACGAGCTTTTTGAATTTTGAATTTTAAATTTTGAAAAATTACAGTCTACGGCAAAACTTACGGCATCGCTTTTATTAACACGTACGGCTATCCAAGTAGTAGTAATCTCGTCTATTAAAACAGTATTAATAGTTAATGCTTTTATTTGCTCTACCAACTCTGGTGTTGGGCATACGCAAGCATTTATTATTAGGTTATCGTTGGAATATGTGCTTGGGTATTTTTTACTTAAATAATCAGCCGTGATATAACTACAAGTAGTGTTAAAGTACATGGTGTATTTTTCGGCAATCGTTAATATCCCTATGCGTAAATGAGCAACAGGCCTTGTAAACACCAATGGTAACAGGTGGTTGCGCTGTGCGCTGTCGTGCAATAAAATATTCATTGTTACTACTGAAGGTTTTATTTAACCTCCTCGGTTTTTACAACACCGCCATTTTTGTAGGTTTGTGTACGTACCAGTTTTTCGCCATCATAAAAATATCTTTTACCGTCCCACAACTTATAGTTTTTAAACATACCCTCTTGCTCCACTTGTTTGTTTTTATTGTACAATTTGTTTTGTCCGTTCTCCACTAACGAAGCACTTTTAACCACTACAGGCTCTTTAACTACCACAGGCTCTTCTTTAACCACTACTTTTTCTACCACTTTGTCCACGGCTTTTTCTACCTTAACTTCAGCGGGTGCTTTAATAGTTAATTTGCGTTTGTTATTAGGGTCTGGCTTGCCTGAATCCTCTACATTTTTAATAGACGCTTCGTCCATTTTACCTCCATTAAATTCTTTAGTAGTTTTTAATGCGCCCGAATAGTAGTATTCTTTTTGTGTGCCATTTTCTTTTCCTTCTTGCCAATTACCTTCAATCATGGTATAGCCATTGTCATGAAAGTATTTTTGCTCTCCCTCACGTTTACCATCTGTACTATACTTCCAATCGTAAAATAACTGCCCGTTTTCGTAATACATTTTGTACTCGCCTACCCATTTATTGTTTTCCCACATACCTTCTTCGGCTAACTGCCCGTTTTCGTGGTAAAATTTAGCATATCCTTTGGGGCGATTGTTTTCGTAAGTAATTTCGCTTTTCGTTTTTCCACTAGGGAAATAAGCCTTCCAAATGCCTGTTTTTTTACTATCGCGGTACTTTCCTTCCTCCACCGTTTGGTCGTCGCGGTAGCCTGGTAATTTTTTAGTGCTATTTTTAACTACCCATTTACCTTGGCGCAAATTATTCACATCCATTTGATTAATAGTGTCTTTGCCCTCTATATCAAATGTTTGTGCAAAAGCCGAACTGATTAATAAAGTAAATAAAAAGGATAGTGTGTATTTTGAAAACATAGTGTGTAGTGTATTTACAATTGCTAACAAACATAATTAATAAACGTAAGTATTACAAGCGGCAGTGCAAAATAGTTTTGAAACGCAAGTTGAGTATAACTCCGCTTGTGTTTCAAAAACTATAATTTTATTTCATAAGTGTTACCGTGCCTTTATAATTCATTGTTTTACCTGTGAGTTTATCCACACTAACTTTGTATACATAAGTACCTACTGTGGCAGGCGAATCGTCTAGCAACAAACCGTTCCAGCCTTTATTTATGTCGCTGGATACAAATATTATTTCGCCCCAGCGGTCGTAAATAGTCATTTGATAATTTTTAAAATAACTACCCTTAGGAGTAAATATATCATTTAAATAATCTGCGTTAGGCGAAAACGAATTAGGTATGTAAAACGTAAATCGTTTTTTGATGTACAGCTTTTTAATGGCGGTATCAGTACAATTATTTTTATTGGCAGCTATTAGCTTAATTTTATACCACCCTGTGTCAGCGTAGGTGTAATCGTAATTAGTGTTTTTAACGTGCTCAAAATAAGTACCATCTCCCATCTCCCATTTTAATACATTAAAATTAGATGAAGTAGTATTTATGGTAATTAAATCGTCGGTTTCACTAAGGTTATCCACCTTAAATTCGGCTACTGGCTTACCTTTTACCCTAATACTGTCGGTACTGGTTTTAGACACTAAGCAACCATGCGCCGTTGTTACTGTTAAGCGTGGGTAAAATGCACCGCTATCGCCGTAACAAAACATTGGGTTAGGTAGGCTTGCCGAACCAAATAAACCATCGTCCCATTTCCAAATAATAATAGGGTCGTTCATAAACGTTTGGGTAAGATCAGTAAAATTAATACAATCGCCTTGGCATATTAAATCTTCATCAAACGAAAAATTAACAATCGGAATTTTGTAATTGGTAATGTGCAAGGTGTCGGTAGCAGTAGGGCAAGAGCCGTTTTCAACTACCCACACAATGTCAAAAAAGCCAGGAGTTAAGTTTTTAATTGAAGTGTTAAATTGCATAGAATCCACAAATGTTACTGACCCTCCGCCAGTGGTGGCATCATGCCAATGCCCAACACTTGTACCAAATGGTAATTGCGCATTAAGCGGAATTAAAGGCACGTAGCATGCTTTAATATCTGCACCAGCATTGGCTATTGGGGTGTTGTACACATTTACATTTACTACATCGGTTGCCGTAGGGCAATTGCCATTACTTACCGTCCACACTAATTTATACACGCCCTCTTGTAGGTTAGAAACGTTTGTAGTGCGCAATAAAGTATCCCCAAACACTACTGCGCTTGGGCCTGATTGCCTACTCCATGTGCCATACGACGTACCCGCAGGTAGCACAGCACCTAAGGTGGCTATACTATTGTTACACACATTTATATCAATGCCTGCATTGGCGGTAGGCGTGTTGTATACATTAATAGTTACGGTATCGGTAGCTGGGATGCAACTACCATTACTCACCGTCCATATAAAATTGTAAGTACCCTCTACCAAGCCTGTTATACTTGCGTTTTTGCTTGTTGGCAACACTATTGTGGCGGTGTTAGGGCCACCTAGCTGTGTCCAAGCGCCTGTGGCTGTACCTGCTGGAGCTAATGCTGTAAATGATGTTGAACTACTATTACACAAGTTTTGATTAGCGCCTGCTTTGGCCACAGGTGTATCGTAGACTTTAAGGGTTACTGTATCCGTAACTGCTGCACAATTACCATTAGTTACCGTCCACACAAAATTATATGTACCCTCGCCTAACGCTGTAATACTTGAGTTATACCCACTTGGCGTAACAATAACTGACGAGGTAGGTCCATTAAGTTGCGACCATACACCAGTGGCTGTACCTGCTGGTATAGTAGCTGCTAAAGTTGTTATGTAAGTAGCACACAATTGTTGGTTGACTCCAGCATTAGCGGTAGGAGTATTATATATTTTAATAGCAACAGTATCAGTAACTGCAATACAATTACCATTGCTTACTGTCCACACAAAATTATACGTACCCTCAGCTAGGCCTGTTATTGTTGATGTAGCAAGGGTTGGCGTAGTTATAACTGATGCGTTAGGACCACTTAGTTGTGTCCAATTTCCGGTTGATGTTCCTGCAGGTACATTACCACCCAAAGTAGTATTAAATGTATTACATAATTGTTGGTTGATACCTGCGTTGGCTAAAGGTGTATTATAAACTTTAATAGTAACAGTATCAGTAACTGGGGTGCAATTACCGTTGCTTACTTTCCATATAAATTTGTAAGTACCCTCTGTTAGCCCCGTTAATGTTGAGTTATAAGCCGTTGGAGTAGTTATAGTAGCTGTAGTTCCGCTCAATTGCGACCATACCCCTGTTGATGTTCCGGCTGGTATGGTAGCTGTAAACGTGGTAGTAAAAGTATTACACAATTGTTGGTCGATGCCTGCATTAGCAACAGGGGTGTTATATACATTTATGGTTACCGTATCTTTGGCGGGCGCACAAGCTCCGTTACGCACTATCCACACAAAATTATATGTTCCTTCTACAAGCCCCGATAGCGCACTATTAGATTTGGTTGTATCTGCTATTGTTGCAGTATTGGGACCGTTTAACTGTTTCCAACTTCCTATTGATGTACCTATATTAGCATTACCTACTAACAACGTACTAAAAGCGTTACATAAGTTTTGATTACTACCCGCATTAGCTATTGGTGTATTGTTTACACGCACAATCATTGCATCACTATTAGGCGAACATATACCATTAGTTAATGTCCAAATAAACGTATAACTACCCTCTATTAAACCTGTTACCGTTGAATTATAGCTTGCTGGCGTAGTTATAACTGCCGTATTGGGGCCTAGTATTTGCGACCAAGCACCTGTAGCAGTACCCACAGGAGCATTACCTGCAAAGGTGGTAGTTGTGGTGTTACATATATCTTGGTCAGCTCCTGCGTTAGCAGTTGCTTTTTGCGATACTTTTACTTTTATAGTATCTTTTGATGCGGGGCAAGTACCATTACTTATTGTCCATACAAAATTATATACACCCTCTACAAGACCTGAAAGCATTGATGTTGGCGATGTAGCCACGGCTATTAATGCTGTATTGGGGCCATTTAATTCGCTCCACACCGCAGTAGCAGTACCTGTGGGAGTATTTGCCGCAAAATTAGTAAAGAACAAAAATCCATTACACAAGTCTTTATCAACTCCTGCAGTAGCAATAGGTTTGTTATACACATTTACAACTACCGTATCAGTTACTGGGGTACAAGTACCGTTACTTACTGTCCATACAAAGCTATATATTCCTTCGGCTAGCCCCGTTATCATTGAGTTGTAAGCGGTAGGTGTAGTTATAGTTGCCGTAGCGCCTGTTAACTGTGCCCATGCACCAGTTGATGTACCCACTGGGTTATTACCTGCAAGAATTGTGGTAAACACACCACATAAGTTTTGGTCAGTTCCTGCGTTAGCTATTGGGCTATTATAAACCTTAACTATCATTGCGCTAGTGGCGGGTGTACAAGTACCATTACTTACTGTCCAAGTAAAATTATAGGTACCCTCTACCAACCCTGTTAGTGTAGTGTTATAAGCTGTTGGGGTAGTTATAGTGGCTGTGTTAGGCCCACTAGTTTGTGTCCATACGGCTGTGGCTGTGCCTGCCGGTATATTCCCTGCAAGGGTTGTGGTAAATAGGTTACATAAATCTTGGTCAGCATCCGCAGTAGCTACTGGCGTGTTGTATACATTAATAGTAATGCCGTCAATAGCTGGTGTACATGTACCATTGCTTACCGTCCAAATAAAATCATACGAACCCTCTATTAACCCTGTAACCCCCGAATTATAAGCTGTTGGTGTAGTTATAGTGGCTGTGTTAGGCCCACTTAATTGACTCCATACCCCTGTGGCAACTCCGCCCATTGGGGCTGTAGCGGCTAAGGTTGTGGTAAATACATTACACAAGTTTTGATTGCTACCTGCATTAGCAGTAGGCGTCCAGTTTACTACTACGTTACAAGTGTCATAACCTATGCAGCCCCCCCTGTTTACTTGCACATAGTAGGTAGTAGTTTCGGCTACACCTGTGGTGTTAGTACCTGTAACAATAGGGTTACTTATGCTTGCCCCTGTAAGATTAGTAGTAGGCGTCCAGCTATAAGTATAGCCTGTAATAGCAGTTTTACCTATATTAATTGAATTACCTGAACATATTATACCATCTACCGCTAATTGGCGTAGTGGTAAGTTAATTAATAGTTCGTCGGAATTACACGAACACGCATTGTTTGACGAATCTAAGCGGGCTATTATACTACAATTACCTGCTGGTATTGTTACAGAATCATTGTACATATAACTACCACCATTAGGGATTAGTGCATTTACGGTATCTTTGGTTAAAAGCACGTCGGCAGGGTCGTACATACCGTTGTTGTTAGCATCGTTATAAAAATTAATTATTGTATTGTTACTTGCATTAATTTGTTCGCCCGTATTATTTATGGTAAACGACACGTGCGCTACCTCATTATTAGGCCCTAAAGGTGTGGTGTAACCTGTGCCACTATTCAAGGCTAAGTATCCTTTAAATGTAAATACTGGCAGGGCTACATTACCTGTATTTATTATAACCCCACAAGTTAAGCCAGACGACGAACATAGTAAATCGGAAGAGCTTGTGCTTGATGCCGTAAACGTGTAAATACTACAAGTAAGCGCACTTGCTTGCGCTGTATATTGTAGGTTAATAGTTACACTATCGCCTGCCACTACTCCGTTTTTAAGTTTCCATATTAAATTTTGCTGCCCACTTAACACTACAATACGAGGCTCGGTTGTGGTAGGCGCATTACTTGCAAAAATCGATGAGCCTGCTAAATAACTTACCCCCAAAGGTAATACTAACCGCACCGAATCAGGCGTGCCAAAACTTAACGGGCCTTGATTAGTAACTTTTAACGTAAGATTATTATTACCATTGCATGGCGATATGTAAGTGGTTATTAATTTAATACTAGTTAAATAAGGTGGTGTAGCACCGTTAATACCCAACTGCGACGATAACGATATTATTTGCCCCGTGCCCTGTCCGCAGGCACTTTTGGCATCATAGCCAAAGCTAACAATACTACCCGAAGTGTAACCACAACCCGTAACTACTTTAAACTTTATTTTTAAATTATTACTATCCGACTTTAATATACCAGGCATACCGTTAGTGCCTATTGTAGTATTAAGCGCTGATACATTGTATTGGTAACTTGTGCCTCCAATAAATATAGGCTCGCCCACTAACGCATAACTAGCGCTCATTGGGTAAGCTAAGTACGACGTGCCTGGTACAATACTTACTCCTACAGGTAATACTGCAGTTAATTTTAACTGATAGGCACTCCCTAATTGTATGTTACTACCTTCGGCAACGTACTCCGAAGTATCGCATAAATTAGTAAGTGGTGGCGGATTAATTACGTTGGTAATTAGTAATGGTTTTTGTGGCGATAGTTGTAATTTAATACTAGAATTTACGCATTTGGCTGTTGCTAAAGTTGTTGGGTAGCTACCGCAGTTCCAGCCTACGCTGGCTCTTATTGAGTCTAACGTACACGAGGTGTAAGTAGCCGTAATACGATACGTTTTTACAGCTCCACCTGCTAATGTACCTAATTGATACATTGTGCCTACGGGTATTAATGTTGTTGTGCCAGATGTTATATCTTCTACTTTAACCACGCTAACTGTAGCGGTATTGGGTACTGTAAACCACACATTGTTGGCATCAGTGGCAGTAGTGTTGGTAAGTACAACGTCCCAATTTACAGTAGTGCTATAAGCTAACACATTAGGTAATATAGATTGTATTGTTACATTGGGTTTAGCGTAATTAACATTGTCTTGCCCATTACGAATAATTAAATTATCAGCAACGGGCTGTTTTAAAAACACACTTGGTTTAAACACCCAATCATACTGAATAGGCACACTAACATTACCCACTGCCTCGCACGATGGGGTGGCTGTGACATTAAACGTACCATGAAAACCATCGTCGCTTGGTACTATTGTTGGGCTACCACCTATAAAATAATTACCTACATAAAAACTCCATACGTTAGTAGTAGTAGATAATGGTACTATACTATATGGCAAAGAAAGACGTACAGGTTTAAGAGTTCCTGCCGTTGCCCGATGGTCAAAATTAGCTGATACAAAAGTGTAACCCACAGGCATTACCACCCTGAGGGTATCAATAGTAGCCCATTGGCGATACTCGTTAGGAAATAGATTACCCCCAGCATAGTTACCACAACATTGACCAATACTCAAATAATAATTTTGTGTAAAAGTTACATTATTGCAACTTTTGGTGGTGTAGCCTTCAGGACCATAATTATCATAATAATAACCAATAATAGAAAACTGCCCCTTAAAATTATTACACGCAAACTTATCAGTAGTTAAGGTGGGAGTAGGAATTACTGACACATAAAAATCATTAGTAACCGTAGCCGATTGCATAACCGAACCGCCAATATTAGTGGTAACTTGGTATTGGGGTGTAAATACCAACGAGTCGTTATTAATACTGGTAGCTATTAACGTGCTTATGTCGTAATTAAAAACACCCGCAGCAGATGTAGCACTAACGGGTAGTATGTTAACGGTAGTAATTAATACCCCCGCTCTGTATCTTTTTAACACCCCTCCTAATGCAGTTAGGTTATTACCATTGGTGATGCTAGCTTTTAAATAACCGTTACTCCACACAGGGTGTGCAACACTTGTTTTTATTACAGCATTGTAGGTTGATGTAACTGTGTCGCCGTACATTGCTCTATCTACCCTCACATCTGTGGGTACTACGGCCGTGGCTTCGGGTATGCCGTCGTTGTTTACATCGGCCTTACCGTAGCTGGTACGCTCTATTTTAAATGCTTTTAAATTTAAACCCTCGCACACTATGGGGCACACTACCTCTATGGGAGTATTTAATGTACTTAAATATACTTTGCAACCACAACTATTGTTGGGGGTGTAATATAGTATGGATTGTATGTTGTAATTACCCCCTCCTGCACACATTGCACAGTTAGCTTGTAAATCAATTAATGCTTGAAATTGGTCAAAATAAAACTGAATATTATTACTATATTCTACTCTAACCGTATCGCCTATTATGGTTACGGTTGGTGTAGAATGACTAACGATATTGTTTGGGTCTTTTATTTTGGCACTCCCTGCTACATAAGTTAAACAAGCGGGTACAATATAATCAATAGTTATTTTATTGTTACCCATGCCCGATAGGTCAGTTAGGTAAGCCGTTTGAAACAATGCGTTAAAAGTGCCCGCCTGCCCCGACACTACTGATGCAGGCGAATTGTTAGTAGTAAGTGAACTATTATACCAATTATATACCTTGCCCCAATCCTCTACTGTGGTGTAGGTATTGGTACATATACTTTCGTAAGTACCCTTAAAGCGCCAACCATTGTTTACATAACTTTCGCAGCACGATTCCGAATTAAAATACAGTATTATTTCGTCGTTAGGATTCATGTTAGGAATAGTAATTTTAAATGCCCCTGACGATGAAACTCCGCCACTACATGCCGCAGAGGCAGCAAGTGGTGATGATGATGTTACAGCTATTGGTGTAGCAGCACCACCATTAAGTGTATAAGTAATGGTGGATAAATCCCACTTGGTTTTCATACCATTCCAATAACCTGCACCAGTGGAGTTAAAAATATCATATACAATGTTAGTGGCCTGACCAACGCCTGTGTTTTTAAATTTTAATTGTTGCGTACTTGCAAATCCGTTACCCAAACAAGCGTTTAAACCACCTGTGGGTGTAACCACTAAATTGGGTGCAAGATTAGGAAACACCACATTAGCACTTGATATAGACGATTGGCACACGCTACCGTTACAGCCCCAACCCGCTTCAATAGCTGATAGTACTCCTATAGGAGTACAATTATTAACGGTTACGTTTTCGCATATTATAATACTCTCTCCCGACTCAAACAAACCGTTGCCGTTACCAATAGCCGTAAAGTGTGTAGCGTTTAGCACCACCGTTTCGAGCCCTGCGGTAGGTGTCCATACTCCATTTGAAACCGAATTAATTACCACACCATTGCCATGCGCATCAGTTAATGTAAACTCCGATAGTTCGCCCACACCACCGTTGGTTACTGTTATACAGCGGGTATAAGTATCGCCAATATTACCTGCATAACTTTGATTAGTAAAAGTAGTAATAGACAAGTTAGGTTGTTTAACCGAGTAGTTTACCGTGGTATGATTATCAGTATAATTAGTGCCGTTACCCGTATAGGTAATTTTATATTTATTTTCGATAGTAGCACCCGATGCCAAAAATGGTAATACAGCACATGTAACCTTAACTGTAAATGTAACTGTTACAGCAGTTAATGTAGGTAAATTAGCTATTATAAAATTAGGTGTACTGGTAGCTATTGTGTGAGTATCGGTAGCATTAATAACACTTGTTGGCATGTACACTACGCCTGTTGGCATTGTTACCCCCACCTTTACATTACTTAGCGTAAATGGTGATGGATTGTTAATAGTTACACTAAATGTTTTGGTAGCACCACATACCGTAATATCCGCAGGAGTTGTAGAGGTTGTGGTATTAAGTAACTGTGCTTTGGTAATTAATGAGAAAAAAATAAATACGAAGGATAGATATAGTTTCATGCTAAAAGGTGTATGTAGAGAAGTGACTAATTTATATTATTTAAGTAAATATACTAAACAAAACCAATATCGCTATATTATTTTAGATGTTATTAACCAATAAAACTGAGTAAATAGCTACAAAAAACGAGTGCTTGTAATTTTGCTATTAAATATGCTAAAATCATAACTCATAAAAAACTCGTGTGTGGCACCCGCATACTTGCCAATACCTGTTAAGCCTAAGTCGTAGGAGTAGCCCACTTTCATTTTTTCGTTTACAAAATACTGAAACAACACCGCCATACCAAAGTTATGCTTATACGATGCCCCTAGCCAAAAGGCATTATTAATGCGGGCATTTAAGTTTACATCAATTGACAGTGGAGTGCTTGCACCACCTTTGTACACTATGTTTTTGTAAAGCACCGATGGGTTTAAAATTAACTTATCGGTTACCACCCACGAACGACTAATGGCTAAGTAGGCATGTGGCACAAAATAATTTTGAATAGTTGGTAAATAGCTATACACCTTGGGGCTATTAAGGTGCGTTAGCCCAAAACTCACGTAGCCTAATTGCGTGTAATAATACGCACCAAAATCTAGGGTGGGCACTACTCTTTTTTGTATACCCTTAGGTATGTTGGGGTCAGTGGCATCTTGGTAGCTTACTAAATTCCAATTTACTGTATGCGAAAGCACCCCTGCTTTTAACCCAAAACTTAAATTTGCCTTATTTAACTTTAAATGATAAGCGTATGATGCCGTAACAGATGTAGTGGTTTTAGGGCCTATTTTATCATTCATAAAATTAAGCCCTAAACCCATGTTTTTGTTTTTAGTGGGGCTAGTTATAGATAGGGTTTGGGTTTGCGATGCACTACCGCTACTTTTTGCGGCATTAAGCCACTGGTCGCGTACCACACCCGACACACATAGTACTTCTCTACTACCCGCATAAGCTGGATTTAGCAAATAATGATTGAACATGTATTGGCTAAACTGAGGGTCTTGCTGTGCGGTAACATGCGTTGTTGTGCTAAACACAACACTCGACAACAGATATATATATAGGCTTATTTTAGACATTGATTATCGAGTAAGTTCTAACCAATCGCGTTTGTTTTTTATTTGGCCGCTAGGTGTTTTGTATTTAAAATTATAAAAATAAGTGCCGCTTGGTAATTCTGCGCCCTGTGTGTTAATTCCCTTAAACACTACTGTTATATTATCGTAGTTGGTACCCTTCCATTCTAATCCACCCCAACGATTGTATATTGTTACTGTGTTTTCCACGTATTGCTCAATACCTTTAATATAAAATATTTCATTAACGCCATCGCCGTTAATTAGCATACCGTTTTTAACTTCCAAGTTACACTCACCAGTGCCTTGCATTATGGTAAAAGGCTTGGTAATAGTAGTTTCGGGCGTAGTTAATTGTACGTTATAACTACCTGCGGCTAAATTATTTAGCGAATCTTTAGTTGTACCCTTACTCCACAATACGCTGTACGAACTATAACTGTTTATTACTTTAATTGTAGCTCCGCCATCATCAAATCCTACGCATGACGTTGGATAAGTAGTTACTGTAAAATCAAAAGCATTACTACGTACTAGTTCATCAATAGTAGGTTGTTGAAACCCTTGCGTAAGCGTTGTGCCTGCTGTGGCATTTGTGCCGTAATCAATTACGGCCTCGCCAATGGTGTAGGTTATTGTACTGCTTACTCCACCTCCACTACTCACAACTTCACGCTCGCGCGATTGTGCAGTAGCAAAGTTACACAAAGTGGTAAGTAGTAGTATATTAAAAAGGTAGTTCATGGCGTGGTGTTAATACTCTACCCAGGTAGGAACCCCTCCAACTGTAGCAACAACTAATTTAAACGAAATGTTTTTTTCTGCAATTACTGATGTTGGTGTTTTACTACTAGTTCCGTATATAGGAATAAACGCTACAAAATCTCTCACAATACCATCAGAATATATCTCTAAAGGTCCATTTGCGTTTAACTTCATTTTGCCTGTACCCACGTTGCGTATAATTATAGTTGTACCCTCCAGTGCAATAGTAGGAGTTAACAAATCAATATTTATTTGTGTCATGGTACTATTATTTGCTATTATAATATAATCGCCAAGGGTTTGTGTGTAATTGGCTGTTACTATTGTTGTTTTAACTCTCTGCCCACCATCTACAAACAATGCAGCTGCGCCTACATTTCCCAGAGATGCTTGATTACTAATAAATACTGTTGGCGAACCGTTATTGTTAGCAAAATTAACAAATGACCCTGCGTTACCTTTGCTATTAAGTACTGTAATACCTCTAACGCCATCACTAGAATCAGCATCAGCAATGCCAAAAACACCTGCACCTTGAGGATGCTTTGATGCTGTTTTTCCTATAATCCCATAAGTTATGTTATTACTCGAATTTGTAGCCTCGCCAAACACACCTGCCGAATAATCTGATGCTTTAACCGATGTGGCTTGTAGAGTTGATAATCCCGTACCGTTGCTTAAACCTCGTACGCCATAGGTTTGTGCTATTTGGTTCTGTACTTCCCCAATAATTCCTATTTTGCCTGTTGACTGCGCGTATATAGCAGTGTCAAAACCTGTTGTGGTGTATACTGCTAATTTAACGTTAGGGTTTGTGTTAGATAATTTTCCAATATTAACATTATCAGTTGGAGTAGCTTGAAAAATTGTAGGTGCCGAACGAGTCCAAATACTGCCACCCAATGCAGGTGCCCATTTTGGAGGAAAAGCTCCTCCTTGACTTGTAAGTACGTCGCCGGAAGCGCCATATTTTGAAGTACCTCCAACATTTATAGCACTAGTTAAATTTAATTTCGTTTTTATAAACACTGAGGTATCTGCTATGCTCATACGATCTATCAAGCCATTCGTTTGGAAGTTAATAAGTCCATTAGGTTTATTACTTATTGTAGTACTAGCCCCATCAAATTTTATTTTAAAACCATCGTCTACTCCTAGCCCTGCTGTTGCATTAGTAAGTTGAAATGATGCTGGGGTACTAATCAAACCTCCATTTATTGTAAAATTATTTAACGGTGTTATAGTACCCCAACCAATATAACCTAGTGAGGCGGGTATTACCGACTCATAAAGTTTGGAGTTTTCAATAAGTTTACCACTCGCTACTGAAAACTTGGTTATGTAATTTTGTCCAACATTAGTTGCTGAGGCCTGTACAATTGGAATTGTAGCTAAATCAGCAGATACAATTTGCCTAAACGTTGGCTGAACTGCTGTGAAGCCTGATTGTGGTCCAACTAAAAATGAATTAGGCAATTGAGGCTTTAATCGCGGCGTAATTTTTTTATTACCACCATAAAACACAGTATCAAAATAAAGTAAAGGCTCTTTAAATGTAATCGTATCTAAACCTCTAGGTAAACTAATTGGGAGGCTATTAACCCCATTAACTTGTGTTACTAAATTCCCTAATGTTATCGTGTTTATAACACTTCCAATAATTGTTTCGCTACCTTCTGTGTAAGATGGATAGAGCCCAAAGTTAAGGCTACTTGTGAGTGTATTACCTACTCTTTTTAATTTATTTGATCTAATCAATGTATCTACATTTAAAGTACTACCATTAATACTTAATCCTACATAATTACCAAATGTTTGGAGTTGAAAACTTACAGGCGCTTGTGTTGTATTTACTGTGAAATTGGGATAAATACCTGTTACTTGTGTATTACCAGTGTTGTTAAATGTTACCGTTTGATCAGGTTTTAAATTAGTTATTACATTAGATGCACTAATAGCAATACCATTACCAGCAGTATACGTTTTAACCAACCCAGATAAGTCAACAGAGTCTTTTATTGACCCAGCTAAGGTATCTCTTATCGTTAAATAGTTGTTGGACGGATTAAGTTCTAAATGAGGTAGTGGAGTAAACACATGTAGCTTTTTTGCTCCATTATTAAATCTTACTCGCGTTGTGTTTTTTACAGAGAATGGAGCCGTAATTATTGTGCTATCAAAACTAAACTGACTACCCGTTAACACTAAACCAGTGCCAGCATAGTAATTATAAGTGGGTAAATTTATTGGTACAGAGGCTGGAGTACCGCTTAATGATAATATATTACCTGAAATTGTTAGCTCTTGGTTTTTAGCATATAACTGATAATCGTCTCCACCATTTATTCCGCCTCCAGCAACTTTATTTATTAGCAATCCGTTACTTATCCCGCTTTGTTTTGTTATAATATCTCTAACCAATAGTTTTGTGTTAGTACCAATAGTTAGTGTATTACTAGCATTATTATAAGTTACTGGAACATCATTAGCTATGCCTGCAACTCCAGCTTTCGCAGCACTATCAGCACCATTGGCATAAAACGCATAAGGTACAGCAACCAATTTTGTAAAGCTTATGTTACTAAATGCAGTTCCGCCTAATGTATCCACCTCCACTTGTAATTCGGCATTGGCTTTTTGCCACGGCAATAGGCTTAATCTAGCTACTCCCGAAACATAAGTTCCGTTACCTATTTTTAGGTTAGCCAATCCAAAATCATTATTTATTGTATGTAGTTGTGTTTCTACATAAGTTTCAGTAATAGTGTTACCTGTGCCAACGGTTACGATAAATTTAAAATTTACTAGTTTGTTCTTAGCTATTAACTTACCGCTGGTATAACGTATAATGGCTTGGTAGTTAATACTATCAGGTACTTGAGCTTGTGCAACAGTGGTACATAAGGCTAATAGTAATAAGGTGTAAATATGTTTTTTCATAGCAAGAACTATCTTATTTAAAAATGTTAATGTTTAAAAATAGAATAAAATAACACAACTCACAAAAAAGATTTTACATTTATACAAAAATATTTTTATACCCACTACAGATGAAAAGAGTATTAATAACAGGAGCTGCGGGCTTTTTGGGGTCGCATTTGTGCGACAAATTTATAAAAGAGGGTTGCCACGTAATTGCCATGGACAACCTAATAACGGGCGATATGGCTAACATTGCGCACTTAATGCCATTGCCTCAGTTTGAATTTCACCACCACGATGTAAGCAAATACATACACATACAAGGTACGTTGGATTATATTATGCACTTTGCATCGCCAGCATCACCCATCGATTATTTAAAAATTCCGATACAAACCCTCAAGGTATCGTCGTTAGGTACGCACAACGTATTGGGCTTAGCCACAGCCAAAAAGGCCCGCATACTGGTAGCCAGCACTAGCGAAGTGTACGGCGACCCTGCCGTACACCCACAAACCGAAGACTATTGGGGCAATGTAAACCCTGTAGGGCCACGTGGCTGCTACGACGAGGCCAAGCGTTTTATGGAAGCTATGACCATGGCCTACCACAATGTGCATAATGTAGAAACCCGCATTGTACGCATATTTAATACCTACGGCCCGCGCATGCGATTAAACGATGGTCGTGTATTGCCTGCATTTATTGGGCAAGCACTGCGTGGCGAAGATTTAACACTATTTGGCGATGGTTCGCAAACGCGCTCGTTTTGTTACGTGGCTGATTTGGTGGACGGTATTTACAAACTATTATTGAGTGATTACCATTTGCCTGTGAATATTGGTAATCCCGACGAAATAACGATTAAGGAATTTGGTGACGAGATACTAAAACTTACGGGTGCTAACCAACAACTAATTATAAAACCCTTACCTACTGACGACCCTAAACAGCGCCGCCCCGACATTACCAAAGCCCAACAACTACTGGGCTGGAATCCTAAAGTAGACCGAGCAGAGGGGTTAAAAATAACGTACGAATATTTTAAAAACTTACCTAAAGAAGAACTATTTAAAACAGAGCATCGTAGTTTTTAAATTTTATCTAGCAAAAAAATGTACTTAGAAGACTTTAGAGCCTATTGCCTTAGCAAGCATGGAGTAGAAGAAACATTACCGTTTGACAACGAAACATTAGTGTTTAAGGTAATGGGTAAAATGTTTGCACTCATTTGCATAAACAAACCGGACTACGCCAACCTAAAGTGCGACCCCGAACTTGCGATTGATTTACGCGAGCGCTACTCAGGTATTATCCCAGGTTGGCACATGAACAAAACACACTGGAACTCGGTACAGTTAGCAAGCGATTATAGCAACGCTCAACTACAACAATGGATTGACCACTCGTACGAATTGGTGGTACAATCTCTCACTAAAAAATTAAAGCAAGAGCTGGAAAATTTGTAACGTGTTATATTGCTTAATTTGATTTTAATCAGCCATAAAAGCAGCATTAAAATTAATTAAATACACTTGCTGTGTACTGCGTGTTAGCGCGGTGTACAACCACTTGGCAAAATCTTCGTTAAGCATTTCGTCAATTAAATAACCTTGGTCAATAAACACATGTTGCCACTGCCCGCCCTGTGCTTTGTGACAAGTAACGGCGTAATTAAACTTTACTTGCAGGGCGTTATAAAACTCGTTAGTTTTAACTAACTCACTACGTTTGGTAGTGCTGGGTTCGCTAGCATAGTCCTCCAACACAGCAGTATAAAACGCATTACTCTGTGCTTGTGATAAGCTGGGAGCTTCCATAGCTAGCGTATCCATCATAAACCATAGTTCAATGGCTTCCATTTGGTCATAATCTACTAGTTCGATACTTGCTTTGCAAAATCGCATTCCGTACAGTTCTATATACTTGTGTATGCGCACAATACGTGCCGTATCGCCGTTAGCAATAAAATCAACTGGGCTACCCTCGGGCAACCAATAATAACTGTTTTTGGCTATCATTATATAATCGCCCACGGTTATTTCGTCCTCTAATTGTAGTACGCGTGTGCGAATATTTTGGTTAAATAAATACGCACGTTTGTTGCTTCGGCAAATAATTATTGTACTGTCAATACCATCATTATCATAGGCTGATGTTACCGCATCCACAATATCATCGCCCTCCAACTGCACAATATCTTTATAGCCTGCTAGTTCAAATTTGGGTTGTAATACATTGCCATACACGTGTTGCATTAGTTGCAGGCGTAATAATGTGGCGTTGTACAATATGCCTGAATCGGCACGTTGGCGCACTACTTCGCGCAGTTCGGCAGTGTACAAGGTGCAAGAGTGTATGTTTTGTATATAATCTTCGTCCAGCGCTTTAGCTTCAGTTTCACCTACGGGGGGCAGCTGCGCCACATCGCCCATTAACAGTAGCCTACACGCTGTGCCGTTATATACATAATTTAACAAATCATCAAGTAACGAATTATCTTGGTTGCCTACGGTTTGTGTACTAATCATTGATGCTTCATCTACCACAAACACCGCATTAGTAAGCAAATTAGGCATACGTGTAAGTTTGCGCCCGCCTGTTGCTGTTGTTTTTGATTTGTACATTCGCCTGTGTAATGTACTTGCGCTTTTTCCTGTGTAGTTAGTCATAACCTTAGCTGCACGCCCTGTTGGCGCCATAAGTAGTATGGGTACGTTGTAGTGTTGTAAGGTAGCTATAATAGCTTTGAGTGTGGTGGTTTTGCCTGTGCCTGCGTAACCTCGCAATAGTAATAATGGATTGTGCTGTTTGCAGGTAACAAACTGAGCAAAGGTTTCAAAAAATAGGGCTTGGTCATTAGTGGCCACTACCGCCATGGCTTGGTGTAGCTGTTGTTCCACTTGTAGGGCAATGCCTTGGTTAGCCATAGTATTAGTTACGGTTGATATTCGTAAGCTCCCACTGCTGATGGGTTTACTCGCATATTTTCGTCAATATCCAAGGTAGGTACTACAATAGCTATTTTACTTAATGTAGTGCTTGCTTTGCCTATTGCGGCTGAACTTACGTTTAATTTCAAATTTAATTTAGCCACAGACTTTTCCTTAAATTTAGCATCGCCTGTAAAGGCATTAATATAGTTTGCGCTATTGGTAATGGTTTTAGTGGTTTTGAGTAGGCAGTTTTCAAACACAAAATTATGCGTTTGCGCCCCATCGTTTTTGGCTACCGTTAATTCATCGGCAATATCGCCATCAATAATGCAATTAGCAAAATACGCATCAAGTGCAAAGCCACTATTATCAAGCAATAAAGTGGCATCTTTGCGGGGTTTATTCGTTGGCGCAAAATTAGCCATAGTACACTGTACAAAATTATATGTGCCTCCATTAATGCACGCTACCCCATTTTTAGCACAGTTAGCAACTATGGTATTGGTAACATCTATAGTGCTTGTTTTATTAAGCATACCCCAACCGCCGCAGTTATTTATAATGGTATTGGTAATTATTGTTTTGTTACCTGTTAAGGTTTGCAATGGCTCTATTTGCAGGCCTATAAAGCCATTTTTTATTACTGCGTAATTTATTTCGTGATTAACGTTGCTATACGTTTCGTTAATCCAAATTCTGTCCCACTGTCCCGCTAGGTCTTTATAGTACTCATCGGTTCTAATACCCTGAAACACTACTGGCTGCGCATTAGTACCTTGTACTTTTAATGCTGCAAAAGGCGAAACCCACAACCCTGCATTAGGTCCAAAATGCAACTTAGTACCCGCTTGTATAGTAAGTGTAAATGCTGAATCTACCGCTAAATATCCACCAATAATTACATGGGGTTTATCATTGGTTAATGTAGTGTTTTGCCCTATGATGTTAAGATTAGGTATGCCTCTAAATTTTGTAGTACAATAGTAATAATGCGCATCTTGCCCGTAAGCCACAAGTTTTATGGCCTGTGTGTTTCCGTTGGTTTCAAACACTATGGAGTCTTGTACTAAAAATGGGTTGTTTACATTTTTAGGATCAATGGTTACTTGCACAAATATATACAGACTATCTTTCCCATTAAGCACTACGTCAGTAGCGGTACTTACAGGGCTGCCGTCAATATTGAGTTTAAACTGTGTGCCCGATGCGTTAGCTAAGTGTATATTACTTATTTTAATTTTTTTGTTGTAGGGATTATATACCAATAATTGTTTGGTAGCTGAACCTAATGTTGTAAACACGGTATCAAACTGTACAGTATCAGTGCTAAAGGTAAGTTTAGCATCGGTGCTGGTGTATAACTTTTCTTTTCGGCATGAAAGGAATACAGTTGACAATAAAATAAAGTAAAATAAATGGCGCAATAGTGAAATAATTTTAAAACAAAAATAGCTTAAAATAATTAACCCAATACCTTTGGTTTTGGTATTGGGTTAATGATAAAATGTAGCTAATAATTTATAGTTTATTAAATTTAAAAATTGATAAATGTAACAACGTTAATAATGTAAACGTTATTAGTTAAAACCAAGTGCTAGGGTCAATAACTGGTACTACATCAAATAATAAGCCTGCAATAGTAGCTGACAAATACGAGGCCAATGTACCACATATTAAGGCTTTGAAACCTAGTTTGGCTAAATCGGCACGGCGGCTTGGTGCAAGCTCACTAATACCCCCAATTTGCATACCTACACTACTAAAATTAGCAAAACCACATAGTGCAAATGCTGCTATCATGTTGGCTTTGCTGGTAAGTGGCGTAGCTGAGGCATTAATTTTTATTAAATCGCTATAGGCCACAAATTCATTAATACTTAATTTCTTACCCATTAGTGTAGCTACTTCTACCACATCTTGCTGTGGCACGCCCATGCACCATGCAAACGGATAAAATATCCAGCCCAACATAACATCTAAACTAAAGCCTGGATAAACTAAACCAAGAATAAAATTAATTAATGCAATAAGCGCAATAAACCCAATTAGCATGGCTATTACGTTTACAGCTATTTTCATACCATCGCTAGCACCGTGCGATATAGCGTCGATGATGTTGGTGTAAGGGCTTTTAACCTCCAATTTAATATCGCCTTTGGTTTGACTTTCTTCCGTTTCGGGGTACACAATTTTTGATATTACCAATGCCGCAGGAGCAGCCATTAAACTAGCCGTAAGCAAGTATGCTGCTGACACGCCCATGCTTACATACACTATTAAAATACTGCCTGCAATACACGCCATACTGCCTGACATGCTGGCCAGTAGCTCGCTATTAGTCATAGTGGCTATGTAAGGGCGTATCATTACTTGTGCCTCTACTTGCCCTACAAATGCACTGGCTACGTTGCTTAATGCCTCTGCGCCACTCACACGCATAACCTTATTCATAACCTTAGCTATTACTGCTATTAGGCGTTGCATTAATCCTATGTGGTAAAACACGGCTACAATAACACACACCAAAATAATAGTGGCAGGTATGTTAAAGGCAAATACAAACGACGAGGGCGCTCTAAAATCTTGCGGTGCGCCCGTGTAGCCCGTCATAGATATACCGCCGTACACAAAGTTAGCTCCCTCTTTGGCTAGTTGCCCTACCTTATCCATACAATGCCCAAGGAAACCAAAAAAACGAGTTACTGGTGCAACTTTTAATATTAACAAACCCAACACTATTTGTAACCCAATACCACTAAACACTAACCTGTAATCAATGGCTTTTTTGTTGTTAGATAATAAATACGCTACGCCTAGTATAAGTACTATGCCTAAAATTCCTGTAAAGTTTTGCATGATGTATATAAAATTAATGTTGTTATATAAATGCCTAAAATATGAAAATAATAATTGCAACTGGCAAGTTTTATAATTTATGTGTTTTGTTGGGGGTGAAAACAGGAGATGTTGATATGGTTATTACCTATTTTTCAGTTATTTTCCAGTGCCCTGTTTTATCGCTACCTATTCGTTCTAATTTACCATGCTCTTTAAGTTCCTTTATTTTCCGTTTTACGCTACTTAGGCTTATATTTAATTGGCTACTTATTTTGGTAGCTTTAATTTTATTATTCTGCTTTATTAAATTAAATACAGTGTCATTTACAGTGTCAAAAACTTGATTTACAGTGTCATTAAAGTTGATGTGCAGTTCACGATTTATTAATGCGTGATGTTCTCCAAGCAACAAGTTTCCAAAAAAACGAAGTAAGTATTTGTTAGTGGCGTAAATATTAGCCGCATGATTTTTATAATTAGCTCTTACCAAAGCATTGCGAAAATACCACGAATGTTGCTCAAATAGTTCATTACTTACTTTAAACCTAAAAGTACGCAAGTATTTTATTAAAAAAATGGCTATTGTTCTAGTATTTCCCTCACCAAAAACGTGAATTTGCCACAGGTACGAGATAAAATAAACGAGATGATCTATCGTTTCTTGCTGACTTAGTTGGTTATAATTAAATTTTTTTTCTTGTTCAAAATCGTATTCTAACGTAGATTTTAAACTTTCGGCATTTCCATACAAAACGGTTTCACCATTAAGAATCCATTCGGGTTTAGTAATGTTATAATCGCGTATTTTACCCGCAAATTTGTAAATATCTTGAAACAATCGGCGATGAATAGAAAGGTATTCGACTGGAGAAAAAGTAAACGATTGTTCGCTCAAAATTTCGGCAATACGTGCCGAAACCTTGTCGGCTTCCTCGGTACGGTTTTCGTCTGTTTTATTAGGATGCTCGTTATAGTAACTGTCTATTCGTTGTTTTACCTCTTCAATGGTAATATCACCCTCAATATTTTGTTTGGCGGTTTTAATAAGATATTCAGACGGAGTTAAACCATCCACTTGTTGCAAACCTATTGCCGTTTTCCAAACTTTTGCTTTTTCTGATTTGCTTGGCTCGCCCTGTCTTATATATTCATCAAAATTTTCCATTAACTATTTATCTTAAATTTTTATCGCTTAATGCTTTACAAATAGTAAAGTATTATACTTTTGAAACACCTCTAACTAAAGGATAGACTAAAAAAAACATTAACAATACTATATTTGACACGAAGCATAAATGCTCAATTTAGTATCTCTGCCCCTTTTTTGCCAAACCTATGTTGGAGGTAGTTGTTTTTTGTTAGTGAAATTTTGCCCATAATTTCGGATAAAGTTTGGGTAATTGTTCTTCAGTCCAGTCAGCTCCTTTAGTTGGTGGAGCTCCGAAATCATAGTCAAGTCCTTTTTTTATAGCAACTTCTCGTGGAAAACTTTCGTCTTCTACTTTTTTTTCTGTTTTTTGTTCAAATGCTTTTGTAGCAGCATACATCAAGTCTTCAAAATCAATATTTGTTTGTTTATCAACTATGTTGGCAAGATAATCAGGGCTTTTCAAGGTTTTTGTAAATGTTTTTTCTCCTTGTCCAATGAGCCAACATCTAAAATATAAGTAAGGGTCATCAGTTACCCAACCTTCAATTATTTTTTGAGCACCCATTACTTTAAAGTCATCTGCATCGATTACGAGTTGTCTAAAAATAAGTTCAAATTCAACAATTTGGTCTGCTGTGTATGATACTAATTTTTCAACTATTATTTTTTCCTGTGAAGATTTATCTTGATTTGATTTGTCAAACGAATAATTAATAATCTTCCAAAATTCTTGTTTATCCATAGTGTTTCTGCTTATAAATTCCACTGTTGTCGAATGAGTTGATGTTAAATTGTTATTATTATTTATCTATTCACAGGAAATTATTAAAAATGTGTATAGAAAAAAATATGTCAAGGGTTTCATATAATGTGTCTGTTTACAATTACTGCCAACGATTTGGGGCTTGGCGTAGTAGGGGATTAAGAAGCACAATGCTCAATTTAGCAGTAAAGCTAATTAGAAGTACAAATGCTCAATTCAGCACTTCTGCCCCTATTACGCAAAATCCTTGTTGGTGGCTGGGCTTGTTTAATCTCGTGGATAAATTTTATGGTATCTGTCATACCAAATAAGGTAAAACACACCTTTATATAGAAATCCACAAGCCCTTGCTTCTTGTACATACTGCAAATCAAATTGATATAGATTTGGCAATTCCTCGTCTTTTAATAATTCCTCTTTAAAAGTAAGAATTTGCTTGAAATCTTTTCTAGAAATTGAAACACGTTTATCACTAAAGTCAATAGAATGAAACCTATAATTAGGGGTTACTTTCAAATCATTATAACTAATTGAAGATATTTTTTTTAACCCTTCTAGTAAACCTATGTAATCTTTTGCATCTAAATCGTTTGAATTAAAACATAATTCAGAACCTGAAAGAGATAAATAGTCAAAGGCAAAAACTGGTTTTAAATTTTTTATATCATAAAAAGAATAACCTTTTTCTCCTAACTTGTATTTTGTTTGTTGGTTTAATATTTTATCTAATTGAATTAAGGGGTCTGCAATGTTGAAATTGCGCCTTTGTTCGTTTTTAGCCATAATTAATTCAAAGAAGAGTAGAACTCTTTCATTCTTTCTTTTGTAATAATATTATTGCAAGGTTGGTGTGGTGCAAATCCATCTCTTGCTTCTATCCATGGGGCTTCACTGTGAGTTAATAATTCAAGTTCTAATGAAGTTAGTCTACCATATTTATTAAGTACTGAATAAATAAGGTCTAGTTGGTCATTAGTTAAATTATTATTCTTTATAATAGCTTCAATTTCTTCATCAACTGTATCAAATTCATCATTAACAACTTTTAAATCATTAAAACCAAATTCTTTAAGTTCGTGGTATAATTGTGGAACTACTGGACCATGAACCCATGCTTCAAAATTTTCATCAACAATAGGAACATTTAAATGTACAAGGTTCCATGCTTCAACATAATAGATTAATTTATGCAATTTTTTATGTGAAATGGTATCTCCCTTTTGATTTATAAAGTGAGTTACAATATGTCCTAAATCTATTGATTTCATTTTGTAAAGGTAAATAATTAATTTAAAACTATGTTAATACTAAATTAATTTTGTAGTGTGTTAATTATGATTAGTTATTCAGTCGCTCTTAGCCTTGCCACTAACGTGTTTATATACGCAACTACACTTTTTTTAATTTAACACTATAACAATTGTTTTATGCCGCGCCAATTCACTAACTCAACAAAATAAATAGTTATAAAACACATTGCGCATTTTAAGTATTTGTTGTTAATTACCCAACAACCCAATTGCTTTAGCTACCACTTCATCGCTATCCCAGTCCGCTTCAATAGTGGGGCTTTGCATAATAATATCCATTACACGTTGTTGGTTTTGCCCACGTTGCAATGCCTCGCTGTAGCGTACTTGCGGGCTAAAGGTAACTAACGAGTAGGCGGGCACCCATTTATGAGGGTGTTGGAGATTAATATTGGCTTCAATCTTTTTTTGGAGTTGAAATTTTGGAGTGGCTACTAAATCCCGCATCTCCACAAAATTATTAATGGCTAAGTCGGCAATGGCGTCGCCATCGGGCTTGCGTAAGGCTTGGTACTCGTTTAATACTTCTGCAAAGTTTTCGTTATGCTTATCAATTAGGGCATCAAACACGCGCACGTCTTCAAAACCACAGTTCATACCCTGCCCAAAAAACGGCACTATGGCATGGGCTGCATCTCCCATTAATGCTAACTTGTTACCTGCTATCCAGGGCGAACATTTAACAGTAACTAGCGGCGAGGTATTGTTGCGCATGTATTCATCTACCAACTCAGGCATCAATGCTACGGCATCGGCAAATTCAGCGTTAAAAAACTCGGCTACTTGGTTACGTGTTTGCAAGCTACCAAACGATGGCGAACCTTTAAACGGAAAAAACAAAGTGCAGGTAAAGCTACCGTCTAAGTTGGGCAGGGCTATCATCATATACTTGCCACGCGGCCATATATGTAGGGCTTCCTTGGCTATTAAATAACTGTTGTTAGCGCCTGCTGGTATGGTAAGTTCTTTGTAACCACAATCAATATAAAATTGTTGGTAGTTAAATTGTTCAATGCCTAACTGCATACCCATACGCCCCGTGCTATAGGCGCCATCGGTACACAATAGCAAGTCGGCGTGGGCTAAGGTGTCGTTACCGTCGTGGCTTATGAGTGCTGTGCCTGCGGCCAAATCAACGCTGTTGCACTTGTGTTCAAAGTGTAGGGTTACATTGCTAAATTCGTCGGCAAGGCTTAGCAAGCGCATATTAAGCGCACCGCGGCTTACGGAGTATATGGCCTCGTTAGCTTTGCCATAATTATAAAACGCCTGTGTACTATCCACGTAGTGCAACTGACGGCCATACATAGGTATAGCTATTTGCTTAATAGCGTCGGATATTCCTGTTTTTTCTAACGCTAACCACCCTCTATCGCTCAAGGCTAGATTAATGGAACGTCCTGCGTATATATCGGTTTTGCGGGCATCTTGCCTACGCTCATACACATTAATTTCGTAGCCACGTTTGGCTAAATATATGGCGGCTAGGCTACCTACAAGCCCTGCACCTATTATGGTTACTTTTTTTTGCATGGGGTTTAATTATTTAAGTGGGTTAATACATACGTTTTGCCAACGTAGGATTTTTTAAATTAATCCAAAAGATGTGTGTGGGTTCATTAACCTCACGCTTTCCGTTTTTGTTTTGGTCAAGTTGTGCAAACACATACATGGCATCGTTTTGTGGGTCGTACTCCGACTTTATTACCGAATACTGTGCTGGAATTAACTGTATTTTAAGCGTGTTGGTTTGGTTAAAATAATAAAAATGGCGCAAATCTTTATTGTTAATTACGTTGTCGTTATTGGTGTCGTAATCATACACTGATACTAAATAATAATTGCGATTAATTGGTTTGTTAAACAACGAATCTTGATTATAGGACGGATAGTAAAGGGTTTTAATTAATACTGAGCGCTTAAACAAATAATTGAGCTGTTGTGTACCTAAGTCGTAATGCGCAACATTAAGCAAATTGTAACCATACAATACATCTATGCCTGGCAAATACGGTGTTGCTGCATCATAACTTGACACATCTGCATCTGCCGAATATTTTAACGAACTAAAACGGTTTTGATTATTACTAGTGTTGTTACTATTAGCTTTGTAAATAGTTATTAATCGATGCGCTGCTAGCCCTGTAAGTATAACAGAATTAGGCATTGTAGCCACCTTACTTAATTCTACGTTAGTACTATCTGAGTTTAATAACGAATCAGGCAACTGTGCTTGGTTAGTTGTGTTGGCTGTTAATTGCTCCTCTTTTTGAGTATTGTTTTTTGAGCCACAACTTAGTATTGTTAGAGTGATTACTCCTCCAATAATTAGATTAGATATTGTATTAAAAATAGTGCTCATTATATAAATTTGATACAATTATAAGTTAGTACTGATTGCTAGTTCTTCGTCCGAAAACTTATCGGCTATTTCATTGAGGGTTTGTGTTACCTCATCATAATCAATAGTGGTAACCAACTTTACACGATACTCTTTAAAATTAGGTATGCCTTTAAAATAATTAGCGTAGTGCGCACGCATCTCTACCACGCCCACCACATCGCCTTTCCAGCGCATACTAAAGTCGAGGTGCTGTTGCACTGTGCTAACCCGCTCGTGTATGGTGGGTGGCGCAAGGTGCTGACCCGTAGCCACATAATGTTTTATTTGATTAAATATCCAGGGATTGCCTATGCTTGCACGCCCTATCATTACGCCATCAACGCCGTATTTATTTTTCCAATCTACCGCTTGTTCGGGCGTGGTTAAATCTCCATTGCCAAAAATAGGTATAGTAATGCGCGGATTGTTTTTTACCTCTGCTATTTTGCTCCAATCGGCCTTGCCTTTGTACATTTGTGCACGTGTGCGCCCGTGTATAGATAGTGCCTGCACACCCACATCCTGCAAGCGTTCTGCCACTTCCATAATATTTATGGAGTTGTCGTCCCAGCCTAGGCGTGTTTTTACGGTTACTGGCAGCGCCGTTGATTTTACTACCGCTTGCGTAAGGCGTATCATTAGTGGCACATCTTTTAACACACCTGCGCCTGCGCCTTTGCACACTACTTTTTTAACGGGGCAACCAAAATTAATATCTAATAAATCGGGCTGTGTGGCATCAACAATGCGGGCGCTTATGGCCATGGCATCTTCATCGCCGCCAAATATTTGTATGCCTATTGGGCGCTCGTAATCGTATATATCTAATTTTTTTCGACTTTTAATTGCATCGCGTATTAAGCCTTCGCTGCTAATAAATTCGGTATACATTAAGTCGGCGCCATTAGCCTTGCACACTGAGCGGAACGGCGGGTCGCTTACATCCTCCATAGGAGCTAATAGTAATGGAAATTCGGGTAATTGTATGTTGCCTATTGTGGGCATGGTGGTTGGTTATTGTGTGAGGTTGTGGTGGTAGCAGTATAATATAAATCAGTAGCAATAATTATGGCTACAAATGTCCAAAATGGAAATGTAATTTTATCTTGATCCAAAAAATTATTTAAAAACCCGTGTATCACGTAGGTAATTAATCCTAAGAAAATACTTAACGAAAAATTACGGGTGTCAGTATCAATGCTAGGGTTATAATAATTACTAAAGCCATACTTTATTATTAAAGCTAATATTACTATCCAAAACACTAACCCGAGTATCCCTTGCTCGCACAATGGTGCTAAGTACTCGCTGTGTGCATTGCCTCTATCGCCACTATTGGTGCTAATAATAGTTTTGTACTTGGCTTGTTGAAACGGAGCATATTGAAACTGATAAGTATTAGGACCCCAACCCAATAATGGTTTCTCGTCAAACATACTCAAGGCACAACTCCAACGATTTAAGCGTTCGAGGTTAGAGGCATCGGTTGAAATATTGGAGATAGACTCCACATGCTCTGTTAAATTACTGGAGGAATCTTGATTGTTTTTTTCGAGTTTATCTACTATTGTATTTAGGTTAATAAGCACTAAAAATAATAACGAACCACCCACTATTAGTAAATGGCGCAACTGTACTTTTAACTTAAATAATATAAACAACCCAAACACTGCCACCAAACTTACCCAAGCCGCACGAGTGTACGACAGCAAAGTGGCAGCAGTAAGCACCAAGGTAACTAACGTAAAAAACAAGCGCGAAAAACCCGTAGATTTTGACGACAACGCAAAGTAAATGCTTGTAGGCAATAGCATTGCTAGTATTGCGCCGTAAGAGGTGTGATCGCTATAAAAAGGCGACATAATCCAGTGTGCCGTTTTTTCATCAAAATTATGCTGAGCGTGCATAATAATGGTGTACACGGCCACGCACAACATGCCGAGTAATAAAATACGAATTAATAATTTGGCGGTAATAACTGATTGATACAACAACATAGGTACAAATAATGCAGTGGTTAAAAACCATGTTTTGGCTATTAAAAACTTAAAAGAAACAACAGGTAACGTACTGGTTATACTTGTAATAAATACCCACAACATAGATAACAATATAGCTCTTACAATAGGGTGTTGTAGTACCGCTAACGGATAAGTACGTGTAACAAATGTGTTGAGCAAAAACAAACCTGTAACCAGTATCATTAGTGGCTCAGAAGGTAGGCTTAGCCCAAGTTTATACTCACTATCAGCTAAATTAACCGATAACGGAACACTAAATGCAATTAGGTAAACTATCCATTCAAACTTAAATACAAACACACCAATACCAATAAGCACTAGTGGAATAATACTAATGATATAGCTGTTTTGATTAACAATAAAATAACTATTTAACACCATAAATGCCACTATAAACGCAACCATAGCTAACGATGGCGTTATGGCTTGTTTAAATTTATGTAGCAATGCTTGCACCCTATTAACGTTGTTGGCGTGCCTCAATAACAATAGCACCAATGCAACTTAATACCAATGTAGACAGCGCTAAACTAACTACAATTAACCAACGTACAGGATAATGTTTTTTGTCGGCCACAAAAGCATCAACAACAACATTGGTAAAGGTAAATTTATTGTTGCGCTCCTTTAGCGCATTAAAATAAAACTCTACACTCTTGGCATAATCAATACGTAATAGTTCGAGTTGTGCACCAATATTTTGAGACGCATTACCGTACTTAGCTAAATTAGCTAACAGCTTTTGAGCGTCGGCAGAGCGCGTGCCTTGGTACGCCCCCTTAGTGGCTTGTTCTACTTGTATGTCGTAACTAAGTACTCCGTACTGCTCGCGTAGCGGCTGCTCAAGCGCAGCTAACGAATCAATATAACGTTGTTGCTGTTGCATTTGCACTAGGTATAAGGCGGCTACTTCGTTTGATTTTTGTTCGTGTAATTGTTTTACTTTTTTATTGTATAAATCAACAATAGCGTTTACCATATTATAAGCCATTTGTGCATCTTCATCTACAACAATTACTTCAATGGCTTCGTAATTAGTTTTGCTTACACGCACATTTTCGCCATACACACCGTGCATATAAAACAATGATTTTGGTTGATTGGGTGCAATATCGTAATGGGTATATAAGTCAAATTGTTTAATAACATTATCGCGTATATAACTTGCATCCATAAACTGTAACGCTTGTTCGGTTTCTGACTCCTTACTATACGGCGAAATATTAGAGGGGTAAAATACTATGCGCGATTTGTACTTAGGTTTTATAACAGCAGGGTGCGAAACCACCACGCCAAGCACCATAGCCACTGCTGTAAGTAGTGTTATTATACGAATATGTTTTAGTACATATTCTTTCATTAAAAGCCAGTTCATCGTTATCATTTTTCGTTTTTTTTTTAATATTTAATGGCAGTTATGCCAAAGTAGTCCTTTAACTCTTGGCGCAGTTCGTACACGCATACCATAAATGCAAATAACAAGGTAGTGGCAACACTACAAATTAGTACAATTAGCCATCTTACGGGCGTATATTTTTGTTCGGGCACGTGAGCCTTACTTACTACAAACTTAGCCGGTACGTTTTGTATTAAATCCATGTGGGCTTCGTCTAGCTTAGTTTTTACACGCGCTAATTCTTTACGTTTAAAATAAATATCGTCGCGTAGCGTTACATAATAACCACCGTAAGTAGATAGCGTATTTATTTTTTCGTTCAGTTTTATTGCTGCACCGTCTCTACCTTCGAGTATAGCCTTGCCATAGGCTTCGTTTAAGCGTTCCGATTGCGACTCATAATCATTAATGCCCATTTGGCGCAACTTACGTAATGAATCTTCCTCTAATTTAATTTCTCTGTTGCCTTCGTTAAACTGATTAAGCATTATAACATAGGCTTGCTCTGCACGTTGGTTTTGAATAGTGTGTTTTATAGTATCGTACAAAAACGTAATAGCATTAGCCATATTAGCGGCTAACATGGGGTCTTTATCAATTACTATTATTTTAACCGAGGTAAATTCAGTGCGCTTAAACTGTATATTTTGCTTTAGCTGCGCCGCTAACTCCGTGTTTTTAGTGGTTGAAGTAGTGTCTATATCGTAATGGGCAAACAAGTTAAAGTTTTTAACCAATCGTTCTTTTAGCTCTTCGCTCTCCAATACTTGTAGTAATTGATCCACATCTTCGTCTTCGCCAAACTGCATTAAATCTTGCTTACGATCAGTAACATCGCTCAACAACGATTTTGATATAGAGTTGGTTGATGTAGGAAAAACAATAGTCTCCGCCCTATATTTGGGGGTTATTAGCAAGCTCGTAATGGTGGCTAATACAAGGGTTGCTACCATTAACTTAACGTACATTACTCGGTGTTTTAACAGTAGCGTAAGCAATACTTTAAACGAAAAATTAAAAGATGAATTATTTTGAGCCATGGAAAAAATTAAGGTTTAGATTTTACAAATGTTTTGCCAACTTCTATAATTTGGGTTAGATTAAACATTTTACAAATAAATAATAAAATAACCATACTTACGGTAGCAATTGCAATTTGAATTATCCAAAATAAATTAGTGTAACTTAACGCCACAAATAGAACTATGCTTATGCCTGCATAAAGCAAACTGGGCAACCACAACTCCTTGCCTATTTTAATATTAAATATTTTGTAGGCAAGTATCATTTGTATAAACGCAGTAACAAACTGCGTAGTAGCGCTTGCCACAGCACTACCTGCGGCGGCATATTTTGGAATAAGTATATAGTTTAGCACTAAGTTTAGCATCATACCGCCCAACGCCACAAAATTAAGGTATTTGAGGCTACCGTTAGCCGTAAGCAAAGTACCAAAAATATAAGTAGTTGATGTACCCAAAAAACACCACATAATTACACGTAGCACCTGTGCCGATTCGTCTACATGATTTATGTACAGCAATTGCATAATTGCTGTAGCATGAAACGTTGCTACCAGCCCCACCCCCATTGCTAGTGCAAATGTTATTTTAAAGGCAAACTGAGCTAAATCCATTACTACCTTAGTTTCGGTTATTTGCTTGGCAAACATAGGGAGTAATAATACTGAGAATAAATAGGCAATCATATTCACAGAGTCTAACAAACGAAAAGCTTGTGCATATATGCCGGCTTGCTCTTTTCCGTTGGTTAATAAACGCTCAATAAGCACGGAATCTATACGATTATAAAACGCCATGAGCATAATAAGTATGGCATACGGAAAACTTTTTTTGAGTATTTGCAACACAAACTTAGTATCCCACTTAATACTTATGCCGTGCGTGTGCTTAACCACTATGGCATAAGCCACTACGGTAGTTATAGTAAGAGAAATTGTTTGTGTGTAAGCAAACGTTAAAATATTTACATAACCACGTAAGGTAGGCACCATAAGTAATGTAGCGCACATACCTATCATTAACGACCTATCGAGTACTGACAAGAAACTGTCTGTTTTAAAATAATGTAAGCCCGAAACATTACTACGCAAATACACAATTAAGGAACTTAAAAATTGATTAAATGTAAGTATAGCCAAAAACTGAAGTTGATTAAAATCATAGTTAAGTAGGTATGCTACGCCAATAGTTAATAAAAAATAAAAAAAACCTAATACAAATTTTAAACTTAATAACTTGGGTAGGTAATCGGCTACGAGCGAGTTGTCTTGTGCTATTTTTTTATTGTTGAAATTCGTAATTCCAAAATCTAAAAAAAAATAAAATAAAAAAGTAAAATTAAATAACGCAAAATAAATACCATAATCACTTGCTCCTACTGCATTTTGAAACCCACGGTCAACTCCTAAAATCCAAAACGGCTTTATTAAAAAATTAAGTAACAGTAAGAAAAAAAGATTTACTATAAAGTTGCGTTGCATGCGTGATATTACTAAAATACTTTAGACGGTAAATATAACAAAAAACCTAGCCTTAGCTAGTAAGGCGTATTGCTGGTCAAGGTTATAGGTGGCCAAGGTTCTTATCCCTACGAACCGTAGCGAAAGAAAAAATCAATTTACTTTTTTGTAAAATTATTTTTGCGTTTAAAATTACTCGGTTTACTAAATGTTTTTAGGGGAGCTTCAGGGTTATACACAGGTCCTTTACCAAATGCCTCGGGTATTTCAACTTTAGTTACATCAATACCCATTAGAGCTTCAATTTGACCAAAACGTACCTGGTCACGTTGGTTTACAAACGTAATAGCTACGCCTGCTTTTTCGGCACGAGCGGTACGCCCAATACGGTGTATGTAATCTTCGGGATCGGGCGGTACATCAAAGTTTACCACAAGACTTATTCCGTCTACATCAATGCCGCGCGAAAGTATATCGGTACCAATGAGTATGCGTAAGCGCTTACCTTTAAAATCACGCATAATTTCTTCACGCTCAGCTTGCTCTAAGTTAGATGAAAATCCTTTTACCGAATATTTTAATGCATTAAATGTTTTGTATAGCTCATGTACTTTTTCTTTAGTACCACAAAACACAATTACCGAAGCGTAGTCCTCGTTTTTTAAAATATCTTGTAGTAGTTTTTCTTTTTGATTATCATATACCACATAGGCCTGTTGCACAATACCTGCCGCAGGCTTGGATACTGCTATGTTTATTTGCTCATGGTTAGTTAATAACTGTGCCGCAAGAGTACGTATTTTAGGCGGCATAGTGGCCGAAAACAATATGGTTTGGCGCTGTGCCGGTATGTGTTTTACGATGGTGGCTAGGTCTTCGGCAAAACCCATGTCTAGCATTCTATCGGCTTCATCTAATATAAAATGCTGTAGTGTTGGAAACTTTAAATCGCCTGATTGTAACAGTGCAATTAATCTACCTGGAGTAGCAATAATTATGTCGGCCCCTTCTTTTAGCGCCTTAGCTTGGCGCTCCCAAGCCATGCCATCGTTACCACCATAAATGGCTATTGAACTTACGCCACAAAAGTACGACATACCCTCTATTTGCTGGTCAATTTGCATTGCTAACTCGCGCGTAGGAGCTATTATTAGTGTGTTTACACTACTTGTTGCAGCGTTATTTTTTACAATTTTATTTAAAATAGGTAGTACAAACGCTGCTGTTTTACCTGTGCCCGTTTGTGCGCAAGCTATTAAATCTTTACCTTGTTGTATTAGTGGTATGGCTTGCTGTTGTATGGGTGTAGGTTGCTTGTAGTTCATGGCTTGTAGCCCCTCTAGCAATGATTCTTCAAAATTAAAATCGTTAAATGTCAAAATGCGTTTGTTTTTTTTAAAATATTATACGTGGTAAATATAGTTCATTTACTGGTATGGTTTTACTAAGAATGTGCAAACTACTGTACAAAACTTTATATGCAGTACATGGTAAGTAATAATAAATGGTGCATTATCAAGTTTTAGCTCAAAAATTTCATCAGGAGTTTCAAATCCAAATCTCTTCCTTCGGCTACTGTTTAATTTAGTTAGAGCACTTAAATTAAAAAACTAATAAATGATAAGAAAAAGTTTAAACACTAAAAAAAACAGCTACTCCTACCGAACAACACTGGTATTGTTAGACAATTGAATAACTTCAGATTTTACAAAAACTGTAGTTTGAAAGAATAAACATTACCTTAAAGTAACCTCAATCCAATAGCGCTATGCATAAAATTAATGATAGATTTACACCATTAAAAACCTATAACAAATAAGCCAATGCCTAGTTTTGATATTGTAAGTAAAGTAGATGCCCAAGTAATGGAAAACATTATGAATATTGTGCGTAAAGAATATGTGTCGCGCTTTGATTTTAAAGACACTAAAACAGAATTAAACTTTAACAAAAAAGACTTAACGCTTAACATTACTACTGAAAACGAAATGCGCCTTAACTCGCTCATTGATATTATTCGTAGCCGAATGATTAAGCAAAACGTAAACCCTACTTGCCTTGATTTAACCAAAGCCCACTACGCTAGCGGTATGATGGTGAAGCAAGACATCAAAATAAAACAAGGGGTGGATAAAGATGCGAGCCGCAAAATACTTGCGGATATTAAAGCTCTTAAAACTAAAGCCACAGCACAAGTAATGGACGAAACTGTGCGTGTAACGAGCAAGAGCATTAACGAGCTGCAACTAATTATGCAAACCGTGCGTAGCAACGATTATGGCTTGCCGTTGCAAATGGATAACGTTAAATAATACATACTAACAACTCGTTAAAAATGCTTGAACTACTAACCACCCTTATTGATTTTGTACTGCATATTGATAAACATCTTGCCGACATATTTACCAACTACCAACAACTCAGTTACTTAATACTGTGCCTAATAATATTTGTTGAAACTGGTTTAGTAATAATGCCACTTTTACCTGGCGATTCGTTACTATTTGCTGCAGGTGCGCTTATTGCATCAACCCACACGTTAAATATATTTGTGCTAATACCACTCTTAATTATTGCAGCTATATTGGGCGATAATACTAATTATTTTGTAGGGAAATTTTTGGGCGATAAGGTATTGCAAATAAAATGGCTAAGCCGTTTTGTAAAACCCGAGTACATAGCCCGTGCCGAAACCTATTTTGAAACCTATGGCGCCCGCACCGTAGTAATGGCACGCTTTATACCCATAGTACGTACCATAGCACCATTTGTAGCTGGCGTAGGCGAAATGAAATACACCACCTTTTTAACCTACAGCATTGGCGGTGCCATACTGTGGGTAACGGGGCTTACTAGTTTGGGATATTTTTTTGGTAATTTTGAAGTAGTAAAACATAATTTTGAGTTAGTAGTATTTGCTATTATTGGCATTTCGTTGTTGCCAATAGTGTTTCAATACTTCAAATCAAAAAAAAATAATACTAATGCCTAATGCTGTAACCCTTGGTTTAATTGGTAAAAATTTAGCGCATTCGTTTTCGCAAGATTATTTTAATAAAAGAATTACTGCTTTAGCATTACCTAATTACACCTACAATAAGTACGATTTGTTAACTATTAACGATGTGGCAGAAGTTCTCAATAACCAGTCGTTATTAGGGGTAAACGTAACTATGCCTTACAAGCAAAGCATTATACATTATTTAGATGAACTAAGCGATGCTGCCCAAGTAATAGGCGCAGTTAATTGTGTACAATTAAAAAACGGTAAACGCATTGGCCACAACACTGATTATATAGGCTTTGGTAACAGTATAAAACCATTTTTGGATAGTAACCACCAACGTGCATTAGTACTTGGCACTGGCGGTGCAAGCAAGGCAGTGGTGCATGTGTTACAAAAACTAGGTATTGATTATTACTATGTTACTTCATCTAACGAAAAAAAAACTGCTAATACATTATTTTACAACGAGGTAAATAATTATGTAATGCAGCAATTCAAATTTATAATAAATACTACACCCGTAGGCATGTATCCCTTGGTGGACGACATGCCCAACATTCCTACGCAATACATTACACCTCAGCATTTAATAATGGATTTAATATATAACCCTGAGGCTACTCAATTATTACAACGCGCTAAAGCACAAGGTGCACTAACGCTTAATGGCTTGAGTATGTTGCACCATCAGGCTGAAGAGGCTTGGAAAATATGGCACGCCTAATACTTTTTTGTATTACTTTATGTTGTAATATAACACTTGCTAATGCGCAGCGCGATAGTAATTATATCAATTTTAACAAAGCCTATTTTAAATCCATAGTGTTAGATGTTAGAGACGTGGCATTGTTTCCAAAATATATGAATAAAAAAGATGCGCTCGTAGCCACTGGCGGTGTGTTACTTGCTAGTAGTGCATTTGTGGCAGATAAGAAATGGGCGGCGATAATGCAAAACAATCAACACAAAAATATAACATTAGCCAGCAAATATGTGTTTGAACCCTTTGGTAGTGCGTTATATTCGATACCATTGTTGGTGGGGTTTTACACACATGGTGCGCTTGCTAATAATATACACACCAATAGAGTAGCTATGTTGGGTATTAAAGCATTTGCAATAAGTGGTTTAGTGGCGCAACTACCCAAGTACATAACCCAACGAGAGCGACCTTATACTACATTACCTAGCTATAATCCGTTTTTATTTCACGTATTTGGTAGTACTAAAAATCATTCGTTTTACTCAGGGCATACCACCACTGCATTTGCAATAGCAACAATAATAGCGCAAGAATATAAACACAAACCATGGATAGCAGTGCTTAGTTACACCATGGCCACAGGTGTTGCGCTATCACGCAATTATGATAACAAACATTGGCTAAGCGACGTGGCTTTTGGTGCGCTTACGGGCTATGGTATTTCACGCTTAATTTACAGGCAACAAAACCATAAGCGAGGTACTAAAAAAACTAACTAAATTTAATGGTGGGGTAACATTGTACGTTATATTTGTTACCATATTTACATTAATTATTTTTAACACAAATTTATGAGTACTACACTTATACCACGAGATATTAGCTGGCTGTCGTTTAACCACAGAGTATTGCAAGAGGCTAACGATGCCACAGTACCACTTGTGGAGCGACTAAAGTTTTTGGGTATTTTTTCTAATAATTTAGATGAATTTTTTAGAGTGCGTGTAGCCTCTATTAAGCGTGAGGAAGATAATCCTTTACTATCTAACAAAAACCATAAGCACGCCCACGAACTTATTGAGCAAATAACCAATAGAGTTATTGAGCTGCAAGATTTGTTTGAGCAAACGTATAACACCGTTGAAAAAGAACTTGGGCAGGCAAACATATTTATTGTTAACGAACATAACTTAACAGTAGAGCAACAACTGTATGTACGCAATTATTTTTTTAGTAATATGCGTATGTCGTCAGTACCCATTATGCTAAACTCTGCCCCAAACTTTCCGTATTTAAAAGATAGAGTTATTTACCTAGCCATAAAATTACATGGTGCTAACAACGCTCAATTGCCTGAGCAACAATACTCTATTATTGAATTACCCACCGAACTTTTTTCACGTTTTTTAAAACTACCTAACATTGCTAAGCGCGAATATATAATACTATTAGATGATGTTATCCGTTTTTGTTTAAAAGATATTTTTGCCATTTTTGATTACGAAAACATTGAGGCTTATGCCGTAAAAGTAACACGAGATGCAGAGTTGGAGTTAGATAATGACTTAAGTAAATCGTATACCGAAAAACTTACATCGGGGCTTAAACGCCGTAAAAAAGGCAAGCCTGTACGCTTAAATTACGATGAAAACATACCAGCAGATTTACTAAATTATTTAGTGAAAAAACTACGCATGAAAGACGAAAATAATGTAATACCTGGTGGGCGTTATCACAACTTTCGTAACTTTATGAAGTTTCCGCAAGTGGGAGCTTCAACACTACATAATACTGAACTAAAAGTACTATCGCACCCTGATTTTGTAGGACAAACAAGCCTATTAAATGTTATTGAAAATAAAGATGTGCTACTTACGTTTCCGTACCACAATTACAGCTACGTAACCGATATACTAAGAGAAGCAGCCATTGACCCACTAGTAGAAAGTATTAAAATAACCTTGTACCGTATAGCCGAAAACTCATCCATTGCTTATACCTTACTTAACGCCATTAAAAACGGAAAACGTGTGTATGTAGTGCTAGAGTTACAAGCACGTTTTGATGAAGAAAATAATATTTATTGGGCCAACAAATTACAAGAAGAAGGCGCAATAGTCCGCTTTGGAATACCTGGGTTAAAAGTACATTCTAAGCTGTTTTTAATAACCAAACGAGTACTAAACTCAACAATACAAATTGCCAGTATTGGCACAGGTAATTTTAACGAAAACACTGCCCGAGTGTACACTGATTATAGCTTGCTTACCGCCAATACACTAATAACTACAGAGGTTAATAAGGTGTTTAATTTTTTTCAAATAAATTATCAAACAGGTACTTACAAAAATTTATTAGTAGCTCCGTTTTTTATGCGTAACCGTATTGAACAACTTATTGATAACGAAATTACCGCTGCTAAAAATAAAAAAACAGCAGGCTTATTTTTTAAAATAAATAATTTGGAAGACGAACGTATAATTAATAAACTATACGATGCTAGTAATGCTGGCGTTACCGTAAAATTAATTGTACGAGGCATTTGTTGCTTAGTACCTGGTATTAAAAACCAAAGCGAAAACATTACAGTAGTAAGTATTATTGATCAATACTTGGAACACTCGCGAGTGTATTGCTTTGCCAACCAAGGCAAGGAATTGATGTACATTTCGTCAGCCGATGTTATGAGCCGCAACCTTGACGAACGCACGGAAGTAGCTTGCCCAATACTCGATCCAAGTATTCAAACCGAAATTAAAACCCACTTAAACCTACATTGGGCTGATAATGTAAAGGCGCGTATTATAAATCAAAAACAAAGTAATACGTTAGTAAAAAACAAACGTAAAAAAGTACGGTCGCAGTTGGCTATATACCAACACTTGCAACAGCAGTTAAGTAACTAACTATTCACGAAAAAAACGCCCATGAAATTTGCCGCCATAGACATAGGTTCCAACGCAATCCGGTTATTGTTTTGCAACGTGTTTGAAGTAAATGAAACCGTTACCTATAAAAAAGTATCGCTCATACGTGTACCTTTACGCTTAGGTGCCGATGTGTTTAACGAGGGCGAAATATCAAGCAAAAACTCAAAACTATTGCTTAAAACAATGTTTGCGTTTAAAAATTTAATTGATGTGCACGAAGATGTAATTAGTTACCGAGCCTGCGCTACCAGTGCCATGCGTGATGCTAAAAACGGTAGTCAGTTAGTTGCTCAAATTAAAGAGTTAACAGATATTCAAATAGAAGTAGTATCAGGCGATAAAGAAGCGGATATAATAAGTGCCAACCATATTGAAGAGCATTTAGATGCGGATAAAAATTATTTGTACATAGATGTAGGTGGCGGAAGTACCGAACTTACATTTATCGAAAACAAAATAATAATAGCCTCACATTCGTTTAATGTGGGTACAATACGGTTGCTCCAAAACAATGGTTTAACGCCCATGTACGAAGAAATGAAACGCTGGATTAAACAATACGTACACCCTGGCGAAGATGGCTTGCAGGCAATAGGTTCGGGCGGAAACATTAATAAAATAGCAGGTATGATTGCTAAAAAAGAAGGTAAACCCATACACATTGATGATATTATTAGCAACTATAATTTTTTAAAATCATATACCTACGAGGAACGTGTACGACTGCTGGGGCTTAATGAAGACAGGGCAGACGTAATTATACCTGCTAGCGAAATATTTATAAACGTGATGCACTACGCACACATTAAAAAAATAGTGGTGCCCAAAATTGGAGTAGTAGATGGTATTGTACATTTACTATACGAAGAACATAAACAACACTTAGCATTAACTAAAACTTAGCGCATGACTACTAAAATTAAAATAGTGATAGCCGACGACGAAGAGGATATAACCGAGTTATTATCCTACAGTTTGCGCAAGGAGGGCTACGAAGTAATAGTGGCGCACAATGGCAAAGACGCGCTAGCCCAAGTACTACAACACTTGCCCAGCCTAATATTACTAGATGTGATGATGCCCATAATGAGTGGGCTTGAAACTTGCGCCGCCATACGAGCTAATGCCTTAGCACAACACATACCCATAATGCTAATAACGGCACGTGCCGAAGATTATTCGCAAATAGCGGGTTTGGAAGCAGGGGCTGATGATTACGTAATAAAACCCATAAAACCACACGTGCTACTAAGCCGCATACAAGCTTTGCTACGCCGCACTAATAGGATTGAGGATACCATTGCCGAGTTGGCTACTACCGCTAAAGTTAGTATTGATAGAGTGCAACATACTGTAACTTACAATAATAATACGCATGAACTACCTCGCAAAGAATTTGAGCTATTAGCATTACTGGTATCAGTACCCAATAAAGTATTTGGTAGAGAAGAAATATTAACCGCTGTGTGGGGCGACGATGTAATAGTAGGCGACCGCACTATTGATGTGCACATACGCAAGTTACGTGAACGTTTTGGCAACACAATTGTTAAAACCTTAAAAGGTATTGGATATAAATACGAGGAGTAATCCCAATTACAAATATCCTACTACCAACTTACAGTACTATTGTTAGTTACCTACTGAGCTACGAAGTCAATCCCAACCAGCAACCATGTTTTGTGTCCTCACAAAACAATTAGTACACTGGAGTTATTAATGTTTAAAAAACGCCTTCTCCAATTATTTTTACTTGAATATGCTTGTATTTAGGTTTTACCAAAAATATCAATGTAGAGTTTGTAAGCGGTTGCCAGAAATAAATATAGTATGTGTTTTTAATACAATCAACTTTATAAATTACAATTTCTTCTTTTTTAGCCTCGTTTTTTTTTTCGACATGATAACTAATTTCTTTTTTTAATACAATCTGTCTATTACTAAGAGTTAAATGATTGTAATTTGAAAAGTAGTTATTTGAATCCATTAATATTAGTAAATCAGTTTCTTTCAGTCTAAAATACAAATCAAATTTTTCATTATTGATACATGCTTGTAAAAATGTATGATTAATAAATTTACAACTTTGAGCGTTTGTTTTGAATGTAAATACAAGTAGAAAAATAATTAATACGCTTTTCATTTTTTAATTTCGTATAATCTTAAGTAATTTTGGAATAACTGACTGTTATAGGCTTATCATTTCCATCCCCCTTAACTAAACTAAATATTTTGTTTATGTTCAATATTACTCACGCTTCTAACCTCATTATCTTATTTACTATTACACATTAAATTTAAAATGTATCACATCACCATCGGCCACTATGTATTCTTTGCCCTCCATACGCATGCGTCCTGCTTCTTTGCAGGCTTGTTCAGTACCGTATTTTAAATAATCGTCGTAGCCAATAACTTCTGCTTTAATAAATCCGCGTTCAAAATCAGTATGGATAGCCGCTGCTGCACGTGGTGCAGTGTCGCCTTTGTTTATAGTCCAGGCACGCACCTCTTTAACTCCTGCGGTAAAGTAAGTTTGTAGGTTAAGCAAACCATAAGCGGTGCTTACCAGTTTGTTTACTCCCGGCTCGTCTAATCCAATTTCAGCCAAAAACGCCACGCGATCTTCGTAGCTTTCAAGTGCTGCAATTTCACTTTCCATGGCTGCTGTTATTAGCACGTGTTGTGCGCCCTCTTTAGCCGCCATTTCGCCCACTAGGGTGGTGTACGCATTACCTGTTTTAACATCAGTTTCGTTTACGTTGCATACGTACAACACAGGCTTCATAGTAAGTAGTTGCAATGTGGCTACCGCCTCAGCCTCATCAGCAGTAAGCACGCACGAGCGAGCCGCAAGCCCTTGCTCAAAGTGCGCTTTAAGTTTTACTAACCCCTCGTATTCTTTTTTAGCTTCTTTATCAGTACCTGCCTTGGCTAGTTTTTCTACACGAGGTATGCGTTTTTCTACTGAGTCCAAATCTTTTAATAGTAGTTCGTAATCAATTACTTCCTTGTCGCGTATTGGATTAATGTTACCATCAACGTGTATAATATTATCATCGTCAAAACAACGTAATACATGTAATATAGCATCGGTCTCACGTATGTTAGCCAGGAACTGGTTGCCTAATCCTTCGCCTTTGCTTGCACCTTTTACAAGGCCTGCAATATCTACAATTTCAACTGTAGCGGGTACTACACGCTCAGGGGTTACTAATTTTTCTAATTCGGCTAGGCGTGCGTCTGGCACATTGGTTACACCTACGTTAGGTTCAATGGTGCAAAACGGAAAATTGGCCGCTTGCGCTTTTGAACTCGATATACAGTTAAACAATGTTGATTTGCCCACGTTAGGTAAGCCTACAATTCCGCATTTTAATCCCATGATGTGTTGTTATAAATTGTGTTGTTAAGTGTTGTTACTAAAAGTTGCGAATTTAATGTATATTATTACTTTGCAGCTACTATAACACAAAAATTATCACAATATAATAAAATGCAGGGTTCATGTTTTATTGTGGCTATGCGTATCGTTTAAATTACACCTATTCTATAAAAATAGTGTGTTAAAATTGCTTGATTAGCACACTCTTTTTTTGAAAAAAATTAACTATTTTCGCATTATTAAACCATAAAACAAACCAACAATGACATTTGACTTAGAAATGATTAAAGCCTACTACGCAACAATGGGGGCTAAAATTGATGCAGCACGCAAAGTAGTGAACAAACCACTTACGTTAACCGAAAAAATATTATATACCCACCTTACCGAAGGCACAGCCACACAGGCTTACAGCCGTGGCACTGATTATGTTGATTTTAACCCCGACCGTGTAGCCATGCAAGATGCTACGGCGCAAATGGCGTTATTGCAGTTTATGCAAGCGGGTAGGCCTAAAGTAGCAGTACCTTCAACAGTACACTGCGACCACTTAATTACTGCTAAAGTAGGTGCAAACACTGACCTTACCAAAGCTAATGTTGAAAACGAAGAGGTATATAATTTCCTATCATCGGTATCTAATAAATACGGTATTGGTTTTTGGAAACCAGGTGCAGGTATCATACATCAAGTAGTGTTAGAAAATTACGCATTCCCAGGTGGAATGATGATAGGGACTGACTCGCACACCGTAAATGCTGGCGGACTAGGCATGGTAGCCATAGGCGTAGGTGGTGCTGATGCGTGTGATGTAATGGCAGGCTTACCGTGGGAACTAAAATTCCCAAAATTAATTGGTGTAAAACTTACAGGTAAACTTAGCGGTTGGACAGCCCCCAAAGACGTGATACTAAAAGTAGCAGGCATACTTACCGTTAAAGGTGGTACGGGCGCTATTGTAGAATATTTTGGCGAAGGCGCTACAAGTATGAGCTGCACAGGCAAAGGTACAATATGCAACATGGGTGCTGAAATTGGCGCAACTACATCAACATTTGGTTATGATGCAAGTATGGAGCGTTACTTACGTGCCACAGACCGTGCCGATGTAGCTGATGCTGCCAACGCAATAAGCGCATACTTAACAGCCGATGCTGAAGTGTACGCTAACCCCGAATTGTATTTTGACCAAGTAATTGAAATTAATCTTTCGGAATTAGAACCCCACGTTAATGGGCCATTTACACCTGATTTAGCTACCCCAATTTCTAAATTAAAAGAAGTGGCGTTGGCTAACGGCTGGCCAATGAAAATTGAAGCTGGCTTAATAGGTTCGTGTACTAACTCGTCGTACGAGGACATTGCTCGTGCGGTAAGTATTGCTAAGCAAGTATCTACGCTAGGCTTAACTGCCAAAGGCGAGTACATGATTAACCCAGGTTCGGAGCAAATACGTTATACCATTGCTCGCGATGGTTTTTTAGATGTGTTTAACCAAATTGGTGCGCAAGTATTTACTAATGCCTGTGGCCCTTGTATTGGTATGTGGGATAGAGTTGGTGCTGAGAAACAAGAAAAAAACACCATCATACATTCGTTTAACCGCAACTTTGCTAAGCGTGCCGACGGTAACCCCAACACTTACGCATTTGTGGCTTCGCCCGAAATTGTAACGGCATTAGCCATTGCTGGCGATTTATCATTTAACCCATTAACCGATACCTTAACTAACGATAAAGGTGAGCAAGTAAAACTACAAGCACCAAGCGGCGACGAACTACCTAGCAAAGGTTTTGCCGTGGAAGATGCGGGCTACCAAGCCCCTGCTGCTGATGGTAGCAGTGTTACTATTGCAGTAGCACCAACAAGCGACCGCTTACAATTACTTGACCCTTTTGCAGCATGGGAAGGTGTGGATTTAAAAGGATTAAACTTATTAATTAAAGCAAAAGGTAAATGCACTACCGACCATATATCAATGGCTGGGCCGTGGTTAAAGTATCGTGGACATTTGGATAATATATCTAACAATATGTTGATAGGTGCTATAAACGCATTTAACGACAAGGCAGATAGCGTTAAAAACAAACTTACAGGTACTTACGATGGCGTACCTAAGGTACAACGTGCTTACAAGGCAGCTAACGTTGGCAGTATTGTAGTGGGCGACGAAAACTACGGCGAAGGCAGTAGCCGTGAGCATGCTGCTATGGAGCCTCGCCACTTAGGTGTACGTGCAGTGTTGGTAAAATCGTTTGCCCGCATACACGAAACTAACCTTAAAAAACAAGGAATGTTAGGCTTGACGTTTGCAGACAAAAACGACTACGAAAAAATTAAAGAAGATGATACTTTTGATATTTTGGGTTTAACCACATTTGCACCAAACACACCGCTAACACTAGCCATATACCATGCTGATGGTACAAGCGAAAACATAGCTGTAAACCACACCTACAACGCACAACAAATAGAATGGTTTAAAGCTGGAGGAGCACTTAATATTATACGTGCAGCAGTGAAAGCATAATACTTAACTAAACACAACTAAAAAAGCACGCAATTAATTGCGTGCTTTTTTAGTTGTTACGGTAGATTAAAATTAAGCGTTACGCCTTGCTGGTATTTACAAAAAGTTAAAATTAAAGATAATGATTAATGATAGTAAACAAGAAAATAAGGTTAGGTACAACGGTAGCGGACACGAGCAAAATGCTCGCCACAGCGGGGGGGAGGATATGGATTGGGAGAAAGATAAAAATATAGATTGTGAAAATGAAAATTAATATTGGGTCTATGACGTTTGGTGTGGGTAATCTATCTTTGTAATTATGAATAGTAACGAATTATTTTCAATCGCCTTAGGTTTATCTCATCCTTGGCACATA